>JAFXTE010000080.1 GCA_017525245.1 Bacteroidales bacterium | reverse complement strand
GCCACATCCCATGTCAAACTTCCTAACCAAAGGTTTCTTGCGGGGTTGTATGTGGTGGAATTGCTCTGACTGTAGATCTTGATGGCGGTGCCAGGAGCTGCTGCAACCAAGGCGGCCTTCAGGTCGTCCAGAGTGATTTCCTCATTGAATGACACCCAGTTCGTACCAGTGACCAAAGCTATAGTCTGAGGAAGATCCGTCTGCTCAAGAGTCGTGAAGGTAACCATGTTGCTCCATTCTTCAGGATCGGAGCAATCGCTCTTCACTTGGGCTTCGTAAGGAGTCTCAGGAGTGAGGTCCGTCAGCGTGACGTTGGTGGTAGCGCTGCTTGCAGTTTGCCATTCGCCAGCGGGAATTTCTTGGGCACCGATGGTGATGTCGTCAACATAGCCATAGAATTTGTAGTCTCCATAGTAGTGGATGGCGATGTACTTCACGTCGGCTGAAAGTACTTGCGTGTATTCCTGCCAACTTGTTGTATTGGTAAGTTCAAGCCAAGTGAAGGACTCTACATCGTCAGTAGTTGTGGAATAACCGAAATTTAATTCATCACCAGTGCCATACATTTTATACCAGAACTTGAGTTCGCCAGTTACGGTCAGCTCGGGAGAAATCAGATATTGGTTGTAATCTTCTGAACTGGTGTAAGAGGAGAATCTAAAGCCATTCGAGCCACTGTGCGCAGCAGTTGAATAAAGTCCAGCAGGATTAGTTCCTGTACCGTCAATGCCATTGACATCATCACCAATGAAGGTCCAGCCGTTTAACGAAGTTTCGCTTTCGAAGTTCTGCATGAACGGAGCTTCTTCATGGGCAGCTATTCTGTATTGCACCGTGTAGCTATCCACATCAGCAAAACCGTTCCAGCTGAGGCCAGCGGTGGTTGCCGTCAACAAGCTGTCAACAACGGCCAGACCAGTAGGTGTCGGGCAAGCTTCAAGGGTGGTGAAGGTGATGACGTTGGTCTCAAGGCTCAAACCGTCGTCGCCGCAGTTGCCTTGCACCTTGGCTTCGTAAGTGGTCTCGGGAGTGAGGTCGGTAAGGGTGACAGGAGCTTCGTCAACGGTGACGGTCTGCCATTCGCCAGCGGCAACAGGAATACCGACGATCACATTGTCGATGTGCATGTCGTTGTCACCGCCTTCTGCGGTGGATTCACCGTAGAAGGCAATCTTCACGGTCTTGCCAACGTAATTCGAAAGATCGATGCTGACATGTTCGCCCGTGGTGGCGATGGTGTTATAGACATATTCAGAACCGCTGTTGTTCCACTCGCGCAGGATGGTCCATGCTTCATCGGCATAAACCAAAACAACGAATCTGTCATCGGCTTGGGCAGTGGGGTCTTCAATGGGAACCGAGTTGCCATAGTCGGTCAAGGCGAGGTCGAAGTCCAAGTTGTAGTCATTTTCAAGGGTGACTTCAGGAGTCACAAGCCAATTCTTGCGTGAGGTTCCGTAGATGTTGAGTTTTGCGTTATAAGCGCCCAAACCATAAGTGGTGGTTGTCCAGTTGGATCCTGATGTCAATTCGGCGGTGCCGTCCAGCACTCCGTCCACCAAACCGCTGTATTGTGTCCAGCCAGTTGGAATACCACTGGCGTTGAATGCTTCAAAGAAGCCAATCGCAGTAGCGGCTGTTCTATAGCTGACAGTGTAGTTTTCGCTGTTACCGGTCCAGTTCAGTTTGGCAGTGTAGCCAGAGATTTCGCTGGCTGCAAATCCAGTGGGAGCAGGACAGGCCACCGTGGTGGTGAAGTTGACAGTGTTACTCCACTCACTCACGTCTCCACCGCCGCAGTTGCCACGGACACGCACATAATAATGTGTCTCGGGATCGAGACCGCCCAGCACATAGTTCTCGTGGTTATCAACGTTTTCAACAAGTGCAACGATACGGCTGAAATCAGTAGTGTCGGAAACTTGCACGTCCCAAGCGGTTTGGGTCTCGTCGTTCAAGAGCCAGCTGAGGGTGGCTCCGTGACCGTAAACATTTCTGTAGGTCAGGCCTGTGGGTTTGATGCAGGTAGGAGGCTCAGCAATAGTAATGTCATCGATATAGACCGTACGGGTGGTAACCGAAGAGTTAGCCGCTTCAACCATGATGGCCACATAGTTGCCTTCGCCTTCAAGCATGTAAGTGTACTCCCCGTAGGATGTAGCCGGGGTAGTCGTTCCAATCTCCACGAACGTGGAAACATCCGTCGGATCGGTCATCATACCTACCTTGAACGAGCTGTTGGTACCACCTCTCGCATAAAGGGTAAGCATCTTGCCGTTCAAACCTTCCATCTCAGGCAGGATAGCGTATTGATCCTGCGGATCGTAGGAAGAGTATGACGAATAATAGGTATAGAATCTCAGGTGGTTGTTGCCGGAGTTGGAAAAGCCAGATGCGTTGTAAATGACCGGATAGCCTTTGTAATAGCTATATGTACAAGTATTGATATAGTTCCAGCAGACAGGCAGATTGTTGGTGGTGCCAACTGTCACACCCGTGTAGGAATCGAAATTCTCCGTCCACGGATAGGAGGAGATGGCTTCGCACTCGGTGGCGAAGGTGAACACATCGGAGGCCTCGCTGGCATCGTCGGCGGAGCAGTTGGCCACCACATAATACTGATAGTTGCTGGATGCATCCAATCCGTTCAGCGTATAGGGATTGGTGGCGTTGGTCACTTCGGAGTAGTTCTCATCGGAGGTCTTTTTGTAATAAACCGTCCAAGCGGTTTCGCCACTGTTGGCCGTCCAGCTCAGTTCGGCTGAGTTGGTGGTGGCGGTGGCGGCAAGAGCCGTAGGAGCCAAACAGCTCGGAATTTCCTTCACGGTGACATCGTCAGCATACCAATACCAAGAGGAACTTCCTGCATTATGACGGAAAGCGATGTTGGCGTTGGCGGGTACGTTGATGAAGTCAACCGCTTTCTTGACGTATGTGGCACTGGTCCAGTCGTTGTAAGCATAATTAGCCACTTCAACGAAGGTGCTGGGATCGGTAATATCGGTCATATAACCTACGGAGAATGTGCCGCAGCTGGAATTGGTGTTGCTTTCGGGGCGGGTCCAGAACTCCACACGGAGGTTGTTGGTGGGCTCGTTGAATTGCGGCAAAGCCACAAGATTGGAGGTGGTGCCTGCGAATCTCAAGTAGTAGGTGCTATTGTGAGCGTTAGAAGAGCTGTTTCCACGAGTCACGCCTGTGATGGGTGTCCAGCAGGCAAACGGGGCTTCTTCCTCAAAGTCGTAGGTGTAAGGAATGTCGTAAGTAGCGCACGGTGTGGTGAAGCTCACGGTTTTCCAACTGCTGGTGGCTTCGTCGCACACACTCTGCAGTCTCACCGTGTAGTTCATAGTAGGGGTGAGGTCGGCCAGATTGTAAGTGTAGCCTGCATAGTTTTCTTCAATGACGGTACCATTGAGCTCGATGTTGTAAACACCACTACCGCCAGTCCAAGTCAATGTGGCACCATCGCTGGCGATGTTTTCAGCAACTAAGGTTTCAGGTTTATCACAAACCGGGCCACTGCCAGGAGTGTAGGTGAAAGTGGTCTTGGGGAGGAACTTAACAGCATTGCCTGAGGCAGTTGCACTAGTTCTATACCATCCCGTGTTTTCGGTTTGGTTTACACCAGCGAAAGAACACGATTTCCAATTGCCTGCCACACTGACGTATGTGCCAATCAGCAGGTTACCACCACCATAGGTGTAGGGTTCATCAAATGTGATAGTCAATTCGGTTCCTGTTGCATCGAAAGAAGCTGTTTTGACTACAGTGAACGCACTGGGTCCCGTGATTCCCGTCAGGGTTGTTGCATCAACTTCACCAACATACACTTGGTGAGTACCAGTCCAGGCCGCAGCTGCAGATGATGTAATGTAAAACTTTATTGCGGTGATTTGGCCGCCTGTCATAGCATCCAATTCATCGCTTGGGAAAACACATTCGGAAGCAGCTCCTTGTGTGTCTGCATACAAACCATAGAATGGAACATAACTATTGGTATTCGTTCCATCATACACGGTCAGTTCTTCTTGCGCGTTCGCCGCCCATGGGATGCAGAACAGCGCAAACATCAAAAACAATAAGAATTTTTTCATAATGTTTTTTTTTTGTGAATAATTAAGGTTAATATAATGGGTTTATCCATTTTTTATAATCCAAGCCGCGAAAATACAAAACTCACACATTCGCGGGGTCAGGTATTCAACAAAAAGTTGTTAACAAGTTATGAACAATGCCGCCATCCGTTCCCTGTCATATCTCAGCCGATGGCCACACCGACCTGAATATCTCCCCTCCGTTGCATCCGCGCAATAAAGAAGCGGCCTTCAATCTAATCTCTTCAATCGATATCGGATTCTCCGGCTCGCCTTTCGGATAGAGAACCTCCTTCGCATACTCCTCGCCGTTCTTCAGCCGCACAATCACCCGCGCCCCGCGCACGGCCGGAGACTGGGCCGTCAATTGCTCGTCCTCCATGACGCTGACTTTGCGTGTCAGGCCGATGATGTCGGGATCCCTGAGGTTGTCTGCATTGAAATCCTCAAATCCGGCATCCCCCTTCACCATGGCCAACGCCACACTGAAGGGCGTACTCAACTTGGCAGAACTGATGCCCTGTATGTCCGTGTGGTTGTGCCCCCCGACCGCTAACTTGTAGGTACGCACCTCTACCCTATCCACCTCATCAGGCTCCATGTTGTGGTCATCGCGGATGGCGATGGCTGCCTCAATGGCCGGATGGCAGTGGCGGCAGGCAGCATACATTTTCTGATAGATGCCTTCAATGCAATAGTCTTCATTCTGAAAATCAGTCAGATGGGTTGGAACCGGCGTATCCGTCAGTACGGCGAGGAAGCCGCGTTTGCCGCCCAAGATGTCATCGGGACCCGGCAACGCCAAACGCCCGGTCAGGGCAGCCATCAGGCCGTCCATGGCGGCGCGACCCAAGTTGTAGGGCTTCAGCTCGGAAGCCTCTTCCTGTATCTCCAACACCCCGGCCGCGCTGGTCACCGCACACGCCAAGGTGGACCTCATCTGCTCCTTCGTGTAACCGCAGGCGAACGCAATGCCCACTGCCGAACCGATAGTGCCGCACGTTCCCGACACGTGGTAGCCGCGCACCTTGTGCCCTGGCTGCAACGCGCAGGCACAGCGCACAGCGGCCTCGTAACCCATAACCGCGCCCCGCAGAACCGCTTCAAACGCCAATTTCTCTTTCTCCGCAACCGCAAGAACCGCGGAAACGACGGATGCCCCAAGATGGATCATCCCCTTGCGGTGACCGTCGTCCAACTCTAACACATGCGCACTGAAGCCGTTCAGTAAGGCGGCATTTGCGGCTGTGGTCTTGTATGCCGTGCCAAACACGGAACACTCCCCTGCCTCTTTCGTGAAAGCCTCAAAAAAGGCCGGATGCCGCTCCTGCAAATACTTGGCCCCGCCGACCGCCACGCCCGAATAGTCCAACAGACACTTCTTTGCCTGCCGGATCACCCGCTCGGGTATTGCTTGCGCTTTGGCAACAAGGCCGTCAATAAAACTCTCTGTCAGATTCTGTTTCATCACAACAACCTCTTCCCTTCTATCTCCGATAGTTTCCCTTGCTCAAATGCCACGATGTTTTCCATCGCACCCGCCATCATGGACTCAAAAGCCTCGTATGACAGACCGCCGATGTGTGGCGTAAGAATCACGTTCTCCAATTCGGCCAACTTATAGTCCTCTTTGAGCGGTTCCTCGTAGTGCGTGTCCAACGCCGCTGCCCGGACCTGGCCGGACTTCAACGCGTCATACAAATCGCCCGGGTTGATAAGTTTGCCCCGGGCGGTATTGACGACCATAGCACCTTGTTTCATCAAGGCAAGGGTCTTTTGGTTCAGCATGTCGGTGTTCTCCTTCGTCAGCGGACAATGGAAACTTAATATATCCACTTGCGGCAGCAATTCTTGGAATGAGCTGCAATAGGTCAACGACAGGTTCTTTTCAACCTCATCGGTTTGCCTTATCACATCCGTGTAAATCACTTTCGCCCCGAAAGGTTGGAGCATGGAGGCGACCAAACGACCAATATGCCCCATACCGACCAGCCCGACCGTTTTGCCGTACAATTCGCGGGTGGTCACGCCGGTCTGCTGTTTTTTCCAAACCCCTTCGTGGGTCTGCTTGTTGACTTGCGGCAGCCGTTTCAGGCAGGCTAACAAGAGCGTCATCGTATGCTCCGCCACACTTCTGGCATTCACGCCGGCATTGACATAGACGGGAATGCCACGTTTCTTGATTTCTTCCGTGTCCAACATTTCGGTGCCCACACCCGTCCGCTGAATCATCTTCAGGTGCGGGGCATTGTCCAACACGGCCTTGTCTATCGACAGGCGTCCGCTGACCAAGAAATAGTCCGCGTCAACCGCCTCTTTCACAAGCTGTTCGTGAGCGGCCTCGTCCAACGTCTTGACGGAAAAGCCTTCCGGGCAGGCGCTTTGGAGGATTTCCAAAGGCAGCCCTGTATATCTTGCGGTATGTAATATCTTTGGCATAGTTTACAATTCTACAGATGCGCGTCTCGGTTCAAAACAGCAGCAAGGCCTCAACGCCACAATACGGACACCGCTTGCCCGTTGGGGACCCACCTTGGCGAAAGTCGCCAACACGCTGTGCTTGCCACCCAGTCCGAGCGGACCGACATTGGCCTCGTTCACCTTTTCGGTGATTTTTTTCTCGAATTCGGTCTGTTTGCCGAAGTCGCCATACACCATCGCCTCCATCATCAAGCTGGTAGCCTCGAACTGCGAACGACCGATGCCGACGACTAACACACACGGGCTGCATCCGAGCTTGGAAACACCTTCTTTAGCGCGGCTGACGATTTCGTCAATCACCACATCCACGCTGTGTTTGTGGAACACACGCTGTGTGATGCCACGGATGGCGGGACCGCCGCCCAACATCAGCACGGTGAGGCGCAGCACATCTTCCTTTACCGGCTTTATCAATATCGGGGACGGGGCCAAGGCTCCGCTGTCCTCGTCCAGTCCGCCGCTCTGGTCTATGCGGGCGTAGTCATCGCCCTTGATAGCCATAGGACGACCGGGGAGTTTGCGCAACCCCTGCGCAACACCTTCTTTTATCTGTTCCAACAATTCCCCTGTGACATTGCGGTTCGGCCCCGCCTCAAGGAACAGATGCGGGATGCCCGTGTCGTCACACAAGGGGCTTCTGTTTTTTTCCGCGACAAGTGCATTGTCAAGCACCTGCTGCATCACCCAGCAGCTTTGGTTGTTGGGTTCATCGGCAATCGCCTTGCGGTAGGCTTCCTTCTGGTCTTCGCGGAAGGTGGAGCCGGCACGGACAAGGCAATCCGCGACTTTGTCAACGATACTATTCATAGATGGATTCTCCTTTCGCGGCGGCAATAATCGCCTGGTAATTCTCAACCTTGATTCTGTACAGCGCTTCCATGCCGAGTTCCGGCCAAGCCACGCACTCCCTTTCCAGCGTTTGGCTCTCCAACAGTGCCGTCACCGGAGGGATGATGGCGAAAACGGCGTTGTTTTCCTCCAACGCCTTCACCGTCTCGGGTTTGATGGCGCCCTTGCCGAGGTGCATCTTCACGCCATGATTCGACAGCGTCTCAAAGCTGCCCTCAATCTCCAATTTATTGCTTGAGGTGGGACCCACGCCGGCAGGACTTACTGCGGTATGGAAAATCACCCCACCTCTCAAGTCTATGCCTCTGCTGTCCCAGGTTCCTGCCTCCAGTTCTTTGCAAATCCGGGGCAAAACAGCGTCTCGGCCACAGAAAATATAGCCTGTTATAGACACCACGTCGCCGACTTTCAGCTGGCGGATGGCGTCATCGCTTAATGGTGTGGTAAGTTCTATCATGCTTTTTGTTTCTTTGTTTGGACGAATGCCATCAAATAATTAAAGGCCAAAGACATAAGTATGGATAAAGCCAAGACCAAAATAGGTTTCATGTATAAGGCAAACATATTGTCGGAGATCCCTCCTAAATAGTAAACACCGTCTAATGAATGCCATACCGCCGGATGGAAAATGTAAACTAACATCGAACAGTCGCGGCCCAGCCTTTGAAGAACACCTTCATGTCGCATAGGGTTCTTCACCCCATAAACGAAGAGAGCGAACACCTGTGGAAATGTGCAGATATTGACTCCGAAATCGCGTCCCAACAAATAGCGTTCCAACCAGCATAACAATGTAGTCAAGACAATAATCCAAATCAAAGCCTTGTTTGAAACATTAATCTTTTCTTGGTTACCATGAATCCAATGACCCAACATAAAAAACGGGAATGCCTCAATCAGCCAGTTGCGGTAATAGCAATTCGGTATCTCGACACCTGCAAGATGCAACCCCTGGGCCATCAAGATGTAAACGACAAACATCACCGCCGCAAGAATGTATGAAAAACGGCGAAGATGCAAGCGTTCCAATATTCCATATAAAATATAGGCATACAAAAGAGCGAACAAGAACCAATATTGTCCAGCCACCACTTTGGGAACATTGAATACAATCCAATTTACAACATCATTCCATGTTATTGTTAAGTTTTGATTGTGGAACAACAACTGCAGAAGCAGGACGAATGCGAGATAGAACAACGATGCCCACAGGGTTATTTTCCCAATATGTGCTACCTTTTTTTTGATCTTCAAGGATTCGTATCCTTCTCTTTCCAAATCTTCTAATGGTTTGAAGCAGAAATAGCCTGAAACCATAAAGAAGAACGGAACACAGAAACGACTGATCGCCTGCACAGCGGTACCCGTAAGGCCAGGAAATTCGCAATGCATGAACACCACGAACATACATGCTATACCCTTCAGAAAATCAAGGCAGTAATTATACTGTTTTGTTGTTGCCATTATTCTCCAAATAATTCAATGTAGCTTGCGTCATTCTCAATCACACCGTATGCCTGTGCGCGCATCATAATCTTCTCCGCCCAGTTTTTGTGCGGCCCGATCTCGTTCATGCCTTTGGTGCCTTTGATGACACCGCCTGAGGTATGCATAATCTGATAAGCGTCATCATACTCATCTTTCGTCACGGCCAACATGCCGTTAATGTAGTTCAAGTGCGAAGGGTGAATGCAGGTCTTTCCCATAAAGCCGTTGGCCTGGTCGAGCACCAGCTCGCGCATCAGCCCGTCAACGGCATCATTGACGATAGCCTTGCGTTTCATCAAGGTCTGCTGGAGGTCAACCTTCGGCAGTTCGGCCATGCCTTTCATCCGCTTGTTCACACGGAAGTATTCCCAAACGGGACCGCTCACCGTGTAGTCATTGTTGCGGGTGAAGACATTCAGAATGTCCATCAGGCAGTTCGACACGGTCATGATTTCGTAAATGGTGTAGTTGATGCCGCGCCGCACGCCGAAGCAGCTGGAGAAGTCTGTTCCGCCCACGCGTACGTTCAGCACCAATTCCTTGTTTTGGTCAAGCACCCGTTTTATGGCAATCAGTTCGTCCAAACGGCTCTCCTTGAAGGCCACACGGGCATCCTCAATGATAGGCATGCCATACAGCACCTCTCCGGCCCGCTCGTTGATATCAACCAAGTGGTCCATATAGGCTGCCGCGTTCAAGCTGTTAAACTTCGGGAAATTGAAGCCTGTGATATACGGAACCGTTTCAATGGGCAGCAGTTTCACAAAGTGCTTGAACTGTTCCACATTGCGCACTCGGAAAAAGATGAGCGGGATATCCTCATAGGCCAACTCCTTTTTTTCTACTTTTTCGCGCAATGTTTCCAACACGCGGATGCAGTTTTGCTCGGCAGCAGGCACATCTTCTTCCTTGCAAGCATCCTCAAAGCACATCACCATGGAGGTGAGGCCAGGATATTTCTTGTCGATGATGGCCTGCGCAAAATCCTTGGTGCCCGGCATATACATCGTGGCACCCAAACAATACTGCAACAAGCTGCGATCTGTGTATTTGTTAAAGTCAATTGGTTCCTTAACAAACTTATATGACGGATTATATTGATGATGTCGCATTAACCTATTATCAATTATCAATTATCAATTATCAATTATACTTACTTCGGCGAAACCACCGCCTCCGGATAATAGGTGTCAATCACCCGTTTTACCAAAGCAATCTGCTTGGCGCGTTGTCTGGCCTCTTTCTCAGTGGTGTCATAGCTGTGGTTTGCAGCCACTGAGCCGCCGGTCTTAAGGTAAACGGGAGCGGCCACGCGGATGAAGTCCGGCACCTCGTAGTGACGGATAAAGCCACCGCTGGATTTGGGGTTCTCCGTGTGCAAATCAATCGGCACATCGATGGCAGCGCGCATGGCGGCCAGCATCTGTATCTGAATATCGCGAATCGGGTTGATGGAATCGGCGCCCAAAGTCTCCAACACATGAGCAGAGCACGGGTTGCCATGACCCGAGTGGGCACTCACCTTAAAGTGGCAGTCGGCGGGAATGTAGCCTTTCTTACGGGCTTCGCTGAGAGCCCACAGCAGACCCTCGTCATAAATCAGGAATCCGCGCACACCCAAGCGGGCGCCACGACGGATTTCCTCAATGCCTCGGACAATCTGCTCTTGTCCACGCAGACGGTAGCCCATACGCTGCCCCTCCTCCGTCTTCACGGAAGCGGACGTGTCGGTCGTGGCACGCGGTCCGCAGGCTAAAACAAGCTGCACCTTCCACTTCTTCGCGTATTCGACCATTTTGGAAATTTCCTCGTCTGTGAGGAACATGATGCCCTTGGTCTGGGTGACGCGATGGATCTGTATCCCATATTCGTCAAGAGCCTCCAACAAGGCCTTCATCGGGCCAGGGCCTTGGATGCCCGGAACCTCAAAACGGTACTGGCCACCGTCGGGGAAGCGTTTTTCAGATGTAGGCAAATCGTAAAGGTCGCCGCCAGGCATACCGATACTTTCAAGAAACTCACGGGTTTCTTTCATTGTGTAATATTTCATAGCAAAAAAATTTATTTTATCACTTCTAGTTTCAAATCATTTCCTTCTTCGTCATAAAAGTGGAACTTTTGCTGGATATCCCGCAGAATACGGTTCAAGTCGTCCCTGTCTTTTACCTTCAAATGCAGGCCGACGACCTTTTGCGCTGAAGTTCCGTCCGGGCCAATGGTGTCCCCCACCCTTTTCATCTGGGAGAAATGAATCACCTCTGGCAAGTTTTTCAAATAATCCAACCCTTCAAACCGCGCTATCTTTGCCTCTTTACCCAATATATACAGATGGCAGTAAACATTTTTGAACCGTGCATTGTCTTTTTCGGCAATGGAAAAGTCTGCCATCTTTCCTGTAACCGCAAAATGAATCAGCTGGTCCAATGAACTGATCCCATTCTCCGCCTTGCTGATCATGTAATGCTGTCCACCGGTCAGCCTGTGACCCATCTCCATCACATAAAAATCATTCCCATCTGTAAAAAACTGCAGGGACAAGAGGCCGTTCCTCACCCCTAAATTCCTGTACATGGCACAGACCTTTTCATTCATCTTCTCCATGTAATCATCAAGGTATTTTGAGGGATAAAGGCTCAAGCAGGTCACCGCTCCGCCGTCCGGGGATTTATGGACATACCGGTCATTAAACGTGGAAAGGCTAATGACACCGTCCTGTATGTTGTAGGAGGCCGAAACGCTGTCCAACTCCATATACTTTTCTATCACCACTTGCTTCTTCTTCGAGAAAGACATGGCATAATCAAGACATTTGCTGAAATCCTCCGGTTTGCCACAGATAATCACCCCTCGGGAACCGCTGTTGTCAACCGGCTTGATAATGACCTTGTTCTTTTCGTTGATGACATTGGGGTCAAAGGTGTCCAAATCATATTCCGGAATCACGGTCACGCCATTGTCGCGGCAAAGTTTCTTGAACTTGGCCTTGTCCATAGTGGTCTCAAAGACCTCCTTCGTTGCGTAACAGGGCAGCCCCGCAAGTTCGCACAGATGCTGGTAGGGCAGCAACACGATGTCTATAAAACCAGTCAGAATGCCATCAACCTTGTGTTCCTTGATTTTGGGCAGCAGCACATCATAATCCATGATGCTGTCGTTCCAATACTCGTCGGCAATCAATTTAGCCGGCGCTTTCTCCACCGGATTGTAATCGGTGGCAATGGTATAAACACCAAGCGCCTTTGCCGCATTCACAATTTCACATGTGATGGCGTTCGCCCCGAGAATCAACAGTTTTTTCCCTTTTATATCCATTTCAGACAATTATTTTACGATAATATCTATTATTTCCTTCATCTCCCCTACTCCGTACCGCTGGTCAACAGGTATCGGAAGCAATCTGTCCATCAACACATTTTCCAGCATTTCGGGAGTTGTCCACTCTTTCACATTCGGCCAATAGGTCGCCACAAACACCTTGTTTTCAATCAACGTTTGTCTCAATGTCGCGTCCTCGGTCAGATAAGGATAGACCATCGGGCACGCGAACGAATCCAACAGCGGCACTTCAAAAAGATTCTTCTCCTTCAAATGCGTGTGAAGGTATTCGAAATTTTCTCTCCTGATGCTTCTGACCTCTTCAAAATCTATCGAAGAGAGCATCCGCCCGGTCAGTTTTGACATCCGTTTAACGGGCTGCCCCACCAACTGCCTGCTGTTCGCCTTAAAGTCAGCATAACCTTCCGACGAACCCAAATCAATTCGTTTCAGCAGATGGGAGCAACGGTCATACGACAAATCCTGTTCCAATACGCTCTCGTCCATCCGCTTCAGGCAATACACCACACCACCGTCGGGTATTCCCACATATTTTCTGGGGCTGTAAATGGTATTGACACCCTCTAACGGTTCGGCGAACCACGCCTGCGCATTGTCCACGATCAACTGGCAGCCGTAATCGCCAGCCAATTTCCTGACATACTCGTCCTTGATTCCGAAGTAGTTGGTGTATATCAGATACTCTCCGTTTTTCAGAGAGGGTAAATCCTCTATTTCAAGTTTGGGGTTTATAGAATAGAATGTGTACGGAACGCCGAGTTTTTCAATGGGTTCCATGACCACATCGCATGTGTAGTAAGGAACGAGCAGGCTTTTCACATCCCCCAGTACCCGAAGCGCGTATTCCAATGCGTTTCGCCCACTGTTGAGCAAAACTCCGTCGTCGTGAAGGAAGCCGCCACGGTCGGACAGTTCCAGTTCAAAATAGCCGCCTATCCCCTTGTTGGTCATTCCAAGACAATTTTCACATACTTGTCAATATCGTTCAGCAAGGTATCCATTCCCTTTCGGGTATCCGTCCTCAAAAACAACGTGCCGAGGGAGGTGTTCGCCCCTGTGAATGGGACTATCTTATCCCCTTTTTTCACACTGTACCCTTCATCTTTGACGATATCATGCTTAAATTCGGGCTCAATATCGATGGATTTCAATAATCCTTCCTTATCTGAATGCAAAATGTAATTGCACCACACCCCATCATAAACAGGGGTGCCGATGCCTTCCACTGGGACTCCCATGGCCTGTCTGACCTCATTCCCGACCAAATCCTGTCCTGTGGCCATCGTCTGCAACTCTGCAATTCGGTTGCCGCCACCCCGGGGAGACACCTCCATCAGATACGCCTTCCCATTGGAACAGATTCGGCTCTCCACGTTAAAGATGCCTGTTTTTATCCCAAGCAGTGTGAAAAGCCGCTGCAATTCGTCCGACAGCTCCTTTTGCGCATCCTCTGGCATCGACGACGGCCAGATTTCAATAGCGGGTGTATAAGGGTTGGCGGCTTTTTTGTCGAACAACTGGTCAGAGTAGGCCGGAAAAACCAATTTTCCGTTTACCGCGAACACATCGGCGCTGGACTGGTAGCCGACAATGTCCAAGAAGTCCTCGACAATGAATCTTTTGGAGAAAGAGGAGGACAACGCATTCTCAATGGACGCGGACAAATCCTCTTTTCGCTCCACCTTGGTGACACCTTTGGATCCGGCCAAATCCACAGGCTTCACAATGACGGGCCATGTGAAATAACCGGCATCTCGCAACGCATCCTCCACATTGTCATAGCCTTTCGCTTTCGGACAGTTGAAGCCGTGTTCGGACAAAAACTGGCGGAACCGCGATTTGTCCTGAAGAATGCACGCTGACTCGTATGAACATTGGAACGGGAGGCCCATCTTTTCGGCCACATAGGCCGCGCTCACCACACCGGGATCCACCCCGAACGACATGATGCCGTCAATCCGCTTTTCCTGCGCCACTTTCAGCACAGCCTCTTTGTCGATGATGCTCACATTGACATATTCATCGCTGTACTTGTGGGCGATATTTCCGGGCAAATAGTCGGCAGTGATGACATAATACCCCTGCTCGTGCGCCGCCTTGATAACAGGCAGCAGATAGCGGATACCGCCGAGAAGCATAAGTTTCTTTTGCATGATTATCTCACAATAAGGTCCAAAATCCTGTTCACTTCCTCATCGCTTAACACATGGTGCATCGGCAAGCAAATCACCTCGTTGGCGATTCTGGTGGCCACGGGCAAATTGTCCGGAGCCGCACTTGGCAAGCCGCGGTAGGTGCTGAAAGTGCTGATTAGCGGGAAGAAGTAGCGTCTGCCAAGCACACCCTGCTCCTTCATCTTGAAATAGAGTTCGTCACGGGTCATGCCGTATTCCTCCGCATTGATGAAGATGGGGAAATAGCTGTAATTATGCCGCACACCGGGCATGTCGTCGAAGAAACGGACACCCTTCACGTTTCGCAACGCCGTACGGTACTTGATTGCCACCTGATGGCGTTTTTCTATCGCCTCGTCAACCTGCCTGAGGTTCAGCAGACCGTATGCGGCGCGCACCTCATCCATCTTGCTGTTGATGCCGGGTGCCACCACCTCCGTCTCGCCCGCGAAACCGAAGTTCTTCAAGAAGTCAATGCGCTTTTTCGTCTGCTCGTCGTGAATCACCAACGCGCCGCCCTCAAGGGTGTTATAGACTTTTGTTGCATGAAAACTTAAAGTGGCCATATCCCCTTGCTCAAGAACAGACTTACCGTTCACCTCCACTCCGAAAGCATGAGCGGCATCGTAAATCACTCTCAGACCATACTTGTCTGCAATGGCTTGGATGCGTTCCATGTCGCAAGGTTTGCCATAGCAATGCACCGGCATGATGGCGGTGGTGTGCGGAGTGATGGCGGCCTCAATCTTGTCGGGGTCTATGCCGCAGGTCGATTCCTCAATGTCCACGAACACCGGCTTGCACCCGTTCCACCAAATGGAATGGGTGGTGGCCACGAAACTGTAAGGCGTGGTGATGACCTCGCCCGTGATGCGCAACGCCTGCAAAGCGGTGAGCAACGGCAAGGTCCCGTTGGTGAAAAGGCTGATGTACGGCACCTTGAGATACTCGCACAGCGCTTTTTCCAACTGTTTGTGGAACTGTCCGTTGTTGGTGATCCACTTACTGTCCCAAATTTCCTTGAGCATCAGTTCGAACTCCGCTCTGTCGGGCAAAAGAGGCGAAGTGACAGTAATAGTATTCTTATCCATTTTTATTACATCTTACGAACAAACATTATATCATCGCTTCATCGTTTCATCGCTTCATCGCACAATGGCTTCTTTGATGCTTTCCACGATGTAGGCCAAATCCTCGTCCGTGACCATGGGTCCGCCGGGCAGGCACATACCCACTTTGAAGAGTGCTTCGGAAACGCCGTTCACGTAGGCGGGCGCGTTCTTGTAAACCGGCTGTTTGTGCATCGGTTTCCACAACGGACGGGCTTCAATGCCCTTTTGGTCGAGCCACACCCGCATGGCTTCCACGTTGGTGTTAGGCTCGCAATCCGTGTGCAGGGTGCCGCCGCCGTGTACCACGCCGGCCGCGCCGCCCACCGCGCCTTGCACGGCAGTGCCGTAAGCCTGCTCCTGACCGCGCACCTTCAGCTGTTCATCCAACAAGATGGTGCAGAGCCAGAAATTCGAATCGTAGCGGTCGTCGGGATTCCCATGCACGGTAATGCCCGGCACCTCCGCAAACGCCTTTTCATAGAACTGCTGCACATGCTTGTGATGGGCGATATGGTCATTCAACACCGTCATCTGTCCACGACCGATACCCGCACAGATATTGCTCATGCGGTAGTTGTAGCCGATGGCCTCATGCTGGTAATAAGGATACGCCTCGCGGGCCTGTGTGGCCAACCACATGATTTTCTTCCATGCCTGTTCATCGGGGCAAACCAGTGCGCCGCCACCCGAGGTGGTGATCATCTTGTTTCCGTTGAAGCTCAGCACGCCATATACACCGAAGGTGCCCAAAACCTGCCCTTTCCAACGGCTACCGAAGCCCTCGGCGGCATCCTCAATGACGGGAATTTCATAGCGGTTGGCAATCTCCATGATGCGCTCGATGTCGTAAGGCATACCATAAAGCGCAACCGGCACGATGGCCTTCGGTTTCTTCCCCGTCTTGCTGATTCTATCCTTGATGGCTTCCTCTAACAGCTCGGTGTCCATGTTCCAGGAATCCTTCTCGGAATCCACGAACACCGGTGTCGCGCCAAGATAGGTGATGGGGTGAGAGGAAGCGCAGAAGGTGAAATCCTGCACTAAAACCTCATCGCCAGGGCCGACACCACAGGCAATCAAGGCGAGGTGTACGGCAGCGGTGCCGGAACAGAGTGCAACCACTCGCTTCTGCAACGATTTGTTTGACGATGGAGACGTTTCAGGGGACGTCTCTATGGTGTTGTTGACAAAATCTTCAAGGTCTTTCTCAAATCCGTTCACATTCGGACCGAGCGGCACCACCCAGTTGGTGTCAAAAGCCTCTTTTATGAATTTCTGTTCAAGTCCAGTTTCACTCATGTGAGCGAGACAAAGGTAGATACGATTTCGGTTATTTGTCATGTTTTTATTTGATTAATTAACAAAAATACAAAATCAAAATCCGCAGAGGAATAATCCCTGACTGCAGAAAACTTCATTTCTTTTTAGTATTATATTTGCAATGGGAATACTTGTTATACCATCGTGTAGCCAGCCCTAACATTGTAGTATCCAGCTCTGCGAACTCACAGTTTATGAACTCCATGTGTTTTGAATACAGCAAAACCGACCTTTTGTCCTGACTGTTCCACACGAAAGGGATATAACAATTTTCAAAACGCATCCAATACGTTCCCTGAATCTTAAGGGGAGCGGAAAAACGGCAATTTTTTATTGTTGTGGCAATTTTCCCGTAACTTTCCAAATTGTTCCGATAGGAGCCCACATCGTAATAGTTATTCTTAAAGGTACATTTCTCCATCAACACATTTTGGTTTCCGATTTCGGGATATTTTTTCACGGCATCCGGCTCGAAATCAATGGCACATCTTGGCGGTGTTCCATGTACAGCCTTGATTCCACAGTTTTCAAAATGGCAATTCCGGATAACCACGTTGCGCGCCCCGATAGAAACACCATTGCGCCGTGCGCCGATTATTTTGACATTTTCCATCAGAAGTCCATCCGAATACAAAGGACCTTTTTGAGTGGTTGACTGCGCTCCCTGAAAAATCAGACAGTCGCCAAAGGCGTCTCTCAGCGTGATTCCCCGAAAGACAAAATTCCTGCATTTTGCGCAACGGAAAATAAAGCCCCACTCTCCAAAGTACTTCGACCCGGCATACGGAGAGGTGTACAAGTGTTCCTTATTGTCACCGGCAATTGTGCCAGTACCTTCTATCGTGATATTCTCCTTGCCATACTCCCAAAACACAAAATACGCCCCCTGATTGGTCGGAAGCATCTGCAACGTGCTGTGTATTGTCACCTTCGTGTTCGAAGGGATGGTGAATATTCTCAAAAAAGAATACTTGCTGGTATAGACTTCTCCGTAATGCCGTTTCTTTTTCCCCGCCTTATTAATATGATAGGAAAACTCATCCCCCAACTTCGCATTCCCCTTGTATGGCAACTCAAAATAATATATTCGCTTCTCCTCAAACAAAAGATGACAGAATGTATCGTCATTTGAGAAGGCCAGCATGTTCTTGATGAGTTGGTTTGACAGGAAGTCTTTGCCCGACTCATACGCAAACCACCCGTCATGCGCCTCTTTCACATCCCACACGCCGGAAATAATGACTTTTTTGCCGAAAACCGGGGTTTTCCCTGAGACTTTCACCGTGGAGTGGTTGCCCACCAATTCTGCATCGTCTATCGAACCGCCTGAAAACTCCAGCTTTTGTTTGTTTGCCAAATGCAGAACGGCCCCTTTGGCTGTGTAGTTTTTTTTCACCACGAAAGTCCCACCAGCCTGATCCAGCATTTGTTGGGTCAACAGCGCCGTACCCTGTGCGGATGCTGTCGTTACCGTCACACACAGCCAAAAAGCCGCAACAAGCAAGGAAAATTTCTTAATTGTATTCATAGAATTAATTGTATCCGTTAAACGCCTCCGATGTCGCCTGCCCCTCTTCCGATATCCCTTCACGCTTAAAAACCTTGAAAATCGTCATGAAGAAAATCTTCACATCCAGCCAAAAAGTCAGATGGTCAACATAATAGACATCGTATTCCAGACGTTTGGTGAACGATATGGCGTTTCTTCCATTCACTTGCGCCCAACCGCTGATGCCGGGACGGACCTCATGGCGGCGCATCTGTACCGGAGAGTACAACGGCAGGTATTCCACCTTCCACGGCCGCGGCCCGATGAACGACATGTCCCCCTTGAGGATGTTGATCAGCTGCGGCAGTTCGTCAATGGAGAGGCTGCGCACGATTTTTCCCACTTTGGTAAGCCGCTGCGCGTCAGGCAACAACTTGCCGTCCGCATCTCGCTCATCCGTCATGGTTTTGAATTTGATGACCTTGTAGATCTTGGCATCCTTACCAGGCCGTTCCTGTGTGAAAAACACACCGGCACCCTTGTTGGCGAAATGGAGAATGATGGCCACCAAGATGATAAGCCACCCTATTACCAAAAGTGCCATTACAGAGCCAAAGACACTGATACAGCGTTTGAAATAACGTTTGTACATATATTATCTTCTTTCTTTCAGAACAAAATTTATGTTTTGTGACAATACAGCCACAGAAAGGCACTATGCTTTTACAGAGTACTTGGTGTTCACACGCGGCCAAAGCTCGCGCAAGATTCTTTCTGTATATTGTCCGAATCCGGGGCCGTATGCGGATTGGCTTAATCCGGGACCCGCATTCCATTCGATTATAACAGGATCCCCCTCCACGTCAATGGCGACATCCCATCCGATGATATTGAAAAACGGGAGCTGATAGTGAAGCTGCTTAACCGTTTCAACCGCTTTGTGATAGGAAGGGATTTCAAATCCGTCAAGAACAACACCGGAATCCGTTTTGCCAACCCCGTCGCCTTTGAAACCTCCGAAAGCAGTTCCCCCTAATTTGCCGTCCTCTCCAACGATGGTACTGATGCCTCCGGCGCTTTGATTGTCTATCACAGCACCCTTCCTTCCTATACGAACCACAGAATACAGCACCAGAATCTCCATCCCGGAACGATACGTGAGGATTCTAAGTGTATTAACAGACGTCTCGTTCAGCTGGTTCATCTTTTCGTGCTGTTGGAGCCTTTCCTGAATTTGGAAATTATTTCCGTAATAATCAAAAAGTTGCTCAACAGACAACCCGTTCACATTCGTCATTCCGTTTTCCACTTCCAGACTCTGGATTCCTTCTCCACTATGGTTCAAGACCGGTTTTATCAACGCATGATGAATGTTTTGGCACAGATTGACCGCTTCTTGTTTTGAGACGGGCTTGTTTTCATAATAAAAATATCCGTTCATCCTTTTGAGGATTGTATGGGGATGCTTTACATTAGGCAGCAATATGTCAACCATGTTCTTGTCTGCATAGGCATCCCGGTACGGAACCATATTCGCTTTTGGCATCAGTTCCACCTCATACAGGCTTTTGGGGACATATTCCTTCGAGTAAATACCCGTACGCGAATAAAAATATTCATGTGAATACAATGTCACCCTTTTGCCAATGATGCTTTTGTAAAAAGCCTGTATTTCCTTTTTTTGTTCTCTTGTGAGTTTTTTCTTGCTTGACAGTCTCCTGTACTGGCTTTTTATGAAGAAATCGTCATACATGTATGTGATTTTCTTCCTTATGGCACCTGTCAAATTATAATATGAGGCATATCCCTTTTTACATAAAAGGAAAAACCGGCCTGTGATTTTATTAAACAATTTCTTTATATTCATTTTTCAGATTTTTATTCAATTGTTATAATCATTCACATAAGGAATCTCATTTCATCTCAATCCCAAGATACTCCTTTATCAAAGAAAACAGTCTCTTCTTGGCACCCTTGTTATACCGAGTCTGCATCATGTCCATATCCGGGCCATAGTTGGCTTCAATGAATTCCACTTCTCCCTGATTGTTCAGCACCACATCCCAACCCGTTATCGGATTTTCCGTCAATCTGGCCGCCTCACAACAAGTCTCGACAATCTTGTCCCATTTCGGAATCTTGTACCCCTTGAAGACAATCCCGCTGTCAGGATGGCTCACGAATCTCTCTCCTTTCATGTTCGCGCCGTCTGTTTCAACAACACCATCCTCAACATTGACCTGAACGGACACGCCTCCCTGGTGAGTGTTATCCACCACGCTTTCCCCGACACCTGTCCTAAGCACACCGGAGAGGACACACGCCTTTTCCTTGTTCGCGATTGTAACCACCCTCAGGGTATTCAAACTCTGCGGATGAAATGCCTTCAATTCCTCACATGCCTCAACGCATTGCTCAACCAACATCCGGTCTCTCACGCAGGACTCGTACAGTTTTTTGTCATCATTGTGCGGGGCATCCTTATACGTCTTGAAAATTCCTCGCCCCAGTTTTCCACCACATGGCTTAACGATGCAATCGTAGTTGGACATCATTTTCGAGAATTGCTCGAACGTTGAATCCGGAGCGTACAACCACTCCCTATGGACAAACTTCCGGAAAGCCTTGAGGAATTTCAATTTGTTTCTGAACACTGCCTTGGCAGCGCCCGGGGCATATCTCCAATAAAAATAGGCCATCTTCAGCCTTGAAACATACTCGTCCCTTTCTTCTTCCGTCTTCTTATAGAATTCATATTTTTTAGCATATTCGGAGTATGTAACCCAATGTTTTTCCAATGCCTTCTTGTAGTCGGAAAACGAGCCTACTGCGGTATCTTTTTTGAACATTTCTTTTGCACCGGCAAGCAGGCGCATTTTTGTGATACGAACATTCAATTCTGCGTAAATCCTTTGCCCTCCGGTCAATGCTACCAATTTCATGACGGCAGGGGAATAGGCTATATCACTCAATAATGCATTTAACGAACGTCCCATAATCATTCTCTATTTACGATTCAACAATTATCAATCATTTCACAGAACCTTCCACAAGAAGAGACATCACACGCGCTCCCCCTTTTCCACAATCTGTCCCTTGTCGCTGATAACAGTTCCTTTTCTCACTATTCTTGCAGGATTTCCAGCCACAATACAATGATCCGGGACGGAGCGGCTGACGACTGCCCCACCTGCCACATAAACATGGTCACCGATCTTCACACCGGGCATAATCATGGCACGCCCACCGATGACACAGTTCTTCCCGATGTAGGTGTCGCACCACATGGAATGGCCTTCCAAGGCACCCCTTGAATAGTCGTGCGCTAAAATCATCGCCTCAATCAGCACCCGCGTATTGTCTCCGATATGCACACCCTTAGGATGCGCCCGGTCAATGATTGCACTTTTGGAGATTTTACAGTTTTCACCGATGTCACATCCCCTCAGGCGATGATAGCCAACGATAAACTTTTTGTTTATCAACAAAGCAATTTTTTGCCTTACACTTGGTTTTTCCATTTGTTAAAATATATGTTTCAACGATAAAGCCGGGAATCCCAGCCTCTTTTCTTTTATTTCTTCTATCTATTATTGCTGCGGTAATTTGTTCTCGTTTTCAACGTATTCATTATCCAACTCATAGTCTTTAACTATTGTTTCAACCCCGCGAATCACCGTAACACTGTTTGCCGGCACGTCCTTAACCACAACACAATTGGCACCAATCCTTGCATTTCTGCCCACGTGGACTTTTCCAATGATTTTTGCGCCGCATCCTACATAAACACCATTTTCCAAATATGGTGAACCTTGGTTCTTGCTGTCTTTTATCGTATTGCTCCCAATCGTCACTTGTTGGAAAATCACACATTTTTTCCCGATGTGGGCTGAATTACTGATAAACACGCCTAACGGGCCATGCGGGAATATCGGAATCGACTCTATCACAGCATCAACACCGATAAATCCGCCAAAAGAATTCCAATATGCATTATAAAGTGCCACCCTCCAGCCTGTCCATCTATACGACGGAGGAGTGCGCTTGTCAAATGTGCGTTTGGCTTTTATTTTTTCCTCAAACGCCATATATTTGAATACAACACCTTAACCCAAAAGCGAGGGTTTCTCAACATTATGATTTTCAACAACTTGTTCATAGTTTCAACAGGAAAACGAATGCGTTTCTTCTTGACTTGCTTATTGCATACTAATAGGCTATCACCGAATGTCTCAACATTGGTTTCTTCCTTTTAACATATTTTCTGACTTCGTCAAATCTGTCTCCGAAAATCGGCCCGTTGAAAATCTGATGAGCCTCTACTTCCGCATGGTCAAGATTAACCTCCACAACAACAGGGACGCCGTCTTTGTTTATGGCGATATCCCAACCAATCAGGTTGGCATGAGGGATGTGCTGGTGGAATTCGATGACTTTTTCCTTGACACTTTCCCAATCAGGCACTTTCATACCCTTGAAAGGTATTCCCGTGGATGCTTTGTAACATTTTGAGTAATTCTTTTTTATTCCAAATTCACTCAAATATCCATCCTTGTTTATTCCCACCAATGCGCCTCCGCCCGAGCACAAATTATCAACGAACGACCCCTTTGCCCCCATCCTCACGAATGAGCTCAACACAGTACAGTTCCCGTTTATATTCAAAGTGAGCAATCTTAACGTGTTCACGGAATCGGGGTTGAAGCTTGCCATGAAATCACTCTGCTCCAAAACCTCCTGGAAAATCAAATCTTCAGGTTTCATCAATTGATCCAGCAGTTTATCCGGATCCGATTCTTCTGCCCAACATATCTTTTGAACACCTTTTCCCCCGCCCAAGCCTAAAGCGACCTTGCGGATGAATGTTTCGTTGCTTTTCAAGATTTGTTTCGCCTGTTCCAAAGAAACCTCTGTGTTATCTTCAAGCACATAGTGCCCGTCTATTTTTTGAAGTATTGTTCTCGGTCTGTTTGCCTCGGGGATGATGTATTTGAGATTACATTTGTGTTGAAGAAAGAATGAGGCCCAACGCAAATTCAACACATGCTCGGCAAAATCATAATAGTCATTCGGAACATTTTGCGGATTGAACGGCACTCCAAAGGCTTTATAGAACTCGTAACTTGTTTTTTTGCAATCTTTCCAGTAATCATTAAAGGCTTTAACCTCGTTCCTGGACAATTTCACACGAGTTTTCCTGATCACACGCCCGTTTGCATGTTCGGATCTCCGTTTGCCATCAAACCAAATCGCAACCTTACGAACCAAATATTTATTGATAATAAGGTACTTAGGAATATATCCGATGGCCGACAACTTCTTTAATACACTATTCATAATCAAACACTAATATTTCCATATAGAAATTAATTTCAACGGATCAACCCCCATGACATCCAACACCGTTTGTTGAACTTTCTTCTTCACGCCGATTTTCAACGGAGCCTGCATTCCGCCATCAAAATCGGGGGCGTGATTCCCTTCTATGAGTTCCACCTGACCGTCCTTCGTCACACAAAGATCCCATCCTGCAAAATGAATGTTGGGCATGGTTTGGGTGGCAGCTTTACACGCCGCGAGCATTTGCTCCCAATAAGGTATCTTGAACCCTTTGATGGGCTTTCCCGTGTCGGGATGATTGGGATAATGATTGTTATGGGCGTCTATGGCGTCAATGTCTATAGTGCCCGTCTCCACATTGATCGGGGCATACACACCGCCCGCATGGGTGTTGTCCACCACACTTCCGTGCGCTCCCATACGGAACAGAGCGCCAAAGACCACACATTTGCCTTGTCCCGAAAAAGTGACCACCCGGATGGTGTTCAAAGAGCTCGGATGGAATTCCGCTATTTCATCACACGCCTGAATACATTCCTCGATCAATCTGTTACCTTTCAAGCATTTACGATAAAGGGCATCCCAATCTTCCACTTCCGCGGCTCGGATCAAAAAAATCCCCTCCCCTTGCGTGCCATCAACGGGTTTCGCGATACAATCATGTTGCCGGATCATCGACTCGAACTGCTCCCGGTCCAAATCCGCTGTCATGGCCCAACGCCTGTGTACAAAAGAGTGGAATGTCTTCAAAAATTCGACTTTGTCATGAAAAACATCCCGCACATGCCTTTCGCCCAACTTCCTGTATATGCACCGCATCTCTGAAGCCGAAATGAATTCGTCACGTTGCTCTTCATTCCGCTTCCAGAACTCATAGCTGTACATATATTCAGAATACGTGACTCGGTGTTTCCAATTGGCCTGTTTGAAATCCGCGAAAGACCCCACAGCAGGCTTGTCATTCTCAAAACGAAGTTTCGCCTCCTTCAGCGACTCTTGCCTTTGTTTGATCCAAAGCTTAAGTTCCAAAAAGAACTTAAACATCCTCGTGGATGTGATTACTTTTTTATCCATTTGTCCTAACAATCACCACAAAATGATTTATAGCTTCACTCCGAAACAGGAGTTCCTATTTATTTCTATTTCCTCAAAAATTTAGACAGCTTTCCGTGAACGGTTATATAGGTTGAATACAAACCTCTTTTCAACAGCCAAGACAAAGCCTTGATTTTTTTCTCGGCCTCGCCACTCTTCTTCTCGTTCAACAACGTCAAACAATTGTCTTTATTCAAATAAGTGAACCTATAATTCGACACAGCAGAGTCTTTATTCAGTTGGCTTTCCACTATCTGACCGACACGCGCCCAATATGGAAGAATTTTGAGCGTGACACAATCCACCAGAGGGTATTTGTCCGTGACTGGCAATGTTGAATAGTCTATTGGGGTTGTCGGATAATACGTGACTTTCGGAGGCGCAATCAACCTGTCCGGAAACAAGAAATTCCCCATACTGTAAACAATACTCTTGTTGCGTTTGTTAACAACCGGTTGAATGCTATGCGGGTGGCTTCCCAAAACCAGACAGGCGCCGGCCGCAAGCATCAAATCGCCCATTTTAACCGTTGAAGGACTTGGACAGAAGACATTCTCAACGCCCCAATGCGCCAACACAACCACATAGTCATATAATTCAGCATATTTCCTGATTTCACTCTCAACATATTTCTTACGCATCGGATTGACACCCGGGGAGTTTTCGGTCGCGTATGTACACATAAACACGTGGTTGTAATTTGTGTCGCAAAAGCCCAGGAAAGCAACCGTTTTGCCTTGTATTTCCTTCACAACGGGTCTCCCAGCCTCTTCCAAATTCCGTCCTGCCCCACAATGCTGTATGCCCTCCTTGTCCAACAATTCTATGGTATGTAGCGCCCCTTCTGCACCAAGGTCAAAAAAGTGGTTGTTTGCCAAACTGACTATGTCAACATGCAATTCCTTCAACCTTCTGATATCCGCATCTTTGGCATAGATGACATTACCTCTATCGGCCACTTTTGCCTCATCGTAGGTAGGCTCATTCCCGAATGCGCATTCCAGGGTTCCACACCTCACATCGCCTTGCAAAAGCAATTTCAGTACATCATCGTTCACACAAGGATTTTGGCTGTCTGTAAGCAGGCCGCCCGGCATTATGTCACCGACTCCGACAATCTTAATCATTTATTCAATCACTTTTTCGTTATATCTATACCCGTTCAAGGTACCACTATTAACGGAGATGAACTGAAGCGGGTCTATCCCATACAAATCCATAACCGTGTCTTTCACACGCTGCTTGACACCGATTTTCTTGGGAGCTTGCATGCCGCCATCGAAATCCGGACCGTGATTCCCTTCAATCAAGGCGACATCACCACCCTCTTTCACCACCACGTCCCAACCGGCATACACTAATTTAGGCAACACCTTCGTGGCGCGGGAGCAGGTTTCCACCACTTTGTCCCAATGAGGAATCTGGAAACCTTTGATGACCTTTTTTGAGTCCGGATGAACGACATAATGATTGCCGGACGAATCCAAACCATCCGTTTCAATAATTCCCGTTTTGACATCGATGGAGGCAAACACTCCTCCGTTATGGGTATTGTCGATAATACTGTCTCCTGTCCCCATTCTCAGTATGGCTCCAAACACCACGCATTTTTCAGGATTGGATACGGTGACCACCCTGAGTGTGTTCAAAGATTGGGGATGGAACTCCTCAATCTCTTTGCAGGCGTGGATGCACTCTTCCAACAGGATATTGTTTTTCACACATTCGTCATATAAAGGCCTGACATCGGCGTCGTCCGCCACCCGTGCTATCTTCCTTATCCCCCGTCCGCGCCAGCCTTCAATCGGTTTGGCAATACAGTCAAACGAATGAAGCATTTCGGCAAACTCCTCATAAGTGGATTTCCGCACCTCCACCCATCTGCGTTGAGCAAAACCGGAGAATTTATTCAAAAACAAAATCTTGTTCCAAAACACGGTTTTCACTTCAGGCTGGACCATCTTCCTGTATATGCACTGCATTTCAGAACAAGAAATGAACGCATCTCTTTGCTTTTCATCGAGTTTCCAATATTCAAATTTGTGCATATACTCACCATAGGTGACACGGTGTTTCTTGAATGCGTCAACATAGTCCTCAAAGCTGCCATGTTCCGGATTTGCCTTGAACTTTCCCTTGGCTTCAGAAACAAATTTCTTCTTTTCAAAGGAAAGAATCCTCTTTTCGCATATTATCGGCCAAAATTTCTTCCAAACAGCGTTATTTTTTATCAATGATGAAATGCCCATAACCAACAATCGAAGTAAAGACTAAAATTCTAACAACGTATTTTTTCTCTTCAGCGCGGCCGCCAAAATCTCTTCCGTATATTCCCCAAACGCGGGACCGTGCGCCACTTGACTTAGTTCGGCAGATCTGTTCCATTCTATCATGATTGGATTTCCATTGGTATCCACAGATATATCCCAACCTATCAACCTGAAATACGGGAGTCTGCAATGCAAGTCTTTGACGAAATCCAACACCTTCGGGAAGCACGGAATCAAATATTTATCCAACACCACACCGGAATCCGTCTGAGGCATGTCTTTTTCGGTAGGACTACCAAAAGCAAGCCCTTTTATTCGGCCTGTAGCCAAATCAATATCAGCCTTTATTCCGCCAGCCGTTTCATTATCGACACTTTTCCCCAAACGGCCAATCCGGATAACAGCATAGAGAACAATAACTTCATTATCCTTCCTATAAGACATCACCCTTATGGTATTGACAGAAGTGGGGTTCAGTTTTGCAAGATCCGGATGTTGTTCCAATTTGCTCTGGATGATGAAGTTCTTTTTATAATTTGCTAACAAATCAGCAACCGAAAGATCTAATTCCGGAATATGACCATTTTCTGTGTGGAACAACTTCACCCCCTCGCCCCAATGACCATACAACGTAGGTTTTATGACTGCACCCTCAAGGTTCTGACATATTGAGACGGCTTCTTCTTTGGATATAGCTTTACTGCCATCATAAAAGAACCCGTTAATATTCTTGACAAATGTACGTGGCCTGTTGACATCCGGGAAGAGCGTGTCGTAAAAGCCTTTATCAGCGTACGCAGGACCGAAGCGATAATCATTTAATCTGAATATGATACTTGAAAAATAGATGCTTGCAGGGATATATTTCTCTGAATAGACCCCGTTTCTGGAATACATATATTGATGCCAGTATGTCGGGACTTCCCGTCCAAAATGCTTTTTAAAATATGCCTTGATATCCGCTTCTTGACCTTTTGTCAACGGTTTTAAGGGAAACAATTTCATGGATTCCTTTATTTTCCGCTCATGTCTTTTTTCAATCTGTACGACTCTTTGACTCATTTGGTAGCGGTAAAGAAGGCTGTTTATCTTTGTACTCATATCTTGGTTTTTTTTATTTCTGATGATTATTGTCTTTCTTATTTGTTATTATGCTTGCGTTCGCGCATCGCTCTAAGCATCCTATATCGTTTCAAATCATTCTTAAGCAAAAACAATCTTTCTTGTTCTTTGTTCGAATCATTGTTCACAGCACTTTCCTTTCTGCCCAACAACAGCATGAGAGCATCTCGCTTGGAAGGCTGCTTGCGCTCCAAGCACTTCATGTCTTCTTTTGCGAACTGGCTAAGAAGAATCGGCATAAGGTAGGATTTATAGCTATCAGCATTAGTTAGATATTGGCAAATTATCTCATTATGCTTTTTCCTTCCCTCGCTATGATCGACTTCGATGCCTATGTTATCCACATTCTTGGTGTTAACCACCTCCCAGCTAACCTCTCCATTATCAAGAGTCATTATCACACAAACGCCCTCGTACCAGTGCGGTTTGTCGGCTCTGAACTGAGTGGTTTCTTTACTGTTGAAGAGAAAATTCCCAAGACTGTAAAAAATAGGCTTGCCCTTATATGTTTCCCATCCTTGTGGACAATGAGGATGTGAGCCGATCACCCCATCCGCGCCATAATCAATAAAATCGCGATAACGGGCTATCGTCTCAGGCATGGGAGCATCCACATATTCAATCCCGTCATGTGGCAGAATGAACAGGTAATCCAGTTTCTTCTTTGCCTCAAGAATGATATGATTCACTTTCAAGTCATTGATATAGGCACATCCCAGACCCTCCTGATTCATCACATCATCGAAAACCCCTGTATATGCGGCAAATGACAGGGCGAGAAAACCTACTCTAACGCCATCTTTCTCAACCACTTTGATTTTGTATGCCTCCTCATAGGTGCCTGCCCCGAAAGCAGCATCACCCAGAACCGACTTGGTCTTCTTGAAGCCCTCATCCCCAAAATCAAAAGCGTGGTTATTTGCCAAAGAGAACAAATCAAACCCTATTCCTCTCAGGAAATCAGGAGCGTCATCACTTTGGAAAAAGCGTTCCCTTTTTTGATACGGCAACTGGACATTATCCGGCTTCAATGGAACTTCAAAGTTAACTACCTTAACATCGCATGATTGAATCAGCGTCCGCAAATCTTCCGACACTGAAATCACAGAAGTCGATGGTTTGGAGCAAAAGTCCCCGGCAAAGAATATCTTCATACTTTAAAACAGAATCTTTTTGTTTGACTATATGCGACGTAACCCCTTCTCCCCCACTTGATGCCATGACAGGAGTTCGATCTCCCCTGATTCTTTCAACATTTGTATTTGTTGCAACATGGGTTGTCTGTCGTGGTCAAGATAAGAAGGGCTGTCATCCAAGAACACCCCGTCTTTATAGTGGGGGTGACAGTACAATTCAACAACTTTGGAATTGCCAAACAGCTCCCTTTTTGAAAGATAGTAATCAATATTGGTGGCCGGAACACTTTTAACGAAAGGATTCCGGCTGAGGAACAGACATCTCTTGAACACCTTGAGATTCTTTTGGTGTTCACCAATATATCTAACTGTCTTGATGTTATAACGCAAAGTGAACAAGTTGAGCGCCACCGCGACAGGATACGTCAAATTATACCACAAATGAAAATCGACATGCTTGTTATCGGCCTTCCCGTTTGTCACTTCAATGAATTTTTTATATTGGGCGACAATTTCACGATAGGCGACCCTCCACTTTCGAATATCTGAAAACTTGCGCGGCAGACCCTTATAAGCTTTGAATTTCCCGTTCGTGCAAAATAACGGATCTTTTCGCATAGCCTCCGTTAGAGGGGTGTCATCTGAATCCTCATGCAACAAATTTGCCGACAAATTCAAATGCAGATGGATTTTCTCGTGATAGCCTCCCGCATCGATGTAATCCACCGCTTCTTTAAGATGCTTGCCCGTCACAATTAATCCGGCTGAACTGACCAAACCTTGTCTTAAGGAATCGTCTATAGCCCGATTTCGCCCCGGACTCTTTCCAAAATCATCAGCATTTAGTATTATCTTCATTGTCATTCAAATTTGAAGGTGACGCATCGCGTTTCGCATGGGTTTTCTTTTTTCTTTCCCAAAACCTGAACTTTGCAGGAATGATGGTCAAAAAATAAGTATAGGCCTCCGGTCTGAAAATGAAAGACCATCCCATATAAATAGTCACGTAAACAATCAGTTTCACCAAGCCGTCCGGATACATGCTCAAATGAAGCAGATAACCGACGCCATAACTAACCACTGCGGCAAGCAACGAGGTTATCGCTACGGGAAGCAAATCAAGAATCTGCCTCCATGATTTGTAACCGACATGTTTTGAAACCAGACTGATATTCACAAAATATGAAAACCAATAATTAATGACAACACCTGCCAACAAGCCGTTCATTCCAAAAAACATCAAACCCAGCACAACAGCCCCTATGCCAATCGTACGTTTCAGCAAGGTCCAGACAAACATGGTTCTACTCTTTCCAATGGCAGAAATGGCTTGCAAATTCACCGCTTGCAGACAACCCGCCAGTCCTGCAAAACAAAGCACCTGAAAATACGGGATACTTTGTAGCCATCGTTCCGAATAAAGCAGCACAAAAATCGGTTTGGCGCAAAGCAACAATATGAACATTAACGGGAACGTTATGTATGCCAGAGTCATTGTCAATCTTTTGATCATATTTGACAAAGCGGCCTTATTGTCCTGAACCTCAGCATATAGCGGATAAGTGACTTGAGTCATAATGCCGGAAATACTATGCGAGGCCAATTTCTCTGTACCTTCGGCCTTAGAGTAGTATCCCATTGTTGACGGATCAAAGAATTTACCTATCAACAACCCTTGCATTTTCTGACCAACATTGTTAATCAGATGAGTCAAAAACATATAGAAGCCAAAACTGAACAGTTCCCTGAAAGATTTCCAGGAGAAGACCCATGATGGGCGCCACTTCATATAGAACCAAAACACCAAACAAGGTATCAGCGAAACAAGGACATATTGTGTCACCAACGCCCACACCCCGAAGCCTCTGTGCGCCATAATGATTGTGACGCCAAGAGAGATTACGGACGTGGTCGTGGAAACGATTGACAACATTTTGAAATTCAGTTTTTTCTTTAACTGATTCCGTTGCACAAGATTAAATGCATGGACAAATAGCACCAACCCATATACCCTTAACACATCACAAAGAATAGGGGTATCATAAAAACGGGAGATGGCTGGTGCGCATAAGAAAAGAATAGCGTACATTACCACAGCCATGAACATATTCCACCAAAAAACAGTGGAATAATCCACCTGCGTCGGTCGCTTTTTTTGAATCAATGCAGAGCCAAAACCTCCATTTATGAACGAGTCCGAAGCTACCATAAAGATAGACAACATCCCGATGCAGCCATAGTCATAAGGAGTTAACAGTCGAGCCAGAATGATACCCGAGATGAAATGTATTCCCATCGTCGAGTATTTCTGCATCGCTGTCCACACCATGCTGGAAGCGGCTTTTTGTTTTAGGTTCTTTTGTGGCATTCTATTTCCCTTCGGCAAAATCCTTCAAATAATCAAATCTCGGTGTCAGTTGGCCTTCCTTCAAAATCATGGAACGGTCAATCACATCAGAATGCTTCCCTTCCAACAAAGGCTCAAACACATGTTTCGTCAACATTTCTCCAAAATAGGAACTTGTATCCATCGCCAGGGCATTCGGGCAGGTGTCCACCGCCATCACGGAGATGCTCTCCGGTGACGAAAAGGCGGGCTCGTCTTTTTCCGTCATTGGGTTGTAGTCGTAATAAGGAGCGTCGTGTGTGGCGGGACGAACCGTGGATTTCACGCTGCCTTTTATGTCGCACGTCACATCGCCGATCATGCGGATGCGCATCTCCTTGTCGCGCAAGTCCTCCTCGCTCAAATAGACCGGAGCCTCCGGACCCCAGAAGTGGGCACAGACTAACATATCGGTTTTCTTCGCCCAACGCATAAAATCGCTTTCATACTCTTTCGCATTATGCGTGAAATCAGCCCACGAAAAAGCACCGCCATCCTTGCGTTTCACCAAGCGGTCCACATCGGCCACGCAATAGGACAAAGTGTCAACGGGGGCATCTGAGAGGTATTCCTCTTCCGTCATTTTATGGGCGCCGATGTTTTCAAGTACATGCTGCGCACCCTGCGAAACGCGTCCGGCACCCGTGACCAACAGTTTCACCTTGGGCAATTGGACACCTTTCAACGATTCCAACAATTGGGTAAGCGTGAAACGACGATCGGGTTTGGGCAATTCGTAAAGTTTATGTTTCAAGCCATAACCGCGCAAGGTGTAATAAACACCCACGACTCCGGCCCACCAGCCGAAGGCACAGACCCGGATGTTGTTGTCGTCCACGAGATACTCATAGTCGCAGAACGTAATATGCTTTTGCATAAAAGCCTGCAACAGCGGACGGTTATACTCCTGCATCTTGGCAATGTGCCCGAAAAAGAAATAGTGCTTGTCCGGAATCAAACTTTCGATTTTTGCCTCTTTTATGCCAAACAAAACATCGCAGTCGTTCAAATCGTCAACCACTTTCACACCTTCGGCACGATATTCATCATCCGAAAAGGCACGGATATCACTGGCTTGCACTACGATCTCGTGTTGCGGAAACCGCTTGTTCAGTGCTGACACTTGTTTTGGCGATAATGCCACTCGGTTGTCCACCGGGGTTTTAGTTTCTTTGATGATACCTATTTTCATTATTATTTGTTGTTTAAATATCGATATGAAACATTTTTTGATTGTGCAAAGAAAAGCCACAATTACCGACGTGCAGGCATGTCGCCCGACCAGCCGTGTCCGAGATCCCAATGCTCATCATAAACGAACTCGAAATACGGCAAAGAGAACTCTTTTTCTATAAGTTCAGTCAACTCTTCTTGTATAGGTTCTGCCCAATGCCCGACCAGCACGATGAATTTGTCAATTGTCCACGCCACTCGGCCTCGAGGAATCTGAGTGTAGTCGCCTTTGAACTTTGTTTCAGCATGCTTGGCTTGAGCACGAAAATACTCCCTCGCCCAAACCTGACGGTGCAGATGAGGATAGTTAATAAAGGGCTTTCCGTTCATAGCGGCTTCTTCCACCTCTCGCGGAGTTAGTTCCTTTTTCCTAATGCCAAAAAAGGAGTGGTCTGTGGGATCGTACCAGAAGATGCCTACACAAGGCATTTGCTCATCGAACGATCGCATGTCATCCATCTGTTCTTGACGCTCTTTTTCTGTAAGGATAGTCATAACCATTTGTCACAATTACTACCTGAAGTCTTGCGTCAACATTCAATTTATATCTTCCCTACCTCCAACACCACCATCTCTTGAGTCCTCAAAATCATCGTGCCCCATGTGAGACCGAGGCCGAACGATGAACACAACAACGTCAAAGGACGGGATTGCAACTCCTCACGGAGATTGTAAGTCATCAGCATAGGAACGGAAGCACCTCCTAAATTGCCGAACTCCTGCAAATCGTATGGGGTTTTCTCCAACGGGAGTTTCAGTTTCTTCACGATGCGATCGACAATCAGCTTGTTGGCCTGATGGATAAGGAAATAGTCCACATTCTCTGTGGTCAACTCGTATTTCTCCATCATCTTCTTGATGCTGATGGGCGGACGCGAGATGGCGAAAGAGAAGACATCCATACCGTTTATGAGCGTGTCTTTCGGGGCACGAATGATGCCGTTCCCGAAATCTTCCTCAATGAAAGACTCCGCAGTAATGGGATGACGGAAGCCGCCGTGAGGGGTTATCAACGCCTCATAGCCAGAGCCAAGGGTATTGAATTCAATGACAATGTCTTCTGCCGAAGGATCATATTCTAAGGCCATTGCCGTGCCGCTGTCGCCAAACAGGGGAACGCGGCTCTTGTCCTTCATCGAGCCCATGCGCAAAGCGGTGTCGCCAACCAGAAGCAAGGCGCGTTTCACCGTTCCGGCACTCAAAAGGTTGCCAGCCACGTTGATGGCATACATGCTGCCGCAGCACCCCATCGGGATGTCTAACACAAACGTGCTCGTCGGCAAGCCCAGACGATGTTGCAGAATGCCCGCCGTCGGGGGCGTTTTGTAGTCGCCCGTCACCGAACCGAACACTAACACGTCAACGCTCTCTTTCTCCCAGCCCAAAGCGGCCAACAGCCGTTCCGCAGCATCGAAACAGAGGTCAGAGGTGCAAATGTCTTCAGAACCGATGTAACGGTTCTTGATGCCGACTGTATTGTCAAAAATGTCAGCCTCTTCCTGCGTGAAAATGTCGAAATCGGCGGTCTTCACCGCATGATCCGGAACGGTGCCCGTCACACCGCGCACCGCCACGTTCTTTATTTCCCAAAGTGCCATTACAGTTCGATTTCGTATTTGTTGAGGATAGCCTTGGCATTGTCGTATGAGGTGAACTCAAGGATGTCCTCGGGATCGAGCATGATGTCAAAAGTGTCCTCCACAGCCGAAGTGAGGCTCAACTGACGCACACTGTCCCAGCCTTCCACAGTCTTATTGTCAAATTCCGTGCCTAATGCAGCTGCTTCGACACCGAACACTTCGCAAAAAATCGCATTTAACTTTTCTAAATTTGTCATTGCTTCCTATTCTTGTTTTTATATCTAAATTATTCTAAGTTTAAGTCTTTGTCTATGTCTAAGTCTATGTCTAAGTTTAAGTCTAAGTTTAAGTCTATGTCTAAGTTATTGATTAACCACCTTCCCCGCCTCATTGCGGAGAATAGCGTCAACTAACTTTATTTCGATGTTCTTATGGAACAAGTGGGTTTTCTCTTCTATGAAGCCAGGCAGAATATCAACGAGCTCCAGCTTTGTGACCAAAACGACAAGCTTCTCGTCATCACCTTTGCAGTAACAATCAACACCGTATTCTGATTTGATGAGGTTCTCCACTTCATCCAAGCCGATGCGCAGGCCGAAAATCTTCAAAAAGCGTTTAAGCCGCCCGACAATAAAGTAACAACCGTCCGCGTCGCGCCGTGCAAGGTCGCCCGTATGCATCACACCGTGGTTCTCATCTCCCTTCAGCAAATCCTCTTTGCTGTTGGCATAACCCAAGGTGACATTTTCGCCACGATAGACCATTTCGCCCGTAGCCTCTCCCTCGAAAGTCTCGTTGCCACTCTCGTCAATGATAGACAACTGTCCCCCTGGCTCAGCCATTCCGATGCTGCAGGTTTTCTCCATCGCGAGCTCGGCAGGCAGATAGGCCATACGCGCCGTGCATTCCGATTGTCCGTAAGTGGCGATGAATTTCTTGCCTTTCTCGTGGGCATATTGCGCCAAGGCCTTGAACATTTCCTCGGTCAACTTGCCACCGCCTTGCGTGATGATGCGGAGGTTGGGCAAATCCATTCTCGTGAAACGCATCTTCATCAACAGTTCGTAACTGTAGGGAACGCCCGTGAAGCTGGTCGCCTCTTTTAGCATCGTCCAGAAGCCTCTGTCCAAGAGGGAACGGCCCGAGAGAAGCAACGTGGCTCCGGCCAGCAGATGGCTCGCAATGACCGACAATCCCATGGTATAGTGCATGGGAAGGATGGCCATCGCTTTTTCAGTACCGTCCATCTCAAACATCCGCCGCACATTGTCGGCGTTAGCCTCGATGTTGCGCAGGCTGTGCCGAACTAATTTGGGACTCCCTGTGGAACCCGAAGTAGGCAACAACAAGGCAAGATCGGGATGCATGGCAACAGGGGCGTTGCCTGTATGCAAAAGTGCATAGCCATGAGCTTCATACACTTTTTCATGCCCCAGTTTCTCAACCATTTCATTCGGAGCCCAAATGTATTCCGGCTGATACAGATTATAAAGCGAGGCATACAAGCTCTCCTCTGTTTTAGCACTCAAAATCAGAGGAACGATGCCATTGGAAAGGCAGGCGATGTAACCCAACAGCGAGCCGTTGCAATTCTCGGCCAACAGGAAAATCAGCGACCGTTTCGGCAAGTGTTTCGCAAACTCTTCCGAAAAATCACACAAATTACCATAGGTCAACTGCCCACCGCTGTCGTCAACAACCGCGATTTTGCCACGTTCCTTTTTGTCTAAATCTAAAAACACCTTTTATATATTCTACATTCTACATTCTGCATTCCGCATTAGATAGAGGCGCAACCGTCAACGCCGAGGATATGCCCGCTAATGTAGGAAGCCCGGTCGGAGGCCAAGAAAGCCACCGCGTTGGCCACATCCTGTGGCGTGCCGAGGCGTCCGAGCGCGATACGGCTGATACGCTGGTCGATTTTGTCGCCGGAAGCCTCATAGAGTTCCTCAAAACGTTCCGTCTTGATGATGCCCGGGGCCACCGCGTTCACTCTGATCTGCATAGGAGACAATTCCTTTGCAGCTGACTTTGTGGCGGAGATGACGGCGCCCTTGGTGGAACTGTAAGCCACCTGCCCGGGTGATCCGACCACACCCGTGACACTCGCGATATTCACGATGCTGCCGCCGCCGGTTCGAGCCATCAGACGCGAGGCAATCTGCATCATGTCGATGACGGCAAAGACGTTCACGGCGAACATCTTCTCCAGCAGCGGTTTAGTCACCATCCCCAACTTCTGGTTCTGGATAATGGCGGCATTGTTCACCACCACATCGATCCGGCCTTCCGTCTTGTGGATGGACATCAGTCCGGCCTTGACAGCTGCTGTGTCGGTCACATCCATCACTATGGGGACGATTTTCGTTTCACATTCCGCGGACTTTTCCGCCGCCCAAGGTTCCATATCGCCCATGGCGAGGTCGGCGGCATACACCACCGCGCCATCGGAGGCCAACTGTTCCGAAATCACCCGGCCAATGCCGCGGCCCGCGCCAGTGACCAGACAAATCTTTCCTGATAATAATCTTTCCATAACTGCTTAACTTTATTAACCTAAAGTCATTCCGCCATCGATTTTCAATGCGGTTCCCGTCACAAAAGAGGAAGCGTCTGAAAGCAAGTAGGCTATACCATAGGCGATGTCTTCAGGTTTGGCAAATCTTCTCAAAGGATAATTTTGCATTTCCCTTTCTTTTTCCTCATCAGTAAAGCCTGCTATCAACGCAGTTTCCACCATTCCGGGGTTGACGCTGTTGCACCGAATCCCTTTGGAGCCCATCTCCAAGGCAACCGTACGCATAAAGGCATCAATACCGCATTTTGTAGTCGCATAAATGGCGTTTCCGATGGACACTCGATATACCCCCGCCGCGCTCGCGGTGAACACGATGGATCCGCCCTTGTTTATCTTCTTTTTACGAAGAAGTGATTTGGTCAGCAAAATCGGAGCGTTGAGATTGATGCTTTGGATGCGCCGAAGTTCATCGTCTGTGATGAACGGAACCGGAGTCAATTTCATCACGCCGGCATTGCAGACCAAACCGTCCAAAGCAGGACAAGCATCCACCAATGCTTTGAGACTTGTTTCGTCTGTCAAGTCGGAGGGGATAGCCTTATGATCGCCTTCTGCCACATGCGGCAATGACTCCAAGACAGCAACAAGAGGTTCTTCGCGAATATCTGTCAGCACTACGCGGGCACCGAGAGCGACAAGCACTCTTGCTGTCGTACTGCCTATACCTCCTGCTGCACCTGTAATCAGAATCGTCTTCCCATCAAGGGAGAATGGATTGCCACCCATTAGCCTAATTTTGCTTGGACAATGTTGAACAATTCTTCAATAGTAACGGCAGATTTCATCTCGCTGCCGCTAATCGCCACGCCATATTCCTCATCTATCATGGCAATGATAGAAAGGGCTATGATGGAACTATATTCTTCCAAATCGCGGAATGCGGTTTCTGGCTTGAACACATCCAAATCGGTATCATCAAACTGTGCTGCAAAATTCTCTATAAATTTCTGTATTTCCATATTATAATGATTTTAGTTTACATTTCCAATTTTTTAGCGGGGTTACCCATAACCGTGGTGTTTGCCTTTACTTTACGAATCACGAAACTGCACGCACCCACATGGGCACCGCTTTCCACCACCACTTTGTGACTGATGACGGCACCGGTGTGAATGTTCACATCATCCTCGACAACGGTACCTCCGACGCAGGTCACATGCGTGTCAATGCGGTTCCAACTGCCAACATGTGCATCATGACCAATCACAGTATAGGACTGTATCATGTTGTAATCACCCACTATCGCGTCGTTTCCAATCACGGTATAGGCTCCGATAAAGTTACCTTTTCCCAATTTCGCGTTTGTATAAATACGGGCGGTTTGATGAATCAGTTCAATAAACTCACCGCCTCGGGAGATGATCCCTTCCATACACGGACGCCGCGACGCACCGCCTATTGAAGAGACAAAGACATCGTCTTCTTCAGGCTGATAATCCTTTATGCTCCCTAACAAAGGCGGATAATTCGGGAAACCATCTAATGCGTTCAAATTGTCGTCAATAAATCCTTTAATGTCGAACACTTCCCCATAGCCGACACTTTCCAAAGCATTACTATAAAAGGTGCGACCCATTCCGCCAGCACCGATGATGATTAAATGTTTCATTGGGCAATTGATTTATACAACAACTATTTATTTAACGAATATTTCACACGTAATTCTATCAAAGCTCTAATAAGCTTCCAATCCCGGAAAGCCTTTCCCGTAAATCGCCACTGAAAATACTCTATTCTTACAAGCATCCGGAACAAAAGATTCCCTGCATACTGGATGTCATGCAATTTATCTATTTGAGGGTACTGCTTGATTCCAAAGTCATCAAGTGCGAAAGTCGGAGACTCATCAATTCTTTGTTTGGCGTATGTGTTTATCACAGCACAATTTGCGCCTTCTCCATCAAAACCATGGTTCCTCACTTTTGACACAGCGGGGAAAACAGAGCACTTGTTTTCCAACGCACAATAACAACGCCGACGCAGGTCTCCACCCGACTTATCATATCGGAAAAGCATCCTGTGCACGGTAATATGCATCTTTTTCTTGAACAATTGCTTTACATATTTGGGATTGTGGATGACTTCCGACGCTGAGTGGAAGGTCGTGAACTTCTCGGTCTTGGCAAACCAATTACCCACTCCCCATGCACAAAACCCCTCCATAGGATATGCATTGTACGGATAATCGCCTACGTTCTCCCACTCCTGATAGGAATAACCACATATCGCAAACACTTTTGGGTCGTCCTTAAACTTTTCCAAACATTGGTTCATGTATTGGAGGAAATCGGGTGAGAACTCATTGTCATCCTCCGTTGTAATATATCTGTCATAATTCTCCTTAATCCTGTTTCGAAGATCTTTGACATTTTTGGACTGGCCCAAATTTTCGGGACGTTTGAATATATTTATTCTCTTGAACCCCTTTATAGAAGGGAGATACTCACATATTTTTCTGTACCCTTCCCAATGCTCTTCTGCAGCCGGGTAATCCACTCCAATAAAAATCTCTGTCTTATCCGCATCGGTACAATTTGCCAACGATTCAATACATCTCTTGAATTTCTCAAAACGACAAATGGTCGTAACCATTACCGGAGCATATACAGTGTTATTCATATTATGCATCTAATTTTGCCAGAAAAAAGTGTAAGCTGAAGTATTCACCTCGCCATAAGAAATAATATTCAAAAATATAACAACATGAAGCAGGATAAACAAAATCGCATACAAATAACTCACCGGCTTTTGCTTTTTAAGCGCATAGTAAACGACAAACGACCATAATAAAGGCTGGAAATCCACAAAGAACACAAATGGTCTGTACAAGATGATAGATTTACCGAAAATCAATCCTCCTGTGACACTAATAAACCAACCCGTATAAATCATATCAAAAAAACGGGAATTATAATACCTTTTCAGATCCTTGCTTAACAAAATAATGGGAATTGTTCTGAAAAGACTCACATATATTCCCATTCCTGTTTTTCGGCCGAACTGGGCTCTGTTATTCAAGGAATCTATATTAAGAATATTGTACCCATATCTGCTAAAGCCTAAATTACTCGCAAACCAACGGAACGGCGCTTCAATGTAAGTAGAGACCAACTGATAATGACTACCGAGATAAAGTGCGATAATGTACAAGAAAATCTGGACTGCCTCATTGGAAAACCAATCCGCCTTATAACGGAACAACGGATATATAACGACTAACAAAATAGAGGATCGGTGAAAGCAAAATGCCAACAACACACATAGATAAAAATAAACAGGCTGCCTTTTCTCTATAAATTGAAGTGACACTAAAAAAATACATGCCGCCAACTGCTGACGAATAACATTTGCCAAAGAGAGGAAGGTCGGGCTACATATCAAGAAAAAAGCGAAAAAAGGGAAAATAAACCTGTAATTTTTTAATGCATAATATAGGAGCGTGATTTGTATAAAAGCCCACACGCTGAAAAAGACAGGATATGGAGCCTTAAAAAACCTCAGAAAATCACTGATTTTTTTAAAAAGAAACTCAAAATGTCCATCAGCCTTATATTCATAAGCAATTAAATAGTGAAAATAATCCACACCGACACCCCATCGACAACCGAAAACAAAAGTAAAAGCAGCAATCAAAAAAAACACTTCCGGTTGTAGGAACTTTTCATTTTTTAGATAATTGCCACTATAGGGGACGTACACGGGTTCTCTTCGTGCCGCCAACATCCCACAAACAACCATCACCAAAATCAAAGAGGTGTAAACTACTAAAGACTCTAACATGGAACAATAAACAATAATTTATATTTGATTCGCAATCAAATATTTACTATTTCATTATCTCAAAAAATGAGGCAATGCGGAGACTCCGTTCCCTCTGTTTTCATCTCCCCTTGTACATCTCCTCATAGTACTTCTGATAATCCCCGCTCGTCACATTGTCCATCCATTCCTGATTATCCAAGTACCAACGAACAGTTTTCTCTATGCCCTCCTCGAACTGTAGGCTCGGCTCCCAACCCAGTTCTTTTTGAAGTTTAGTGGAGTCGATGGCATAACGCATGTCATGACCGGCTCGGTCGGTGACGTATGTGATGAGATTGAGATCTTCACCCTCTCCCCTACCCAACAGACGGTCAACAGTGTTGATGAGGACTTTGATAAGGTCTATGTTCTTCCACTCGTTAAAGCCGCCGATATTGTAGGTTTCAGCAATCTTGCCTTCGTGGAAAATCAGGTCTATGGCTCTCGCATGATCCTCCACATACAACCAATCGCGCACATTCTCGCCCTTGCCATACACCGGCAGCGGCTTTCTGTGACGGATATTGTTGATGAACAACGGAATCAGTTTCTCAGGGAACTGGTACGGGCCGTAGTTGTTGGAGCAGTTGGTAACAACGGTCGGCAACCCGTAAGTGTCGTGGAAAGCCCTGACAAAGTGGTCACTGGCCGCTTTTGCCGCGCTATAGGGACTGTGCGGCAGATATTTCAGGTCTTCAGTGAAAAACTTGTCACCATAGGCCAAATGATGTTTCCCGCTGCTTGCCTTCGTGCTGAAAGGAGGTTCAATGCCTTGAGGATGTGTCAGTTCGAGAGCTCCGTAAACCTCGTCGGTTGATATGTGGTAAAACCGTTTGCCTTCCCACTTCTCGGGCAACGACTCCCAATACAGTTTTGCGGACTGTAACAACGAAAGCGTTCCCATCACGTTGGTCTGCGCGAAAGTGAACGGATCCTTGATGCTGCGGTCCACATGGCTTTCTGCGGCAAGATGGATGACACCATCGACATGCTCGTCCTGCATCAACTTATAGACTCCCTCAAAATCACAGATGTCCATCTTGACAAACTTGTAGTTCGGTTTGTCCTCCACATCCTTCAAATTGGCAAGATTTCCAGCGTATGTCAGTTTGTCGAGGTTGATGATTTTATATTCGGGATATTTGTTCACGAAAAGGCGAACGACGTGGCTGCCGATGAATCCGGCGCCTCCGGTAATGATAATGGTACGTTTCATATTTGAGATTTTGGGATTACACGTTTATCGAATTATGCATTTTTTTTGCGGAAAGTGTCGGACGTGACATCTTCCTTGAGCTCGTCAATGACTCGAAGGAGGTACTGTCCATACTGGTTTTTGAGCATCGGTTGTGCAATCTCACGCAGTCTCTCCTCGGAAATCCAGCCATTGCGGTAAGCGATACCTTCAAGACAGGCAATCTTCAGACCTTGCCGTTTTTCAATAACCTCAACGAAAGTGGAGGCTTCCGAGAGGCTATCATGCGTGCCGGTGTCCAACCAGGCAAAGCCACGTCCGAAGACGCGGACCTTCAGTTCCCCGTCTTTCAGGAACTCCTGGTTCACAGTGGTGATTTCCAATTCGCCACGGGCGGAAGGTTTGATGGTTTTGGCCACGTTCACCACCTTGTTGGGATAGAAGTACAATCCCACCACGGCATAGTTGCTTTTGGGTTCCTTGGGTTTTTCCTCGATACTGATACAGTTGCCTTCCTTGTCAAATTCAGCCACACCATAACGTTCCGGATCACTGACCCAGTAGCCAAAGACAGTTGCTTTATGATTCTCCTCGGCGTCCGCCACCGCTTTTTTCAGCAGTGTAGTGAAACCACTTCCATAGAAGATGTTATCACCCAGGACAAGGCAGGCACTATCATCACCGATGAACTTCTCACCGATAATGAAAGCCTGTGCAAGACCGTCGGGGGAGGGTTGTTCAGCGTACTCGAAATGCACGCCGTAGTCAGATCCATCGCCTAAAAGCCGTTGGAATCCCGGCAGATCGTATGGGGTTGAAATAATGAGAATATCCCTGATTCCAGCCAACATCAGAGCCGAGATGGGATAATAAACCATCGGTTTGTCATAGATGGGAAGCAACTGCTTGCTGACCCCTTTGGTGATGGGGTATAATCTGGTGCCGGATCCGCCGGCAAGAACGATGCCTTTCATGAATTAAGAATTAAGAATTATAAATTAAAAATTTAAAATCAAAAAATACAAAATGACGAATGTAGAATATGAATCTGTTGAGTATTTTAGGTTTATGTCTAAGTTTATGTCTAAGTTTATGTCAGTCTCGTTTGAAGATGTCACGGGTATAGACTTTGTCGGCGACGTCGTCAAGACATTCATCATAGCGATTGGCTATGATTGCTTGGGATTCGTGTTTGAATTTATCCAAGTCATTGACTACAAGTGAGCCGAAAAAGGTGCTTCCGTCGGGCAAAGTGGGTTCATAAATGATGACTTTTGCGCCTTTGGCCTTCACCCGTTTCATAACCCCTTGTATGGAGGACTGGCGGAAATTGTCGCTGTTGGACTTCATCGTGAGCCGGAAGACTCCGATAACACATTCCTTTTCAGTGGCGGCATCATAGTCACCACGGTTATAGTAGTCATAGTAACCGGCTTTTTTCAGTACCTGATCGGCGATGAAATCCTTGCGGGTGCGGTTACTCTCCACGATGGCCGACATCATGTTCTGCGGCACATCGGCGTAATTGGCCAACAACTGCTTCGTATCCTTCGGCAAGCAATAGCCACCATATCCGAAACTCGGGTTGTTGTAATGCGTCCCGATACGCGGGTCCAAACACACACCGTCAATGATATCCTGGGTGTTCAGCCCTTTCATCTCCGCGTAAGTGTCCAATTCGTTGAAATACGACACTCTCAGTGCAAGGTATGTATTGGCGAAAAGCTTCACGGCTTCCGCTTCTGTGCTACCCATATATAATATAGGTATATCCTGCTTGAGAGCACCCTCACTTACAATTTCGGCAAAACGATGCGCCCGTTCCATCAAATGCGAGTCGTTCTGGTCATATCCGACAATAATTCTGGAGGGATAGAGGTTGTCATAAAGCGCCTTGCTCTCGCGAAGGAATTCGGGGGCAAAGATAATGTTTGGCTGGCGACCGCCAGACGCGAATTTTTGTCTCACCGCCGCAGTGTAACCAACCGGAATGGTACTTTTGATAACCATTGTAGCAGTGGCATTGACCTGAAGTACCTTTCCGATGACATCTTCCACCGCGCTGGTATCGAAGAAGTTCTTCGTGCTGTCGTAATTGGTCGGAGCTGCGATAACCACAAATTCGGCATCGCGGTAGCCTGCCTCCCAATCCAACGTGGCGCGGAGTTGTAACGGTTTATTGACCAGATAATCTTCAATATAGTCATCCTGTATGGGTGACTTTCTGTTGTTGACCATCTCCACCCGTGCAGGCACAATGTCCACAGCGGTAACCTGATGATGCTGTGCCAACAAAGTAGCGACACTCATACCCACATAACCTGTTCCAGCAACAGAGATGTTCATATATTTACGGTTTGCGATTTGCGGTTTTTCGATTTATATAAAAGAACGACTGGCCAAAGGCTAACAGCCTATAGCCAGCACCTTCTGCACCCATTTTTTAGGAATACGATTGTCCCATATTTGGACTTGGCGATAGCGGTGGATATCGCTTCCGATAAAGTTATATGCTCCATCCTTCAGCAGTTTTTGTGCTTTTTTCACGGCATCTTTACCATATCCGCCCGTCAATGAAGCAACATTCAACTGAAAGCGCAACCCCATCTTTTTTAAAGGCTCGTAATCTGTCATTTTCATGTACAGATAACGTTCCGGATGAGCCAGAATTGGGTAATAGCCTTTCCGTTTAATGGACTCTAAAATGCCCTTCAGATCCATCGGAGGGGTGTAATAGGAAGTTTCCACCAGCAGGGCGTTGCCCTCGTGTCCGTGGGTGAGCAAATCATCTTGTTCCAAACGGTCCAAGAAGAGACCGTCCATCATATACTCAGCGGCCAAGTTCAACTTCACCGGGCCCTTATAAGCCGCTTGCAGTTCTGCGAATCGTGCTTTCAGCCCTTCAGTCGTATTCGGAATGTCCTCCATCACGTGAGGCGTACACCACACTTCACGGATTTGCAGTTTCTCATACGCTGCCAGTATCTTCAACGAGGTCTCCATATCAGAGACTCCGTCATCCACACCCGGAAGAATGTGGGAATGACAGTCGGTGGCGCCGACCCACACATCAGCTAATTGTCTTTTCCCGAACAACATAATTATGCTTTATCGTTAGATGCGCCGTTATCATCCTCATCATGATAATAACTGCCATAACTGTAACCATAGCGATAGCCATAGCGGTAGCCATAGCGATAGCCATAACGGTAACCATAACGGCCTTCGTGAGAGTAAGTACCATTCAACACCATGCACATATTATTGTACTTGTGGGATTCGTAAAGTTTATCCAGTTCAGGCAACATGCTGAGTTCCAGATTGCCGGCACGTACAATGAATACTGTATAGTCGGCCATACCGCTGATAATTTGGGTGTCAGCCACAATATCAATTGGCGGACAGTCGATGAAAATGTAATCAAAGTCCTTACGCAAATCCTTAACCATATCTGCAAAACGTTCCGTAGCAAGCAATTCCGTAGGATTTGGGGGAATTGTACCCACTGGTAGCACTTTCAGATTTGGATTCTTGCTGTTGATCGGCACAAGTACACTGCGTACATCATCAATCTTTTCAGCCAAGTAATTGCTCATACCAATTCGTGGGCCATTCACATATTGTGACATGGAGCAGTGGCGCATATCACCATCGATAACCAGAATACGTTTATTCTTGATAGCCAACGACATGGCAAAATTCATTGTGATGAATGACTTACCGCTTCCCGGATTAAACGAAGTGAACATCAGAACATGACAGTCATTTCCTTTACACATAAATTCAACGTTCGTACGCATGACACGGAACGCCTCATTGATTGTGCTTCTGGACCCAGCCTTGACCACAATCTCAGCCAACTTGGTATTTGTTTCTTCACTATCTTTCTTTTTCCCCAACAAGCCTCGAAGGATCAAACTTTTACGATTGCTACTATTTATCGCAGCCTCACCAGTAAGTGGGATTTCCGCAATAAACGGAACCTTAACATTCTTCAAGTCATCACGTCCGCGCAACGAGGTGTTCATCTGCTCCATCACAAAAATAACACCTACAGGAATGAGGAGGCCAAACGCAAAGGCAACCAGAAGAATCATCATCTTTTGAGGCTTTACAGGATGCGGGCTGCCATTCGGATGTTCAATGACCCGATTATTATATGCAGAGAAAGCTTGGGTGAGCTCATTTTCCTCTCTTTTCTGCAACAGGTAAAGATACAAAGACTCTTTAACTTTTTGCTGGCGTTCCACAGAAAGGAGGTATTTGGCTTGGGTAGGGCTGGCGGCCAAATGGGCATTCACATTCTTCTCCGTGGAGAGCGCACTTTGCATCAATTTGTTCAATGAAGCTATCTGGTTGTCCAAAGAAGCAATCACAGCCGTCCGCATGGATGAGAGTCTCTCATCCAAATCCAGCACCAGCGGGTTTTGGCTGCTGCTGCTGGCCACCAAGCTATTGCGCCGCATCATCAATTCATTGTACTTGGCTATCTGATTTTCAATGCCTAAATTGTTCAATCCTGAATTAACAGGCAACAGTTGGTCGTGAGAGGCCTCTGAGGCAAGATAATTTCGGATATATCGGGTGATTGCCATCCGGTTATTCAAATCAATAATATTTTGAGCCACTTCGCGGTTCTGTCCCAGATACATAGAAGACACAGCCTTCACGTCAGGAAGAAGGTTTTCGCTTTTGTATGTGGAAATGTCATCATCCACTTCGCCAAGGTCCCCTTCTATCACTTTGAGACGATCGTCGATGAACTGGGAGGTGCTCAATGTTATTTGGTTCTTATCTTTCAACCAGTTACCATTATATACCGCAATCAACATGTTGATGATGTCATCAGCCCTTTTTTTGATGACATCCTGAACCGTGATAGAAAGCACATCCGCAGATTTATTCATTTGCGTAACAGAAATCTTACTAGACAATGTACGGCATGCGGAATTCATTGTAGTACGGGAGACCTCAATCTTCGGCCAGGACTTTGCCTTAAAAAAGTCGGTTTTCTCAAGGACGATCCTACCGACAGGCGTAGAAACGGTATCCCCTATTTTCACCGTCATTTTATTTGAGGGCACTTTTTCTCCTTTGAGTTTAAAATCAGCCAGCACGGCATTGTTGTTGTCCAATTTCATTTCCAGTGAGGCATATTGCTCATCGGTCAAATCAAGAAAAGTCACTTTCACTGGAAGAGTCGCATCATAAAGGACTGTTGGACGGAACAGCCCATCTACCGTGTAATTCACATCCAGACAGAGCCGTCTCACAGTCTCCATCTTGTTATCCATAGATTGGATGGTTATCAATTCGTTCAGCACGTTCACATTCGTGTTCAACATTCCGACATCCGTAAAGTCTGACACATTTACTGCGGAGCTACCTTTTTTGTCTGCCTTCACCAACAACTTTGCCGTTCGTTGATAAACCGGAGCGGTTTTCAAGATATAAAATGTTGCTCCCGCTAACATAATAACGACAGAAATCAGGAACCAGTACCAACGGTTTAAGCACATATATAGCCAATCCTTTAGCACCACCTTATGTTTTTTTTCTTCTGCTAATTGATTTTGATTTTGATTTTCCATACTGATATTATGGGTTAAGGAATTACAATTAAAGAAAATTTAGTCATTAATGGCCCGGATACGGATAAGCAATATGGTGGAAACAAGTGTTGCCACGGCAGAGGCTGTAGATATCCAGAAAGAAGGGGAAGAGAAGACGTTGCCATTCGCCGTGGACTCGCGAGCACGCTTCTTGGTAGGTTCCACGTAAATCATATCGTTTTGACAAAGATAATAAACCGGAGAGTTGACCACGGAATCTATGGAGGTCAAATCCACCGTGTGGGTCATGACATTTCCAAGCGAATCCGACCTGATCACCATCACATTCTTTCGTTTTCCGTTAATAGTCATGTCCCCTGCTCTGCTTAATGCTTCAAGCAGCGTTGTTCTATCTGAATTGATGTTGTAACGACCGGGGGAACGCACCTCGCCCAGAACCGCATACTGAAGGTTAGCATACTCCACCGTCACAATAGGATCATTCACCAAGTTTCTGGTAATCAGCTCGTTTTTAATATAGTTAATCACTTCATTACGAGTTTTGCCCGCTATATGAAGTTTTCCCAACACGGGAAAATCAATGTTTCCTTCGTCATCTATAACATAGGACGACACCCCGCGACTCGAACCAGAAATATTCGTATTGGCACCCATATCCACACCCACAGTTCGAGTAATGTAAGGAAGATTGAACAATGTAGTAAGTTCGGGATCCTTACAGTTCACAATAATAGCCAACTTGTCTTCCGGCCTAAAGCGGATATCCGGAGACGGGAGTGCAATTCTTGCCGAATCGGCGTTTTGGGCATCCTGAAAATAGCTAATCACCTTGTCTGTCGCACAAGATGTGAACAACAGGCAAGTCAGGATCAACAGGTATAACTTGTGGTTTTTCATATAGTGAATAATTTAATTAATCTTTTCCAAAAACACAGACGGTATGTACGATGTCGCCACCAATGCAATTCCTTCGACCGCCACCAACAGTCGTCTGTTCCCTTTGATGCGTTTAATGTAGCCCACGCAATCCTTGTACGGTCCGTCGAGCACTCTCACGCGCTGTCCCTCCTTGTAGTTGACGCTGTCCACGTCAAGGTATTGCAACCTTTCGTCCTCCACCGAGGTGACCAACATGAACACGCGCATTTCTTCCTCATCAACAGGGGAGGCCTTTTTGTTCCCGTCGCTCGTGTGTGTGTACAACATCACCCGGCCGTATAATGATTTTTGCAAGTCCCAAACCTTTTCTTCAGTACACCATACAAAAATCAGCGAAGAGATGGCCGGTTTAATTTGCTCTTTCTGTTTGTCCTCCCACTTTTTATAGACCTTGAGTTTCGGGAAATAAGTTTTAACCCCCAGATCCCGTATGTCCCGCTCAATTTCAAAAACCTTGTTATAGAAGACTTTAAAAGCAAACCACCGTTGTGTGTCTTCCCCTTGATGTGTCACGTTTTAATAGTTTTTTTGCACAAAAAATAAACAAAAACGGTTTAATTGATACAAAATCCGTTATTCCCCACCCTAAAAAAGGAGGTTGCACGGGGGACATTGTTTTTCAACACATTGAAATCTAAGACCTTATGAACCCAAAAGGACATATATAGACTTCCCCACTATTTACAATTAAACCTAGCGGCAAAGATAAACAATTTTCTTATATATTACAAATTTAATATGTTTTTTGCACCTTTTTTTTCAACAGGGAGTTAACAACACCAAAAGGATAGTTACCCCCCTGTCAACAAGAGGCTTCGAAAAAACAAGAAGATGGTGAAAAATTACCGGTATCGGGCGGCATTTTCAGCATCGCCCATCTGTGTGTAGGCTTCGTAAAGCCCTTTGCGGATACTCTTTATTTGGTCAGCGTCAAAAGCGAACGCCAATGCCTGCCTGTAATACTCCACTGCTTTGTCCGGATGGCTGTCATGCAGGAAAGCGTCCGCCAGTGCGGCCAACAATGCCGATGATTGCGGGAACAGCGTGGAGAGATCTTCCTCAAAATCAGTGAGTTTGCGCCATTGGCCAGACTTTGCGACTGCTTCCGCAAACGCGCTCCAAAGGTCGTAGTCCGTATCATCCTCACGCAAGGCGCTTTCAAAAAAGGCAACCGCCTGTCCGTATTGCTGCGCTTTCAGCGCAGCCAATCCTTGTGCCTTAAAACCGCCGCTTTCGCCTGACGCATTATCTCTGTCGGAATGCTCGTCAACAGTTTCATGGCCTGTCATCTCATCCAAACGGGACTGGATTTCAGCAGCTTTTTCGGAAGCACCGGTTTTCGCATAGCAAGTGGTTAAATAAGTCAAGAACTCAACATTATCAGGGATTTCACGACAAATCTTCTCCCACATCGGGGATGCGGCTTTGTAATCTCCGTTTGAAACGTACATCCGCGCCAACGCCACCTGATACCAAACATTGTTCTTGTCCAATTTCACGGCCTGTTTCAGGGCATTCTCCGCTTCCGTGAATTGCTGCCTTTCGACATATATCCGGGAAAGCATGAAATAGGAAGGGGCATGCTTGGGTGCATCGGCAAGGATGCCGGAGAACGACTGCATCGCGTCTTCATACTGAGCTGTATAATAGTGACGCAGGCCTTGGTTGAAGCGACTGCTGATAGAACGTTCCGATATCGCAGCTTGGGAACCGGAGGCCGTCTTGCGGACCTTTATCCCATTCTGCGCGTATCCACACACCAACAAAACGGTCAACACCAACGACAACAACAATTTTCTCATAATCAGCAATATTATTGTTTTCCACTGTGTCCAAAGCCGCCAGTGCCGCGTTCAGTGTCTGACAGTTCGTCCAAAGTGGCAACCTCCACCAGCTCCACCTGACGGAATTGTGCAACCACCATTTGAGCGATGCGCTCTCCAGGCTGAATCTCGAAAGGTTCCTGTGAAAGGTTGACCAGAATGACCCTTATTTCCCCACGGTAGTCTGCATCAATTGTACCGGGGGTATTCAAGACGGTAATGCCATGTTTGAGGGCAAGTCCGCTGCGGGGGCGTATCTGCGCCTCACAATCAGCAGGCAACTCAACAAAGAGCCCTGTCGGAATCAGTTTCCGTTCAAAAGGCTTCAGCAAAACGGGTTCTGTCAAATCCGCTCTCAAATCCATACCTGCCGCATACGCCGATGCGTACGCCGGTAATTGGTTTTTGGATTTGTTATATATTTTAACAATCATTTAGGATAATTTTAAGTTCAATGATCAAAGGTCAAAGGTCTGGATGATTACTGGACAATTTTCCCTTCTTTCAGGGCTTTGTCATAGAGTGTCTGCACATATTGATTGATCATTCGGGTGCGTCTCTGGTTCATGAGCAACATGCCTGCAGCGGCGCGTTCGTCCTTTGTATCGTTTACAGAACGCTGTGAGCGATAATCCAAAATCACGAGAAGAACCGTGTTTTCACCCACTTCCTTCTCAATTCGCAGGGAGGAGCCGCGGTTTCCGAGCTTCTGCACATCAATTTGAAAAGCCACCTCGTTCTGCAAATCATCCAGATAGAGCCATTCGTCATCATCCAACAGATATTCAATGGTATCGCCCAGCATTGACACTAATGTTTCTTTCTGAACATCCCGTTGACGTTCGTCAAAAAGGATATCCCGTACCAAAGGCAATTTGTCAGATCGGGTGGGCATTTTCACATAATTCACGCGTACAATCTCTTTCTCAACCGTATAACGGTCATCCAACGAGCGGGCAAAGTCCGTTATTTCCTTGTCGGTAATCGCGTTGTTGGCGGTGTCTTTCTGCCAAATCTTGTCCAGATAGCGTTGTGCCAGCAGCGAGTTGCGGTACTCTGTCATCTCGCGGTCAAAATTTTTCTCACGAGGGGAGAGGTGGCGTTCGGCCTCGTGAAGCACCAGTTTCTCTTTCACCCAATTGTCGATAAAATCGCGCACCAATGTGATGCTGTCCTCTTGGGACAGTCCTAACGGCACGTCTGCCTGCACCTCAGATGCGTAAAGTTTGTACTGGTACACCTGAGCCACCACCGGGTCTGCATTCTTTCGGCAGGACACGCAGAGCAGCAATGCAACTGACAGCAATGGCAAAATCCTTTTCACCCTACTTTTTCAATATGGAACGGAAAACTTCCTCATTGAGTTTCACGGGATACTTGCGGTGAAGTTCATCCACCCATTCCTTTTCCAGTTTGTCTTGATACTGGCTAATCACCACAGCACGGACCTCGTCGAAGGGCTTATACGGGTTGAGCGAATCACCGGTTTCGAACTGGGACTTGATTTGCTCATAGAAAAGCTGTGTGCCCACAGTGTCCTCGATGGCGGCATTCCACACCTTCACCGAATTGATTTCGTAAATCATCAATCCGTCATACACTTCGTTCACAACGTCACGGTATTCAGGATATTTGGTCATCAGCTGGGTACTTTCATAGTGCAATATTTTCTCCCCGACAAAATTCGGGAAAACCTGTTCCAGAAAATTCACCATACTTCCTTTCAGCTGGGCACCTTGGTAACGCGAGAGATATTTGCCGAATTCACGAGCCGTGACGGTCTGGTTCGCAAAGGTACACATCGGTTTGAGTTTCTCGATTCCTTTCAAGGAGTCAACCGCGACATGCTTCGACTGGAAAAAGTTGTCTGCCATGTTCTTCTTGAAGAATTTCATCGCCGCAGCCTTGCCAGGTTCCTGATAGTTGTACTCTACCTTCAACTTCTCCACCAGCGATTCTTTGCTTTTCTTGGATCGTGGGTCTCTGGCCAATCTGTTTTTAATCATATACTTGAACTCATCGTTCACCGTAGTATATATCACAGAATCCAGACGAAGGATATGCCAGCCAATTGAAGATGGGATGGGATCGGAGATCTCGCCCTGTTTGAGGCTAAGGGCGGCATGGACGTAATTGCCCGGACGACGATTGGGCGCAAACGGTTCCATGCGTCCGCCATTGTTTTTCGTGGCAACATCTTCGGAGAACTTCGCCGCAAGACTGTCAAAAGGAATTCCCTGCTGGAATTTCTGCTTAACAAGGGCGCATCTCCGGATGAATTCATCATGGTTGACATTTCTGTTCAATGCACTACTGTCTTTGATAAAAATCTGAGACACATAGAGTTTCGCCACAGCAGGAATCTTATCCTGCACATAAACCAAATGGTAACCGAATTGTGTGCGTATAGGCATGGAAACTTGGCCTACTGGGGTAGCATACGCAGCAGACTCAAAAGGATAAATCATCTCCAAAACCGAAAAATAGCCTAACTCGCCGCGGTTTCCATACTGTGTGCGTTTAGACTGCGGGTTTATGTGGTCTTGAGCCGACTGATCTTCAGAATAACGTGCCGCAGCATCGTTAAAATCCAGCCCGTTCACAATTTCATCCCTGATTTTCATTATTTTATGATATGCGGCAAGCGTATCTTTCGGAGACGCGTCATCGGGAATCATTATCAAAAGATGGGATGCCCGCACTTGATAGCGTGCTCGATCTGTAGTTTCCTCCAGCAGTTGGTCACTCACTTCTGTGTCAATCAAATACTGCTGGGCATATTGAAGCTTGTACGATTCCCACTCCCTTTGAAACACTTTTGCGGTGTCCAGTTTCATGGCCTTGGCTTCCTGAACTTTCATCCGATAATCCGAATAAAGTCGCAAATAATCGCGCAAATCGGTTTCTGTTGCTTCTGACAACATGCTGTTTTTCTGGTAAGCTTTGACAAAATCCGATTTCGTGACGGTTTCCGCCCCCACTGTCATCAAGACAGGATCGTTATTCTGCGCCCAAGCGGAAAGCACAAATAGTGTAACCAGCAACATCAACAAACAAAAAGACTTTTTCATAATACAATGAATAACAACAATTTATATACTTTTTCCAATATACTTTTAACTAGAGCAAAAATAAAATATTTTGACAATTCCACAAACAAAAAACTGATTATTTGCTATGCAGTGTCAAGACAATCACTTGTGGTCGGCTTCCGAAGCGGAAAGGCAAAGTACCACCGAGTCCTTCCGAAACATAAAGTTGCTGATTTCCTGACTGATACAATCCGCCCCATTCCTTATACAGGAACGATGAGGGCGACCATCTGCCTATCTTTAACTGGGAAGCATGAGTATGGCCCGACAGAGTGAGCGGGATATGGGTGTTCGGCAATATCTCCAAATCCCACTGGGACGGGGTGTGGCATAACATGATCGTGAAAATGTCATCGTCACATTTTATTGAATCATAGTCGGTTATACCATTAAGCGTCGCCTTGATATTGTAATCTTGCAAAATCAGGTATTTCCCCCAATATTCCAGTCCTGCCACCGCGATCCTGTCCTCCCCCCTACTCAGCACCTTAGACTCGTTCAACAGCACTTGCCAACCCATAGAACGCTCCTTTTCAGCCAGTTCAAGACTCGCTGCACGTGCGCCTTTTCTACTGTAGTAACAATAATCATGGTTACCAAACACAGAAAAGACCCCATCCGGAGCCAAAAGCTTGGACAAAACCGGGACAAACGGGGTTAACTCTTCAGGATAACTATTAACAATATCACCCGTGAACACAATCAAATCCGGATGTTCTTCATTGACACGACACACCACCTTTTCCACAAAGGCGGTCTTACTTCCGTGGGTGCCAAGATGCAGGTCGCTCAAATGCACGATTCGATAACCGTCAAACGATTCCGGCAAATCCTCAAAATACAAATCAACATACTCTGTTTCAAGCTGTTTCCATCCAAACACTATCCCATAGAATGCCATCACTGAAGCTATGCACGCAACTGCGACACCAAGTCGGTTGACAAACAGGCTGACTTTCCCATTTCTTTTTTCCAACAGCCTGGACACCAATGAAAATGCAACAATAACCATCTTCGGAATAGTGAAACAAAGGAGGGCGATTAAAAAAAACATCGTGATGATGTTTGACGACACATGGAACAACAGTAAAACTGTTGAAAGCAAACCCAAAAGCGTCGGAAGAATGAAAAGAAGACGCCAAACTAACGGAACCTTCTGTAAATAAGTTCTGTAAATGTGCCTGTCTGGCACAAGGAAAAGAATCAGGGAGAGGTATAATAAATATTTCATATAACTATGACTATGACTATAACTATGACTATAACTTAGACTATTGGGTTATACTGTCTTTTGAGCGGCTGGTTGTGACCAAAAACACGCCGAAAATGACCAACAACAAGGCTATAGGTTTATTCCAGGTGAAGACATCTTGTCCGATAGCAATGGCCAGAGCCGCCGTAACAATGGGTTGCAAATTGCTGTACATGCTGACCGTCGTGGGGCGGATATGGCGCAGCGCGACGGGCAGGAGATAGTAGGCCAGCACCGTGGCAAAGAGCGCGACAATGCCCATGTTGACGTAGGCCATCGCGGGAGCTGTACCCATGAGTATCGGAGAATCTTTCACGGTGGGGATGGCGAGCGGGAGGCTCAAAACTGCGCTGAACAGGAACATCCACTTCATCATGGTCACGGGCGAGTATTTCGGGGAGATGGCACGGGTAATCAGAAGGTAAGTGGCGTAGAACAAGATATTTACGAAACAAAGAAGGGCTCCGATATTGCTGTAGTGCGTATCTCCGTGCAGCGAGAACAGGATCATCATCAGCGCGCCGGCGATGCCGAAGAACACGCCCATAGCTTTACGTGTGGTGATTGGTTCCTTGAGGAACAGTGCCGCCATCAGCATCACCACCAACGGTGACATAGCGGAAATCAGCGAAACGTAAGTAGGTGATATATAACGCATTGCTTCAGCAAAAGCCCACAGTGTACCATAGAGACTGACCGCCCCGAACACGATCATCCATATATCGCGTTTGGCGACTTTCTCTTGAGGAATGAACAACGAAATGATCCAGAAACCCACCGCCCCGACCACCAGTCGCAACGCCGTATAGGCCTCCGGGGTGATGTACTCCGGCACCACCGCCTTCGAACAGTTCGGATTAATTCCGAAGATGATATAGACGGTGAGCACCGCGAGGTGGCCGACCCATTTTTTGTTCAATTCAGAATTCATAATGCATAATGCATAATTAAAAAGGGCTGTTGCCGGTTATGGCAGAGCCCTTGGGTGGTTTCAAGTTTCAAGTTTCAGGTTCAAGGTTCAAAGTTCAAAGTTCAAAGTCTCACGTCTCACGTCTTCGTTAGTTTTTCATCGCAGCGATCTCCTTGACGGCCTGGATGCAGGCGTCGATGTCGGCCTCGGTGTTGAAGGCGCCGATGCTGAGACGCACCGTACCGTCAATCTTGAGCGTGCCGAGGCATTCGTGTACCAGCGGGGCGCACTGCAGACCCGTACGGCAAGCGATGTCGTAATCGACGTCAAGCATGGTGCCCACGTCCATGGCCTCGAAGCCCTTGATGTTGATGGAAAGCACCGGGTTCTGGTTCTCCAAAGAGGTCGCGCAATAGATGATCACGCCGGGAACGTCCTTGATGCCGTCGCGGAGACGTTTCCACAAAGCCATCTCCTGATTGTGGATATTCTCGATACCTTTCTCCGTAATCCATTTCACGCCAGCGTGCAGACCACTGATACCCAACATGTTGATAGTACCAGCTTCCAAACGGTAGGGATATTCCTCAAGGTGGTCACGAACGGCGGATTTCACGCCGGTGCCGCCGAAGCGGGTGTGGCGCACCTCAACACCTTCGCGCACGTAGCTGCCACCGATACCGGTGGGTCCCATCAGGCACTTGTGGCCCGTAAAGGCGTATGCGTCAACGTTATAGTCGATCATGTCCATCTTCACCGCACCAGCACCCTGGCTGCCATCGACCACGAAAGTGATCCCGTGTTCCTTGCAGACCTTGCCGATCTCCTTGATAGGCTGCACCGTACCGATGACGTTGGAGCATTGCGTGCAGACCACCATCTTGGTGTTCGGACGGATGGCTTCCTCAAATTGTTCCGGATGCACATAGCCCGCTGCGTCGAAAGGCAGGTAGGTCACTTCAATAATCCCCTCTTTCTCAAGATGATAGAGCGGACGAAGCACGGAGTTGTGCTCCAGCATCGTGGTGATGACATGAGAACCTTTCTGCGCCAGACCCTGAATCAGGATGTTCAAAGAATCGGTGGCGTTGTAGCTGAAGGTCAGACGTTTCTCATCCGTGCCGCCGTTAAAGAGCTTTGTGAGCATCCGGCGGGTTTCAGTCAGAACCTCACCCGTCTCAATGCCGGCGTCATAGCCCGCACGTCCGGGACTCACACCGTGAACACGATAAAAATGATCCATAAACTCGTAAACCTCATTCGGTTTCGGGAAAGATGTTGCTGAATTGTCTAAATATATCATATTCTTTATGTTTTGAATTTTCCAAGCGGCAAAAATACACTTTTTTTGGACTTGAGACTTAGGACTTGAGACTTGAGACTTAGGACTTTGGAGATGAGATACTTCCGTCCATTATTCGTCAGCATGGTTGCCTTCCAAGATTTTTTGGAATAACGGATTAAAAAGAGGAGCTTCGACGAGGACTTGGTTGTGGGTTACGGGGTGGTCGAAGTAGAGCCGGCGGGCGTGCAGACAGATGGAGGCGTCGAGTTCAGGACGCTTTGCACCGTACTTGATGTCCCCTTTGATGGGATGCCCGATGTGCGAGAGTTGCGCGCGGATCTGGTGGTGGCGGCCGGTATGCAGTTCTACTTCCAGCAACGAATACCGTTCCGAATGCGCTAACAAAGTGTAGTCAAGTTCGGCATATTTCCAACCTTCCTTCTCTGTATCAGAAATATACGACTTATTTTTCTCGGCATTCTTGAACATATAGTTCACTAATTTCTGTTGCGGAATCTCCGGGATGCCCTCCACAATCGCCCAGTAGAACTTGTGCATCTCATGTGCCTTCAGCAGTTTGTTCATGCGGTCGAGGGCCTTGGAGGTGCGCGCGAAGGCAATCGCGCCGCTCACCGGCCGGTCGATACGATGGATGAGGCCGCAGAAGACGTTGCCTTCCTTCTGCTTCTGCACACGGATATAGTCGCGCACCTTCTCCACCAGCGGCTCCGCACCCGTGTCATCACCCTGCGCCAGTTCCCCGGGCAGTTTGTTCATGATAACCAGGTGGTTGTCCTCGTAGAGAATGCGTTTGGTAAATTCCTCTCGGGTTTCAGTATTGTTCTGACTCATTCGGGAAGCTGTTTTCTTTCACATCGGAGATATAGTGCTCGATGGCACCCACAATCTCCTCGCTCAGGTTAAGATAGCGGCGCAGGAAACGCGGGGTGAACTGCTGCGTGATGCCCATCATGTCGTGGAAAACGAGCACCTGGCCGGACGTATGGCGGCCCGCACCGATACCGATGGTCGGGATTTCCAGACTCTCCGTCACCTCTTTGGCAAGGGAAGCGGGAATTTTCTCCAGCACCAACCCGAAGCACCCGTGTTCTTGCAACAACAAGGCGTTCTTGCGCAACTGGTCGGCCTCTTCTTCAGACGTGGCGCGCACAGCGTAAGTACCGAACTTGTTGATGGACTGCGGGGTGAGACCAAGGTGTCCCATCACCGGGATACCAGCACTCAGAATGCGGTCGATGGACTCGATGACCTCCGAGCCGCCCTCCAGCTTGATGGCGTCGGCACCGGACTCCTTCATGATGCGGATGGCCGAGTTGAGTGCCTCCTTGGAGTTGCCCTGATAGGTGCCGAACGGCATATCCACCACCACAAGGGCACGCTTCACGGCGCGCACCACCGACGAGGCGTGGTAGATCATCTCGTTGAGCGTGATGGGCAACGTGGTCTTGTAACCGGCCATCACGTTGGCAGCGGAGTCGCCCACCAGAATCACATCTATCTTGGCCATATCCAACAATTTGGCGATGGAATAGTCGTACGCGGTCAACATCGCGATGCGTTCGCCCTGGGAACGCATCTTCATCAAAGTGTTCGTCGTCACCTTGGTGACATCTTGGGATAAATACTGTGACATATCTTTAAAAAATTATGGCGGCAAAGATAGTATTTTTGCTTAAACATACTTCACGACATTCTTCATCGTCTCCATCTCCTCCATGTTGATGAGGATGTTCTCGCTGAGGAAGTCGTTGACCGGCTTCATCACGCGGAAGACGTGTGCGATGCGCTGCGCGCAGTCGTCGCGGCAGAGGTCAGCAGGCTTTAACATGCACGACATGGCGTAGTCCTTGCAGGTGAGGTATTCGGGATGCGGAGAGTCTTTCGGCAGACCGTTGGGGATGCGTTTATAGTGCGACTGCCCGATGGTCGGCACCAACTTCTTGAGTTCTGGCTCCTCCACAAGTTTCACGAAATCAGCCATTTGTTCAGCGACAGCACAGCGCAACTGGTGCATCTCCTTCGTGGGAAGCCACCATACGCCGCCCGCCAGCATCACCTGCTCGGGCTCAATCTGGATGTAGTAGCCGCCCCAGTAGGCCTTCTTGCCGTACTGGTTCATGTACGCCCCGAGATGTCCTTTGTAGGGCGTTTTGTCGGGCGAAAAGCGGATGTCGCGATAGATGCGGTAGGTGCAGTCCTTGGGCGTGAGTCCGGCAATCGACTCATCGAACTCCCCTACCGCTGCTATCACATTCTCCACCAGCACATTGAACTGCGCCCACGCCGCATCGTACAACTCCCGATGCGCCTTGAACCACTCGCGGTTGTTGTTGGGAATCAGTTCCCGGAGGAAGGAGAAGAGGATTTCGTTGGGATGTTGTTTCATATTTATTGAATTCATTATCAAGATGGTTATCAAAGAACGGTAATCGTTCCTCTCAAGTTATATGGTCTCTCAATAATATCAGAATAGTGAATCAGATAGTTGTAAACGACACCTTGGAAGATTTTGCCGTTAACTTCGCCTTTCCATCTGAAATGCTTGTCGGTGGAGTGGAAAACTACTGTGCCCCAACGATTATAAACGGTGATTTCAAAGTCAGTGATCTGCGGGAGGTACTCTTCTGGAAGGTGAAAATAGTCGTTGAGACCGTCGTTGCGGGTGGGTGTGATGGCATTGGGGAGGTAAATAATCAGAGTGTCTCTTTCACCGAAATCCAAGGAATCCGGATCGTAGCCTGGATCAGGGTCAACACCACTATCGAGTGTAAGTGTCAGGACAACTGTACTGTCACATCCATTCTGGTTGTTGAAATACTGGGTGTAAGTGCCGTCTTCCGTGTAGGTTACACCATTCCAAACAAAAGGTCCAGTGGCGGTTTGCTCCAAATAGACCGTATCGTGCGGCATCACCGTGAGGAAAAGCGTGACTTCGCTCTCGCAGCCAGCGGCGGATACCGTATGCGAGCGGACTATTTCCCCAGCTTCCGCCGTTTCCTGCGCACTTAACGTAAAACCGTGGTTATTATACGTCGAACCCTGACAGATGGTGTCGTAAATCACTTGCGGGGCGTTGTCAATGACCATCACGTCAGCAGAGGCGGAGTTTGTACAGCCGTATGCGTTGCTCACGGTGACGGTATAGGTCGTGTTCTGCAACGGAACATCGTGAAAGTGCGGTTCGGTGCTTCCGGTGTTCCACAGGTACGTCAACGTGGAATCGTAAACATTCTCCCGTGGCGGAAAGCTGCAGACGGCGCGCACCCGAAAGTCACTTTGATTTTTAGGCGATTTTCTGGGCGTTCCAGTGACATCTGTATAGGAATAGGAAAGATTTGTATCATCAAAAAAGTACATACACCAAGCCGATTCGCTATTGGCTTCAGTACTGCTCCAGTATGCAGCATTGTAGCCATCGGAATTATAGAGATCATAAGAACTATCCAAAGGAGTTCCCCCAACCAATATCAATGCAGCTTGAATCAGCGGTAACTGTGCATAGATCAAACAAAGTTGAGCCATTGCAGGCACATACCAACCATGGTTGAAATCCACAACTCCTGCTGCGTAATTATTACTCGCCCCACAAAAATTACGTATCGCTTGCGTGTTCGCATATCCGGATGTATCCGCCATAGGTGCTTGCGCCACAGAGGCTCCATAGTTGGTCAATGCAGGCACGTCAACCGCCGTGGTGGACCAGGGGAGCAGAGTATCTTGATCTTGAAGTGCCACCGCCCAACCGCCACCGTCCGCATGCACGAAGAAGACAATGCCTTGAGAGCCATCGGGAGCGACATAAAGATCGCCCACATGGTATGCCTGTCCAAAGCCAAACAGTATGACTATCTGCAGCAGCATATATGTGACAAGTCTTCTCTTCATTTTTCAATCAAATTAAAAATTACGGACAGCCCGCACAAACTTCTGTGCACCTTTCTCAACCGATTTTAACGTAAAGTTACTACTCAAACACCAAGCCGTGAAACCGGTATCCTCTGTTGAAGACCAATATTCCCAGCCCAAATCCAGTGGAAAAGTATCCACTCCAATGATTTGCAAGGTGTTGTTCAGCATACCAAGAGTGGCATACAAATAATAGAGTTGCGCGGAAGCGGGCAGATACCATCCATGGTCAAAATCCACAGCGTAAGCCGCAGGATATTGCATTTCGTTTCCAAGAGCTCTGAGGGTAGCCGTATTCTGGAATCCGTCCATATCCCCGAGAGCCAAGAACGCAGAGTTGTAGTAGTTCGGCAAAGAGGCTATATCTTCAATGGAATTGGCCCATCGGAAAGTGGCATTTTCATCCTGCAAGTTGACTGCCCAACCATGCTGTCCCGTGTTATCCACATAAAACACGACACCCCATGCAATCTTGCCACATGGCCAGTCTGAAGGATGCACACAGGCACTGTCTGTACACAAAATATCCCCCACCGCAACATTTTGGCTTTCGTATGACAACGTAACCGAGGCTTGGGCGCCCACAGCGTGCAACTCGGTCTCCTGACCCACACAAAGCAGAGGGGGATCAGACAAAGCTGTGATTTCCGGAATTTCGGCTACTATCAGCTGCAATGTTGTAATGCTGTCACAGCCGTTGGCTGTGGTGTCGTAATGAGTGAAAATGGAGAATCCCAAACTATCCTGAACGCCCAGCTGGAATCCATGCTGTGAATAGTCGGTGCCAACGCAAACGGTGTCGAAATAGTAATCGTAATAGGCTGGTAAAACATTCACTTCTAATGGGATAGAACCATTCCCGCAACCATTGGCACCGGTCAGCGTGATGATGGAAGTAGCTGGTGCATTCTGCGTAAAAAACACCATGACCGTATTCGTGCCCTGACCGTTCACAATGCTAACCCCTTCAGGTACATTCCAATCAAAAAAGGTCAATCCTTCGGAATTGGGAAGGGAATAATGTTCTATTGACCTGCTGCACACTATCGTGGGGCCGCTGATGACATTGGGAAGCGTGAACGAGGCATTGATCGTGAGGTGCAACACCGTTGTGGAGTCGCATCCGGCAGCTCTTGGCACCGTAATGGAATCCACAATCACCCCTTCAGAAAGTTGGCTGAACTGAAAACCATAGTCGTTGTAGTTGTCGCCCTCGCAAGCAGCATCATAAATGTGATAGAAACGTTGATAGACGTACAGATGTAAGGTGGATGTGGCCCCCTCTTCGCAACTGGTAATATTATAATAAACGTTATGGATGACCTGGTCTCCCTGCGTCATTTGTGGAGGCAAGTCAAAGCCATAATTATGGTAGGTATCTCCTTGGCAAATGGTATCATAAAAATCCTGATCCTGGGTAGGCACGTTTTGACTGACAATGGTCCCAGAGAAGGTAAGCTGGCATCCAGTGACAGTGTTGGCCACGCAAGTGACAACGGTATCACCCTGCACGATGCAAGACGTTGAAGTGGCTGTGCTGCCGTTGTTCCAGAGGTAGGTTTCGAACCCCTGTGGAGCACTAAGCGTTACCTGAGTGCCGTCACAGCCGGAAAAAGAGAGCTTATTGCTGATACACCTTGCGGTGAAATAGGCGTACCCGAAATGGACATAATAGCCGCAATCATACGTGGAGAGCTGCAGTTTTACAGTCTGTCCCGCGTATGCCGACAGGTTGAAACCATTGGTCGTCCAAGGCCGCCACATAATATGTACACTCTCTGAATACTCAAAGGGTTGGAAACCGGGAATATCACTTGATGAAACTACATCGTATTCCATACAGTCGTTCAAAAGAACACCATCAGCATCAAGCATGCGGATGAGGAAGCGCGGCTGCATGGGGAGTTCGTGGCTGGGATTCTCCAAAACAACGGCATACTTCAGTAACAGAATAGGATATTCAGGGTCAACTGTGAAGGTATAGATCAGTGACTCCGTCTCGCCTCCCGCCTGCTCGCACCCTAATCTAATCACGGTACTCTCCCCATCAGGGAGCAGCGGCAACTGTCCGCCTGTCCGCAGATCCGTCCCCTGTTGCGTGATAAGGGTGTGATGTCCCGGCACGATGCCGATGCTCGTCGGGGTATTCGTCAGAGATCCATCAATCGGTCCATAGATCCCCATCACTTGGTCACTTGACAAATCCATAAAATCCGGACACTGTGCTTGAGCGGTGAGAGCAAGAAGCCCCCACAGCAGGGTGATCAGGATTTCTTTGGGACGCATAATGGTTATGGGTTATGGGTTATAGGTTATTGAATCCCGCGATTTACGACCGCCCTATTCATCGTATCATCGTATCATCGTATCATCGTATCATCGCATCATCGCATCATCGTATCATCGCATCATCGCAATATCATTCCACGTGTTTGAGCTTCTCAACCACCTTCGGTCTGTCCTCTGCATACGTGACGCCGAACCATTCGGCGGTGGTGGGCAGGACACGTACGGTGGCGAGACCGCGCTGCATGACGGAGGTCACCGCGTCGGGAATCGGGAACTCGGCCTTGATGTTGCCTTCGTTGTCCTTCAGGAACTGTGCGAACATCTCGCCGAGCGTGTCGAAGAAGCGCGGGGAGAAGCCCCAGAAGTTCATGGAGACGGGCTCCTCGCCGGTGAGCGGGGTCACCACGCCGTCCTCGTTGTTCTCAATGCCGTGGTCGGTGCGGCCGATCTTGCGCATCTCCTTGACAATCGTCAGGTAGCCGTTGCCATCGACTTGGCAGACACCGCGTGAGACTGTGCCGTTCTCCGACAAGGTCTTGTCGAGCCTGTAGCCCACCATCGCGAAGGCGGTGGGGTCGTTGGCCGTGACGTCGCGCAGATAGTCGCCCAAGATCTGGAAGGGTTCCTTGCCGTAGAAGTCGTCGGCGTTGATCACCGTAAAGGGTTCCTTGATGGCGTCCTTCGCCACAAGGATGGCGTGCGCGGTGCCGTAGGGTTTCACGCGCTCGGGATTCACAGAGAAGCCTTCAGGAAGCATGTCGAGTTCCTGGAAAACGTACTCCACGGGGATGACGTTCTTGTATCTCGGCAGGATGTACTCCTGGAAGTCGGCCTCCATGCTGCGGCGGATGACGAGCACCACTTTGCCGTAGCCGGCTTGCGCGGCGTACTTCACGGAGTAGTCGAGGATGGTTTCACCATTCGGACCCATCTGGTCCAGTTGTTTCAGTCCGCCGTAGCGGCTTCCCATGCCGGCGGCGAGGATAAGTAACGTAGGTTTCATACTATTTCGGTTTTATTTATACTTTCGTTTGTGAGCCCCACACTGCGCTTCGCTTGGGTGGGGTTATTACCCCCCTGCCCTGCGGGCATCCCCCCTAAGGGGGGAGTGGTGCTTCGACCGTATCTTTTGTCAATCATCGTTTCATCGTCTCATCGTCTCTTCGCCTCATCGTCTCATCGCCTCATCGTCACATCGGTTTGATCTTCCGGGCCAGTTTCGCGCAGAGGCCCGGGAAGAAGCGTTTGATGTGGGCCATGATGAGTTCGGAGCTGCCGACGAGCTGCTCGCGTTTCTCTTTGGCGATGGCATTGAAGATGATCTGCGAGGCCTTCTCGGGGGTGATGCCGCCGGCCTGGCCTGCATCCATCTTGCCGTGCTTGCGGCCGTCCTTCTCCAACGAGTTGACGGAGATGTTGGTCTGCACGCGGCCGGGCGTGAGGATGGTGACACGAATGCCGTCCTTATAGTTCTCGGCGGCCACAGTCTCGAAGAAACCGTAGAGGGCGTGCTTCGCCGACGAGTAGGCGCACCGTAGCGGGAATCCGAAGAGTCCGGCAATGCTGGTGGTGACGGCCAGCTGTCCCCCACCCTGCTCGATCACCTTGGGCAGCACGGCCTTGGTGAGGATGACCGGTGCGTAGAAGTCGATGTCCATCACCTTGCGAATGACGGTCATGTCGGTCTCCACGGTGGTGCCGCGCTGGCTGATGCCGGCGTTGTTGTAGAAAACATCGATGCGCCCGTAGGCGTTGAGGGCGTCGGCGGCGAGTTGCGGCAGTGCATCGGTCTGCCCGAGGTCGAACGGCAGGCAGGTGACGGCCTTCGCGCCCAGGCGCAGGCACTCCTCGCGTACCTGCTCCAGAAGGTCGGGTTCCAAAGCGGTGAGAATCAGCCGCGCCCCCGCCTCCGCAAACCGGAAGGCGGTCTCCTTCCCGATGCCGGAGGAGGTGCCGGTGATCCAGACGACTTTATTGGTATAGTTCTTTTTCATGTTTCGAGACTATTTCAGAAGATATTCAGGGTCAGATTGATTGATTCTATCTCGAATTGATTGTACAAAATTCTCTACCCGTGGCATATACAAGGCGACGGTAGCAGCGTCACTATTGATAAAATCTTCATAATCTGTAGAATGCCTCAAATTGAATAGTATATTCAAGATAGTACCCAGTTCTCTTGAAAAAACATCAGTTAGAATATACAATTTTGAAAACTGTGTTTTTACACCACTATGAGTAGAAGCTTCCACGCCATCATAAATCAACAATGCTGAAGCAGCATAAAAACATGCATAATACAATCTGTTGGTGGCCAAATTGTACATGGAAGCATCATACGTGTATTTGGCCTCTTTGATCGAATCTTCTGCTCGTTCTAACCGATATCGTACTATGTCCCTCCTGTTCTCCGGTGACAATGTCTCTTTCATAACAAAATTCCTTCATTTTTAACATTAATAGAAAAAGGCGTTGGTCTTTTTTTGTTCCACCACCGCTGGGGAACAATATATGGGCTTAACGGCACGTCTGATTCAGCTTCCAGCATCATCAGCTGTTCCGTCACCATCCACTCCTGTTGACGAAAAGATTCCCCCTCGCTGTTCAAAAGCACCAGAAAATCTATATCGGAATCTGGACGCGCATCGCCACGCGCTTCCGACCCGTAAAGGATGACAGAAGCATCAGGTACTATCTTGTGTAGCAACTCAGCAATTCGTTTTACAACTTCCGGGCGTTTCATCGTTTTTAATTTTCGGCAAAAATACAAAAGTTTACGGTACGCTGAACCTCAAGTAACAAGAACTCTGCACAAAAGTGCCGTCAATGCGGGAAAGATTCCCCTGCACATGGCATTCTACACTCCGATAATCTCCAGCATTTCTGCCGGAGTCACCACTGTAGGCACTTTGGGGAAATGTTTGGTGTTTCCCGTTACAAGAAAAGTACCCTCTTTGGTCATTGCCACTTCGAAAAAGACAATGTCGTCTGCATCAGTGAATGGGAAATCTGTGGCTCTACGTCCCGCCCAACAACCATTATCAATTATCAGGTCAAGCATATTCAGGATATCATCCTCACGTAGATTGAACTTGTCACGATTCAGGACCTCCTGATATTCTAGAAGAATTTCGTCGTTGAACAAAGGGACGATACGACCCTTCACCACCTGTTCCAACACTTTAACGGTGGCAGAGTCCGAATTATGTGTAATCATGGCTGACACCAGAACATTGGTGTCGAAAACGGCAAAATATTTCATTATTTGTTTCTGGTTTTGTCAATCTCTTCGTTAATTTCTTCCAAAGTCAGTTCCGGCGTATTTCCATTCTCGGCCCATTCCCGCATATTGCGGAATGCAGCCATCCTTTCGGCGACCGATTTTTTCCGATCGGCTCGGATTTCGAAAGGGATACACCTGCGCTGGACGACTGTTCTCGCAAACACGTTAATAGCGGTGTTCACGCTCATGCCGAACTCTGAGCACAACGCCTCAAATACGGTTTTCAATTGTGAGTCCATTCTCACTGTCATAGACACTTGCGACATTTCAATATGATTTAAATTTACGCCGCAAAGATACAAAATTATTTCACATAGCATTCGTTTAGGCGAAAAACTGTTTTTTCACATCACCTTTCACAACAGCGACTGTCCGAAAGTCGCAAACTCGCTGACCAATAGGGTCATCAGTATTGGAAAGATTCTCTTATACATTGTATGGGGTTTTAAGAAACAATGCAGCGAAGATACATTTTTTTGAGTGGAAGGTGTTGTACGAGGTCGCTTTGAGAATCTTTTCTGCGAAATTCAAGGATAAACAGTTAACTAATCGGATATGAATAGTTAATTATTTAACATACATACTTGACAATCAGAGACTATCGAAAAATCAAAAAACACTTGACAAACAATGTTTTTGTTGTATTTTTGCCACGTGAAAAAATCACAGATAGTGACAAGAAAAATATTCATCTTTAAACTAAAAGCGTTATGAGAATAGACTTAGACGAATGGGCGAAAGAATACGCCAAAAGAAAGAAAAAGGACAAGAGAAAAAGTCCCATGGCAAAACTGCACGGACTTTACAAAGGAAAAATATTTATCTCAAAAGATGCATTTGATTACAGAATAATACCGTTAAATGAACTACCTAATTGATACTCGAGCGCTAATTCAGTACGAATTGAATTAGCGGCGATGCATTCATCCACCCTTTCATAATTCATAATAACTACTGTTACAATGATCTTAGGTGTAAAAACGTATCTGTCAAGCGATTTGTTTTGCCGCCGAGGCCAACCTCTCGTAGCAATGTGTTTTCTGTCTCCGGCACTGCTGTGCCGGAGCGGGCTAATTCCCCTTCTATTTTAGAAGGGGTGGCCGCAGGCCAGGGTAGTAATATAAAATATCAGAATTCCTTGTAAAATAATGACCATCATTAACGGTATCGGAATCAAAGACCGCTATGTCCACAATCTTCCTGAAAACAGAGAGCTTTTGGGCTATTCACGCAAGAATCGCAAGTCCGGCAATATAGCCGAAATCGCATTCTGGATGCAGGTTCGCAGGAAGATGTTCCATGGTCTTGATTTTTACAGACAGAAAGTTATCGGCAACTATATCGTTGATTTTTACGTGAAGAGGCTTGGGCTTGTAATTGAGATTGACGGCGGCTCGCACAACGAAAAAGCGGACTACGACGAACAACGGGACAAATATCTGGAAGGGCTCGGGCTAAAGGTCTTCCATACTACGGATTTTGATGTCCTGCAGCATGTGAGCATAGTGTTAGAGGAGTTAAGAAAATATATTGTAGATAATTACGAGCATGAGGATTATGAAAAAAAGGAATAAGAATGCCTATATTACTACCCCGCCCTTCGGGCACCCCTTCTAAAATAGAAGGGGAATACTCCCGCGCCGGCACTGCGGTGCCGGTGCCAGAAAACACATTGGTACGAGAGGATGGCTTCGGAATAAATCAAATCGCTTGACAGATACATTCTGTCCTTAAGAATATTGCATCAGTAGTAATTCAGCATTCAACATTCAGCATTCAGCATTATAGCACCCGATACACCACCACCGGTTCCTCATCATCCGCCTCCACGGTGAATGCATCGCCTACCGCTTCGTTCAAACTTCCCTCCCATAACCAGTTGAAAGAACGGTTGTTGACAGGATATTTCAGTCCGCTGAAGGAAAGTTTCGTGTGCAAGTTTCTCGGGAAGACGGAGACCTGCAGCCCCGGAACAGAACGGAACATGGACGTACCGCGCATCACGTTGAACACGCCATGCTCGGTCAGCATAGCCAGCCGCATCTTTTCGGAATACATCACTAATATGCTCAGGTTGGCGATGAAATGATCCTCGCGCAGACCACCGCAGCCCAACAACAACACGTCATCGTATCCATTGGCCATACAATATTTCAACGCCTTCTGCAGGTCGTTGTATTCCTCGCTGCGGTCTGCGTGATAAGGGATATTGTGTCGCGACAATTCCTCGCGATCCATCGAATCCCCGTCACCCACCACAACATCCGGTATAATGTTGATGGACAACAACTTTTGAAGCGCACCGTCACAACAGACAATGCGCCTCTTATCGTTAAGAATGCTCAATGACAACTCGGAATCAGGGACTTCGCCATTGGCCACCACCGCAGTGGTGAAACGCTCGAACTCCTTCAGCCAGAACGCTATATGAGCTTGATTCATTTCAAAACCAATAGAAGAATCAAAACCAACTACTAATTACTAATTACTAATTACAAATTACTAATTGATTAGATCCATCTCACAATATTGAAGTCCTGGTCGTGCGGCAGCAATTCGTGATTCGGGATGACGCGGACCGCGCAGTCCCACACACCGATGTGCTGCGCCGTCTCACAACAGACGAACGTGCAGATGCCGTCGCGCTCCGTTTCGAACACGAAAGGCACCTTGTATTCCAACTTGGGTCTCTGACCATGATCTTCAGCCGTGACAAACACCATCTCCACTTTCACATCCTGAGGACGCAACGACCCGAGACGCAACTCCAAACGGCATTGCATACGGTCACCCACGCAATAGGTGTTCTTGTCGTTCTTGGGATAATCCACGCCGACACATTCGATGTCGTTCCAGCCGGCAAGGACGTTCTCGCGCCATTTGAGAAGAATCCGGACATTTTCGTTGTCATTGGCACTCAACAGGCGGCTCCTGTTCATCAATTTATGATAGAACTTGCGATAATAGTCGTCCAACTGGCGCTTCATGGTGAAATGCGGGGAGATCTGGGTGAAGCATTTCTTCATCATGGCGACCCACTCAGTGGGAATGCCTTGCGCATCACGATTGTAGAATGTCGTTGTAATCTGCTCTCCGATAATGTTATAGAGCGTTTCCGCATCCAATTCGTCCTGCAAACGGTTGTCCTGATAGGTAATCTGCTCTTTGAGTGCCCAGCCGGCACCGGGGACATAACCCTCGGCCCACCATCCGTCTAACACACTGAGATTCAGCACTCCGTTCATCACGGCTTTCTCGCCGCTGGTGCCGGATGCCTCCAACGGACGGGTCGGCGTGTTCATCCAGACATCGCAACCCGACACCAACTTCTTGGCCAGGATCATGTTGTAGTTCTCCACGAAGATGATCTTGCCGATAAATTCGGGACGGCGACTAAGCTCGATGATGCGTTTGATGAGATCCTGACCGGCCTTGTCGTGCGGGTGCGCCTTGCCGGCGAAAATGAACTGCACCGGCTTTTCTGGATTCATGAGCAACGCCTTGAGTTTCTGCTCGTTCATAAAGAGCAGATGGGCGCGTTTGTAGGTGGCGAAACGACGGGCGAAACCGATGGTGAGCACATCATCGCGCAGCGCCTTGAGGGTGGCCTCAATGAGCGCGGGCGACTCGTTGCGTGTACGCATCTGCTCGGCCAGCATCTCTTTGATGGCTGTCATCATCTCCTGGCGCAACTCCTGCTTGATGAGCCACAGGTCGGCGTCAGGGACGTCGTTTATCTTCTTCCATACCAGCGGATTGGAGCAATCCTTGGTCAAACCTTCGCCAAAAATGCTGCGGTGCAATGTCTGCCATTTCTTGTGCGCCCATGTCGGGTAATGCACGCCGTTGGTGACATAACCGATGTGCAATTCTTCTGCGAAACGACCTTCATAGAGGTCGGCGAACATCTCTTGCGACACGCGGCCGTGAATGCGGCTCACCCCGTTGATTTCCTGGGAGAAACGGCACGCGAGGATACTCATCGAGAACTTGTCGAAGGTGTTTCCGTCGTGTCTGCGTCCGAAGCCCATGAACGTTTCCCAACTTACATTGAACTGCTGGGAGTAGGTGGCGAAATAGGTGCGCATCAGATCTTCTGTGAAGGCATCGTGACCGGCGGGCACTGGCGTGTGGGTGGTGTAAAGCGACGAGGCTTTCACCAACTCGACCGCCATCTGACGGTTCAGATGCTCGTTCTGCATCACTTGCAGGATGCGTTCCAGATTCAGGAAGGCGGCATGGCCTTCGTTGAGATGGAAGATGGTCGGGGTTTCGCCGACGGCCTTGAGCATACGCACGCCGCCGATACCGAGCAGAATCTCCTGTTTGAGACGGTTTTCAACATCGCCGCCGTACAAGGTGGCCGTCACGCCGCGATCCTCCTGCCAGTTTTTATCAAAGTCTGTATCAAGGAGATAGAGCGGGATACGACCGACATCCACGCGCCAGATGCGGGCGTAGAGGTTACGACCGGGCATCGCCACGCTGACCATGAGCCAGTTGCCATCCTTGTCCTTGTAGGGCTTGATGGGCAGTTTGGAGAAGCTTTGCGGCGGGTAAAGGTTGACCTGCTCACCGTATGCGGAAATCTGCTGCTGGAAGTAGCCATAGCGGTAAAGCAGACCGACGCCGAGCATGTTCACGTTGCAGTCACTGGCCTCCTTGAGGTAGTCGCCAGCCAACATGCCGAGACCGCCGGAGAAAATCTTCAGCTCGTTGCTGATACCGAACTCCATGCTGAAGTAGGCGATACGGTCCTCCTTGCGGTTGCACGGCTCCTGCATATAGGCCGTATACCGTTCATAGACACTTTTCAACTTACTGATATACTCATCATTATGAGCAAAATTCTCCATTCTTTCTAACGGCAGCAGTTGCAACATGTGGACGGGGTTTTCTTCGCAAGCCTTCCAAAGGGAGGGACCTGCAATTTCCTCAAACAACTCGCGGGCCTCGAACGTCCAGCTCCACCACAAATTCTCCGACAGTTTCTCCAAAAGACGCAGCTGCTCAGGCAGATGGGATTTCACAGAGACGCGGTGCCAGTTCGGTTTCTCCACTTGGAGTTCCTGTACCATCATGCCCACATTGGAGGTCTTGTTCTGGTATTGCGCGTAACGCTCGCCACTCTTGCCCAACGCAATGTCATACGTCTTCTCGTAATTGGCGAAAAGATGCGTCCACAGGGCTTTTTCAGCGATATTGACCGCCGTCTTGCGGATGTCGGCCATGGCTTGAGGGGTACAATGGTTGTAGAACAGAATCTGGTCCGCGATGGCCTTCACCACCTCATCGTCGTTGTGGTCGGTGCGCTGAATCACACTGACGCTCTGCTGCTGGGTGAAGTGCTCCTGCACCCACGCGCCGAAACCGGCCAGCGAGGTAGTGATGGTCGGGATACCGAACGCGATGCTCTCCAACGGAGTATAACCCCATGGTTCATAATAAGATGGGAACACCGAGAGGTCAAATCCAATCAGCAAGTCATAGTATTTCATGTTGAAGATGCCATCCTCGCCGTCCAAATAGACAGGGGCAAAGACCACCTTCACATTTTGTTCAGGACTGTTATGTAATCCGTTATTGTTCAGCTCGTTGAGAATCGGGTCATGGTAGGGATCGTGAAGCACATGGGTCACGAAACGGTCGGACATGGGCACTCCGCTCACGGGCTGGGTCATCTGGGCGGCCAGTTCTTCCTGACGACCGCTTTGACCGGCGGGAACGGTAAGGAACGCCACGACGGGACGGTCCGGATTGGCTTCGGCGACCTTCGCCAAGCTCTTGATAAACACATCGATACCCTTGTTCTTGAACTCATAGCGACCGCTGTTGATGACCAGCAGGGCGTCGTCTGGAATCTGGGTCTGGATCAGCGTGGAGGCCACTTGCAAAAGCCGCTCGCGGGCGGCCTTGCGCTTGCGGTCAAACTCCTCACCTTTCGGCACAAAAGCATTCTCGAAACCGTTGATGGTGATCACATCGGCAGGTCTCTCGAAGAACGCCGCGCACTCACGATTGGTGATCTCGCTCACCGTGGTGTAGGCATCCGCGTGCTTGGCCGACAGCGACTCCAACGAAAACTTGGACTGCACCCCGAAGCGTTGAGCCGTATCAAACGGATTATATTGCTGGATATCAGCGTATAGCGGAAGACCGTTCCCGGCGATGCAACGGCCGAGGACGGTGGCGTGGGTGGTGAACACCGTGGCAATCTGCGGGGCCACAGATTCAAGGTAGAGAATACCCGTACCCGTCATCCACTCATGGAAGTGCGCCACGATTTTGTCCATCGAGCTGCAATAGAAGTTGTAGAAACTTTCTATCACGCGACCAGCAGCATAGCCAAACAACGCGGGCTCGATATAATCCCACTGTCCGGAAATCGAATCCAGTTTGTAACGAAGCCAGAATTTGGTCAGAATCTCGTTCTTTTTCTCAAAAAAGCTGGTAAAATCCACCAAAAAGACAATCGGGGAACCTACAATCTGCCATCTTCCGATGCGCACTTTCAGACCGTCGCGAGCGACAATGTCACGCCAGTTCTTGAACAGCGTGGGATCCTCCACGAAATCGTCGTTATATTCTTTCGGAATGTCAGGACCGATACAGATGTAATGATCATGATAGTTGCCCACCACGGTGGCCGCTTTGGTGGAAAGGACGGTGTAAATGCCGCCCACTTTGTTACAAATCTCCCAGGAAGTTTCAAAAAGGTAATCGCTATACTTCTGATTCATAAATAATTAAGGCAAATTTATCAATTCAAAAAACAAGTTGCAAATGTAACAAAAAATAGGCAATATCGCAAAAAATAGTATCTTTGCCCGCAATTTTTTTGGTTAATGAACATCTATAAAGCTGATTTACATACGCATACGCTTTTTTCCCCCTGCGGTGATTTAGACATGACACCGGAGAACATCATCGCGATCGCTTTGGAGAGAGGCCTTGATGTGATCGCCATCACCGACCATAATGCCACGCGGCACTGCCGTCTGGCCGAGCACTACTCGCACAACCGCGACATCTTTGTGCTCTGCGGCGCGGAGGTGACCACCAAGGAGGAGGCGCACTGTCTGGCTTATTTCGGCGACCACGAGTCATTGGACAAGTTCCAGGCTTACCTCGACGAACACCTCCCGAACATCCCCAACGACCCCGACTTCTTCGGCGACCAGGTGCAGATTGACGAAGAGATGAACATCGTGTATGAGGAGCCGCGCCTGTTGACCTCCGCCATTGACCAGAATGTCAACCAGATAGCGGACAAAGTCCACGAATTGGGCGGCTTGTTCGTGCCCGCGCACATCGACAAGATGAAGAACAGCCTCATCGCGCAATTGGGTTTCATCCCGTTCGACTTGGACTATGATGCGGTGGAACTCTCCAAGCACGGCAACAAAGACGAGATCTTGAAAGTCCACAAATATCTGAAGAACAAAATGTTCACCAGAAGCTCGGACGCTCATCAACCCGACGTGATCGGCACCGCGCCCTGCTACCTGAAGATGGAAACCCGCAGCTTCGAGGAAATCCGGAAGGCACTACATGGGGAGGACGGAAGGGAGGTGCTGCTTCAATTATGAATTATGAATTATGAATTACTGAAGACACGGCCGAAGCACCATTCCCCCTTTAGGGGGATGCCCGAAGGGCAGGGGGTGAGCAATCCCGAAGGGTCAAGAGCTCGGTAAAACTAAAAAACGAATTACAATTTAGAAACAAATAAACCAACCAATATGACCGTAAAAGAATTAGTAGAAAAAATGAATCTCACCGTGTTTTGTGGTGAGGACAATATGGACACCGAAATCAAGGGCGGATATGTCTCTGATTTGCTGAGTGATGTGATGGGATTCGCGCAGGAAGGCCAAGCTTGGGTGACTTTGCAGACCCACAAGAACGTCATCGCCATCGCCTCGCTGAAAGAGCTGGCGTGCGTCATCCTCGTGAAGGGCAACAAACCCGATGACGACATGCTGGAGCAGGCCAAGGAAGAGGACATTCCCGTCTTAGGCACCACTGAGCAGACCTTCGAGGTGGCCGGACAAATCTACACTTATCTAAACGCTTAGTTATGAAAGATTTGTCGATGCACATCATGGACATTCTCCAGAATTCCACCCGTGCAAAAGCAAACAACATCACGCTTGAAGTTCTGGAAAACCACGATGCGGACACGCTGACGCTGATTTTCAAAGACGACGGTTGCGGCATGAGCGCGGAGACCGTAGAGAAAGTCATAAACCCGTTCTTCACCACGCGCACCACGCGCAAAGTCGGCCTCGGGTTGCCCCTGCTGAAGCAGAACACCGAACAGACCGGCGGTTCCATGAAGATCGAGAGCGAATTAGGCGTCGGCACCACTGTCACCGCCATCTTTGGTTTGACACACCTTGACCGTCCCCCTATGGGTGACCTCGCCGGTACCTTGGTGCTCACGATTGCCGCCCATCCCGAGATCCACTTTGTATTTCATTTCCAACGGGTTAAAGATGGAAAGGAAGAGGTTGAATACGTGTTGGACACGGATGAGGTGTATGAGGCCCTGGACGGTGTATCATTACAAGAACCGGAGGTGATGGCGTACCTGAAAGAGATGGTGGAGGAGAATATTCGATAGGGCTTAATCAAAGACGTAAGACGTAAGACGTGAGACGTTGGGGCAAGAACGTGGGCAAAAGATCAAAGGTCAAAGCCAAAAGCTAAAAGCTAAAAGCCAAAAGCCAAAAGCCAAAAGCCAAAAGCCAAAAGCCAAAATAACAGGTTCACATATATCAAAAAAAAATATACCTTTGCGACCGCTTTTCGCAAAGCAGTATTCATTTGTAAGTAATTGAATTTTAAACCAATATGGAAATCATCAAAACTGTTGAGAAGTTGATGGAGGTTGCCGTGCGCGAACGTGCCGCAGGCAAGACCATCGGTATGGTGCCGACTATGGGTGCTCTCCACGAAGGGCATCTTTCGCTCATCCGCCGCGCTCACGCGGAAAACGATGTGGTGTTCTGCTCCATCTTCGTGAATCCCGTGCAGTTCAACAATGCCGAGGACTTGGAGAAGTATCCTCGCACCTTGGAGGCTGACGTGAAGCTGATTGGCGACCTTGCCGATTACGTGTTTGCGCCCTCTGTGGAGGAAGTCTTCCCCGTCGCGCCCACCGAGGTCTATGACTTCGGCACCGTGGCCAACGTGATGGAAGGCGCCGCCCGCCCGGGACATTTCAACGGCGTGGGCGTCATCGTGCGCCGCCTGCTCGAATGGGTGCGCCCGCACAAGGCCTACTTCGGGGAGAAAGACTACCAGCAGATTGCCGTCATCCGCGAGATGTGCGCCCAGTGCCGCATCCTTGCCGAAATCGTCCCCTGCCCTATCGTGCGCGAGCCCAACGGTCTGGCCATGAGTTCCCGCAACCGCCGTCTCTCGGCCCACGAGTTCGAGACCGCCGCCAACATCCACCGCATCCTCGAAGCATCCAAGCAGTGCAAGAGCGTGCCGGAAATCCAACAGTTCGTGGAATCGGAAATCGCCAAAATCCCTGAATTCCAACTCGACTACTTCGAAATTGCCGATGCAAAAACGCTCCTCACCACCGACACGCTTGACAACCCGAACGGTGTGATGGGGTTCATCACGGTGTATGTCGGACCAGTGCGGCTGATTGACAACGTGAGGTATTAGACTTGAGACTTGGGACTTGGGACTTGGGACTTTGGATTTTGATACATTACGATAAAAAAAGATACAAGAAGTGAATACAATTTAAAATTGTAAAATCGAATACCCCCAAAAGTCTTAAGTCATACGTCTGACGTCTTAAAACTAAAAACCAATAAAAGTCACGACTATAAAAAAGATAATAAACAACAATCAACACCGATGAATATAGAAGTCCTGAAATCGAAAATACACAAAGCCACCGTCACGGAGGCGAATCTGAACTACGTGGGCAGCATCACCATCGACGAGACGCTGATGGAGGCCGCCAACATGATCGAGAACGAGAAAGTGCAGGTGCTGAACGTCAACAACGGCGAACGGCTGGAAACCTACGTCATCAAGGGGGCGAAAGACTCCGGCGTGATTTGCCTGAACGGTCCCGCCGCCCGCAAAGCCGCCGTCGGCGACGTCGTGGTCATCATCTCCTACGCCTCCATGGACTTCGAAGAGGCGAAACGGTTCAAGCCTACGATTGTGTTCCCCAACAAGGAGAACAAACTGTAGGACAATGCCGGACGATTAATAGCGATAAAGGTGATAAAAAGTTCAATTCACTAATCACTATTCACCAACCACAAGCTTCAATAACCAATAACCCATAACCCATAACCATTATAAAAAAAGAATGTACAAACTCATATTGATAAGACACGGACAAAGCGAATGGAATCTGTCGAACCAGTTCACGGGCTGGACGGATGTGGACCTCACGCCGCAGGGCATCGAAGAGGCGAAGCAGGCGGGCCGCATCCTGCGCGACGAACCGGGGCTGGACATCCGCTACACCTACACCTCGTTCCTGAAACGCGCCATCAAGACGTTGAATTATGTGTTGGAGGAGATGGACCGGATGTGGCTGCCCGTATATAAGACCTGGCGGCTGAACGAGAAGCACTACGGTGCGCTGCAGGGACAGAACAAGAAGGAGGCCGTGTCAATTTATGGCGAAGAGCAGGTCAACAAGTGGCGCCGCAGCTATGACGTGGAGCCCGAACCTTTGGCCGACGACGACCCGCGCCACCCGAAATTTGATATCCGCTACCAAGACATCAAATTCAAAGCCGCCCGCCCCGCCACCGAATCGTTGATGGATGCCACCAAGCGCATCATCCCGTTGTGGAACGTCAACATCGTGGAATCATTGCGCCAGTACAAACAAGTGATGGTCGTGGCGCACGGCAACAGTATCCGCGGTATCATCAAATTCATGAAAAACATGTCAAATGAGGATATTGTGAAACTTAACATCCCCACCGGCGTGCCCTATCTGCTTGAACTTGACAATGAGATGCAGGTCATCAGCGACCGTTACCTCGGCCTCTCCGATGAGGAACTGAAAGCCAAGCAGGACGGTGTCGCAAATCAGACGAAAGCGTGATTTATTGCGGAAACATAAATGCAAAGCCCCGGAAGTTGAAACTTTCGGGGCTTTGTTTTGGTTTAGGGTAGAAGATTAGTGACGGGAGGATTTGCGGACAAATTCGAACAGTTCAACAGGAAGATGGCAATATCCGTCGGGATGCTTGTCCAGATAGTCCTGATGGTACTCATCGGCGGGGAAGAAATTGCGCAACGGTGCAATCTCAGTCACAATCGGCTGATTATACAACTTCTGTTTCTCTTCGAAAACACGCTTGATAACCGGCAATTCAACTTCGTCCGTGTAATAGACACCCGTACGGTAGCGTGTGCCCACGTCATGACCCTGCCGGTTGAGCAACGTCGGGTCGATAGCGTGGAAGAACATGTCAAGCAAAAAAGGCAGCCCTACCCTACTCTCGTCATAAACAACTTTCACCGTTTCAGCGTAGCCTGTGGTATCAGTATATACCTCCTCGTAAGTCGGATTTTCGGTGTTGCCATTGGCGAAACCTGTTTCAGTTTCCAACACTCCGTCAATCTGCTTGAAGTAGTGTTCGGTACCCCAAAAGCAGCCGCCAGCCAAGTAAATTTCCTTCATGGCGGCCGTTATCTTCTTCCGCGGGCATTCATGGCACGCATCATCCCTCTGGTTTTGCCGGAGCCATTGTTCACGGCCTTCATCACCTTGCGAATGTCGTCAAACTGTTTGATGAGACGGTTAACGTCTTGAATATCACGACCGGAACCGCGCGCGATACGTTTGCGACGAGAACCATTGATGATATCAGGGTTAGCACGTTCCTCGGGAGTCATTGACTGGATCATCACCTCAACACTCTTGAAAACATCGTCATCGATATCCATGTTGCGCACAATTTTGCCCATGCCGGGAATCATGCCCATGAGATCCTTCACATTGCCCATTTTCTTGATTTGCTGGATCTGTTGGTTGAAGTCGTTGAAGTCGAACTGGTTCTTGGCCAGTTTCTTGGAGAGTTTGGCGGCTTCCTCGTCGTCGAACTGCTCCTGAGCACGTTCCACGAAGGAACGAATGTCACCCATGCCGAGGATACGCTCTGCCATACGTTCCGGATGGAACACGTCAAGAGCCTCCATCTTCTCGCCCATACCGACAAACTTGATGGGCTTTTCAGTGACCTTGCGGATAGTGAGCGCGGCACCGCCACGGGTGTCGCCGTCAAGCTTGGTAAGGATGACACCGTCGAAGTTGAGACGGTCGTTGAAAGCTTTGGCCGTGTTCACGGCATCCTGACCGGTCATGGCATCCACCACAAAGAGGATTTCCTGCGGGTTGACCGCTTCCTTGATGTTGGAAATCTCGTTCATCATCTCCTCGTCAACGGCAAGACGGCCGGCGGTATCGATGATGACCACATCGTAACCGTAGTCTTTGGCGCGTTTCACCGCGTTCTTTGCGATTTCTACGGGCTTTTTGTTGTCAAGTTCGGCATAAACCTCCACGCCAATCTGTTGACCAAGCACCTGCAACTGGTCAATAGCGGCAGGACGATAAACGTCGCAAGCGGCCAGCAAGGGCTTCTTGCCACGCTTGGTTTTCAAAAGATTGGCGAGCTTCGCACTGTGGGTAGTCTTACCAGAACCCTGCAGACCGGCCATCAGGATAATGGCGGGCGAACCCTTGAGGTTGATATCAACCGCCTGATTGCCCATGAGCGCAATCAGTTCGTCGTAGGTAATTTTCACCATCAACTGGTTGGGCGACACGGCGTTAATGACATTCATGCCGATAGCCTTCTCCTTCACACTGTTGGTGAACTCTTTTGCGATGGCGTAGCTCACATCGGCGTCTATGAGTGCCTTTCGGATTTCCTTGGTGGTCTCGGCTACATTGATTTCAGTAATCTTGCCCTGACCTTTCAGTATCTTAAACGAACGTTCTAATCTGTCGGATAAACTTTCAAACATTGTTATATTGTTGGTTTTTCATTCATTTTTTTTGAGGCCGCAAAGATACGCAAATTACGAATACCCCCGACTATTCCCCAAAGCATTTATCCCAATCCGTTGTCAGGGCACGCATCTGCTGCATCAACTTTGCCACAAAATCGTCATAACCCTCTTTCACCCACCCTTGTGGCGGCGTGAATTCCACCTCGCGCTTGGAACAGACTTTCATCCGCAATCCTTTGAAAAGTGTGCCGGTGATGGCGTTGGCCACCGTTTTGCTGCCGTAATAGGTGTCCGTTGTCGTGGCGGGATATTCGTCGGCCACCATCCATCCGTTTTCGGGATGGAAGCGGTACAGCTCACCAAAGGTGCATTCGCCCGTGTTCTCATCATAATCCAGCATTTCAAGACGATAGCGCCCCGTGGAAAGTGTCCCGATCGTACCTTCGCTCTTCATGATGGAGTTGAGATACATCAAAGTGAGATCATCCGCTCCCGTGAATTCGATGTCGCTGACCATAAACTGGCCACCATCGAGCACCAGATACCGTTTACCGGCCTTGTCCTTGAGGAAACCGGCAATCTTCATCGGCACAAAGAACATCTTGTACGACACCCCAATGGTCTTGCCGTTGACCGTTTCGCCATTGGTCACCGGTGCGTTGGGGTCCATCACGCAGGTGAGGAAACCGTAGGTCTGCTCCCCATAAGGCGATTGGATGTCGTTGTTGGCGCTCATCTCCATATAGACATCAAATTCCACGTTGGCGGCCTCGTACTGCACCCCGCTCTGGCGTGCGCAATAGCTGCCCGTATATGGCGGTTCCGGATCTTCCTTTTCGGGTTTTTTCTTGAAGTAAGCCACAAAACTGAGGTCGCGCCCATCGATATGTACATCGGCAGGCAGTCTTCTGTTATAATACCCCGGGGTCGTACACTCCCATTTCACCAGTTTCCAATCTTTGTTCGGGGCAGCACCGAGTTTCACATCGCTGCCTAACAGGTATTTGCCGCCGCCGCTCACCGTACCTCCGTCAGCCGGGACAGCTGTGACGGTGACGGTGTATTCGTGCCGCGTAACCGTTATCGGACCTATCGGTTCGGTGGGCTCAGGTGTGATAGGGATAGTGTCACACCCCGTACATGGCTCGTCGCCGACTTTACATGGCGGATTCTTACAAGGTATGGGTGGGTTGTTTTCATCCCTCACAACGGCCCCCAAGTTGTGATTCCATTCATAGATAATGACAAATTCGCCATTCAAGTTGATGAATCCCTTGTAGCGGTCGCGGAAGTTGTCAAGCCAGGCCTGGGCGTAACCCGAGGCGCTGAAATCGCTGATGCCATAGTTATTGGGGAGTTTCCGCTTCGGGGAGTTGGCTCTATGTTGGATGAGGGTGGTTCCGTCGGGAGCAATCACGCGGTTGTGCTCCACAGTAGCCACACCCACAGGAGAAAACACAGGTCTGCAGCCGTCATCGTCCCAAGAGGAATGGACACTGGGAATGTAACCAACCACGTCAAAATTCACGTCAATCACACGGTTCACCTCAAAATTCTTGGGCATCGCGCAAAAGGCATACCCGTTGTAGAACCATGTTGCTCCGCCAGAACTGAACGCCTTTTCACCCTTTGTATTGTAGTAGGTGCGCTCATGACCGGCCACCAGGAAATAACCGTTCCGCACATCACCCACATCGCCCCACATAAGGTCTTCCGCATCAACCTTCTCCAACGAAATGGCCTTATTGCCTTTCTTATCAATGAAGTAGATGGATTTACCCTCCTGTACCAAAGCATATCCTTCGCTAAAGGAACGGCACTTGTCGAAACGGGCGGGAATCACAACTGTGCCTTTGTCATCAATGTAGCCCCATTTGTCGCCGTAACCGCTGGTGTTCACGCTCCGGTAAGCGCGCAGCCCCTCCCGCAACGGCGGTACCGTATGGTTCCTGCCGTCAAAGCGTTCGGGCACGGAAACGAGGTTGCCATAAACCCGCTGGCCGTTGACGTTGATGTAAATATACGATTTTCCCGTGCCGATGAGTGCCACACCGTCCACGAAATCGGTGGCTGCGCCGCTCCATTCCAACGGAAGCTCCTTCACGCCACCGTCGCGGTAAAGAATGCACTGCGGTTTTGGATAAGAGCCCGATTTCTTGGTCATCACCACGGCACCGCCTAACATTTGCGGATTGCGGTTGCCATTGCACGTCCACTCGAAATCGAAGAGCTTCCGCCCGTCGTCGAGGAAGAAGGCATATCCATCGTCGCTTTTCACCGTCCAAACGCCGTCCTCAAGATCAGAGACCCAATAGATTTCTTCCGGCAGCTGTACGAAGTGCGTATTAGAAGTGATCGTGAGAGGGTTCGGTTTTTGTTGCGCTGAAACGATTATACAGAGAGAAATCAGAGCAAAAACGAGGATGTTCTTTTTCATAATTTTAGAGATTGATTATTTTTGATTTTAATAATAACACGCTGCAAAAATAATCATTTACTTGATATAAAAATGTTTTCACGCAGAAAATCACAAAATTAAGGCCTTTCAATTTCGAACGGCACAACCGTTAACGCCTATCTCACGCACGATCTTTTCCCCTATACTGCAATCCAAACAGCGTTTTCTGGAACAATGACTGGAAAACAATTCCAACTGCGCTTGGGAATCATACGCGCTCCTTTGGGGAAACAAGCTCTCTGAAAAAATCCTTGTCGTCACATTGTTTTCATAATCAACCTGTTCCAAGAGAGAGAGGGCGTTCTCCTGTAAGTCATCGTCACCCGAAAATCGCGCAAAAGCAAACCTGATTGGAGCCACCACATTGATAATGAGCGAATTCACAATAGACACGCCCATCCCAGCAACATGGCGAGGACTTGTTTTTCCGAACTGATAATGAGTTTCCCAATATTCGTCAGGAACAATGGACAGCCACTGTTGTAATGTTTTCGTCTCGGATTTTAACACCTGATCGGTCAACGAATTGCCAGTCACATACAACATCTGGGAAAATTGCGCGAGACGTAACGCAGGGAAATTCTGCGGGCGCAACCTCAACCAATTCCACTGATGCGCACCAATCGGGGAAAGACGATACTTATAACGCAAATAGTCGTACTCATAACGCAATCTTTCCGAATAATCGTCCTTTTCACACACTTCCAGTAATCCGGACTGACCAAACACTAGCGCATAAATCTGCAATCGTGATGACAGATGCGCTCTTACGATGCGGAACGGAAGGCTTTGGGAAAGCAGTTCAAATGCCGTTCCATTTTTTTTGCATCCGAATCCTATCGCCATAATCCTATATATCAACTCGTTCCAATCCTGTTGGCAACTATTCAATATAGATTGGAATCCTTCCTGGCGATGTTGCATACGTTCTGTAAGCGACACCGACAGCTGGTTTTGGATTACAACCGAATCCACCGTCTGCAAACTATTACGGCACAGTAACATATCCGGTGTGTTTAAAAGTGTCTCATACCGTGCAAACATTTCCAACGGAATCTTTCCTTTTAATTCCAGAGTCGGAACAAATTCCTCCTCCCCAATGGAAATTTCCATATCATGCTCATACACAACATGTAAAACCACAGACTTATACTTGTCGTCATATTGATGATTATGCCGTAGCCAATCCGAACTCCTACAGTGGATTTCCACACTTCCAATCCAACGCATGTTGTCAATAACAACCACCGCTTGCAAAAAGTCCGGGCCGGCATCATCATTGTGATAACCTGGGAAATCGACATAGACATCCCGTCCGTCCGTTGTTTTCAAGTTAAAAAAATCATAGTGGCGATGCTGCCATACATAATGGAGAAAATTTTCTTTCATAGTCTTTTTTTCATAGTTTCAGGGAATTATCCCATTTTTATTTCCATGTCGCAAAGATACAAAAATTTTATTTATCTTTGCAGCGTTTTATTTTTTTATTCACTAAAAACAAAAAGGGAAATGAAAACAGAAAAGCAACTGCAAGGATTATATGGCGAGGACTTAGCCACAAACATCTTATTACAAAAGGGTTACAGAATTCTGGAGCGAAACTGGAGGTGCGGTCATCTGGAGGTGGACATCATTGCGGAGAACGACGAATATCTTGTTATTGTGGAGGTAAAAACGCGGAAAAGCATAGCTTTCGGCAGTCCTGAGGTTTTTGTTGATATGCAGAAGCAGCGGCATCTCATACGTGCCGCGATGTACTACGCAAAGTTTAAAAATGTGAGAAAAGAGATTCGGTTTGACATCATCTCCGTGGTAAACAGTCCGGAATGCCAGGATGTGAACCATATTGAGAACGCTTTCAAACCCAAGTGGTAAAAAAAAGGAAAACCCGTAAGCCGGGTTCTGTTTTATGTTGTCATTTATCTCGAACATGCGTCACCGCATGCCTCTATCAACCTACCCTCCGGGTCGAACGAGCAGCCCTCAAGCCCCGGTTTATTTGGTCTTTCAACCCATAAGGTTTGCCCCCGCCGGCATCACTGACGGCGGCGTGAGCTCTTACCTCACGTTTTCACCCTTACCCGACAAGCGGGCGGTATCCTTTCTGTTGCACTGTCTGTCACGCTTTCGCGTGCCTTCCCGTTAGGAAGTATGGTGCTCTGCGTTGCCCGGACTTTCCTCAGCCTCGCGGCCGCGACAACTCGGTTTTCCTTTTTTTAGATTTCAGATTTCAGATTTCATCGCAAATCGCAAACCGCAAATCGACATTAATAGTTCAGCATCACCGGCATAATCAACATCAGCACGTCCTCGTTTTCATCATGCTGGACTGTGGGAGCGATCAGGGCGGCACGCGACGGTTTGGAGAACGACATCTGGATCGTGTCAACATCAAGGTTCTCAATCATTTCGCGCAAGAAACGAGAGTTGAAACCGATCTCCATTGGTTCGCCATTGTATTCGCACTGAATACTTTCAGCACCTTTGTAAGAGAAATCCATATCCTCAGCGGTCAAATTGAGACCGGTATCAAGCAGCGAAAGGCGAACCTGGAATGTGGACTGGCTGGAATAGTTGCCCAAACGGCGAATGGACTTCAGGAATTCATCGCGACCGATAGTCAGCACGTTAGGATTCTCCTTTGGTATAACCGACTCATAATTAGGGTATTTGCCTTCTTTTAGAGAGGAATAGAGTTCAAAGTTTCCGAAAGCGAACCTGATGTGGTGCGTCTCGTCAGAATAATCCACATGAACTGTATCTCCGACATTTGCAAGGATATTTTTAAGGTGCGCGATGGGTTTCTTGGGCAGAATAAACGAGGAGAACTCCTCTGTTTGAACTTCTGCGTTACGATAACGGACCAATTTGTGCGCATCGGTGGCCACAAATGTGACATTATCCGAGGACAGCTCGCAGAGGACCCCCATCATGTTCGGGCGCAATTCATCGTTGCCCGTGGCGAAAATCGTTTTGCTGATAGCGCGCTGCAACACAGATGCCCGGATTTCAAAGCTTTTGGGCGATTCTATCGGTTTTACCGTCGGATATTCGTCGCTCGGGAAACAAGGAGCTCCGTATTCACCATTTGAGGATGTGAATTTCAGGATATTGTTCTCCGTGTCAATGGCAAAGACAAGCGGCATGTCTGGCATCAGTTTCAGTGTTTCAAGCAGAATCTTGGCGGGAACTGCCACAGAGCCTTCGCCTTCAACATTATCCAACTCAATTACGGAAGTCATCGTGGACTCCAAGTCCGAAGCAGTAAGTTTCAACTGGTCTCCTTCAATAGTAACTAAAAAATTGTCTAAGATGGGCATAGTGCTGTTCGTTCCCATCACGCCACTAATGGCACTTAAATTGCGATATAACAAGTCGCTTGATACGATGAATTTCATATTAATTACCTAATTTATTTCAAACTGCAAAAATACAAAAATAAGGATATGCGCGGACAAAGATTTTTTCTCAGCAGAGACGTTTCTTGAAACATCTCTACTGTTTTTTAGAATTCTCTTCCCTAAGCGCCACCATCTCCTCCAATTCCGCGAACCAATCTTCGCCATATTTGGCAATCAACGGATTTTTAAGGAATTGGTAAACGGGGAGTTTCAGCTGGTTTCCTTTTTCCACCGCCGTCTTGCAGACAGACCAGTGGTCGTAGTTCAATGCTTCGTAATCCCCTACCCGGCTAATCCGAATCGGATATAAATAGCAGGAAATCGGCTTCCTGAAGGAAATTTCCTTTTTTAGAAAGCACTTTTCTATCGCACATTTGGCGATTCCGTCTTCAAAAAAGGCAAATGCGCACGCATTGTTGCTGTCAACCAAGGGAGTCTCAAAAGAGTCATCACCATTGAAGACAAAGGTGCCGCCGTTTTCCACAACGGCGACACCTTCTTCGGTCATATACTTCTGGTAATCAGGATAATTTTCCTCTAATTCGGCCACTTCGTCAGGGGCCACGGGCGCGCCGAGATCCCCTTCCACACAACATTCACCTTTGCATTGCGACAAATCACAGCAAAAACACTTGTCGATCAGTTCTTCCGAAACGAGGACATTCCCTACAATAAGCATCGTGTCCAATTACTTAAGGCGTTTGAACTGACAAGTGAAATGGCGCATCAGTTCAGCCTCCCAAGTGATTTCCAAACCGCGTTTGATAGTGTCACGGCGGTCGTAGACGTTCTTGAGGGCAGCAGCGATCACGTCCATGTGGTTGTTCGTATAGACGCGGCGCGGGATGCACAAGCGCACGAAGTCGTTGCCTCCGAAGCGGTTCTCACGGGTCACGGGGTCACGGTCGGCGAGCACATAACCGATCTCGCAGGCGCGGATGCCGGCCTCCAGATAAAGCTCGCAAGTAAGCGTTTGTGCCGGGAACTCCTCCTTGGGAATGTTGGTGAGCACCTTGTCGGCATCTACGAAGATGGCATGACCGCCGGCAGGACGCTGGTAAGGAATACCGTATTCATCCAGCTTGTCAGCGAGATACTGCACCTGTTTAATACGGGTCTCTACCATATCGAACTCGATGTTCTCCTTCAGACCAACTGCCAAAGCATCCATATCGCGACCGTTCATACCGCCGTACGTCAGGAAGCCCTCGAACGGGATGCAGAACAGTTTGGCGCCTTCGTACCACTCTTTCTTGTTGGTGGCGATGAAACCGCCCATGTTGACCAGACCGTCCTTCTTGGCGCTCATGGTCATGCTGTCGGCATAGCTGAACATCTCCTTGCAAATCTCACGCAGGGTCTTGTTAGCATAACCTTCCTCGCGGGTCTTGATGAAGTAAGCGTTTTCGATGAAACGGGCACTGTCGATGTTGACGGGCACCCCGTATTTATGGCAGAGTTCGCAGGTTTCACGGATATTCTTCATGCTGACCGGCTGACCGCCAACGGTGTTGTTCGTGACGGTGAGCACCATGAACGGGACATTGCCCTTGTTCTCTTGCAGCACTTTCTCCAGCTTCTCCAAGCTGACATTTCCTTTGAAGGGAACTTCCAGCTGAGTATCGTATGCTTCGGGAACGGTGACATCGATGGCGAAGGCCTTACGGCTTTCAATGTGGCCCTTCGTGGTGTCAAAGTGGGCGTTACCGGGGATGACTTGACCGGGCTTCACCAAATAGCTGAACAGCACATTCTCAGCTGCACGGCCCTGGTGAGTCGGGATAACAAACTCAAATCCAGTCAATTCGGTAATAGTATCCTTCATATGGTAGAAGGAGCGTGCACCGCCGTAACTCTCGTCGCCCATCATCATGGCGCTCCACTGACGGTCACTCATAGCACCCGTACCAGAATCGGTCAACAGGTCAATGTAAACATAATCGCTCTTCAGCATGAAAATGTTCTGGTGGGCTTCATCAAGCCATTTTTCTCTTTCTTCTCTCGTGGATTTCTTAATGGGTTCAACCATCTTTATTTTCCACGCTTCTGCAAAAGGTAATTCCATAAAATCTATTTGTTAAGTTATTAATTTATAATTATTTGTATTACTAAAGTGTCTTATATAATTTTAATTCACATCTTTTCTTTATAAATGTTTAGCCAATAGCTAATACATTTCCGTACGCTCCAAGGTTCCGTCTTCAGAATAAAAACGCCATTCACCAATCTGGTGCCCGTTTTTGTATTCACCTGTATAACGGACATTCCCGTTTGAATAAAAGACAGTATAGCGTCCCTCTTCCTTGCCGTCAACATAATAAGCCTTCGTTTGGACAGTACCATCTGGAAAATAGGCATACCACAACCCATCGCGGTTGTCCGCATGGAGATTGCCATCTATGTACTTCTGCTGATTTTCGTAATAATGGGTCTCATGCGCCATTTCTGAAGTTGGATTTCCTGCGCTGTCGGGGACATAATAGACCACAACCTGGGGTTGGTCGTCCTCATATTTCTTCAGTACAACACGATTATACAGGGAATCCACAAAATCCACCGGTGGAAAGACATGCAGACTATCCAGAAAAGCTTTTTCCGCTTCTACAGCTTGATCTTTCTTGTTGTGATTAGCAACAGCCAAACAGGCCAACGCCGCACCCAGCAATCCAAAAGCCACACAAAGCAGCACTATATATGTCACGCCATACGGTTTCCCACTGGTCTTCCTTTCCATATTCTCCTCCATACAATAAGCCTACTTTTTCTTCTTGAAAGAACGATTCAGTTCCTCAATGACCTCATTTGTTATATCGTGGGCCGGATCCGCGTACAACAATTGGCCGCCATCTTGATAGGAGAAAATATATGAAGCGTTGTACGAAGCGTTTACGCGTTTGGCAGCAGCGTTCAATGAATCTGCCATCTGTTCCAATGCTGCAGCATAGCGGGCTTGGAAATCTTCCATATAGTTACTGTAATCGCGCTGTAAACGCGCGCTCTCTTCCTGAAGCGATTGTTGGGCATATTGCGCCTGTTGCGGGGTCAGCGAACCTGAGCTGTAATTCTTTTCAAAATTGGCAGCCTTGTTCTCCAACGCCTTCTGACGATTGTTGAAAACGACCTCTTGCTTCTGCTGCTCGGCCTCCAATGTGTCCTTCAGGATCTTCACCATTTCGTATTTCTCATTCACAGAGTCGATATTGATGAAAACCACTTCTCCTGTTCCCACTTCTGCCGGTTTCTGCACAATCTGGCTTTTCTTGTTCGTGCCAGTAAAATGCAAAATAAACAACGCAATCACCGCCAGCAACAGCACACCTTCAACAATCCAGTGGCATATTGAAGAGTCTTTTTTACATGAATGCTTGATTTCTTCTTTTTCAGGCAATGTCTCAGGTTTGTTTTCCACCACAAAACCTTTCTCATCCACAACGGTTGTGGCATTTTCCACAACCTCGTTTTTCATTTCTTCGTTCTTCTCTTCAAAAATTTCTTCCATATTACTAATTTTCTATTATCAAATTAAGCTCATCGTTTCATCGTATCATCGCCTCATTTTTAATTCCCCACATCCGACAAGTACTTGATTCTCATAATCCGAATTTCATCCAACGTGTATTCGTCCTCGCCAAGCACGCGCAACGCCTCTTCTGCGGAATCCGTGTCCGCATTGGCGAAATAGTCGATGATATCCTCCTGATGATACGGTTCGATTTCCTCGTCAATATAATAGGATATGTCGATTTTGGCGCCAGAGGCCACAATGTGCTCAATTTCGGTCAGCAGTTCGTCCATGTCCAAACCTTTGGCAATGGCGATGTCTTCGAAGCTGATTTTATGGTCAATACCTTGGATAATAAAGAGTTTGTTGGCGGATTTTTTCGCCACGGTCTTCAGCACGAAGTCCTGCGGACGTTCGATTTCATTCTCCTCGACGTATTGTTTGATGAGTTCGATGAAGCGTCGTCCGTATTTCTGTGCCTTGCCGGGACCAACACCCACCACACGGGTCATCTCCTCCATCGTGATCGGGTACTGGATGCACATATCCTCCAATGAAGGATCCTGGAAAATGATAAACGGCGGGAGGTTCTCCTCTTTGGAGATGGTTTTGCGAAGATCTTTCAGGAGACTGAAAAGAACGGTGTCAAACGCCTCCTCCACATTGCCAGCGACGGCGTCCACGGCTTCGTCATCATCTTCATCTTCTTCTGTGACAGGTTTGATGGCCATAATCGGATAAGGATTGGTCATATATTTCATACCTTTGTCCGTAATCTTAAGCAGGCCATAATTTTCTATATCTTTGGCGATAAGGTTGTCGAAAATGGATACTCGAACGATATTGGACCAGAACTTCGCATCGTAATCCATGCCTTCACCGAACTGTTTGAGTTTTTCATGGTGGAATTTCAAGATGGACGTAGTCTTGTTACCGCAAATGATATCAACAATCTGGTCTTCCTTAAACTGCTGTTTGACAGCCTGAATCACCTCCAGAAGCAACTGTATCTGTTCGGTGGCGTCCATTTTCGGTTTCGGATGATTGCAATTGTCGCAATTATGACAATTTTCCTCATTGTAATCCTCCCCGAAATAGTGCAACAGATGTTTTCTGCGGCAATTGGTGGACTCCGCGTATGAAGCGGTTTCGGCAAGAAGCTGCTTCACGATTTCCTGTTCCGAGACAGATTTCTTTGCTGAGAATTTCTCCAACTTGTTAAGGTCTTTTTGGTCGTAGAAAGCGATGCAAAGTCCCTCACCGTCATCACGACCGGCGCGGCCTGTCTCTTGATAATACCCTTCAAGGCTTTTGGGCATGTCGTAGTGAATCACAAAACGTACATCCGGTTTGTCGATACCCATTCCGAAAGCAATGGTGGCCACGATAATGTCAGCCTTTTCCATCAGAAAATCATCCTGGTTCTGAACGCGGGTTTTGGAGTCCAAACCTGCATGATACGGTAACGCTTGAATACCATTCTCCTGCAACAAGACTGCCAATTCTTCCACTTTTTTACGGCTCAGGCAATAAATAATACCCGATTTGCCAGGGTGATTTTTGATAAACTTAACAACATCTTTATCAACATCTTTCGTCTTCTCACGAATTTCATAATATAAATTCGGACGGTTGAATGAGGAGATGAACACCTCCGCCTTGTCCATACCAAGATTCTTCTGTATGTCGCTTTGCACTTTAGGTGTGGCTGTGGCGGTCAGGGCAATCACCGGGACATTTTTCCCGATTTGTTGGATGATTTTCCGTATGTTGCGGTATTCAGGACGGAAATCATGTCCCCATTCAGAGATACAGTGAGCTTCATCAATGGCATAAAAGGATATATTAATGTCTTGAAAAAAGTTCACATTTTCCTCCTTTGTCAAAGATTCTGGAGCCACATATAGCAATTTGGTTTTGCCAGAGAGCAAATCTTTTTTCACCTCTGCGATTTCGGCCTTGTTCAGCGACGAATTCAGAAAATGCGCAATCCCGCGGTCCGTGCCGAATGTTCGGATGGCATCCACCTGGTTCTTCATCAACGCTATCAAGGGAGAAATCACAATGGCCGTACCTTCACTCATTAGCGCGGGAAGCTGATAGCACATGGATTTACCACCACCGGTAGGCATTATCACAAAACAATCCTTCCCTTTCAGCAAGGTCTTGATAATTTTCAACTGGTCGCCTTTGAAAGTATCAAATCCGAAAACCGTCTTCAATGTCTGATAGATAGCTTTATCCGTAATTCTCTTCATGCAAGAATAATATAAAATTCAACAAAAAAATAATGTTTTTTATCTTCAACAAATTTAAGTACAAAGATATAAAATATTTGATATGAAATGACATGAAAAAAAAAACAATAAAAAATTTTTTTCAACAATCAAACATATATTAGTTTTCTGCTTTATTCTGTCTCCTCAGAAAGGATTTCACCCCTTTTTCAACAGAAAAAAAAGGTTTCTTATATCCTATTTCGCGCAATTTATGTAAATCGGGGCAGAACGGTTCAGGCTTCCCGATGAAGTCCACAGGGAGCGATGACGTATATCTGATTTGTGGAGGCAGGTTCAAAGCGCGGAAAATCGCATTAACCACCGCCAAATCGGTTCGCTCAAATCCGCTGCCAAGATCATAAACGCCATTGGCAGGACGATGCTGCATGAACCAATAGAACACTCGCACCGCATCCTGTACATACAGATAATCCCTCGTAGCACCTACTTCTTCCGTAATCAAATCTGTTTCTGGAAGGAATGCCTCCCCGTGTGAAACAATCTGGCGGTAAAAAGCATAGACACGGGAGGTGTTTTCCCCTGGCACCTCCTCTTTTTGGCCATAAACCTCGCCTACCCGGAAAATGTACCAAAACGGGGGGCTCTGATATTGACGTCCTGCCCACACGACAAACCGATCAGAATGGAAATCAGACTCAGATAACTCCACTGATTGGTGAAAAGCATACAGCAAGGGCACGGAATAGCGTGCAGCCACCGTCCACAGTTTCTGCACAAACTCATAACGGAACACCGACAATGCCGCGTTCGGAATCCGTTTGTCACAATATATCACCCATTCAACCTCTCGATAATGAAGCGGCAAGAACTGGAAAAACTCATCTGTATCTGTAAATTGAACCAATTCCAGATCCGAAATCGAACACCGGGCTTCGGCATCCTGAAGTTTTGCAACCATCCGACCACCCAAAAAACCATCTGTACCGATAATGACAACCATAGCTAAATGAATTGCTGCAAAAATAAAAAAAACGGACACTTTCGCATCCGTTTTTCTAAATTATGAAAAAGTTGTTTCAAATTAGAATTCCCAAAGGTCGCTCTCGAATTTCCGAAGGTTCTCCGTAATCCTTTCAGATTCAATGCGCTGATCGCGGGAATTGGCAATATAATCGTCAATTTGGCGGTCATAAACGTTAGACTCCTTGTAAATCAGGCTTGAGAAATCACGTTTCCAAGTAATCAAGTCGTCAAAAGAGATGCGGGAGGCGTTATTCTTCACATTAAACACTTCTTGTTTAGCCAGGAAAGGACGGAGTTCATTGTAATAAATATAACCGAGCTTCCTTTTCATCATAACACCTTTCACATCTTCATCATCTTGATTCTCATCATCATAATATGAGTTGTTATTGTTTTGCTTCTCATATTCGATGATGGGTTGAAGCATGAGGATCTGAACTCTGAAAGTCGAATACTGTTTGTCAAAATACCAAACCTCCTTCACATTATAGGAGATAATATCCTTGGGTTCCAACTGAGTGATAAGTTCCTCTTCTCCGATTTCCTCACCTGTCTCAAGGTCGATTTTGGTGATAGTCTGCACGTTGGAAATCAACCCTTGCAGCTCATCGCGGGAATACGGGAATGTACACATCTCGTCAGAATAAACCGGCAGAACTCCTTCTGTGCGCTCTGCGTTAGACATATCAATGGCATCGAAAATAGTCTGTCCCAAGCTTCTCCATGTGCCACGCGGCTCCGAGGGGAAATATAATGGGTGGTTAATCTTCTCGCGCAAATCAATGGTGCGCCAAACAGTCCAATAGTACATCACATCAGCCTGACGAACGGGCGGATATGCAATAGGTTCGGCAAAATCACCGATATTGACCTGTTCCCACGGGTATTCCATAGGCGCACGTACAGGTTGTTCCAGGGTGCTGCCTTCCGTTTCATCCTCCTGTGCGATGACAAAACTGACGGCAAACAGCATCATTGCTAATAATGTGAACTTTTTCATAATTGTATTTGATTTAGATTTACTATCTTACACGAACGGAGAATTCATCCAACGTACGAGATCCGGCTTCAGAAGAAACTTTGATGTCGCTGAAATAGATGACCGTGTTGGAGGAAGCCTTTTGGATAGCAGCTTTAGCTTTCTCGCTCAGCGCACCGCCCTGACAAACAATGGCGGGTTCCTCCATGCCCTTGACCACGAGAATCACGCGGTAGGAGTTAACTGACCATTTCAAGTCATACACAAAGTCATCACCCATTGTGGCACGAATGACGGGGTTAGCCAAAATTTCAGCCTTGGGGCGTTTGCCACCACGGATGTTGGCACCCAATACGGCACGGGGATCCGGAACACGTTTCACGCGGAACGTGGTGGAACCCATAGTCTTTGTGGACTCACCGACTTTTGCGGCAACAGTTGCGGTCACGGTCTTACCAATCAAGGAAGCGGGCACGCTCACATTGAATTTGCCACCGCCTTGGGAGGATGCATTACAACCCGGGAACGAAACACTCAACTTGTCGGGAGCCACAGGGCCAGACACAGACACAGGGTTTGCGATACCTGCATAAAGCACGTTCATCTTATCCGCAGCAATGGTTGCAGACGGGGTCAATACCGTGTACTTATCCTTGAAACCATAATATTTTGGTTGTCCATTGGGATCCATAATCTTGATCAAACCAGCGTATTTCTGTTCTCCAGTGCCACCTGTGCCGATTTTCAACTTCACAAGACCGTTCTCACCTTCCAACTTCGTAGCGCCGCCAAGGCCTTCCTCGGTAAGCGTATCCACACCCATCTTGTAATAAACCTCCGGGGTGGACTTGCTGTCGTAAGCAGCCACGATAATGTCAGCCTCGTAAGAGTCGCCAGAGAAGACCATCTGGGATTTCGGAATGGAGCGACCCGACACGTTGTCGAACTTGAAATCATCAGCACTAATGGAAGCCTTGAGGTAGTTGAGCATCACCGACTCAGCGTTTTTCACTTCTCCAATCATCTTGTTCAACAAGGTGGCGGAAGCGGCAGCGATGATATGGTCGAAATTATGCTCTTCCCAAGAAACGGTATTCATATCCTTGGTATAAGTGGCATCCACATTCAGTCCAATAGCTTCTTCAAGACGTTTTTGGTCTTCTTTCTTGGCCAGTTTCAGAATGTTAGCTTTATACTTCTTAATTTCCGCTTTCAGTTCTTTCGCATGACCATTGTTAATCATATAGTCAGTAGGAATATCGAAATTATCTTTCCTGACGATGTCGCCAACCCGTTTCAACTGCTTTTTGCCATCCACTTCAACAAGGGAATCACCATCGACAGCGAAAATAAGGTCATTACGCATCTTTTCGATATATTTCACCATAGCATTGGATTCTTTTTTCAGAATCTGAGCTTTTCCGTAGGCTTCGTCAACTTTCGCGCCTAAAATCGTCTTCTGACCAATGAACCACTGGTAGTCATTGGCATTCTGGTTGGCTGCGATGTTGGTGGAGGTCACCAAAGTGTCATCCACGACCACGAAAGCGTTCAGGATCTCAGCAGAGACATTCAACGCCAACATGGCGGTGTACACCAGGTACATCATCTGTATCATTTTCTGTCTCGGGGTTTCCGGACAATTTGTTGCACCCATATCTCAGTAAATTTTAGTTAATGATTGGTGGAACTAAAAAAGACTATTTCATAGCGGCGAGCATATTGCCGTAAACGCTACTTAACTTAGATATGTTCTGGGTCAATTTGTCCATTTCAGCCTTGAAGCTGTTGGTTTGAGCCATGGACTTGGCAGTCTGATCGTATGCAGTTGCCAATTGGCTGACGGCCGTAGTGGCTCTCTTCACACTTTCAATGTAGGCTGCAGTGGCACCGCCATCGGTTTCAAGATTGGCAGCGACCTTGTCGTATTTCAAGGTCAGGTTACGCACAGACTCGGAAGCTTTTTGCAGACTGGCTGTGTAATTGTCGGTAGAGACAACGGCATCGGAAACACCTGCAAGTTTGTGAGCATTGTCGCTCAAATTGCGCATACCAGATGCCAAGCTTTCCATCAGTTCAGGTCCGATTTTGGCTTCCTCCAACATTTTGTCAAGTGCTTGGGTAGGAGTCAAAGAATCGGATTTCACCTGTTGCTTTTTGTCACGGCGAGATTTCTTCTCGGTCTCTTCCAATTCAATGTCTGCACCTGTGGCAAGCTCAGGATAAACCAAAGCCCAGTTGTATTCCACATGCAAAGGCTCAAAAGCGGAGAAGAAGAAGATGATGGACTCCGTAAACATACCGGCCATCAGCATGATGTTAGCACCAGGCCAGTGCAAAATCTTGAACAGAGCACCCAAAATGACGACTGCGGCGCCCCATCCGTACAACTTTGCCATGAAGTTTTTGTAACCTTTCGATCTGACTAATTGATCAATCTTACTCATTTGTTTGATTTTTTAAGTTAATGATTTTATTTGTTGATTTGTAAAAAATTCGATTAATGATTAATAGACGTGTGATGCGCTCTTGCTGTTGTTGTCACCTCTCTGACGCCCCATGTAGGATTGAACATTGCGGAATCCTATGTAGGACTTACACGTATCTTGGTAGTCATACGTCCGGGCATATACAGTGGTGAAATAGCTGACATCCTTCCAAGAACCGCCGCGGATCACTTTTCTCTTCTTCACAGGAGAATCGTCCTTGGATGCGTAATAGACATACGAAGGGTTCATGTCATGGGTGAAATTGGTAGCAGCCTCATCAAAGGCATCCTCACACCATTCTGCCACATTGCCGCTCATGTCGAACAAGCCCCAATCATTGGGATGATAGTGCGCCACAATACCGGGATAGAAATTGTCGTCCGCGATATAGTTACCGCGCTGCGGTTTAAAGTTGCTCAAGAAACAGCCATTTCTGTTTGTGGTATAAGGGCCGCCCCACGGATAGGAGACCAACGGGTTACCACCACGGGCAGCCCATTCCCATTCCGCCTCAAGGGGCAGACGGAACTCTTTCTCAAACGCGTATTCCTTGCCTGCAAGCCAAGACATACGCAGTTGTGTTCTCCAACTGGAGAAAGCCTTTGCCTGACGCCAACTCACACCAACCACAGGATAGTTGTCATATTGGGGGTTAGTGAAATAACTCATCAACATCGGCTCATTGTATGAATACACGAAATCGTGCGCCCAGCAAAGTGTGTCCGGATAGATATTCACAACCTCATGCTTGATGAAGCGCTGCCATCCATTGCCCATACTGCTGGGACGATTGGCGTAGAGGCCGCCAAGATCATCACCCTCCTTGTCGAATTCCTTGTGAGAGGCTCCGAAATTGTCGGGATTCTTGGGATCCTGATAGTTACGATAATCAATCCACCAATATTCAAAGTTGAAAACAGAAGTGTTCAACTTATTTGAAGCATAATGATAATAACGGGTGTTCACTTTGCTGAACAAAGGAGAAAGGGCCGCCTGCACCTCTTCATTTTCGGAATCCCAAGGAATCTTCTCCTTCCAGTTTATCAACTTCGGTTCGATGATTTCTCCTTCATTTTCACCTTTTTCGTATTTCTTGTAATGTCCGTACTTTTCCTCGTCAGTGATTTCCGCATCACCGAGAAGCGTGTGGGCGATAGAGTCACGCACCCAGTACACAAACTGACGATACTCGTTATTGGTGATTTCCGTCTCGTCCATCCAAAATGCTGACACAGTCACATTTTTGGACTGCTGGGTGAGTGCGAAGGGGACATCCTGGTCACCACCGCCCATCACATAATGGCCAGTTGGAACGTAAACCATCCCGTAAGGCTCCAGATCGAGAAAGTCAGGACGATCCTTTACACCGACGAGCTGCCCGTCGCCGCCGTTTTTACACGAGACCATCAGCACAAATGCCGATGCAAGTAAAATGATTACCCGTTTCATATTTTTTCTATTTTTAAATTTCTTTGTGGTTATTAACGTTTGAATGTTCGTTTTTAGTATCTGTTCTTATAAATGTATCGAGAATTTCCGTAGCCAGAGAAAATTTCAGGCTTATAAATGTCAAAGCAATAGCGCACTACGACTTCCACATCACCAAAGCTGCGGTATTTCTTGTAGGCCAGCGAATTGGTAGTGAAACTATATGCGACACCAAGGTCAAGACCCTTCAAGTAAATGTTTGAAGAATTATGGAAAGGACGTGCACCGAAAACGAGGGAAACAGCATCTTGGAAACGATAGCCAAGGCCACCCCAATAAACTCCGTTATAGCGCGCCAACGCCAAAACTTCCCATTGGAACGACTTGAGATCTGTCTTCACCATGGCTTGCGGTAGCAGCTCCCAGTTTGGATTGAACGGCAACACCCATGTGTAACCGCCATGGACATACAACTGTGACGAACGAGTCGAACCATATTCACCGGAAACCCGAAGCACCTGGTTTTTGTCGAACAAGGCCGCCATCTGCGTCCATCCTGCGCCCACATACCATTGGTCAGTTTTATACAACACACCAAAGTTGAAATCCAAATCCAACGTGGATTCAGACAGACGATCTATGACAGGATCTCCATCTTGGATTGGAGTTAACGGATCAGGTTTTATAGCCTGATTATACAACGACACCTGTGCTCCGATTCCCAAATGCCCGCCTCCAAGCCTCAACTTGTAAGCATATCCTATTTTCACGCCTGTATTACTGTAAATACCTATTCTATCGTGAATTAACGTCACTCCTAACGAACCATGGAGCTTTTTCAAATAAGATTCAATGCTGAACAAGAAGGATTGAGGGGCTGAATGGAAAAGGGAGTCGTTGTTGATTGTCGTTCCCGATAAAGGCGCATCGCCCCACCCCAAATATTTATTGTTGTAATCCGCAGTAAAACACAACGTATTATGTTGCTCACCTATTCCGCCGGCATTATAATAGGAGGTCACCCACGGAAAAAAGGTGAATTGTGCATCATCTTGCGCAAAACCTGTCATCGTAACAGCCATTGCAAACAGCACCAACAGACCAACTTTTTTAACTTGTTTCTTCATATCTCGTTCAAATCGTTACACACACTAACTTTCTGACTAATAGCGCATTTAACAATTTTTCCTGATTCTGTATTCTATTTTTTTCATTCATATACGAATACTCCATTCAAAAAGTTACACAATACACTTTTAGCCTAATTTTTTGAAGTGACAAAAATAACATATTTTTTGATTTGTTTCCCCGATTTTTCAAATTTCCTTGAATAATTACCAACCATGCAAACAATCATCTGTATATCAAATATTTACAAACAATTTTAAGTATATAGGACTGTATTTCAAACATTTAGCTAAAACAACGCATTGAGAGTAATGGATCCTGTATGAATCACCACATGCCCTTGCATGGCACGGCCTTGATACTGCAACATCAGTTGAAGAAACTGGCTGACAGACACTTGACAATTCACTGTCCAAAGCAAATTCCTGCCCATAGAAAGTCCGTCCAAAAGGAAATAGGACACAGCGGAACTTTCCCCAACGTCACCTTTCATAAGCACATACTCGGCTGATAATGAAATAGTTCCTTTATTCAGCCATCGGTACATCCACGATGTCTCAAAACGATACTTGCGCACAAATTCCTTGTCCTGAAGATTCCTTTTGTTGACATATTGTCCGGACAAAGAACCTGTTAACTTGTTTCGGTATTGCAGCTGGACGAGGGCATCTGCGGAATATGCCTCCACTAAATACTGCCGTGAAGCAAAACAGGTTGAACTGTTCTGTGTTTTCCTATGTTGAAACGAGGTTTGCAAATACAACAGCTCAATCGGAGTGCTTTTAATTACAACCTCCTGGCTACCAATACGATTGCTTTCTAATCCATAATACAAGAACTGAGTGTTTTCCGTCTTTTGGACAATAAAATCAAAGGCGAACGGGGAATTGCTGTTGTTAAACGAGAAGGTGTTGGTTAGGTTAAAACGATTAGCCACGAGGTTTGTGTCTTCAGTGTTGCAAGGGAAAGGATTGAACATCATAGACTTATGCTTCAGCGAAGTATTCAAAGCAAGCACATCCTGAAATCTTGAAATGAACTTTCGGAATCCTTTTTTGCTTCCCCAAGCAGCTGCCGGACGCAACTGCACACTCTGGGTCCATTGGCTCTCATAGACGTTGACATAGTCCGTGCCGGCAATCCAAACTTTAATGTACTCGGCCTCATCAGGGAAAAGGGCGATTTCAAACTCGTCAAGTTCCTCTATGCCGTTGCTGTTGTAATCTTTCCAAACATGCGTCCCCTGCCCTGCCGCCACCTTGATGTACGTGAACGTCTTTTTAAGTTCCATTCCGCTACCTGTCTCGTAATACAAATTGACCGTCAGCACATTCTTGAGAAACCGGCCCGTATATCTGACATCCCCGACGAAATAGTGTTCCGCATTACGGACAGAATCCATCAGTGACTGATGACGGTAAGTGGCGTTCAATGCGAAACTCTGGTTCCGGATCTGGTCGAAACGATATTGCGCCTTCACCTCATGAATCAACAGATGAGTGTGCAGCTTCTGTGTGTCAGGAGTGAACTCCACGCGGTTCTTGTACGCAAACAGAAAATGGTGTTTCGCATTCTCAGCACTTCCTATGGTTGCGTTTAACTCGTTGAACGCAAAACTGTTAAGTCTTAATGATTGTCGCTCTCTCTCTTTGAAAACATTATGTTCCAGCAGGTTGTCTAACCCAACAGTGAGGTTTTTCCAACTTTTTGTAAGAAAAACAGACGAAACTAAATAACGGCTTCTTTGGATGGAATCTTTAGTGAGGAGATAGCTCGTTCGTGTTTTCAGTTGCCAATTTTTCCATTTGTCGGCAGTTGTCAGCTCATTCCGGAAAGCAAACACATCGTCAAGCCTGTCAAAGAAATTTGCATGATAGAGCAACTGATGCCGATTCTGTTTTGTCAGTGCGATTCCGGCATCTATCAACCAGTCGGAGCTGTTCACGGAATAATCAGATGAAAGGTTATACTGCCGGGCGAACTCCACATCACGGAACGACTCAAATGGTGTGAAGTTCTTATGCACAAACTGCAGCTGAAGTTGGCTCGTCAGAAGCCATGGCAAAGAATCCCGCACGGAGCACAACGTTTCTATATCATTGACATTCAGGCTATAAGAAAACCCAACATCATCATTCCTGTCTTTCTTGGAGAAAGTGTTTTGGTCATAATGGGACAAAGCGAACTCCGAGTGGATTCGGGTATTTTTTCGGGCGGAGAAATCCAGTCCAATTGTTGCCATTTGTTGGGAAATCGGAGCCGTAAGCATCAAAACTGGCTCATACTCGCCTTGCGGGATGCTGTCTTCCGGCGCGACCCATTCAAAAACACGACCGTTAGCCGTACTGCTCGCCAATCTGTAATTGCCCTTATGCGTACCCATATAGCTAAACGACGGACTATATAATGTTGTGTTAGAATTTATAGAAAATTTATAAATAGTATATATAATATTGTTGTAACTTGTATCTATTTTTTCATACAAAACCCTATCTGGCGAAAAAACGGCAGTGTCAACAACGGGGAAATAAGCGGTTGTGGCAGCATCTCCCATAACGGCAAGGAAGCGTTTGTTTTCATTCGTCAGTTCAGGTTGAATCGACTGGTTTTTCAAATCCTGCTCATGGAAAAAATTAACGTACAACTTGAACGGATGCTTTCCTTCTATTTCTATTTCATTATGAGTAAAGAGGTTATATCGCGAGTAGTGACGATTGGTGTATTCAAACTCCACTATGATTCGCTTTTCAACAGAGACCAGCATTTGAGGGGTGAAGGTAATCTCCGCTGTGTTGTAATCCACCACATAGTCATGGTCTGCACCACGTGTAAGCAACTGTCCATCAACGTAAACCCTTTCCGAACCTGCCACCATAATGATAGAGACTTCCCCGTCAGCACCATAGAGTTTGTAGGGTCCCTGCACCCCATTCTGCACGGTTAGATGCTGGCGGGCGAACCGTCCTTTCGCCATGCCACCGCCTGCCTGGTTGGTCATCTTCAGGTTTTGTTTCGGTCGGGACACCACTCTGGCATCCAAGCCCAAGATGTTCCGCGAGACCCGCAAAAAACGGTCATCACGGAGATCCCAGACCACATCGCCAGCATTAACGGCCGCTATCTCCTTTATTTTCAAGGCAATAAAGACACTACTGATATCCTGTAGGGTTTGAGTGTTCCCTTCTGGCTGAATCGGGATATTCTTATCGGAAACAGAGGCCATAATTTCCACATCATCAGACAATTTACCAGTAATCTGGAGGTTAAGGGCGGAATTAAGCACAAGATCCTGATTTGTGCCCACCGTCACGCCGCGTGAAATCGCTCCATTAGTATATAATTCATTGTCATTCAATACATTTTTCAAAGAAGGAAGGGAGTTTTCGGCGGTTTGGTGCTGGTAGTGTCTCGGTTCGATGTCACGAGAGAACTTGTGCGCCACGGGAAGGGACAGGTCGGTCGGGTAAACCTCATACTGAACAAAAATCCGTTTGCCAAAAAGGGAGGAATCGAGCAGATAGAAGGTGGCAGTCAGCGGATCAATGCGGTATTGGGAACGCCGCAGCTCCTGAATCTGGAACGTGTTCGGGATAATGGAACATGTATCGATGCGCAAACTCATCGAATCCGCTGAAAAATGTCGGATCCGCAATGTGGGATTCTCCTGCGCATTGACATAATTGCAGCAAAGAAAACCGAGAAGGGCCAGTATGACGAGCAGTTTTTTTATCACCAAAAATATCTGACAAATAAATGCGGCAAAGATAACTCTCTTTTCTCAAATTTCGTATTTTTGCAGCAAATTTTTTGGCATGGAGAATATTGAGAAATATGCAATGAAAGACACCCGTTCAGGGTTTGGAGCCGGCTTGGTGGAAGCGGCAGAAAAGAACGATAACATATTCGCACTCACGGCAGATGTCACAGGGAGCGTGAAGATGGGCGATTTCAAGGCAGCCCACCCGGAGCGTTTCATCCAATGCGGCATCGCGGAGGCCAACATGATCGGCATTTCCGCAGGTTTGGCGTTGAGCGGCAAGGTCCCGTTCGCCAGCGCGTTCGCCGGATTCATTTCCGGTCGCGTGTATGACCAAATCCGCATGACAGTAGCCTATTCGAACCTGAATGTCAAAATCGGAGCCTCGCACGCAGGCATCACTGTGGGCGAAGACGGCGCCACGCACCAGATGATGGAGGACCTCGGGCTGATGAAAATGTTACCCAACATGGTGGTCATCAACCCCTGCGACTACAATCAGACCAAAATGGCGACCATCGCGGCAGCCGAGCATGTCGGGCCCGTCTATATCCGTTTCGGACGTCCCGCCGTGCCCAACTTCACGGAAGAGAACAAACCGTTCGTCATCGGGAAAGCTGAGGTTATGCAGGAAGGCTCGGACGTGACCATTTTCGCCACCGGGCATTTGGTGTTCCCAGCCCTGCAAGCCGCCGACATGCTGCGCGAACAGGGAATCAACGCTGAAGTCATCAACATCGCAACTATCAAGCCGTTAGACGAAGAGGCTATTCTGAATAGCGTCCGCAAGACGGGTTGTGCTGTCACTGCCGAGGAACATTTCCTCAACGGCGGCATGGGCGACTCCGTATGCCAATGCCTCAGCCGCAATTTCCCTGCCCCCGTTGAAATGATCGGCGTAAACGACCACTTCGGCGAAAGCGGAACCCCCGAAGAGCTGATGGCGCATTTCGGTCTGGACAAAGAACATATCGTAGAAGCCTGCAAAAAGGCTATTAGTCGTAAATAACTTATACTCAGCGTATGCCTGAAATCACAGACGAGTTCATCTTGTCGTTGTTCAGCAATGAGAAGACCAAAGAGAAGGCCTTCGAGCTGCTTCTGAAAAAATACCAGAAGCATATCTATTACAACGCACGCCGCATCGTGACCATCCACGAGGATGCGGATGATGTCACACAAAATGTGTGCATCAAAATCTGGAAAAACCTGGACAGATTCCGGAGTGAATCGAGTTTGAAAACTTGGATATCAAGAATTTGCGTCAACGAGGCATTAACCTATATTGAGAAAAAGAAGAAAATGCTGAATCTGGATGATGACGAGAGTTACACCGACTTCCTGCTGAAGACCCATGACGATTTCAGTACGGTCACACCTAACCAAATCGAGCAGTTCATGCAGGAGGAAATCGCCAAGCTGCCGCCGAAACAGCGGGCGGTGTTCACCATGCGCTATTATGACGAGACCCCATACGCGGAAATGTCAAAGATTTTCGACACTTCTGAAAGTGCACTGAAAGCCTCTTATCATTTCGCGGCTGAAAAGATCAAAAAAAATATTTCCGAGCGTTTAACCTTTTAAATATTCCATAGTCATAATCTTGTAATTTTTAAGCGATATGTTTGATTTAGAGAATTTAGATAAAACGGAACACTACAAGATTCCAGAAAATTATTTTGATGAGTTGCCAGGACGGGTTATACAAAACATCAAGCACGAACAGCAGCGCAGGAAAACCATCATCACTTCCGCTGTTGCCGCTGTTGCTGCTTTGGCAATAGCTGTCGGTGTTTTCTTCACTTTTAACACTCCCGACCAAGGAACTGACATCACACAAGTCCAGCCGGCAACTGCTTCTGTTTCCGAAGAGGAACAGGAAGCGCTTGAAACCGTGGCAGCCGATTATTACAGCGAGGAATTGGCCATGATGGACTACTACTTTTATGCATATTAACCTAAATAAGAATTGAATATTATGAAAAGACTATGGATTTTATTGATTGTATCTGCATTATGTGCTTCAACCAGCCTTTTTGCCCAAGAAAAGGCCCCCAAGGCAATGATCCAAGAGCGACTCACTTTCATGCAGAAAAATCTGACATTAAGTGGCCAAGAGAACCAAAGTTTCTGGAAAGTTTATGAAGAGTATTTGAATGCGGAGATGAAAATCATGACCGGCTACCGCAAGAATCTCGAAAAACAGGGCATCAAACTTGGCGCACCCGGCACAAACAAAGAGGCCATTGAAAAACTGACCGACAAACAGCTCACCTACCTCCAAGACCAGAAGTTTGAGATGCGCAAGAACATTCTGAACCTTGAGACCACATACTACAAGAAATACAAAACCATCCTGAAGCCCCACACAATCAAGAAATTGTATGATCTGGAATATCGTTTCAAAAAAAACATGACGGAAAAGAAAAAAGAGCCGAAAAAGGACGAACCTGTTTACGTAAATCCCGGTAAGAAAAAACGCTAAAAAGAAAGTGCCATACGGCACTTTTTTTTTGTATCTTTGCCCCACTTTTAAATCCCAAAAGAATGACAGATTACAATTTCTTGAAAATAGACCTTGCTGAACAGGTGTGTACCCTGACCATTTCCGCGCCAAAGTCACTCAACGCCCTAAACTCCAACATTTTGAAAGAGTTGGATGATTTCCTGTCCAGCATTGAAAAAAGCATTCGTGCGCTAATCATCACTGGCGACGGTGAGAAGTCGTTTGTTGCGGGTGCCGACATTTCGGAGATGCAACCGTTGAACGCGGAGGAGGGCGAGCGTTTTGGAGCTGCCGGTGCGAAAGTGTTCCGCAAAATCGAGACATTACCGATTCCCGTCATCGCGGCAGTGAACGGCTTCGCTTTGGGTGGCGGTTGCGAGTTGGCTCTTGCCTGCGACATCCGTCTCGCCTCCAGCCGTGCCAAATTCGGCCAACCTGAGGTCGGTTTAGGCATCATTCCTGGTTTTTCCGGAACTTACCGCTTGGCCAAAATCGCCGGCATGGGAGTTGCCAAGGAGCTGATTTTCACCGGCCGCGCCATCAAAGCGGATGAAGCGCTGCGCATCGGATTGGTCAACGCCGTCTATGAGCCCGAACAGTTGATGGAGGAAGCCATGAATCTTGCCAAACGCATCGTCAAAAACGCCCCGATTGCCGTACGCTATGCCAAAGAGTGCATCAATGAAGAGTACGACCTGTCCGCCGACGAGGCCATCGCCTTCGAAAGTCGCATGTTCGGCAAATGTTTCGACACCAAGGATCAGAAAGCCGGTATGACCGCCTTCCTCACCAAGCAGGAAGCACATTTTAACAACGAATAATTATCTATCATTCAATAACTAAAATACATTATTATGAAAATTTGTGTTATAGGAACAGGTACTATGGCCAAAGGTATCGTAAAAGCATTCGCCGCCAAGATGCCCGTGGTCATGAAGAGCAGAACTCAAGCCAGCCTTGACAAGGCCATGGGTTCCATTTCAAAGTCTTACGCCAAACTCGTGGAAAAAGGCAAGATCACTGAGGACGCCATGAACGCCATCCTCGGCAATATCACCACCACCACGGACTATGCCACCTTCGCTGATGCCGACCTCGTGATTGAGGCTGCTGTGGAAGACATGCAACTCAAGAAGGATGTCTTCATGGAATTAGACAAGATTTGCAAGCCGGAGACGATTTTCGCCACCAACTCATCGTCTTTGTCCATCACGGAGATAGCCGCTTGCACGAGCCGTCCGGCACAGTTCATCGGCTGCCACTTCTTCAACCCCGCCGACCGCATGGCGTTGGTAGAAGTCATCAAGGGTCAGCTCACCTCTGACGAAACGGCCAAGTGCATCGTTGATTTGACCACTGAGATCGGAAAGACCCCGGTTCCGGTGAACGAAGCTCCCGGATTCGTGGTGAACCGCATCCTCATCCCGATGATTAACGAGGCTGTTGGAATTTTAGCTGACGGCATCGCTTCAGCTGAAGACATCGACAAGTGCATGATGCTCGGTGCCAACCACCCCATGGGTCCGCTCGCATTGGCCGACCTCATCGGCAATGATGTGAACTTAGCCATCATGGAAGTGCTCTACAAAGAGTTTGGTGATCCAAAGTACCGTCCTCACCCACTGTTGCGCAAAATGGTCCGTGCCGGACTGCTTGGCAGAAAGACGGGCGAAGGCTTTTACAAATACTAATCAGAAAAGTGCGTCGGAAACGGCGCACTTTTTTTATAGCTATGACAACAAGAGGTCTGTTGGAGTTGTTCTTAGTGCAATGAATATAAACAACATCAACACACCTAACGTCTAACTCTGGCATTTCTTACTTCCAGTTCCTCGTCGTACCACCAGACCAACGTATCTATTTTTGCCGCATAGCCGCTCCAGTGCCCCAACACCCGGTCGCTATTGAAATTCGACACAGCAGGCAACGGATTGGTGAATGGGTTGCTGCCGAAAGCAGCCTCTGTGCCGGCTGAAAGCAGATAAAGGTAGGTATGATGGTCTATTTGCGTATGCTTCACATACACCGTATCGCCAGGACGGAACGTAATCCGTCTGAAATTCTCTCTATCCTCTTCGCTCAGCATGTCTCGCATCAGAATGGAATAGCCGTATCGGGAGATTTCGTAATTGAACGACAATCCGTTGAATGTACGATCGTCAAACGCCACCGGCAGATTGCATACCCAGAGACGATCGGTCAATTTCGGAGAATGCACCTTGGTGTAAAAGGCGTAATAGTTCACCTCGTTCGGGTCGTCAGACATCAGCACACGGATGGTGGCCATGGTGTCATTCAGCAAATCCGACGACTGGTCGAAGCCTATGGAGTCCAAATCGAAAGTTTTCGGAATATAGGTTTCGGCCGTGTAAGTCTGCCCGTCGTACTCTACGGTAAGAGTGTAGTGTGTCTGTTCCTTTCCGATGACCGTTCTTCCCATAAAAGCCATGTAATAAGGGGCTTCCGGGTTTAGCTGCCAGAACAGTTCCTCCGTCTCGCCAGTTTCCGAAGTGACAAAAACCCGTGCTTGGGAGCCGTTCACCAGCACATCGTTCATCAATGTGCCCAAGTTGATTTCCGAAAAGTAGGGAACGCTTTTCGAGAGCATGACCATGGCAGGAGAACCAGTCTCTATTGTGCCTTCAATCACTAACTTCGGATGATATTCGGGCAGTTTCATGTCTATTTCTCGTTGACAGGCGGATATCAGCAAACAGGCTGTCAGAAGAATCAATATATACTGTTTTTTCATTTATGTTTTAACTTCGGAGAAACGGCTGCGAAAATACAAAAAAAATGTATTTTTGCACCCTCTCCTTCCAAAGAAAGAATTGGTATGGAATGTCAATCGGTGGGACTACAACCCTCTTCATACGGAACCATATTATGTTATATCAGAATGTCATAGAGCCTTATATCCGTCAAACGGCACAGAACCCAGACCAAACTGTGGCAAGAATTGACGGTCAGGTGTATTCATACGCACAGTTTGCACAACGTATTGCACCGATAATGAATGAATTGGATGCCATGAGTATAATGCGAGCCGGTATTATTATGAAACGGGACTTAACGTCTTGTGCTGCACTAATGGCCTGTCTGTTCAGCGGCGTGGTGGCGGTACCGATGCCCGCGAACCTTGCCAAAAACCAACTCCAAACTATCAGCCAGAAACTCGAGCTGCCTCAAGTGCTGACCGTGGAGCGTATGCACTACTATTACCGTATGACCTTCGAGGACGCGCTCTGTCGAATTGACAACGGGCTCTATCACATTGAAGACGAACAGCTTGTAAGCATAGTTTGTCATCTTCATAACGAAGAAGCATTATCTTTCGAAAATCTCTACGCCAAGAGTTTTCCGAATCAGAAAAAATTTTCCCTTGCACCCATTTTCAGACTATTGTTACCCGAATTTCCGGAAATATGTTCCATCTTCTAAACAAAAATCTCAACATACAGCTGTTTTTGTTAGTGGTGCTGGCCGGATGGTCAGCATGGCTCATTTTCGCGAAAATGACACTGCTGCCCCAAGAAGGCACCATGCTGTTGTACCAGCATTTGACGGCTATATGGACTTCAGGCAACTTTCTTTTCCGCCTCATCACTTTTGCCCTTGTGTTGACCACGACCGTTGGAGTTATACGGCATTTTGACAAAAACCATTTTTACGAAAGCCGGACATATATGCCCGGGATTTTCTTCCTTTTGCTACTCAATTGTGGTAAATTCCTGCACTATTTCTCTCCTGCTCTGCTGACAAATTTCTTCATCGCACTGATTCTGCTTTTATACTCCCCAAACGAGTCCTCCGCAAATCTCAAGAACCGGATTTTCACCTTCGGTTTGGCCATTGCCTTAGCTACATTATTGGACATCAGCGCATTCGGAATCATTTTATTTCTCATATTGATGATATCCATCAACAACGTGACTTCCGTTAAAGACAATATCATCTTGTTTACCGGGCTTGTGATTCCTTACATCTACGCTTTCGCCATCTCATACATTGCCGACACAATGCCTGCATTTGTACAATCCTGGCGTGACCTGACCGTTCTCGTACCGGCAAAGCAAATCTCTCAACTCCGCGTCATTGATTTTGCATCATTGGCGTTCTTTTTCCTGACCATCATTCTACTGGCGATAAGAGACAAACGTTTCTTAGACAACAAGTTAATCATCATCCGACAAGCTTTTACCAACAATCATCTTCTGTTTTTCTGCATGCTGGCATTCCTTTGGCTGGGGAACGTGGCGTTTCCTATTGCCCTGACATACCTGATTCTGCCAGCATCCGTTTATATGTCCATTGCCGTAATCCCCAAACGGCGTTGTGTCTTGGTGGACGTTTTGGTGACAGCCTTATGCGTACTTCTATGGCTTTAAAATCACACTTTTCCCCCAGCCCGACTGTTGAATGCGGTTGCGATGAGGTAGGGCGCGGTTGCCTCGCCGGACCTGTCTGCGCCGCCGCCGTCATCTTCCCTTACGATTACACCAACGAGGAAATCAATGACTCCAAACAACTTACAAAGCAAAAACGCGAACAACTCCGACAAATCATCGAGCAAGATGCGATAGCTTACGCGGTAGCTGAGGTATCGGAGACGGACATTGACAAGATGAACATCCTGCGAGCCTCCATCCATGCAATGAACACAGCCATTGGGCAACTTGCCGTGAAACCGGGGCTCATCCTTGTTGATGGAAACCGTTTCCATGACCATTGGGGGATTCCCTACCGTTGCGTGGTGAAGGGCGATGCCACCTACCTATCCATCGCCGCCGCTTCCATTCTGGCCAAGACATACCGCGACAGCTTGATGGAGCGCCTTGCAGCCGAATTTCCCGCCTACGACTGGGAGCACAACAAAGGCTACCCCACCCCAAAACACATCGCAGCCGTCAACCAACACGGACTAACTCCTTATCACAGAAAAAGTTTCCATCTGAAAAACCAGCTTTCACTGGACTTTTGAGCCTATTCACTCTGTTCCATGTTTTTTTCATCTACAGTGTAATGTTTTTCGTGAAATTTCGTCATAAGAACATTGGAATCAAATGCTGACAGAGAAAGAGACAGAAATCATCGAGGGGTGCCGAAAAGGCGACAGAGAGAGTCAGAAGAGCTTGTATCTCACTTACGGCCCACTGATTAAAGGTATCTGTATGCGATATTCGGAAGACGATCAGGAGGCGGAAGACTTCTTTCACGATATTTTCGTTTTCATACTGACCCATTTCGAGCATTTCAACAAAATCACCACTCTCGGCGGATGGATTAGGACAATTACCATCAACAAATGCATTGATTATCTGCGCCATAAGAAGCTGAAAAACGCCATTCCGATGAGCAGTCTCGAATGTGATTTCAACGATGCGGCCTCGCATGACTACGATGGCATACCAATGGACGATTTGAGAGCGTTCATTCTACAACTTCCTGTAAACCAGCGCACCGCATTCAACCTCTACGTTATTGACGGTATCAAGCAGGAAGAGATTGCAGAAATGATGCAGATGACGCAGAACAATGTCAGCACACTGATTTCACGCGCACGGGCGACCTTGCGCAAACGAATCAACGAATACTGGAGTAAAGAAGAAAAACAAACGAAAATATGAGAAACAACCCGATAGAAGAACTCCGTGACCTGAAGGCTCCCGTTTCCGAACAGGAATGGGAATCCATAGTCCACGATAAGCGATACGTGAAGAAATTCGGTCGGAAAACAGGATTGTCACCGAAAGGACGTGCCGCGCTGATCACCGGTGCCGCCGCCGTTCTGCTCACCGTACCCATTCTGATCAGCACCCTGTCGCACAAATCGAACGATACTGTACAAAACAACCGTCATGTGACAAGAACCACCGCCCCACGGCAGGAAACCGTCAATGAGACCACACCGGCAGTTTCCCAGATGACGACAAATACTGCCGCCGAGACGAAGAAGAACGAGACCCCGCAAATCCTTCCGTCTGCCAGCAGCACCACAATAAGCGCCAGCAACCACGAGCAATCAACCTTGGCGGCCGTCACGGAAGCAAGGATTCCTGGCAACAGCCAACCCGCCCCAGCGACCAAGCCTGCAACCTCCACCGTCATAACGTCCCAACCAACAGAGATGGTCAACATAAAGCCGAAAAGTACATCTTCCCCTATAGTTCCCAGCGACAAAAAGAGTCAGCCCGATGTCGCGGTAAATCGTCCGCAAGCGGCAAACAGTATTGCAGAAGAGAGCCAACCGACAACGGAGAAGAGTCTGGAACTGCCTGAAACCGAGGCTGAAGAGTTTTTCATCCCGTCTGCCTTCACCCCCAACGGGGATGGCCTGAACGACTTGTTCAAAGTTCAGGCGAACTTCGTTCCAAACACCTTTGAGATGAGTATTTTTAACCGGAAAGGCGAGCTGATGTTCCTCACCCAAGACATGGGAATCGGCTGGGACGGGCAATTCCACGGGAAAACATTACCTAACGGTGTGTATGTCTGCATCATCAAATACACAGACAATCAAGGAAACATTCAAAAGAAACAAGGACAAGTTATGTTACTGCCATGATGAACAACATTGACCGCACCATCCCGCCCAAAATACAACCAATAGAACCATTCTCATTGCCAAAGCCACGCTCCACAAAGCTTACCAACGGCACTCCTGTCTTCTATTTCGACAACCCCAATCTGGACTTGATACACATCCTGTTGCAGGTGCGAACCGGTTCCTTGTACCAACCGAAGAAACATGTCTGCAATTTTGCCTATACCCTGCTGAAAGAAAGTTCCCCGAAACTTTCTTCCGAAGACATTTCTGAAAAGCTGGACTATTTCGGTGTCAATGTAACGGTAAATGTGGGTATGGACAATGTTCAAGTTCTGATTTCCGCACCAAAAAACAATCTGGGACAGATTCTGCCCGACATTGCGGAATTTCTGATTTCACCTGTCTATCGGGAAAGGAATCTGAATATCCTTCAAGACAAAGAGGTGAAAAATCTGGCCTATAAGGAGCAGAAGACAGACTACTGCGCATGGCGTATCATGTGGCGCGAGATGTTAGGGGAAACATTCCCAGCTGTTTCCGATTTCGCCACAACAGCCTCCATCCGTTCTGTAACAACCAAAGATTTACAAGATTTTCACCGATTCAGCTTCTGCGCCGAAAATCTGACCGTTTTTGTCACAGGAAACACAGATAAAATAACGGAAAAGCTAATTGAGGACACATGGGAATCGGTTCCTAAAGGCGTTCCCGCTCCTGAACTTCCCATAATCCCAATGCAAGAACACCCCGGTGGACTTTTCCGACAATCTATGGAGAATTGCTTTCAGTCATCTATTGTGTTGTGTTCCTTGTCCATGGATTTCAACGACCCCGAGCGAACCGCCTTTTCTGTTCTCAACACTTTGACTGGCAATTATTTCAGCTCCCGCCTGATGCAAAGTCTGCGCGAACGACAAGGCCTTACTTACGGTATTTCCTCATCAAACACTTTCTTTGGGAGGCAGTCTGTATTTGCTATCTTCAGCGACGTAAACGCCAAAAGCACAGACCGCGCTGTGGAATCTTGCTTCGAGGAATTGCAGCGGCTTCAGGACGAACTTGTCAGCTCCGAAGAACTCAATATGGTGAAGAACTACATGGCAGGACTTCAGCTTCGGGCGGCGGACACCACTGTGAATGCCATGCTGAAGTTCGCTTACTGGCAGCGTTTCGGGCTGGATGAAACTGAGATGTTCCGTTATCTCTCTGAAATAAAAAAAATCAGCCCCGATGAAATCTTAAAGTTAGCAAAAAAACATTTTTCCTATACTAAATTCACCCGTATCATCGTTGGTGAATAATTTCAAGCAGAATGACAAAAGCAAAGAGCATCATATTATTTGCGACACTGATGGCGCTGACCACCGGTGTTTTTGCGTGGAATCCGCCGACAATCCAGTGTATCAAGTTGTTGAACAACAACACCCGTATTCACATAGATTGGGAAAGCAATCCCGACTGCATGCACTACATGGTGTATTATTTCTATGTCAACGGGAATCTTTCCGACAGTCTGAAGCCCTCTCTTAACGACAATTTGTATTATCATGGCGGGAAAGACATCAACAACATCCCCACCGCTACCCAATACAACTGCTATATTGTTGCAGTTGACTCTTTCAACAACTCCTGCCAGTCAAACACCCTCCAGTCCATCAACCTGACGGTAACTCCCAGTGCCAATCGCACCGCCGCCAACCTCGAATGGGAGTCTCCAACCACCACTTTTGACAACACATGGGGAGGCTCTTTCAAAATTTACAAGAAACGCGGTTTCGAGACGGACTTTCCTTCGCAGCCTTTTGATTCCGTCCCCATCACCCAACTCAACTACACCGACTTGTCCGATGTTTGTGACAATTCCGTATCCTATCAGGTAGGTATATCCCATTTCTATTTTAACGGCACAAACTCAACACAGTGCCCGTTTATGACCACCATCGGCACCGTTGAAAGCATGGTGGACAGCACCAGTCCGGCGGCCCCGGTTCTTGACAGCGTTACCGTGACCCCAGACAACCATGTGATGCTTGGATTCCACGAAACAGAGCCCTACATGAAGGCCTTTGTCATATATTGCGAAAACGCCAACGGCTGGCCACCCTACGATACCGTTTATAACGGGCAGACCACCTGGCTCGACCCCGTCATAGACCCAAGTTACGACTCACGTTACTACCGTATAGCGGCCATGGACTCATGCGGCAATATTGGAGAAATGATTGCTCTTGATGACAAGCAATGCAATATGACACTCCATCTGAAATCCGTTGACGCATGCCATAAATCCGCCTCCATCCAATGGTCCACATACGCCAACCTCATCAATGGCATTAGCCATTATGAAATCATGCTCAGCAGCGACGGAGGGGGGACATGGGAAAGCATCGGCACTACAGCCGGAAACAATTTCGCGATTGAAGATCTGGATTTCAACATTGATTATCAAGTGTATGTGAGAGTGGTTAACAATGGAGCAACAATCACAGCCAGCACCAACCGCATCGTCATCCGTATTTCAGCGGAAGAGACTGTAGATTTCACCTACATACGATCTGTTTCCGTCATTGACAACCGATTCGTCCAAATCAAAGTCCTCACCAGCGGTGACACGCTGCCGTTTGAGGCCATCACCCTCCAACGCAGCGAAAACGGCACCGATTTCGAGAATTTCACGACGTTGAGCCATCAGCCGGGCACAGCGAACTACATTTTCTTCGACAGTCTTGCCGATTTCAGCCGAAAAACTTATTATTACAGAACATTTATCATCAACCAATGCAATACAGAGGCGGGATATTCAAACATTTCCCACAACATCCTGCTTCACGGGGAGAACAACGCGCAGACCAACATTCTTTCATGGCCAGGATACAGCAACTGGGACGGGAATGCATCCGATTACTATGTAATGCGCAAAGTGGAGAACGAAGATGTGTTCAACACCATCGCGGATGTCACACCCGCATCCTTGAACAACTATCAAGACGACATATCCCAGATGTTTGAGTCGGGCTCCAAATTCACCTATTACATCGAAGCCAAGGAGAACACTAACCGCTACGGATTTGAGGAAACCAGCTACTCCAATTACATCACCATCATCCAACCGCCCACCATATACATTCCCAATGCCTTCAGACCTATGGCCGGCAACAACAAGGTCTTCAGGCCAATCAACTCGTTTGTTTCCATTGAACATTACAAGTTTACGATTTTCACACGCACTGGCGAGTGTATCTTCCTCACTACTAACCCTCAAGAAGGCTGGGACGGACGAATCAACGGCGTTATAGCCCCCATGAACGTATATGTTTACTATATTGAATACCAAGTGCCCGATGGTACTATCATGGAACGTACCGGGACAGTAACATTAATTAAATAAGCATCCGATTTTTGTTCAAAAAAATGCGATTGACAAAGACAGCAAGAACGCCTTTGAAAGACAGGCCTTTTCCTGATTACAGCAGAAAAGAAGAATTTTTGAATTCTGCCAGTCATGCTGTAGGGGTGTTGTGTGCAATTGGGATGATGGTGATGACGGTGACCGCTCCAAAGAGCCAAAGCAGCACCTTGGCTCTATCCTGTGGTATCGTCTATGTCGGTTGTTTATTCATAACTTTTTTAGTTTCAAGTATTTACCACGGACTTCCAAAAGGAATGCCCAAGCAAGTCATGCGTGTCATTGACCATTGCGACATCTTTTTCACCATTGCGGGCACATACACGCCCATCATGCTGGTAGGCGTTTTATCCATAAATCCAGTGATGGCATGGTCCATCTTCACTGTGGAATGGGTGTTCGCTGTCATAGGGGTGGTCCTTAACGCCATAGACCTCAAAAAATACGCCACTTTTTCGATGATCTGCTACCTTGCCATGGGCTGGTGCGTCATCATCAGCTTGCGCGACACCGTCTTGTCGATGACGTGGCCAGGATTCGCCTACATCCTTGGCGGCGGCGTGGCCTACACCATCGGCGCGGTTCTTTATCTCATCGGCAAAAAGAAACCTTACCGGCACTTCGTGTTCCACATCTTCGTGCTGTTAGCTGCCATCATCCAGTTTGCAGGAATCTACCTTTATCTGTTGCGATAAATTGTAGAAACGATGTACGTTTCCAGAGACGAGGATCTTTGACTCTACGAGGGAATTCAAGCATCCACGGTCACCACGCAACGAACTTTCTTGAATGACGGATGTTGCTTGAATTGGCGCAACACCTCGGCCAACTGCTGTTTCCGAGCGGCAAGGCTGTGGTCACGGGACATCTTGACCCAGAAATCCTGAAGATAATAGTTTTGTATGCGGGAAACTAACGGTACGGCCGGTCCCATGACACTACCCGCGAACACCTCGCGAAGCATTCCCTGCAACTGCATCGCAGCCGCCAGAACAGTCTGTTCTTCAGGATGTTTCAACGTGATTTTCACCATACGGGTAACTGGCGGGAGCCGGAATTGCTGCCGTTCCGCAATCTGACTCTGATACATGGCGGCATAGTCGTTGGTTTCCACATATTTCAAGGCGGGATGACTTGGCTGGAAGGTTTGTATCACGACCTTGCCGGGAACTTCCTTCCGTCCCGCACGTCCGCTCACCTGCGACAAAAGCTGGAAAGCGCGCTCAAAGGCGCGAAAATCCGGAAAGGAGATGAGCGCATCGGCATTGAGGATGCCCACCACACTCACGCGATCGAAGTCCAACCCTTTCGTCACCATCTGCGTCCCGACCAGAATATCCGTCTTGTGTTCCTCAAAGTCACTGATAATCTGTTGGTAGGCATTTTTCGAGCGGGTGGTGTCCGTATCCATGCGGGCAATTCGGGCATCTGGAAAAATGGCCGAAAGAGTATCTTCAACTTGCTCTGTACCAAACCCTTTCATCTCAATGTCAGTACTATGGCACGTCGGGCACTCGCGAGGAACCTCAATGGCATAACCGCAATAATGGCACTTCAGCAGGTTGGTTTTCTTATGGTAAGTAAGCGTCACGTCGCAGTATTGGCACTTAGGCATCGACTCGCAGGTATGGCAAATCATGCGCACTGCGTAGCCGCGCCGGTTTTGGAACAAGATGACCTGTTCCTTCCGTTCCAGCGCAGCAGAAATCTGCTCAATCAAGAAGTTGGAGAAAAGTCCCTGAACCTCATTCCGTTTTGTGGCAAGATACATATTAACAGTGTATATATCAGGCAGATGACTTTCCGCATATCGCTGCATTAGCTCCACAAGACCGAACTTGTGGAGTTGTACGTTAAAGTAAGTTTCCAACGAGGGTGTGGCGGTGCCCAACAGCGTTTTCGCCCCGTGAATCTGAGCTAACATCACGGCAGCGTCGCGGGCGTGATAACGCGGTGCAGGATCGATCTGCTTGTAGGAGCCGTCATGTTCCTCATCTACAATCACAAGTCCTAAATGCTTGTACGGCAGCAGCAAAGCAGAACGTGCCCCAAGAACCAGTTGATACTTGGACGTATCATCCTCCTCTCCACCATTCAAGACTCTATTCCAAATCTCCACCCGCTCATATTCGTTGAAACGGGAGTGATATACCCCGACTTTATCTCCAAAATATCTTCGCAAGCGATTGACAATTTGCGAAGTGAGTGCTATTTCCGGCAGCAGGTAAAGCACTTGTTTGCCCTGCTTCAGCACTTCGTCAATCAGTTTGATGTAAATTTCCGTCTTGCCGCTACCTGTAATACCATGCAGCAGCGTGACGGGAAACTTCTCAAAGTTCTGTTTAATTTCCCTAAACGCCCTCTCCTGTGGTTCAGAAAGCTGCACTTCTGCGGCATGTTCTGCCGAAAAGTCCGCCAAACGGGAAATCACCCTTTCTTCAGACAACAGGATGCCTTTTTTCAACAAAGTCTGCAGGCTGCTTTGTCCAATGTGATCCGATTTCGCCAGTTCTGTTTTGGGAATAGCCGCGTCAAAGTGGTAATGACCGTCTTTACGGGTCAGCATCATAAAACCCAACAAGGTATCCGCCTGTTGCGACGTGTTTGCCTTCGCATTAAGCTTGTCCAAGAGTTCCATGAATGCCGTTTCGTTGTCGTATGGCGGAGCGAGTCGTATAACCGTTTCTTTTTTAGGTTTATACGGATTCCGTATTTCCTCATCTGTAATCACAGCATGTTTATCCACCAGCGATTTGATGATAGGCATCACTTTGGCAATTTGGAGACATTTGCCTACTTCTGCAACGGTCATCGTCTCGCGATGGATAAGCAGTTCCACCACATTCAGCTCGTAAGGGGTGAACACGGAGACATCCCCATCAAATTCGGGATGTATCTTCACTTTAGTTTCGCTGGCAAGGCGCAAGGCGGAAGGCAGCGAGGCAGCCATCACCTCCCCAATCGTACAAAGATAGTAGTCAGCTATCCATTGCCAAAGCCTGAACTGCGCCTCCGAAACCACCGGCCGATCATCTATCACATCCAGTATATACTTGACAGAAAACTGTTTAGGGGCGTTTTCATGCACACGTTCCACAACGGCAGCATATAGTTTGTTGTTGCCGAAAGGAACAATGACCCGCATTCCAAACGAAATTTTGCCGTTCAGCACCTGCGGTACACGGTAAGTGAAACGCGCCTCTATGGGCAGCGGCAGAATCACATCGGCAAAAAAAGTCTGCATGTACGGTTAATATAAGCTCGGAACTATCTCATTATCCTTGACCTCCAAAAACTGCACATTCACATTCTCATAGCCTCCATCTGGCGACTTGTCAAAAGATAACGGGAATGCAATCGGAGAGACTTTCACACGGTCATGGTCAAACTGGCTGAGTATCAGCCCCACGAAATAGCAGGTGATGTCATACCCTTGGAAAGCAAAACTCTCCAGAGAGGGAGGTACACCATACTTTTGTGTGTAATCATAGACGAAAGTCTTGGTTTTTTCCGCGTCATAATCAATGTAATAATCCGAGAAAAAATGCAGATTCAGCTTGGAATAATACTCAATATCGTAAGTTTTTGACTCCAGCCAGGTCTTCGGCACCACAAATGTGAGATTATCGGTCTTTTTACTGTAAATCAGACTACGGGAGATTATAAGATTCTGCGCGGGGTTGTCGTAAAATGTGACAACAAACTGTTTGTGTGCGGGATTTAAACGGGACACCACCGAAGAAGCATTCGATATCACCTCGAATGCTATATGGTTGTCTTTGAAATACTTCCGATAGGCCATCATCTCCTTGTTTTGGGAGGTGGAATCCCCATAGATGATGATCGGGAAAGCGTCAGACTGCTGAGCCAAAAATGCAATCATGGCCGGGCGCGCCTCCAACGACGGAATCAGTTTATAGACATACTCATTCCCTGCCACCAAATCTTGCCGACTGGTAAACGGGTTCACAATCGGAATCTGGTACTGTTTGGCATATTCTGCCGCGATGGTAAAGAGCTTACTGAAAAAGGGTCCGATAATAAGATCCACACCAGACATCAACTCTGCGTCTTCCATAACCCCACGCAACTTAGCTTCGTTATTGGAGATGTCACGCACAATTACATCAAAGTGGACATTCCCGTCTTTGCTCAACTCTTCAATCGCCATCTGCGCCCCGTTCCAAAAGCCCATCAGCTGATAGGAACGGACGTTGTCCATATCTTCACTTTCCTTAACGTAGGGTGCCGTGTAATTATCTGAATCAAAAGGAATAAGATATAATATCTTACATGTGGATGACTCCGCAAGAACCGAGCCTAATCCAAAGATAAGACAGATTATAAATAGAACAGCTTTTCTCATAATGGATAATTATTATGGATAATCAACTGGAAAACGAAAACACCTTTGTTTATTCGTTCTCTCTATTCAACATTCAACATTAGAATCGATCGAGGACTGTCCGACACAGTTCTTCCATTTTGTCGTGGTAACTGTCCAAGAACTTACCCGTCACGCGGTTGGCTATGATGAGGCAGACCGTCAACGGATGATGGCCCAGTGCATTGCCAAGGCCGTAGATAGCCGAGCATTCCATTTCCATGTTGGTGATAGGCATTCCCTCGTAATTGAAAGATTCGATTTTACGATTCAATTCAGGATATTTCAGACCTGCACGAACCGCCCTGCCCTGCGGACCAAAGAAGCCGGGGGCGCTGACGGTGATGCCCTGCGGCATGTCATGCGCGATGCGGGAGAGCAGTTCCGGCGAGGCAGGCGTACAATAGGGATATGGCAAGGTTTTGTCCCAGCCCGTGTGCTGAACAAATGCTTCCACCATGTCCTCGCGGATAAGGTTTCCTGTTTCATAGAAACGAAGCACGCCATCAATGCCAAAGCCGTAAGAGGAAGCCACGAAACTGCCGCACTCTATGTCCGGGTTCAGTGCACCGGAGGTGCCAATTCGTACGAGATTGAGAGAACGGTGCTCCTCTTTGACCGTTCGGGTGGCTAAATCAATGTTAGCCACAGCATCCAGCTCGGTGAGGACAATGTCAATGTTATCCGTACCCATCCCCGTGGAAATCACGGAGATGCGTTTGCCTTTGTACATACCGGTATGGGTAATCAGTTCTCGGTTTTGCTTGCGAATATCCACCGAATCAAACAAGTCGGAAATCATCGCCACGCGCCCGGGGTCGCCCACCAGGATCACATTGTCGGCCAATTCTTCAGGATGCAGGTTAAGGTGATAAATCGCCCCATCGCTTTGCAGCGGCAATTCGGAAGCGGGAATCTGCTTTGCCATATTTCTGTCATTTTAATGAAAAGGCAAAAATACAAAATATTTGGTTAGCCTCTATATTCATAATTTATGTATTTTTGTAACCTCAATCTAACAAAGTGTAATAACTGAAATCACATTGCTATGATCAGAAAAGCATACGCCGTTTTATTGATGATTATGTGGTGTTTTGTCGCCAACGCACAAACTTTCACTCCTTTATCACAATCCTTTGAGGATGAATTTCCGCCACAGGGATGGACTGCTTTGCACGCTGACGGTCTCACCTTTTGGGAGAGAGCCAACATTTCGGAATATTGCAATGGTGCCCATGATGGTTCCTATTACGTGATGGTCGGTGCCGGATTCGGCGACAACTACTTGATTTCGCCCAAATTGCATCCTCTGACTGGCGACTCTATCATCTTCTACATGGGCATTGAGAGCGCGGGATTCAACATCAGCAACATTACCACGGTGGAGGTCTCCACCACAGGTTATGCACCTGAGGACTTCACGGCCATCAGAACACTAACGGTCGCTGATTTCACCTCAGCAAACTCTTGGCATCGTTTCGCGCTGAGCCTTAGCGCTTACGCGGGGCAGACTATTTACCTTGCATTCCACAATGTCGTTCCCGTCGAATCCATGTTCGGGGGCGGCAATGTCTATCTTGACCATATCATCGGTCCGATGGCGGAGATTCCCGCATGTGCCACTCCTACCGACCTGACAACTACCAACATCACAGGCACCACAGCCGACCTTTCGTGGTCATCAGACGCTTCTGAGTTTGTCGTCTATCTGCGCGCATTAGGCGAGACCGAATACACCGCTTTCCCAAACGCCACACTCGACTCCACCGACAATGTCTTCCAACTCACAGGGCTTGCCGAAAACGTTACTTACCAATGGTATGTGGCCGCCATCTGCAATGACACCCTCAACAGCCTTGTCGCCTCGTTCCGAACCACTTCTTGTCATTCTCTCTCCATTGAAGACCTACCCTACTTCACCTCTTTCGCCAATTGCGACAGTCTGGGCCATCTCCCGGAATGCTGGACAAGAATAAACGGCGTGGAATTCTCCCCCGGCACCAACATCTTCTTTCCCGGTGCTTTTTCCGCATCCTACCTCTACTATCCATGGATGACGGGCGACACCACCCTCTACTTCATCAACGAAGACAACAGCTATTGCTGGGTTGCCATGCCAGCGGTGGACATGGACGTTCATCAGCTGCGGGTGCGCTTCTCTGCCAAGCCCTACACCAACGACGCGGCATCCGGCCGCATGGAAATCGGACTGTTGGAAGATCTTTCCGACACGTCCAATTTTGAAATCGTGCAAACCATCGATGCCGCCAACCTCCCGTCCAACAACTTCATCCCCTACACCGTTGCCTTCAGCAACACGAACATTTCCGGATCCGACCGTTACATCTGCTTCCGGACTTTCGGCCAATCAGGAGGCACTTGGCATGTGGACAACCTCACTTTGGAGATGATTCCCGCGTGTATCGAACCTTCAGACTTGACGGTCAACGCGGTGACGGCCACAACAGCCTCTTTGTCGTGGACTCCTGGCGATGACGAACAGGTCCAGTTCTTCGTTCACTACCGTCCGCAAAACCATTCAACGTGGGACAGCGTGGTGGTTTTCATCATTGATTCGGCCTTTGCGGAATTGGAGGGACTGCAACACAGCACCACCTATGAAGCATACGTGACCGCGCCGTGCGCCCCCCAACAGAGCAATGTTGTTACTTTCACCACTGGTTGTCTCTCTATCGAGGCCGAAAGCCTGCCCTATAACATGAACTTTGAAAACGAGGAGAGCTACGCGCTGCCGATATGCTGGACTCTGTTGCATGGGCATACCGAATACAGTCACATTTACCCATGTATCTACCCTGGCTCTTCGGCCTACGCGGGCGACGCCTGTCTGCGTTTCTTCGCCAACGCCACCGACACCAATATCGTGGCACTACCGGCCGTCAACGAAGACATCCACCAAATACGTATCAAATTCTGGCTTAAGCCCGGCGGCAACATGACTCCATACGGACGCATGGAAATCGGTCTGATGTCCGATCTGGACGACCCGTCTTCTTTTGAAGTAATCAGGACGATAACAGCTTCTCAATTAAGCAATAGCTATTACCAATTCTACAAAGTCCCGTTCCACAATGCCAACATGTCCGGTCCCGACAGATACATCGTGTTCCGCTGCATCAACAACATGAACACCGCATCCGGTTATGCCTGGTACATAGACGACATCACGGTGGAACACATTCCGGACTGCATCGAGCCCGAATATCTGACTGTGACAGGAATGACACCCACCTCCGTTGATTTGGCATGGACTATAGAGAATTCGGTTCCGACCACCTGCACATTACACTACTGCGAATCGGGCGACACCTCCTGGATTACGCTGCCGACAGACAGTGCCCTGAGCGCCACCATCACGAATCTTACGCCGAGCACCACCTACACCGCATACGTCACTGCGGACTGCGCTCCCGATATGGCCTCGCTGCCCATCTCGTTCACCTCCGACTGTCCCGGCATTACCGCCGCTGAACTTCCGATAATCTGGGATTTTGAGAACGACAACCCTGCTGGCACCCAAACACGCCCACTACCCAGCTGCTGGAAACGCATATTCCTGGCAAACGGCAACCTCCCATACGTCTTAACAAACGAAGCCCAAGCCTACCAGGGCAATAAAGCACTCTATTTCAACAATGTGGAAGGTTATGCTATTCTTCCTCCGCTTGACGACAACCTGGACATCAACACGTTGCAACTCTCCTTTATGGTTCGCAGTTCCCACATCGGAAACATCGACTACAACTCCCGATTCGAGGTTGGTGTGATGACCAACCCCTTGGATCGTAGCACCTTCCACTCGGTGCGCGCTATTTCTGTCACTGGTGACACCTATACCCCGATTGAAGTTTCCTTCGCCAACTATCAAGGGCAAGGAAAATATATGGCAATCAGGCAATTAGAAGGCATTGACATAGAAGCGAATGGATATATTGATTTCGTGGTTTTAGACACCCTTTCTGATTGTGAACGGCCATACAACCTGCATGAAGAGATTATTTCCACTAACGCCACTCTGCTGCATTGGAATTCCACAGCGGATCAATTCACCGTGTACTACAAAAGCGAATGGGACGATTACTATTCCATAATCTCCAATATCACAGACACTTCTGTATTAATTACAGGGTTAATTGAGGGGTATGATTTTCAATGGTATGTCACAGCCGATTGTAACGACACCGCGTTTGCTTCTTTGCCGAGTTCTTTCTCCACCCCCTGCAACGGGACACCCTTCATCACCCCGCTTACTCCATTCGAGGAGTCTTTCGACCTCACCACAACCCCATTCAAAGCACCTCCTTGCTGGGTCCGCCTCTCCTCCTTTATGCTGAATGCCACGGAGACCTACCCTGCTGTGGACACTTTCTACGAAAGGCGTTCCTGGAACTTGCTGATGGCAGGTATCGAATCCACCAACCTCATTTCAATACCGATATATTCCCAACAACTTGAAAACTACCGTCTCTACTTCAGTGCAAAAGCTGCCTCTGCCCAATCCAACAATTTAGAAGTGGGAGTCTTGGAGTATCTTACCCAAGACGCTGAATTCCACGTCATTGCATCACTGAATGCTCAGGATTATTTGGCAGAATTGAATGAAGTGACCCCATACCACCCCTTCGTTATGGATTTAGACACCGTGGCATTCCATAACGGATGGTTGGCACTACGTTTGATTTGCAATGACAACACCGTGAGTCAGTGGCATTTGGACGATTTCAAAGTGACACCCATCCCTGCATGTTCCGAGCCACTGCGTTTAAGTGTCAGCAACATCACAGCTAACAGTGTGGATTTGTCATGGGAAAGCAGTGCAGACACATTTGACCTTTACTATAAGAGTGTGGACGAAGGCAGCTTCCACGTCATTCAAAACATCACGGTAACAGACGGTGTTTACACGCTTACAGGACTCAGTGCGAGTACACACTATATTTGGTATGTGCGGACACACTGTCCTGACGAAGTGATCGGCGCCTACTCGCATCAAGGAGAATTTTTCACTGACTGTGGAGTTGTCACTCTGCTTCCGTATCACGAGGGATTCGAATACGGTATGGAATGCTGGAGCACGGAAACGGTCACAGGCACGAATGACTGGATGATGCTCTACAGTCCCGAATATGCCCACATCGGCAGCAGTTGCGCCGTATTCCCGTACCACCCCGGCAACTCTGCCAGCCTTATCTCCCCTGTCTTTGATCTCACCGGTTACGAAAATGTCACCTTAGGTTACGCCTTGTTTCTTCATCCTTTTGACAATGTTTACGATTCCATCGGCATCTACTACCGCACTTCAGCCACTACCCCCTGGACATATCTCTGTTCACACACGAACAACATGAGCGTTTACAATTACATAACATACAGCATACCCTTGCCCAACCCCAGCAACGAATACCAATTGATGTTTCTTGGTGAAGGGCTTAGCGGTAATTCAATCTTCCTTGATGACATTCGTGTGTTTGGTTCCAACATCATTGATCCCGACACCAACCACGATGGTATAAAAGAGCACCTGCTGCCCAACGTCAATCTCTTCCCGAATCCCGCAAATGAATATGTGAACATTTGTATCAGTGGAAACGTAAAGATTAAAAGCATAACCATTTACGACGCTTTTGGCAAATTAATCAGCATGACCAAAGAAACTAATGTCCTTTCGCCCACGCAGACCCGAATCGATGTGTCCAAAATGGCCAGTGGTGTCTATTTTGTGCGAGTGAACACATCTGAAGGTTTGGTAACAAAACGTCTCGTGAAACAATAGTCCGGCATTCACTTCCATCCATTTCTAATCATGACAGAAAAGATACTGGGAACCTTCTTCAACCGATTGCTGACCACGGTCATCATGTTCACCGTGATCATCATCAACACCAACCAATTCGGACCTGAGGGAACCGGCACCATCGCCATTGTCATTCTCGGGCTGACCTTGTTGCAGGTGCTCAGCAACTTCGTGGGCGGTTCCACTCTGGTCTATCTCACCCCGCAACGCGACAATCTCCAGCTGCTGTTCCTCTCGTACGCATGGATGTTAATCAGCACATCCGTCGGTGTGTGTATATTGGATGTCTTTCATTTGGTTCCACACGAATTCATCCTCTTCACCTTCGTCACATCCCTTGTCCTCAACCTCTATTTCATCCACCTCGGCATCATTCAAGGTAAAGAGAACATCAAACTGTATAACATACTGCAACTTACGCAAGCCTTGCTGTTGATACTGCTTCTTTGCATAACCCTGTTTCTGCACCATCATTTCGGTTGGGAAATCCACATCCGCATTTACCTGCACCTTTACCTGATTTCCTTTTTGGTGCCATGCATCATCAGTTGTTTTTTTATCTGCCGCAACGTCCGTTTCAACACCTTTGAAGGCATTTGGAAGTTATTCGGGGAAATGGTCAAACTCGGTTGCTGGACGCAATTGGCGAACTTGGCCCAATTGCTCACCTATCGTACAAACTACTTTCTCATCCAACGGTTTATCAATGACAAGGCACTGGGAATCTACGACTTGGGGAACAAGATTTCGGAAGCGGTGCTGATTATCCCGAAAAGCATCTGCGTAGTAGAATATGCGCGGATTTCCAACTGTCAGGAAGCCGACTACACGAAGCGCATCACCCTGTCGCTGCTGAAAGTCGTGTTTGTCATCATCCTGATTGCCGTATTGGTGCTTTGGCTACTGCCGGCATCCTTTTTCGGATTCATCTTCGGTCCCGAATATGCTGAATCCAAGCCTGTGATAAACAGTTTGTTGCCGGGTATTGTATCGTTATCATGTCTATCAATTCTCTCGCATTATTTTGCTGGACACGGCAAGTTCCACATCAACGCCATCGGCTCGTTCATAGGCTTGGCAGTGACACTCGCGCTGGGTTTCACATGGCTGGCAGGAACATCAAAGGCAGACCCTATCCATGCCCTTCAGGTGGCAGGCCACATCTCCAGCATCGCCTACACCTGCACATTCATTTACACCTTGATCTTATTCATTATCCGGACAAAAGCTGTCCTGCATGATTTCCTCATCACCAAAGAAGACCTCGTCTTGTTGAAAGAAAACCTGTCATCCATATCCATCTTCAAAAGAAAGGAGCGCAAATGATTGTCGTACACATCCCCTCTTGGTTTCCCGATGCGGACAAGCCGCTGAACGGCAATTTCATCCTGCGACAGATTGAAACTATCGGCGCAGAAACGGAATCCATCATCCTTCATCATTCGGAAGCAGATTATAAACCACCCCTTCCCCCGAACATACATTTCCATCCTGTTCATTATCAGCACAAGAAGGATCTTCCTTTAGCTTATATCGCTGAATTTAAGAAGATTATCCAAAAACACGGGAAGCCCGACCTGATTCATCTGCATGTGGCTCTCCCGCTCGGCCCCGTGGCGGCATTTCTGGCAAAAAAACATCATATCCCATTGATTATCAGCGAACACTGGTCTGTTTACCAGCCCATGAACCGCGTCTCGCTCACTGCTTACCAAAAATGGGCCTTGCGATACACATACCGGCATTCCGCGTACATCACCGCCGTGTCGCAGAACCTGCTCGGCAATATCGTCTCCACGGTTCCCGTCGCCGCGAAAAAGCCCCAGAGTGTGGTCGGCAATGTGGTTGACACTGATTTGTTCTCGCTGAAAACCTCTATCGCCCCACGGGTGAAAAAACAGATTCTGCACGTCTCCACATTGGACAACGATGCGAAAAACATCATGGGCATCCTTCATGCAGTAGATGCGTTAAGTAAACGCCGTAACGATTTTGAGCTCAACATTGTCCACGACTTCCGGAACATTCTGGCAGAGACATACGTCCGAGAACGCGGTCTGGATTCCACCGTTCACTTCCTCGGGCGCAAAACTTCTACGGAAATCGCTGCCTTGCTACAGGATTCCGACTTTTTCCTGCTTTTCTCCAACTACGAAAACCAGCCGTGTGTGCTATTAGAGTCGTTCAGCACCGGCACGCCAGTGGTGACCACCCCCGTCGGCGGCATTCCAGAAATCGCCAACGAAAACAATGCCGTCATCGTTACTCCAAAAGACGAAGCCCAACTTGTTGAAAAACTGGATTATATGCTGGACAACAGCAAACAGTACGATAGCGAAATCATCCGACAACAGGCAAAGGATATTTGCTCTCCCGATGTCATCGGTAAAAAATGGACGGAGATTTACCACTCTGTAACCGCCAATAGCTAACAACTACGAGATCTGCACCAGTTCCACCTTTTCGAAATTCTTCAGAATCAAAGTGACACCCTTGACGTTATCATATCGTTTCATCCGTATCTCCAAGGTAACCAGCATTTTGCCGTTGTTTTCCTCTGCAGACTTGTGCATCTCGTAGTTCAGCACTGTGATTTTCTCCTGGCGAAGCCTTTCCAGAATCTCCGTCATCACGCCATAATCTTCAACAAGGAATGTGATGTGGCGTTCTTTTTGAGAGAAATAAGGCAGATAGACATTGATCAATCCCAACGACACCAGCACGATAACGGTGGTGACAGCGGCGATGATGAACATTCCGTTACCGCAAGCGAGTCCGATAGCGGCGGTGACCCAAAGACCGGCAGCCGTAGTAAGTCCGCGCACCATCTGCTTCTGCAGGATGATGGTGCCCGCACCGATGAAACCGATACCCGTAACCACCTGAGAGGCAATGCGTGACGGATCAAAACTCACATGGTCACGGTCCAACATGAAATCGAAACCATAGACAGAGAGTATCATGAAAAGACAGGCGCCAAGTGCGACCAAAAGGTGTGTCCTTATGCCAGCTTCTTTTGCATGATATTCACGTTCGAAGCCAATGATTGCCCCTAACATGGTGGCTAAAGCCAAACGAAGAATGAACGTCCACACCATAATTACTGATTATTATGTATAAACTCCGGAGAATTCCTGTAATAATCAAAATTCAACCGTTTTGTGGACGGGCTGTTCACCAACGTGTCTTCACTATGTCCTGTTGTATTCTCCATTATCAAATCCTTGTATGAAAAGCTCCGGGATGCAAACAGTCCATAGGCCGATTCATTCTCTGAAATAAAATTGGTGTACTCCAACTGGTTTTGCACAACACTGCTGCTTGGAGTTGCCACTTCCCTATACGTCAGATAATTCTTGTCTCCTGCCCAAACTGTCAGACGGATACAACGATAGGGGTTTCCATCAATTGCGTCAATATAGCGCGTAACCGACGGATTTGTTTCAATTGCCTGGACAATTGTTGTGAAAAATGACTTGGGGATAAACGAATTAAACGTGACTTCTGATGCTGTAGCAGCTCTGATATAATCCCCGTTAAGCCTTTTGGACACTTGTTTGTGTTCAATTGCTCCAGTTGCATTATCAACCTCTATATAGTAAAAAGTGAGGTAAATGTCATACATGGCGGCATTTTCCGCCTGGTAGAACTTAATCGTGTAATTCTGATTAAGGTTCATATTCCAGTCATATCTTGGATTAGTGATGTTGAAATCCCCCACTATCAACGTTTCGGCATACACTTCATCCCCTGTAGTATTGCGATGAATCACCAAGCGATATACCGCATCCTTGTCCAGTTTCCAGTCTGAATAGTAGAGCAACTGCTTGGGATTGGGGAAATAGCCCGGATTTTGCGGAACAGCCGTTGTGGTATCCAGCACAGTGCTACGCACAATCTTGCCATTCTTATATTCCTCCAATCGCACTTCAATCGAATCAATCGGATAATAGACATTGTCCCAATCCCCCGCTTCAACCAAAGCATTCGCGTCGGTGATGAACCCACGATAAATCTTGAAATAATGGACATCATCATTGGGATTCAGAATCCCATACGAAATGGTAATATCCTTGTAATCTGCGGTTAAATCCAGTTCGCTACATTGTTGAAGCAAAAGGCTCGCAACTATACAGGTCAATCCGATAGTGAAAAACTTTTTCATATTAGTTATATTATTCGTCTCTATAATCCGGAATTTCGCGCAACCATCTGGTACCCATAACCTGGCCGTATTTGTTCACGCGAGTATTTTTGTAAAATTTCTCGTTGATATAATAAATAAGTCTGGCTGAAAGCATGTTGTTATGATACTTGTGTGTCTCCACAACGGGAGGACTGTGAGGGTCGTTCAACTGGTATTCGAATTGCGCCACGCGAATAGGGACCAACGAATACTCATAGCGCAGATTCAGATTCAGGTTTTTGTACAAACGGATGTTGACATCGGCTATGACCGACCAATCGCTCTTTTTGTATGTACCGGAACGGGCATTTATCGTTCGGGTGTAACCGTTATAGACCTCATGGGCACGCACCAGACGGCTCCAAGCGAAACCCAGCCCGAATGTGCAACCGGAATACCGCTCCTCGTAATGCACCATCACGGGAATCTGCACATAGTCAAGGGAAATGTTGCACTTTTTCTTATAATCAATCGGAATTGACCAATCCACATCCGCGAACATAGCGGAGCCATAATTGTCCAAATTAAAATAACCTGAGTCACAACGTTTTACGGATCCCTTCATGGAATAAAGCATCTCAATGGACAGCTGCCAAGTCTGCTTTCTGTTCACGGGAACCGTCAGGCCCAATCCACCGTTGAAGCCCACCTTGTAAAAACCATGAACATCGTCACCCTCAATTTGGGCAAAATTGACACCAGCTACCACAGATCCTATAAAACGTTGGGCACTAATATTTTGCACAATAAAAGCACAAAACAAAAAAACCATCAATATCCGTATGATATTATTTTTCATCTTTTCAAAAAATTGCGCTGCGAAAATACACTTTTTAATGGATAATGGAAAATTGATAATGGATAATTAATCGGTCTTACGTTAATGATGTGGGTGAACCGTGAGTTGTGCTAAGAAAATGGTATTAGTATAATTAGAAAGTCTTGGGGCTTGGGGCAAAAGCCAGATTATATTAGACTTAAAGACTTAGATTTTATCCATAAGGAATCACGCACACTGATACGGTTCCCCATTATCAATTATCAATTATCAATTACCAAACCGATTCCCAGTCTTCCGCCTCCCGCACCGACTTGTCCCGCTGGTATTCCAGCAGTTTCGCGTATTTCAGAAAGCTGTTGTGGGCTACGGCGCGGGAGAGCACATAGCCGTCAAGACCGCCGAGGATGCCGCCACGGAAGAAGTAGTTGCTGATGAAAGCCGCCAGTCCGTGGAAAAACGGCGAGAAAGCATTGGCCTTTTTCCCTTGCAGATAGAGGATTTTCGCTCCACGCGAACTGTAGTTGCGTTCGGGTTTTGCGAAGAGGCTGTCATAGTTTTTGTAGCGGTAGTGGATGATATCGGCTTTGAGGCGCTGCGTGTTCTTTTCCGGCACGAAGGCGTGCTGCTTGCGGTCAAGGAAGCGCAACTTGTCCTTACGGTAGAGCCGCACAAGCCAGTCGGGGTACCAGTTGCAGGCCTTCACCCACCGATCGCCAATGTAGTTGCGGCGGCGGATGGCAAAACCGTCATACGAAGTATGCTCCAAATCAAGTTGTCGGATAGCTGCCACGAGCTCGTCGGTGAGCCGTTCGTCGGCATCGAGACTGAGCACCCATTCGTTCTGGGCGTGCTCCAGCGGGAGATTTTTCTGCGGACCGTCGCCGATGTAGGGATGCACGAACACGCGCGCACCTGCTTTCTCGGCCAATGCCACAGTTTCGTCCTTGCTGCAGGAGTCGGTGACGATAACCTCGTCGCACACACGCTGCAGCGAGCGCACACAAGCCTCGATGTTTTTGGATTCATTCAGAGTGGTGATAATGCCGGTAATTTTCATACTCGATACAACGCTTGGTTTTCCGGCGGCAAAAATACGATTTTTAGTGCTTGCTAAAAATTGTATCTTTGCCGCTGAAAATAAACATTCGAGATATGAAGAAAATCATCACATCTGTCTGTGCTTTGGCCATACTTACCCTCTTCGCAGTGGGCTGTACCAATTATGTGGACTGCACCTGCGCATACGACCTTGAAAACGAAGTGGTGGACTCCGTGCTGTGGAATGCGGCAGGACAGCCCATCTACCTCAAGTCAGGATCAACCCTGCCGCAGGAGAAAACCTATATCCGTGACACTGTCTCCGCCACCGGCGACTGCTCCTCACTGAATTACTATGACCAAGTCGGCGTTGATTACCCTAATGTCGGCCTCCGGCTTCATGCCATCGTGAATTGCTGGGAGAAGTAGAGCCGCTACTCTTTTGATTCTGTCTAAAACAGGTCTTATTCTGTGGTAAGATTATCGGGAACATCCGTATTTATTGATGAAATCCATTGAATCCCTGCAAAAACAGCTGCGGCTAATCTCCTTGGAGAAAGCATACGACCAACAGGACTTGGAAAACTCCTTCCAAACCACTCTGCAACACGGCCATCTCAACAGCCGTTGCTGGTTTCCTGTGCGTTTGGGCAAGTCCTTCTACAATGCCTTGAACCAATATGTCTTAGAGGTGGAATATACTGCCGATTTTGCCGTCAGCCCTGACAGTGAGTTCGAACCGGGCAAGTGCGTCTCTTTTTTCCGCCGTGACAAAAGCGGGAAACGTTCTGTGGAAACGCTTGTCTCCGGCGCGACGGTGCAGCGTGTGGAGGGACGTGTCATGCAGCTGGCGCTCGATGTCCCGGATACCGCATTTCAGTTGCGACGCATGGCAGAACATGACGATGTGGGCGTGCGTATTGCTTTCGATGACACCACTTACCAGGTGATGGAGGAGGCCTTGCAGAAGGCCATGAGCATAGAGAATGAAAAGATGGTCCATTTGCGGGAGACGCTCATCGGCATGCAGGAGCCCACTTTCCGCACCCTGCCTCGGATGGTCTTCCCTCACCTCAACCCGAGCCAAAACGAGGCCGTGCAGCGCATCTTGGAGGCGCGCGAGGTGGCGGTGGTGCACGGTCCTCCCGGCACTGGCAAGACCACCACATTGGTGGAGGCCATCATCGAGACGGTGCGTCGTGAACCGCAGGTATTGGTTTCTGCCCCAAGCAATGCCGCGGTGGATTGGATCTGCGAGAAACTCATCAAACGGGGGGTGCGTGTGGTACGCATCGGCAATCCTCTGCGCATCAGTCGCCCACTGATGGAACACACATACGAACGGCAGTATGCCGCCCATCCTGACTATCCAGAGTTGTGGGGTGTACGCAAGCTCATCCGCGACATCTATGCAGGAGAGGAGCCCTCAAGCCGGCGCGCCAACCGCCTGCGGCGTCTCCAGAAACGCCGTGACGAGTTGGAAGTGAAAATACACGAAGAGGTATTGCAGGAGGCAGAGGTGATTGCCAGCACCCTCGTCGGCAGCTCCCACCGGCTGCTTGGGGGATACCGTTTCGGCACGCTTTTCATCGACGAGGCCACCCAATCCATAGAGGCTGCCTGCTGGGCCGCCATCCTGCGTGCCGATCGGGTGGTGTTCGCCGGCGACCACCAGCAACTTCCCCCTACCATCCAATGCCCGGAGGCGGCACGTGGCGGCCTGTCTGACACGCTGATGCAGAAGGTGGTGGTGTCCAAGCCCTCGTGTGTCACGCTGTTGGACACCCAATACCGGATGAACCGTCAGATCATGGGGTTCTCCTCACAATGGTTCTACGAAGGACGGCTCAAGGCGGCGCCCGAGGTGGCCAACCGCACGCTTGCCGACTGGGACGCGCCGTTGGTGTGGCTGGACACGGCCGGCAGCCATTTTGCCGAGCGTCTCAGTGCCTCGCAGAGCCGCTCCAACCACGACGAGGCCGCGTTGGTGATGCAAGTTCTCAAGGACTACATCCGGCAGACGGCCATTGATCCCGAGCTCTTCAAGACCACCACCTACGGGGTCATCTCCCCATACAAAGCCCAGGTAGCCCTGTTGCGCAAACTTGTGGGACGCAGCCGCACGCTGGCGCCCATCCACAGCCACATCACCGTCAACACAGTGGACGGCTTCCAAGGGCAGGAGCGCGATGTCATCCTCATCAGTATGGTGCGCGACAACGAGCGCGGCGCCATCGGATTTCTCAAGGACCTGCGCCGGATGAACGTCGCCATCACGCGCGCCCGGATGAAACTCATCATCGTGGGCAACAGCGCCACCCTTTGCCAAAACGACTTTTACGCGCAACTGTGGACGTATGTCAGCGAGAATGGGGTTATCTATTATCCCGGGAAATCCTGACGCTTGAAAAACTTCGCGTATCGCACCCGTTGTCCGTGACGAGGAAGCAATCAGGTTTATTCCTGAGCCGGTTCCTGTGTTTGGGCTTTGTTGTTCGTACAGCCGGCAAGCATCAAAAGCGTTAGAGTGGCTGCCAATGCAAAGTTGAATTTCGCGATTTTCATTTTTTGATAGTTTTTTGTGGTGATTAAAAAAAGTCCGGGCGGACACATCTCACAGCGTCCGTCCGGGCTCATTCATCATTCATCACTCATCATTCATCATTCATCATTGAGACACCCGTTCTATCCTCGCTCCCAACGCATTCAGTCGCTCCACGATGTGCTCGTAGCCGCGGTCGATCTGCTCAACATTCTGGATCACGCTCTTGCCTTCGGCACTCATGGCTGCTATCAGCAAGGCGATACCGGCACGGATGTCGGGGGAGGACATCTTGGTGGCTCGCAACCGTTTCTCGCGGGCCAGTCCCACCACGATGGCACGGTGCGGGTCGCAAAGCACGATCTGCGCCCCCATCGACTGCAACATATCAACAAAGAACAAGCGGCTCTCGAACATCTTCTGGTGAATCAGCACACTGCCCTTGGCCTGGATGGCCGTCACGAGGGCGATGCTGATGAGATCGGGGGTGAATCCCGGCCACGGCGCATCGGCGATGGTCAAGATGGAGGCCTCCCGAGGGTCAGAGTAGATGCTGTAAGGTTCTTGCCCGTGAACGACAAGGTCATCCCCTACCCTTTCAAACCGCACGCCCATTTTACCAAAAGTGTAAGGAATCAGCCCCAGATGGTCGCAGGCGCAATCCTTGATGGTCAGCTCTGACTGGGTCATGGCCGCCATACCTATGAAACTGCCCACCTCAATCATATCGGGGAAGATGCGATGTGTGCATCCATGCAATTTCTTGACACCTTGTATCTTCAGCAGATTTGAACCGATACCTGAAATCTTTGCGCCCATGTTATTCAGCATGGTACAAAGTTGATAGAGATACGGTTCACAGGCGGCGTTGAAGATGGTGGTCTCCCCTTCCGCCAGCACCGCCGCCATCACGATATTGGCTGTACCCGTCACGGAAGGTTCGTTCAACTGCATATAGCAACCTTTCAACTGCTTGGCTTCCAGTTCGAAGAACTTCTCGTCCGGAGAGGTGGTGATCACCGCACCCAATTTTTCCAACCCTTCAAAGTGGGTGGTCAGCGGGCGCCGGCCAATCTGGTCACCACCGGGCTTGCCGGAATAGGCCTTGCCATAACGACCCAACAGCGGACCGAGCACCATGATGGAGGCACGGATCTTGGCCGACAGCCGCACAAACTCTTCCGTGTGCAACTGCTCGAAATCGACGTCCTCGGCCTGGAAAGTGAACGTGTGCGCGTCAATGCGGGTCACTTTCACCCCCATCAGCTTCAGGATGTCCATGTAACGCTGCGTGTCAAGGATGTTCGGGATATTGGAAATGGTAACTGGCTCGTCAGTCAGCAACACGGCCGAGAGCACCTGCAGGGCCTCGTTCTTCGCGCCCTGCGGGGTGATCTCGCCGCTTAGCCGATGGCCGCCTTCAATGATGAATTCTGCCATGATGTTTGTATTTGAGACGTGAGACGTGAGACTTTGGGGCTTTCGTTAATTCAAAGTCCTAAGTCTCAAGTCTCAAGTCCTAAGTCTTTCTTATTCAGGAATGACAATCGGGAAATTCTGCGTGAATTCCATGCGGTAGGGGGCACCAATGATGTTCGTCAGGAAATCGGTGTATTGGTCGGTGAACATGAACTTGTTGGCATCATAGTAGGCTGCCGGCAGCGGGAAGTTGCCGATGTTGCCCATCTCGATGGCGTCGGTGTGGAATTCCTCCAATTCATCGTAAGGTACGATGTCGCGGAGCACTGGCATCTTGCCGTAGTCCTCGCGAAGCAGCAAATCCACAACCTTGTCAGCCAATGTGGAAGTCAGACGGCGGTCATATTCGTAGCACTTGCCGGAACGCGGAATGTAACCGGAAATCTGTCCGCGCGCTTCGATGCCGAGACGCTTGTTGATTTCAGAAGCAATGACGCCGCTCACGCCGCCAAAGCGCGGATGGCCGTACTCGTCGAGGTCGGAGCTGGCATACACCATGCCGAGTTCCTGCTTCTCGTCGTCCCACCAGCGAACACCTTCGGAAACGGCGATGATGAGGCTGTGTTTAGGGGAACGCATGTACATTTCTTTCACGGATTCGAAAAAGAACTCTTTGCGCTCCTTGGTCATCTCGACCTCGGGGACCAATGCCATTTGGGCACCACCGAAGGAGGCCGTACCCGTAAGCCAACCCGCGTCGCGACCCATCACCTCAAGCACCATGATACGTTGGTGAGACTCGTTGGTTGTGTGCAACTTGGCGGTCAACTTTTTGATGGCCATAGCGCCGGACGGGAAGCCGGGACAGAGCACAGTCTCGAACTGTTGGCCGTTGTAGTGGTGGTAGGTGCGGGTGCGCAGGTCATTGTCGATGGTTTTCGGGAAGCCGATGACGGGGATGCCGTAGGTTTCGTACATCTTCTTTGCCGCACCGTTGGTGTCATCTCCGCCAATGGTCACAAGCACGTCAATCTTGTAGCGTTCAATATTGCGGAGAATCTGTTGGGAACGGTCCTCGGGACTTTTCTTGCTCGGGAAGGGGTTGGTACGGGAAGAAAGCAATGCAGTACCGCCGTAGAGTCCGTTGTAGGGGATATTGGTCAGATCGACGATGTCGCCGTCGCCAAGCAGTCCCTTCCAGCCCTTCAGCACGCCATATACGCGGAAGCCGAGCATGGAAGCGCGGTTGCGCACAGCCTCTATACTGGAGTTGATAGCTGGGGTGTCACCACCGCCTGAAAGAATCGCTAATGTTTTGCCATTGAAGAGTTTGTCTTTTCTCATATTGATATTTTTTTAATGATAAATTTTCATTTTCCCTATAGACGAATCACGGCACGTCTATACCTGCGTCCTAATCCCCAAAAAGTTCCATTGATTCGCTCCGATGCGTGGAATCCGTACGGATGAGTTCCTCCTCTACACGCATTTCCTGCAACAAACCGTCAAGCATTTTCTCCGCCACATAGTTCTGAACATCAAAATTAAGCGGGGCGGATGTGTATTGGGCATACAAATGAATCATTTCGTTCCATATCTGAGTCACACCAAAAAGATTTAATCGGATGGAAACAGGGGTTTGAAAAGCAGACCTTAAAAATTGATACTTGTAAGTTTCAAAATATTTTGTAATGGCAGTCACATCTCCTTGAATAAGTGCATCATAATCAAAGATTTCCAGCGTATCAATGGCGGAAGTGAACAGTGGGGCGAGCTGAGCCTTGCAATTCTCCGCCAATCGGTTCGTGTGGAGAATCAGCGAATCGGCAAGGTTGCCATATCCGTGACGGACAAGTGTGTCGAACAGAGAGTTTTGTAACGGACTATAGTCTATCCTGTATGCTGCATTGTTGTAATTATAAAAGCCGTCTGCCACACAAAGATGGTTGAGTGCAGAATCGGCGGAGGCTCTCAAACAATCCTTTATGGCCTTTTCTTTCTGACTGTTCGTATATAATTGTTCCACAAATTCTCCGGATTCGTCCTTGCAGGAAAAGAATGCCACTGCGGCAAAAAGAATCATTCCCAATATGATGTTCAGCTTTTTCATATCCTTAAATTTTGAAACTGCAAAAATAGTATTTTTGCCGAATGAATCAACACTTAAAAGAAACATCCTCAACCAACGCCTGGCTCATGGCCGACGTGAGGTCAAGGCGCGAGCGCGGTGAGCCCGTGCCCGACTTATTTGCTGTCTATGCAGACTTCCAGACGGCCGGGCGCGGCGCGGGCACTAACAAATGGTATAGCTCACGCGGTCTCAACATCCTCACGAGCATTTGCTTTGACACAAAGCTTGCAGCAACAGAACAGTTCGTTTTCAACCTCTGGTTCGCGACCTCCACCCGCCGTTTTCTCGCCAAACACGTGCCGGAAGTTATTATCAAATGGCCCAACGACATGTACATCCACGATCGCAAACTTGCCGGAGACCTCACGGAGCACTCCGTCTCAGGAAACCGACTTGACTTTACCGTGGCAGGCATCGGAATTGATGTCAACGAGGAAGTATTCCCTGACTGGATTCCCAACCCCACTTCGCTTTTCCTCGAAACTGGACACCGTTATGACATCGGCACGCTGATGGACGAATACCTCGCAGTGCTGCGGGAACGTCGTCCGCTGCTGAACCCCGAACACAGTGCCGAACTCCGCGAAGAGTACCTATCGCATCTTTATCGCCTCAACGAGCTTCAATCGTATAATATTAAAGGACAACAAATTACCGCTATCATCCGCAACATTGACCGTTTCGGCCGATTGGTACTGGAACTGCCGGACGGGAGGCAGGAGGCGTATGGGTTCAAAGAGATAGGATACGTAATTTAATGTAGAATGAAGAATGTAGCTATACTCTTCATTCATAATTCAGCATTCATAATTCATAATTCATAATTTATTATTTTCGCACCCTTAAACACCAAAGATTATGTCCAAGAAAATCCTCTATATCCACGGGTTCAACTCTGCCGGCGGTGGGCACAAGGCCCAGGAGTTGCAAAAGATGTTCCCCGACTGGCAGGTGCTGTCGCCCACGTTTAACTACAAGGACCCCGCCGGCGTGCAAAAGAAGCTCGACTCGCTTGTGCGCACGCAGCGTGTGAACGCCGTCATGGGCACCTCCCTCGGCGGCTTCTTCGCCATCTACTGCGCCAAGAAGCACAATCTTCCCGCCATGATCATCAACCCAACCATACGACCTTCGGAAACCCTCGCCAACCACCTCGGCAAGCAGAAGAACTACGTCACCAAGGAGGAATACCAGTTCACCGCCACCGACCTCGCCAAGTTCGCCGACTTCGAGCGCAAGGTCTTCGACAAGATCCCTTGCGACGACACTCTCCTCCACTTCGCCCTCTCCACCGATGACGAACTCCTCGGCGACCACCACTATCTCGAAGAAAAATTCCCGAAATGTCAAGACTTTAACTACTTCGACCAGCAAGGGCACCGATTTGCGGGGGTTAAGATCCTGAAGCCGATTATTGAACGGACAATTTCGACAAAAGGATAGACAAAAGAAAAAAAAACTCATGGGTTGTTTTTGTTTTTTTTGTATTTTAGCCGCCTTAAATTTATTTAGGAAAATTGTGATAAAATGAAGAAATATAAAGTCTTACTGCTTGTTTTAAGCATTTTATTCTCAAGCATTTATGGCATCAAAGCTCAATCTATCCTGCGTCCCGCAGACAATCTGTTCCGCGATTGCCAGTACGAAAATGCATTAAACGAATACAAGAAAGGAATTAAGAAATTGAAGTCAAACCGCGTGGAAATCCAGCGCGCAACCTTCCAGATTGCCGAATGCTATCGCATCATGGGTGACCTCAAGAAGGCCGAGCAACAGTATCTGCGTTTGGAAAAAAAGAACTATCAGAAGGACAACCCTATGATTCTTTTCCACTTAGGTAGCATCTACAACCTGCGCGGTGACTATGACTTGGCTCTGAAATACTACAACAACTACAAAAAACGTGTTTCCGACGACCCGCGCGTGGATGTTCGCATCGATGGCTGCAACAAGGCCAAGATGTGGAACGAGAACCCCACCCGCTACGAGGTGGAAAATCTCAAGAAGTTCAACACCAAAGAGGACGAATGGGCTCCGCGCTGGGCCAATTATGACAAGCGCAACGCCATCATGTTCTCTTCCAATCGTGAAGGTTCCGTCGGCAAAGGCACCGACCAATGGACAACAGGCGCATTCTCCGATATCTACATCACCACGAAACCCAAGAGCAAAAACACAGACTGGCCGGGTGAATGGTCTCCTGTGACTACCATGGACAACGGCGGCACCCTCAACACCGGCGTGAATGAAGGCGAAGCCTGCGCCAACCGTAAAGGCTCGGTCGTCTATTTCACCAAATGCCCGCAAGACAAGAAAAAAGTGCAAGGCTGTTACATTTACAAGTCCATGAAGAAGGGCAAGGCCTGGGGCGAAGCCGAACTCATTGACCTCGGTGACTCCGCATACAACTACGTCCACCCGTACATTTCTGACGACGAACTCACCATCTGGTTCGCTTCCAATATTCCTGGTGGCCAAGGCGGCTACGACATCTATACGGCCACCCGTACCAAAAAGACTGGCAAATTCACCAACATAACCAACTTGGGTCCTAAAATCAACACCGAAGGACAAGAAGTCTTCCCCGTTTGGCGTAACGAAGAGGAATTCTACTTCTCCTCCGACGGTCATCCCGGCCTCGGCGGTCTTGACCTTTTCGTCTCGCATTATAAGAACGGTGAATTTGGCGAAGCTGAGAACTTGATGGTTCCCATCAACTCCCCTGGCGACGAAATCGGCATCATTTTCGACGAGAACGAGGCCATTGATCCACAATCCAAGTCTCCGTACTTGGCAAAGGGTTACTTCTCCTCCAACCGTCAGGGTGGCCGCGGCGGTGACGACATCTACTATTTCCTGCTCCGCCCGCTCGTCTATACACTCTCCGGTTATGTCCGCGACAAGAACAACGGCCAATATATGGACGGTGTTGAGGTGGAAATCGTCGGTTCCGACGGTACCTCTTACAAAACCACCACTGACGTTAAAGGCTACTACCACTTCGACAAGACCAAGATTCTCGGTGCCACCACCTACGACATCAAGATTGCCAAGAAAGGTTACTGGGAGCGTGGCAACACCGCCAAGCAAACAACCATCGGACTGACCGAGAACACTGACCTCAAGCAGGACTTCACACTCGAGCCCATACCAAAGGAGCCCATCGTGCTTCCTGAGATTCTGTACGATTTGGCAAAATGGGATTTGAAACCGCAATATAAGGACTCTTTGATGTACTTATATAATATAATGATACAGAACCCGACCATCGTGGTTGAGTTGCGCTCCCACACAGATGCGCGTGACACCGAAGAGAAAAACGACATCCTTTCTCAGAAACGTGCCCAAAGCTGTGTTGATTTCCTTGTGTTGGAGAAGGGTATCGCAGCTGACCGTATCGTGCCGAAAGGCTACGGTGAGCGTGTGCCGCGTCGCCTCGACAAAGACATGTACTCCACCTACAACGGCAAGAAGTATTTCTTTGCAAAAGGCACTTATTTGACCGAAGACTATATCAACTCGCTGCCATCGAAACCCGAGCAGGAAGCCGCCCATGCACTGAACCGCCGTACAGAATTCTCCATCCTGCGTGACGACTATGTGCCCACTAACGACACCATCGCAAAGGTGCCCACCGGCATCGCAGTCATCCAAGAGCGCACCGTTCCTGTCACCATCGATGGCGAGACTGTGAAAGGTACCTGTTACGCTAACAGCAAATCCCTGCAGTTCCAGATTGGCAACAACAGCGAGGAAATCCTGATGAACTATGCCGATGCCACCCGTTTCTTGAAAGAATCCTTCATCAGTTTGGAAGACTTTGAGGAGAAGGCCGGCGCCATCAAACAGGAAGATGGTAGCATCATCGAAGGCGCAGTCCTCTACCTTGAGGAATTGCGTATTGGAGACGAATACTCCGAAAACGTGAAAGTCACGGTGAAGAAAGGTCTGCCCGCTGCTATCGTGGTCGGCGACCAGTACATTAAGGAGGAATGGGGTGACTTCACCGTGGACAAATCGCGTAATGTGATCTTGTATCGTTAATCCCATATTCGGACGCGATAATTCCCTGTATTCGGACGCGATAATTCCCTGTATTCGGACGCGATAATTCCCTGTATTCGGACGCGATAAATCGCGTCCCTACACAAATCCGAAACAATGTAGAGACGTTGCGTACAACGTCTCTATATTTATAAATAATGAATCAATTATGGCAAACCTGGACATTTTCACCCCGCATTCGCACCACGACCAAATCCCTGTGGTCGAGGGTATCCACGCTGGATTCCCCTCCCCTGCTGAGGACTACGCCGAACCCGTTCTCGACCTCAACCGTTACGTCGTCAAGAACCAAGCTTCGACGTTTTACGCCCGCATCACAGGCAACAGCATGGAGGGTGTCGGCATTCAGGATGGCGACATCGTGGTGATTGACAAGTCGTTGGAACCTGCCAACGACCACATTGCCGTCTGCTTCATCGATGGGGAATTCACCCTCAAGCGCATCCACCTCGAAAACGGCCGGCTCTTCCTGATGCCACACAACCCCGCCTTCCCGCCCATCGAAATCACCGAAGAGAACCATTTTCAGGTCTGGGGGATTGTGACGTATGTGATTAAGAGGGTTTGATATTAATTCATAATTCATAATGCATAATGCATAATTAACAAAACACATAAAAATTTTTCAACATACTGCAACCTTTTCACTTTTCTGCATCCTATAAGAAAAGTGCTCATCATACGGGTGGGTTCTTTTCTAAATATTTTATGTGGTATTAATATTTATGGATTAATTTTTTACTTGTATTTATCATATCTTTGCAGCGTTTTTTGACGAATGCTTAGATCAGGATGGACAAAAAGATGAAATCGTTCTGGACCAGGGAGTATCAGCGAAACATAGGCAAAATGATAGGGATTTGCTATCGTTATGTCCCCGACCGAGCCACGGCAGAGGACTTGGCGCACAGTGCGTTTCTGCAAGCCATCGAAAAGGCCGGCACCTTCAAAGGCATTGGACGATTCGACAAATGGTTGATGCGCATCACGGTAAATACCGCGTTGACGCACCTTCGGAAGACATCCAAAGGACTATACATCAATGAAAACGCAGACATGGATAATCTGGTGGATCCATATTCTGCAGATGATGAAATGCCTGCTGAAGAGATGATGGCCGCTATCCGAAAAGCCGACTTCACGACCGAGGAGATTCTCCATGCTATCGCTCAACTGCCAGACAACCATCGTATTGTCCTGAATTTGTACGTGTTCGAGCATTATACACATCAGCAGATCGCCATTGCAAGAGGTATTTCAGTAAACACCTCCAAATCGCATCTGATGCGCGCCCGCAAAGAACTGCAACAGATTTTATTCCAACAGTCTAAACACAAAAAACAACCGCTTATGATGTTTTTCCCACTTTTTACCGCGCCCGAAGCCGCTATCGACGCATATTGCCGCCGAAAATTGGACGGTTTCACTATGGTTCCGCAGAATCCGCTGCCAGAATCAAGTTTCCCGCCATCAAACTCCATCCCGTCGTTACGGTTGCGTTTGCGGGCTTATCGCGCGCCTATCGCCGCCGGAATCACCACTGCAGGAGTGGCTGGCGCTATTATCTTTGTCAACACCGCACAACCATTAAAACACATTAGTTCAGAGCCAAAAGATAATCAAAACATTACTATTAACGACAGCACCTTGGTAAACAACGAGATTGGAGACTCAACGGTGGCCGTTTCCGCTACTGTTGCAGCTTCATCTACACCATACCGTAGGAGCGTCGCGACAAAACATTCCGCCGGAACGATAAAAGAGGATCAAGGGGAAGAAAACCCAACTTCTAAATCCGACACTCTCATAACCCCAGAAAGTGGGCATCCTCCAGTAGTGGTAAAGAAAGTCCGGCGCACAAACCGCACCATTGTCATCCAAGATTCTTTAAAACGATAAACATGAGTAAAGTATTGAATATCAGAAATTTGCTGCTCGCAATCTGCTGCTGTTCATGGTTTGCCGCCATTTCACAAGTGGACGAATCAAAACCGAGGCAGGACACCCTTTACATCATCGAAGAGGAAATCACTTACGACACTCTTTATCTCCAAGGCAGTCAACTAGACGAACTGCTCACAAAAGAAGAGTTGATGGAGGCGTTCCAGAATCGCGGTATCGGACAAATATACTACAACAAAGGACATTTCTGGCTTACCGGAAACGAAGAAGTCTATAAACTCGACAAGGCGGATCTGCAAATGCTATTCTCGCCGGCCCAATACGAAGATTACCGGAAATCGAAGCGCAACCAATACATCAGCATTCCTCTTTTTGTAGCGGGAGGTGGTGCTGCCGCGATTGCAGGGATTGGCTTGGTACAATTCTGCGCCAGCTTCATTCAGACGGCAAAATATCACGAACAACTTCTTGACAGTGATGATCTTGGATTAAATATTTGGAGAAGTGCCATGGGAGGTGTGTTTCTCTTCGGTGGCGGTATGCTTGTGGCTGCGGGCTGCCTTGTACCTGCCACCATACTCACCATCAAGAGCAAAGTGCATCTCAACAACATCGCAAACGATTTTAACACCTCCAGCACTTCATTACGCCTCTCTCTAGGAACGACTCCACAGGGGATAGGCATAACTCTTTCATTCTGAATACATTAAAATAATTTTGCAGATATCGGGACGTTACGGACTTCCGTTCAGACAATCGCAAATATCTTACATTAATCATCAAGAAGTCCATGAAAAAAACATTATGAAAAAATTATTGGTTTTAGTTTCTGCCGTTTTCATGCTGGCAGCAGTTTCCACCTCTTGCAACAAAACGGGTTGCCATTGCTATGTCAAGACTGATGTCATGCATCTTGCACCCGCGTACGAGGATGAAACCTCAACGAAGGAGGAGTGCAAAGCAATGGAAGCCCAACTCAACGAAGAGGCCGGCATGGATTTCTACAAATGTAAACAGTAACGCATTTGATGACGACAGCGGCGGGCGATTCTGACACGTCCGCCGCTTTTTTTGGGGAACTAATCTCGAAAAAGATTATCTTTGCACACCAACCTCTTAACATTCTAACCCATTAATCCTCAAAATGTTCGGTCTCGCCGATTGCAACAACTTCTTCGTCTCCTGCGAGCGGGTGTTCAATCCCTCGCTCAACGGGCGGCCCGTCATCATCCTCTCCAACAATGACGGTTGTGTGATTGCGCGATCGAATGAGGCGAAACGGCTGGGTATCAAAATGGGGCATCCGTATTTCCAACTCGAGGCGCTCATCAAACGGCATGACGTGGCGGTCTATTCCAGTAACTATGCCCTATACAGCGACATGTCGAAGCGCGTGCAACAGACATTGCGCTCTCTTTGCCCCGCCACCGAAGTCTATTCCATTGACGAATCATTCCTGAACCTCAACGGTATCAAGGAGGAAGATTTGGATGCTTTCGGACATTATGTCTCGTATAAAGTATTGAAAAACACGGGGATACCTATTAGCGTAGGGATCTCGCACACGAAAACGCTCGCCAAAATCGCCTCCAAACTGTGCAAGCAGTACCCGAAACTCAAGGGCAGCTGCTACATGCACCGTCCGCAGGACATTGAGAAAGTGCTGAGGAAATTCCCGATAGAGGATGTGTGGGGCATCGGAAGGCGGTTCTCAGCCATGCTGAAGAGCCGGAACATCAATACCGCTTACGATTTCTCACAGCAACCCCTGGACTTTGTGCGCAGCAAGATGCACCTTGGCGGTATGAAGACCTGGTATGAGCTGCATGGCAGACCTTGCATTGAATTTGAAGCGCATATTCCTGACAAACAACAGATTATGGTCTCACGAAGTTTCAGCAAAGAGCTTAATGACGTAGAGGACATAAAGGAACAGGTGGCGCTCTTCACCTCCATGGCGGCCGAGAAACTGCGCAAACAGGGAAGTGTGTGCCACGCCATGTATGTCTTTCTGCTTACCAACCGTTTCCGGCACGAACAGGAACAGCACTACGACAACCAGCTCATCACGTTGCCCGCCGCCTCCGACAGTACTGTGGAATTAGCCGACATCGCGGTGAGAACGGCTGCGCAACTTTTCCGTCAGGGCACCTTCTACAAGAAAGCCGGGGTCTGTCTGACCCAAATATCCCCTAAAGAGAGCGTTCAGACGGTGCTTTTCGATGAAATCGACCGTGAAAAACATGACAAACTGATGACTGCTTTGGACAAAATCAACGAGAAACAGGGACATCGCACCGTTGTGGTGGCCACCGCCGGTTTCGAAGGCGTGCGAATGAACCGCAACCATCTGTCGCAAAACTACACCACCGACTGGAACGAGATTCTGGAAATACGTTGCGATTAATGCATAATGTTCAATGCCCGCAGGCCTAACGGCCTGCGAAAAAAAACGCACGAATTCCCACATTGCTACCGAGCCCTTCAGCCCTAACGGGCTGCTTCGCGAACGTCACAGAGCCCAGTTATCGTGCCATCGTGCCACCGCCCATCCATCGTCCATTCATCGCATCATCGCATCATCGCATCATCGCCTCATCGTATCATCGCCTCATCGCCTCATCGTATCATCGTATCATCGCCTCATCGACATCCCCGAAACTACTAACTGCTAACGAATCACTTGTCCTTGAACGAGAAAATCGAACTCTCGAACTTCTCCTGCGCGTAGGCCTTATCGACCACGATCTTCTTCTTGTTGAGACTCGGGAATTCGAACATGGCGTCGGTCATGATTTTCTCAACGATAGCGCGCAGTCCACGGGCACCGAGTTGCAATTCCACCGCCTTATCCACGATGTAGTCAAGGCAATCTTCGGTGAAGTTCAACGAGATCCCGTCCATCTTGAAGAGGGCGATGTACTGCTTCACCAAGGCGTTCTTCGGTTCCGTGAGAATGCGCTTCAACGCGTCACGGTCGAGCGCATTCAGGGAAGTGATGACCGGGAAACGGCCGCACAATTCGGGAATCAGACCGAATTCCTTCACATCCTGCGCACTGACGTACTTCAACGCCTCCTGCGGGTTGAAGTTGATATTCTTCGTATTATAGCCGATGGCATGTGTGTTCATGCGGTCGCAGATGATGTTCGACAGGTTGTTGAACGCACCGCTGCCGATGAACAGGATGTGGCGCGTGTTGACCTGTATGAACTCCTGTTCAGGGTGTTTGCGGCCTCCTTGCGGCGGCACATTCACTAGCGAGCCCTCCAAGAGCTTCAGTAACGACTGCTGTACGCCCTCGCCCGACACGTCACGTGTAATGGACGGGTTTTCAGAACCTTTGCGGGCTATCTTGTCGATTTCGTCAATAAAGACAATACCGCGCTCGGCACGCTTCACGTCGTAGTCGGCGGCTTGCAGCAAACGGGTGAGGATGCTCTCCACATCTTCGCCCACATAACCGGCCTGCGTGAAAACGGTGGCATCGGCAATGCAGAACGGCACATCCAGCAGCGTGGCTATCGTTTTGGCCAACAAGGTCTTACCCGTACCCGTCTCCCCTATCAGCAACACATTGGACTTCTCAATGTCCACATCCGGATCCGACTTGTCCGTTTCCTGCATCAACCGCTTGTAATGGTTATAAACCGCCACCGAAAGCACCTTCTTCGCTTCCTCCTGACCAATGACATAATCGTCCAATTTGGCCTTTATCTCTTTCGGCTTCAGCAATTTAAGTTTGATTTGAGAAAGCTCTTTGCGGTCAATTTCCGACTGATGCTGGTGATAGATGTCCATCGCTGCCTCTAAGCAGTCGCTGCATATCATCGCGTCAAAACCACCGATAATAAACTGGTTGTTGGGTATTTCTCGCCCGCAAAAGCTACATGTTCTGTCTATATTCTGTTTCTTTGCCATTATTCTGCTTTTCTTTTGAATTTATACCCGAACACAATACCCGCTGTATGAATATTCGGCAAATCGCTCACCGAAACAGCGCGAGAAAAAGGATATTTGAACGAATAATCATAAAAAATGCCTAACGAAGTCTGCGGGTTTAGTAAAAAATTGATTTGAAGTTTCCCATCCAGACTTCCGTGCAAGTATAATGTTCTTTTTGACAATGTTGGACTTATTTTTTCGTAAAGCAAATCCCAGTCAGCACCTGCCAACAAAGAAAGCCCCACTGAAACAGGTTTATCAACATTTGAATGAATGCGAACCCCTATTGAAGTAACGCCAATAGTATATTTCGGAAAACGAACATCCCAAGACTGTCGTGTACCCGTGCCAAAAGAAGTGGCTGCCAACAAATCAATGTGAGGGTCAGGACCAAAAGCATACTGTATCTGCAATGCAACACCAGAGACAGAATCGCGCCAAGCGTAACCTGCATAAACGTCAAGTTCGTGTCGAAGTTCCCGTTGCTGCGCAAACGCCAACAACGGAACGCATACCATCAACATCAAAACCAGTTTTTTCATAACTTTTGTTCTTTTATATTAAAAGAAAGACCAGTTCCGGAAATCACTCCAGACACCAGTCTTTCATTGTATCAACGTAACCTGCCTGCGTAATAACCAGCAAATTACTCGTGATTATTTCCGTTGGTCACGGCCCAGCACCTGGTCGATCATGCCGTACTCTTTAGCCTCGGCGGCCGTCATCCAGTAGTCGCGGTCGCTGTCCTTCCACACTTGGTCGTAATCTTTGCCAGAATGGTAGGCGATGATCTCATAGAGTTCCTTCTTGATTTTCTGGATTTCGCGAGCCTCGATCTCAATGTCGGAAGCCTGACCCTGCGCACCGCCCATAGGCTGGTGAATCATGACGCGGGAGTGCGGGAGCGCGAAACGCTTGCCCTTGGCACCGGCGCACATCAGCACAGCGGCCATAGAGGCGGCCATACCCGTACAAATCGTGGAGACATCGGGTTTCAGATACTGCATCGTGTCGTAAATGCCCAGTCCGGCATAGACCATGCCTCCGGGACTGTTGATGTAAATCTGGATGTCGCGCTCCGAATCCTGCGATTCGAGGAAAAGAAGCTGCGCTTGGATGATGTTGGCCACGTCGTCATCAATCGGCACCCCCATGAAGATGATTCTGTCCTTCATCAAACGGGAGAACACATCCAACTGGGTGATGTTCATCGGGCGCTCCTCGATGATGTACGGAGTGATATAATTGCGAGTCATGGACGTGTATCGGTCCATTTTCAGGCTGCTGATGCCATGCTGCTTCAGCGCGTAGTTTCTGAATTCGTCTCTCATAAATTACTCTTTGTCTGTTTTTTTAGTGGATTTTGCTCTTGTTTTTTTCGGCTTTTCCTCGGCGGGAGCAGTTTCAGCGGCAGGTTCCTCTGCCTTCTCTGCGGTTTTGCGCTTCGTGGTCTTCTTGGGCTTCTCCGCATTCTCCTCCTTCTTGTCATCCTTTGGGGAAATCACATCGATGAAAGCCTTGAAATCGCCTTCCTTATGCTCAATATTCATCTTCTTGCGCAACACCTCAACCAACTTCTGGTCATAGAGCATGTCGTATGCGTTCTTCACATACTCCTGATTCTTCATGGAGTCGGCGACAATCTTATCAACTTGATCCTTCACGCTGTCGGCGTTGAAGTTCCCGAAATAGTTCTTGATGAAATAGTCGCGGAAATAGTTCTCGATGTCGGTGCGGGTGACATTCACATCCTCACCTTCCACGATGTTGTTCTCCAGAATCTGCCATGCGAAAGAACGTTTGTACTGGTCGAATTCCTTCTCTAACTTCTCATCGTCCATATCTTTCTGGACAGCCTTGATATAGCGTTTCATGAACTCATCGGGAAGTTCCACGGTGACGTTGTCAAGCAACGTTTCGATAGCCTTGTTCATGAACAGACGCTCGGTATCGGGTTTGTATTGGCCGGCGATGACGTTCTTGGCCTCTTCCGTGAGCTGTTCCTCTGTGGTGATGTTGCCGTTAGGATAAGCAGCCTTGAAGAATTCCTCGTTCAGCTCGGCAGGTTCAATGCGGCCGATACGTTTGATAGTCAGTTCGTAGGTGTAAGGATCGTCAGCGTTGAGTTCTTCCACCTTGAGGTCGAATGCGCGTGCGAAGAGTGCGTCGGTGTTGAAGGCTGTACGCATGGCCATGGAGACCTTGTCACCCACCTTCTTGCCGAGGAGCGACTTCTTGGCATCTTCCTTAAGATCTCTCAAGAAGAAGAAAGCTTCCTTTTCGCCGCCGTAATCCACTGACACGCTGTCGTTTGCCTCGATAGTTTCGGGCATAACATACTTGCCGTGGCGTTCGCGGAGCTGGTCGATGTAGCTCTTGATTTCCTCCTCACCGGGAACGATAGTGAAATCGACGACGGCGGGCATGGCTTTATAGTCTATATTAACCTCAGGACGGAGAGCATATTCGTAGGTGAAAGTGAAGTTGTCGGGATTGTCGAAATCCACTTCTGACTTGCCTTCGACGGGCATGGGCTCAAAGATGTATTTCACTTCGTTATCTTTGAAGAACTTCTCGATTTCTTCGTTGACGATACGGTCAATTTCCATCACAAGGACGTTTTTGCCGTACATTTTCTTTACGATGCCCATGGGGGCGTTACCCTTGCGGAAGCCGGGAACAGCAATTTCGCGGCGTTGTTTCTTCAACGCATTCTCTACCTTTTCAGCGTAATCTTCCTTCTGGATTTCAATTACGAGTTCCTGAACCTGACCAGGAACGTTTTCGTGCTTAATATTCATTGAATCAATATTTTAATTACAAACAAAAAACACACAACACCCACAGGTATTGCATGTTTTATCTTTCCATCATTTTTTTCTGTTATTCTTCAGCAGCATCGTCGGTGGTTGTCTGTTCGACCTGGGTGCCAGTGCCATGGAGGCTATTGTATTCGCTCTTGGACATGAAAGCGCAGACGAAGCAGAGCAGCATGATGCCGGCAGCGAGACCCCATGTGGTTTTCTCCAGCACGTCAGCGGTTTTGCGCACGCCCATCACTTGGTTGGAGGAGGCGAAATTGGAAGCCAGACCACCGCCCTTGGAGTTTTGGATCAGAACGACGAAAGCCAGCACGATACTTGCCAAAATGATTAATACTACACACAATGTAAACATCTTTCTTAACTTTTTAGTTTATGATTTAATTACTTACAATTCAATTTTTCGCCGAATCTCATTGCAAAAACGATGCCAAAATCATCCCTCCGCCATCATTTTTTTCAGTTCTTCAATTCGGGCGGCAAAAATACTATTTTTTTCTGGAAAATGCAACTTTAATATTTCGAACATTTGTATGGCCCTGTCATAGTAGCCTTGATCAGCATAAATATTTGCCAATGAAACACTTACAATGCTCTGATCTTCAATGGAGCTTTCCATTCCATAGTCAGCGTCGGCATCATGCACATCCGGGGAATAAATGATTTTGGGAGCATCCTTGGAAAATTTTTCAATCAACTGATCGATAAGAGCCTGACGGTCCTCATGGTCTGGAGAAGGGTGCTTGACGAAGATGGGGTGCAGAGGCGAGGTGGTGTGCGGATGGTTCTCCACGATGTTGAGTTGCGGCTTTTCGCGCACCACCACAACAGGCGCTGTTTCAAGTTGTAAAGAGTCAAAGCGCAATTTGTCGGGCAGGGTAAGCAACATTTTAGCGCGTTGACGGTGAGAAATCTTCATCCTGGCCTCTTTCAGGCAAAAGATGTTCAACAAGGCTGACGCAGGGTATTTCTTCTGCCACTGGGTCAATTTCTCCCGCGCCTCACCACGTGACGAAGGTACAAAATCCGTGAAATACAACTTCTCCATTGATAAAAAATTAGCGTGCAAAGATACTATTTTATTGAATACCATGAAGTAAATGAGAAAAATGACAGCAAGGGAAGGCGGACAAATCCCATGACATTGGGGCAAAATTTATACTGTTAATTTCTTTTTATATGGATTTAATATATATTTTGTATTTTTGCGGAGTCAATCATCCAATACGCCTGCCTATGGACAAGAAATTTCTACATCTTATTCTGTCAGGCCTGCTAATGTTCATGTTTCTGTCGGAGATAGACGGCCAAGGGAGCATACGGAGCAGAATCAACAGCATCAAAACTGCAGATCCTTTTTCCATAAGTGGGACTGTGGGTGCGGGTGTTGGGCTCTCCTACAACTCCAATTTTCCTTCGAGCACACCGTTTTCGGGCAACATTTATGCCTGCATGAATTTGTCGTTCTACAGTTTCCAGCTGCCTTTTGCTTTCTATTTCAACAACAATACCACCTCATTTTCTTATCCGCAGCTGCCAACTTTCCACCTTGGCTTCATGCCCACATGGCGCAACTGGAAGTTTCACGTGGGCAGCAGCAGCATGCATTTCTCCAACTACACCTATTCGGGGCTGACATTCCTCGGCGCAGGTGTTGAATATCAAGGAAAATTGTTCCGTATGGGCACCTTCGCCGGCCTTCTGCAGCGTGCGACCCGGATAAAAGGTTACGATGACCGCAGTGCGATTCAGCAACTGGCCGATTCCCTGTTGGGACTGAATGTTCCCCAGTCCTCGCTTCCCCAATACCGCCGAGACGCCATCGGGATGAAACTCGGAGTGGGCAACGAGCGTAACTTCATTGACATCAGCTTTTTGAAAGCCAAAGACAGAATCAAGACCCTTCCGGAAGAATGGCGGGACACCATCGCGCCACAGGACAATTTGGTCATCGGCCTGTCAGGACGCTTCGCCATCAAACGATGGTTTTCCTTTACCGCGAATCTCGGAGCGAGCCTGCTCAACCCCGACTTACGGGACTCCTTGCGTTTGGAGGAATATCAGAAGTTTGAGCGTTATACCAACTGGCTCTTCACGCCGGGCAACGGTTTCAAAATCCGGTTTGCAGGCGACGCCGCCATGAATTTCACCACCAGAGTCTTCAATGGCAACCTGACCTATCGGTTTATCCAACCCGACTATGTGTCGTTAGGCGCACAAAATTTCAACCAGAATGCCCACAGCTTGGGCACCGTGATGAATTTCATCATGTTCAAAGGACGTTCAAACCTTGGTCTGGTGGGTTATGTGCAGCGCGACAACATGGATCACAAGCAGATGTACACCAACCAGGTGGCCACCTACTCCCTGAACTGGAACAGTACCATCGGTAGCATCTGCAACCTCGGCATTCACTACAGCGGCATCAAACAGGATCAGTACGACGGAAGTCACCGCGTCAACGACACCGCACGCATCAACTCTATCGTCCACACCGTCACCGTATCGCCCATCCTCACTATTGAACGTCGCAACACCCATTCCTTTGGGCTGAACGGCAATTTCGTACAGAACAAAAGTCTCAACAAGTTGAATCCCAACGCCTTAAATGTGCAAACATTTACTGTCGGCATCACCTACGGCATAGATATCACCGATATCCGGCTTGGGCTAAACACAGGTTACGACTTTTCCATGTCTTCTTCACAATTCTCACATTACGATGCCCATGGGCTGAGCGTGGGCCTTCATTACCGTATCATGCAGAAGGAGAAGCTCAACTGGAACATCAACTACAATGGTTATGTATCCTATAACATCCAGAAAGACGAAGGTGTTAACAATGACTTCTCGTTGAGCAACAGCATTGGCAGCAGTTTCAACTACAAGAAGCACACTGCTTCGATGTATCTTTCGCTGAGCAATTACAGCGACATGGAGCGCATCGGACAGCGCGTTCACACCGACCTCGACACCCGCTTCACTCTATCCTATTCCTATTCCTTCGCAGCGAGTATCATTAAGAAAAAGACAAAACAGCAACGTGCGGAGGAGAAAATCGCCCGTCATGCGAAAAAAATGCAGAAAAATGCCATGTAATCAGAACACTGGCATCATAATATATACCAAATACAAATCGACAATAATCAAAACCACATATATGAAAAAGTTGTTATTCGTTTTGGCTATCTTGATAACAGGTCATACGGTATGGTCCCAAAACCAAATTCTGACCTCTATCTCACCCAAGGTGAATCTCTTTCCCTCGACAGGGCTGAGCTACATGGATGATCCCGCCAGGTTTTTCAATATCCAGATGATGAACACAACGGGAGTCAGCATGGACATCTTCTTCACCATTGAGCTCACCGCAGACTTCACCTCAACGAACCAAAACTATTACGTCCGCACCAAGAAGGAGATCCAACCGACGGTGCCGTTGACTGTAGGGGCGGTTCCCGTGCTGGTCAACCGCGTGGTCTTCGACCAAATCATCGGGCATCTCAACTCGGCGGCATACGAGACCAACTACGACCGCAACAAGCTGATGAGGGATTTGATGGCTCTTCCTGAGGGGCAATACCGTTTCTGTATCACGCCATATCTTTGGGACGGATACAACAACCCAAATCCCCTGCAAGTCGGAGAGCAGGTGTGCTATACGTTCACCATCTGTTACACTGGCTCCGCACCCGAATTCACCACTCCCGTGAACGGATTCAGTGCTGCCAACCTGAACAACAGCAACCCTCTGAACAACATACTCAATCCCCGATTGACAAGCAATCACGTGATAACTCACAGTTTTGAGCACGGGCAAATTTTCTCATCCGACATCCGTGAATTCAGTCAGTACACCCACCTTCCGCTCAGCCGCCAAGTGGTGTTCAACTGGACTGGTGTTATATCCAACTGTCTGGCCGCAAACGATTTCGACTACATTTTCAAAATCGTGGAAGTCACGGGAAACCAGAACGTGCAGGAAGCCATCAACAACAGCGGCACTCTCACCACCTTCAACAACAGATCAAATACCGTGTACATCCACGATACGCTTGCCAATCGTCATTTCCAGCTGATTCGCGGGCATGTTTACGCCGCGCAAGTACAAGCTGTCCTCAAGAAGAACCTGATGACCGAAATCCAATTGAGCAACGAAGGCAAGAGCCAGATTATCACTTTCGTTTGGGGCGAGGACACACCTGCCTCATTGTTCGAACCCGTATCGACGCCGTCCAACTCTTCGGTTTCCGACAATCACAACGATGTGATTGCTTCTATTGAAAAGCCATATTTCCTGTCTCCGGGGATGGACAACTCCGCCCAAACTTTCCAAAGGCCACACGTTTCACCAACGATTTCCCCGATCTCTTTTGCCGCCAACAACCCGTACATCACCGATGTGGAACCCGGTGACATGCCCTACTACCTGGTACCCGTATCCGACACCCTTGACGTGCGGTGGATGCCTGTTCTCGGCGACTCCGTGCTCAAGGTCATCTACACCACCGAACTCTACGAATATGCCGGCGGCGACATCCACAACTCCATGATCGGCTTGCCTCTGCAATCGGCCACCACCACCGATATCAAGTCCGACAACACCGGCCTGAAACTCGTCTCCATTATGAACACGCCCACCAATTCTTGGACAGCTTCATTAAAAGAGGGTTACAAATATCTGCTCCACCTCAAGGCAGAGACTTTCTATTCTTACGAAAAGCAAACCACCTTTACCGTCACCGACTACTTCCATAGCACTCCAAGGGCTCATGACAGCGTGGCCACTTCCATAGCATTCGGTTCCATAGATTTATTCTCCGACATCGTCTTCTCATGGGGAACAGACACAAATGCGCTTGATCAGGTCTCCCCCCCTCAATTCACCTATCCGCAAGACCTCTCCACCAAGCAGTGGGACGACACGCTTATGTTCGACATTCCGGAAGTGTCCAAATACGAGGAATTCAAATTCAAATGGAAGCCGACTTCTGGGGTCAACTATGGGGATTCTGTCTATTACAAACTCCTCATCGCGGAGCTTCCCAAAGGCAAGACCCCTCAGCAGGTAAAAGACACCTTCTATCTCAAAGACTCACTCACCAGCACCTCCTTCATGGACACGGTCCTATTCGATTCCCTGAAGATCGGAGGCCAGTACATGGCGGTGCTGTGGACGTACATCAAGCAAACGGAAGACCAAAGTGACCATTACAACTTGGTCAACAACGGGAAATCCATATACACCACCTTCAAGCTCGTTGAGCCCCGCGCCTACAATGCGGACCTCAACAACAAAATCAAATGCTCTCCGAATGCCCTGGACAACCTCAGCAAGGAGATCATCACCCCAAAAGCCGACAGTCTGGTGCAGAACAAGGTGCGACTCATGATGGGAGAATTCCCCTTGGTGATGCAGGAGGTGCAATTCGATCGGGAGAAGAAGCGGTACAGCGGCGATGGCTACGTCATTTGGCATCCGTTTGGCATCGACGTTCCTCTGAAGGTGAAGTTCGACACCATCCAGATCAACAAGGACTTCCAAATCATCAACGGCACGGCCGTGAGCACCGCCACCGATTCCTCCACCTATCTTTCCGCCCTGATGAACGACCTTAACCTCAGCGATTGGTCCGCTGATGACATCAACCGCATCGCATCGCAATTCGGGGAAATCAACGAGGTGAAGGCCTATTACGACAAATTCCATGAATATCAGAAATTTGCTGAGAAATACGGAAAGAAATACGGCGGCATCGCCGGTCCGATCTTTGGCAGCGGTAACACGCCCTCCACGGAGGTGCTCACCTTCCCGCTGTGCCTCACCGACGAGACCTTGACCAACTCCAAAAACGTCATCTACTCTATCAACAACATGTTCTTCTCTCCGCTCACCGCCTTGATGAACATCTGGGCTATTTTCGCCGCCCAAGAGGAAGACTACTACGTTCCTTTCCTGGCCAACAACATCTGCATGGACCAGCGGCATTTCTACGGAAAGCCCGACCAACACATTGACTTCTTCATGGCTAGGACCTACGAAAAGGAGCTGAACGACGGCTACGTGCTGCGTTTCAAAGCATCCTCCAATTTCGCCGATCCGAAAGACGGCACATACATCACCATTGACACTGGCGCACTCAAATGCATCCATGCTGAAATGCAACTCGACCTCAACAGCAATGATTTCCGCGGTTTAGACAAAGACGGCAATCCTGTGAAAGGGCAGCCCGTAAAGGCCTCCATGATTGCGGAATTCAAAGACTGGGACGACTGGGTGGTAAAGGTCAACATGGATCCGTTTGCCGTGGCAGGCGCCGACCGGTTCCTCTTCTACCCTACCGGCAAAGGCATTTTCTACGACCATTCCGAGAAACAGACCCCCAGCGAGGTTTCCCTGACTTACGAATACCTCTATGGCACACCGCCACCCCCTAACATGAACGAGGAAGAAAAGAAAAAACTCACCAAGGCGACAAATGAATGGACCGGTTTCTACTGGGATGACCTCAAGGTCTTCCTCTCCGATGAGATCAGCAACACCTTCTCTGACACCGTGAACCGCAAGGATTCCATGGTGGTTTACCACTACGGGCTCAACAACACGCTGACCGACTCTGTACACTACTGCTATCCCAGTTCCCGTATCAACTTCGGTGCCCACGGGTTAATCATCGACAAATTCGGTTTCTCCACCGACCTTTACGCGCACGACATCATCGATGCCAACACCACCGAGGGCTGGGGATGGGCGTTCTCCTTGGACACCGTCAGGTTGAGATTCACCAAAAACCAATACAAGGCGGGGGTCATCAAAGGCGGCATGGGCGTGCCTCTCTTCAAGGGCGGTTTCGACTATGAATGCTCCATCGGTGCCGACAGTCTGACGTTCAATTTACAATCACGCAAAGACACAATGCCGCTTGACCTCTGGGCAGCTGATGTCAATTTTGTCAAAGAGTCCTCCTATTTCAGAATCAAGAAAATCTACAAAGAGAGCGGCACACGTGTTGACTTGACCTTGAATGGATTTATTTCATTGAAAACCAGCAAAATCGGTCTTCCTACCGATTTCGAGGCGGTGAAATTCGAACACATGGGTATGCGCAACTACAACTTAGGAGGCACTCCCAAGGCGGGCACCGCTTCCATCCAGAAATTCGAGTTCGACATCGGGGAATGGTCATTTGCCTCCCCGCAAAAATACATTGGCGGTTACAGTCCCGACCATGTGGCGGAGATGGAGGAGAACATCGGCGAGGTGTCATTCTTCGGTTTCACCTTCAGTTTGGAAAAAATCGACCCTATTGTGGATTATTTGGGCGACAACCTGAAGTTAGGCGTGAAGATGGTCGGAAAGATGAAGTTCGCCACGGAGGGAACAGACCTAGGGGCCACCACTGGATTCTCCGTCTGGGGGGTCACGGAGCCCAAAAACAAGTTCCATGTGAAAGAGGTGAAGGGCAAGCTGGACAGCATCGTATTGGACAACATCGATTTCGAGGTCTTCAAACTCAGTGGCTCCTTAGGGTTCACTTACGAATGCCCCACCTGCACAAAAGTCACCGGATTTGCCGGCAAGCTCAATGTGACCATCATGAGCGAGGTGACACTCGCGATGAGCGCCGGATTCGGCAAGGAGAGAGACAACCGGGGCGAGTACTCCTGGTGGTTCTTCGACGGGGCCTGCAAGTTCCCGGGCGGCATCCCGTTGGGGGCGTTAAGCATCAACGGCTTTGCCGGCGGTTTCGCCTACAACATGAAATCCACGAAAGATCTGGCCAGTTTCAACACCAAGAACTTACTGGAGAAAGCGGAGGGCAACACCAACGAAAACACCATCAAATCCTCCGGAATGGATTTCACCCCATCGCGTGACTGTTGGGTGGCCAACGCGGGTATCAGCTTGATTCTCACCGGCGCGAAGAACACAATGAACGCCGACGGGCTGGTGTCGTTGCGCATCTCCAACAAGCATTTCTCGGGTGTTTTCATCGATGCAAACGCATACGTGCTGACCTCCATGGATGAAAACGCCGTCCCCGGCGACAGCAAAAACAACAAATCGCCACTCATACGGGCAAGAGCCATTATGGGCTTCGAGACATACGACACCTACGATTATTTCCGCCTTTCTATCAACATAAAAGCCGAAATCAATTTGGACAATCTGTTGAAAGGTGCAAGTTCAACTGTGTTAGGCAATCAGTTAGGCACCGCCATTCATTCTGGGACATCGTTAGCCACGAACAGCAATATCAACTCCCAATTAGAAAATTTGGAGAACAACTCCGGTCTGTCATCCCACGAGGAGACGGATCGCAACCGAGCTGCCAGCGCATCCGATGCTGCTGGTTCCCATTTCAGTTTCAATTCGGAAGCCAGCATCCCCATCGACTTCGAGCTTAAACACTACAAAAAGAATTATCAAGGGCACAAAAAGGGCACTACAGATTGGTATTTCGCCATCGGGAAGCCCAAATATGAAGATCGTGTACAGCTCTCCGCCACGTTGAACATGGTGATTGTTAGAGCATTCGCTGAATTTACATTCTATATGCAGACCGGCAACGCCTTCGCATACGAGATGCCTCCATTGAGCGATGATTTGCAGAAGTTCTTTGGTATCGCAGGCGGTGGCAAAAAGCTGGACGCCAACTCCAGAGATGTCAAGAAGAGCCGTATGATCGACAACAGCGACTGGTTGAAAATTGACAAAGGCGGCGGTTTCTGTCTGGGTTCCACCTTCCACACCGAAGTGGATTTGAACTTCTTCCTTTATGTGGATGTAACGGCGGACCTCGGTTTCGATGTGGCCTTGCTGGATGTGGGCGGCATGGGTTGCCCCGGCCATAATCAGATCGGCAAGCACAACTTTTATGCCCTCGGGCGTGTCTATGGTGCCCTGCAAGGCGATGTGGGGTTGAGGTTGAACCTCGGTTTCTGGGACGGCAAGTTCTCCCTCTTTTCCGCAGGCGTGGGTGCCCTGCTGCAAGGTGGCGGTCCTAACCCATCCTACTGTTATGGTCTCCTACGTTTCAAAGTAAGTCTCCTTGGCGGTCTGCTGAAGTTCAGCACCTCCGCCGACTTCCAATTAGGTGACGTCTGTGTGCCCGGTGCCGGAGACCCGCTGGCCAACGTGAAACTCTTCCAGAATGTCACGCCGGGCTACACCAGCGAAACGGAAGCTAACCGCACCAGCAACCTCCAGTCCCCGCTGCAAATCGGCACCATCGTTTCCAATATGCCATGGGATAGAGATGTGCTGCTCTGCGACCAAGACGGCAAGAATCCCCGCAGATTCTGTTTCGTACTCATTGAAGACAACTGCAAGATGGCCACCAAGTCCGGCTCCCAATACGTCAACTCCACGGGCTCCGAAATGCTGAAATTCACCCCCAGCAACAGCGACGATAATGTTTATCTGTTTGAGACAGAGGCCGGCGGGTTCATCCCCAATACCGTCAACAGAATCAAGCTGCAAGCCCGCTGTTTCGAAAGACGGAAATCCTTGCAGGGTAAAAGCCAACTGCTCAGAGTGGAAAATGAGAAGAAGAAGGATGTGAAATACGATGTCAACACTGGAACTGCATCAACCACTTACAACACTGAAAGTTACGACTGGTACGACCCTACTTTCCTGGATAACAAGACAGGAAAAACCATCGTGAGGCCTTTCAAGAAAGACACGGTGATGTATTTCAAAACAAGATCTTTAGGAGAAAACTTGGACGATGGCGTGGTCTTTTCGTGGCCTTACAACGGTGATCCGTTCTTCTGGACTGAGGAGTATGTTCACGCCCCGAACAGCGATGTCCCCTTCTGCCGCATGTACCTGTTCACCAGATACGACAATCTGTTTGACAAGGACAAACTCAGCGAACAAGGCAAACAGCTGAAAATCTACCTGCTTAAGAACGGATTGGAAGATGGTGAGATTGCGGAATGCCGCTACAGCTACGTCACCAATGGAAGCTTGCCGTATGTGGACGTTCAGCTGCCCAAGAAGGAGTTTGTGTCACAAACGGGTAAGGGCGCACATCTGTTGCAATTCCTTATTGTGGATAAAAACGCCTACGAAAGCGCGCTAAGCGCCGCACAGCAGGCCGCCAACATCACCGTCAAGAAGTCCGAATACCAAAGCCGCATCTCTGACAAGACCTACGAAGAAGCCGAAGCCGCCCATAACCGGAAGACCGGCAATGGAGGGGCAAGCAGCGTTTTGACATACCACGGCACTGGAAATGTCAATTTCTCGGGTGTAAGTTTTGCGAGTCTCGGACTGGCAGGGTCATCCCACAACACCAGCGGCACGGCCTATCTTGCCGGTTCATCCGTCAGCTCCTTACTCGGAAATATGATGCAGCACTACCAAGACATGACTGGACATGGGCAAATGCCCTCCGTTGATATGTCACAATTCTCCGGCGCCGGCATCCTTGAATCCTTGTACAGCAGCAACAACTCCATCAACATTCAAGATGAGATGCTGGACGAAATCTACGAAGACAAGCATACCGTCGGCAAAGACTCCATGACCTATTACCGTACCATGCTCAAGGAGGGATATCGGATCAGTTCTTCCATCGGCAAGCAGATTTACCGGTGGACATGGTTCGCTTCTGGATCAACCATCGAGAAAACCTTGACATCCCGCGTTTTTGGCGAAGGGGCTGCCTCCATCTATGACAACGATATCGCCAGCAGCATTAACAAAGCATCTGTTACGGATAATGACTCATACTTCACACTATCCGATTTCCACAGTTCTTATAATAGTTCGCTGGATTTGTACGCTTGGATGTTCCTGCCATACGATCCGGAGGATGTCACCCGTTACCACACGGGCTGCAAGATGCCTCCCATCTGCTATCTGGCGCTCGACCGGAACTCCGGCACACTCATGGAATTGCACCGGCAGTATTTCCAACATTTCATTGATTTGGAAAGGGACTTCAAACAAACGCCCTTGTTGACCACGTTCCACTGTCGGAAAAAGAACAGCAGTATAAGGTATGACGTCAATACCGTGATGGCCTCTGGCTATTCGGCCAGCGAATTCCAAAGAATCCTGAGTGGTGGGTTATACATCAACAACAATCGCAAGCTTTCCACCATCGACCGCCGCATCAAGGGCGGCACCGACTTCACTCAATGTGTCGCCAAGAACTATCATCCCAACACGGTGGACGTGCCTTGCATACTTGATTTCAGGGTCAGAAATGATCAATCCAGACAACCTTTGGATGACAAATACTTCGAAACCGCATATTCAAACAAGCAGCCATACCTCAAATATGATGACGGAAAATATTCATGGGCTTGGCGAATTGACGATTACGCCACCGTTTCTATCATCAAAGACCTCAACAAACTCGCCTGGTTCATGTATGATAACCAGCTGCATGCTCAATCGCTCAACCAACGGGATTGGAGTGGCAAAATGAAGCTTTTCAACCTGTACTATAATGCTAACAACATTAACGCCTTCTTGACCTATACCAACTTCCCGTATGACATGCCGATGATATACCGAGTGGTTCATTACATGTGGGCTTTGGACGACTTACACCCTGACACGTACTACGCTGCCACTGACGGACATTCATACAAATTATTGGATCTTGAAAAAGAATACATCGATGTAAATTTGTTACAACTTCGTGACCGCCTATGGGCGAAATACTGGTTCAGTGCCAAAGGACAATGTCTCGATATTGGCGGACACGGTTTCGACCGGGATTTCTACTACTATAATTCCTCCACCCTTTATTACCCAGTGACTTGCGACCAAGGGTATGACAAGCATCACAAGTGCTCGGCTCATCAGACATCTGTACTTGGAAACTGGTACGTACCGTTCGACGGAAGTTACTACAACGTTTATAATCCGCCCAGACCTACTTACAAGATGAATGTCAAGCTCTACTTCATGACCACGCGGGCCGAAAACTTCAACAGTAACATGATGAAGATCGCGGTGGCAATCAAGAACAGCTCTGCACAGTCCACTCGGGTGTTCTACCCCAACAAAATCCTGAACACGGCCGGAAGAGATATGTCGTACACCATCAAGCTAAATTCCGGAGCCGGTTTAAGCGGCACCCTGTGCAATTGGCTTATCGACCCCTACAACCGCCTAAACAACTCCAGGCCAGGTGACACTTATGGGGATGATTAATTTTGATGAAAAACTATGGAAAATATCAATATCAAAACTGAGACAATGAAAGAAAGGAAAAGTATTCTCATTCCAATGATTTTAGGTTGGATGATGGCATTTTCGATGTCCGTTTTCGCCCAAGTGGACAACACCACAAGTGCAGAAGAGGGGTATTCGCACTCGCTCTACAATTTCAGCGTTGTGGCACGCAGCTATGGCGACAGCATTGTGCTCCGATGGGCACCCGAAGACGCGGGCGTGTGGCGACTGGCCAGCAATTACGGATGGAACATCTATCGTCTCAAAACAGCCGAAGAGTATGCCGCTGACACTTCCGCCTCCATCGAGACCCTGCTCACTCCCACTCCTGTCAGAGCCCTGACATTGGAGGAGATGAAAGCCAAATATGACTCATCTCACGTCTATGTGGGTGTGGCGGCGCAGGCACTCTATGGTGCATCCTATTTCAACCCCAAAGAGTCGGAGGGCATGGAAAATTACATTTTCCGTCGCGATCAGGAACAAACCCAACGTCAGGCCATGGCTTATCTGGCCGCTGAAGGCCACATTGACGCCGCCGACGCCCTTGGGCTTCGCTTCGTGGACAAGTCGGTCAAGAAAGGGGAATTTTACACCTACACCATCGAATGCCTCATTCCCGATGACATCGTCACGCTGCCCAAACGGATACTTGATGTGGAATGCAAACCCTTCAAGCGCAGCTTCGAGGAGGAAATCCCCGAAATCCATTTCTACCAGAACTCCCCGTACACCGTTTTCATCTATTGGGGAAAGAACAAGCTCTCCGGCTATTACCTGGAGCGTAGCGAGGACGACGGCAGGAGCTGGACCGCCATCCACAACGCACCCATCTACGGTTACGATCCGGATCAGGACACATACGAGGTGTTTGGCGAGGAAATCGGCCAGATACTGGAATACAATGTCGGCTATTTCGACTCACTGAAACTCAACAAAAAGTACGTTTATCGCGTGAAGGCGTTCGATGCATTCGGCGATTATGCGCCTGAACGCAAATCGGAACCTTTCGAAATGCAGGATTTCATCCCTCCCGCCGTGCCTGTTCTGGAGTTCATCTTCCCGAAAAACAACAACACATGCCCGCTGAAATGGACTGTGGATCAGGAGGATGACGACCTTAAGGGATTTTTGGTAACCTTCTCCGATGACCCGGCAGGACCATGGAACAACGTAACGGAACTGTTGCCCCCGAAAACCCGTGAGTGGACCGACAAAGACGCCCACGACCGCGGTCGCGGCTATTACCGCATCTTCGCCATGGACAACAACGGCAACGTCTCCTACTCACTGGCGCAGATCAACAACATCGAAGATGATGTGGCGCCATCTGCCCCCACCGGCCTTGCTGGCGTAGTGGACACCGCAGGGGTGGTCTATCTGCAATGGAACCTGAACCCCGAAAAAGATGTTTTGGGCTACCGTGTCTATTTCGCCAACCAGCTCGACCACGATTTCATCCAGAAAACCGGCCGCCGCAACGAGGAAAACAACTTCTGGGACACGCTTTCGTTAAACACACTCACCAAATACATCTTTTATTATGTGGTGGCGGAGGACAACAGCCATAACTTCTCAAAACCATCTGACACGCTTGCCATTCCTGTACCCGACATCGTGCCTCCAGGGGTGGCCCTTCTTAAAGACTACACCCAGACCGACGAATCGGTGACATTCACCTGGTTGAAAAGCACTTCCAATGATGTAGTGGCATACGTGGTTTACCGTAAAAAGGAGAATGAAAAGCAATGGAAACAGGTCCGCATCTTCTCCCCGCTGGAGTTGGTTGAAGACAGCGTCATTGTATTCACCGACTTCCCAGAGCCTTCTGCCGTGAATTACAATTACTGTATTGAGGTGTTCGACAACAGCCGTTTGTCTTCCGGCAAAACTGGACAAACCACCGTACGATTCCGCGGCGCGTCCATTATTCAGATACCTCTCACATTGAAAGCATCTCTGAGCAAAAACAAAACTTGCGCCAATCTGGAGTTCACCTACGAATACAACTCCAAACAGGACTACTATGGCGTGGTCTTCAAGTCGGTGAACGATGCGCCGGCTTACGCATGCGGCAGTTTCCGCAGAGGGGAGACTTCCTTCACTGACTGCAACCTGAAACAGGGGCAAAAAGTCTCCTATTATATCCAGATGTTCCTCGGCAAGGGGAAACGCTCGCAGCCTTCAAAAACGGCCAGCGTCAAACCTTAATGCTGAAAACCAATGTTCAACATACGACAAAAGGTGCGCCATTTGACGCACCTTTATCTTTTTCCTGTGGAGCCGGAGGGAGTCGAACCCTCGTCCAAACACGCCGCAAGTATGCTTTCTACAAGTTTAGTCACCGTTTGGTTGTCGGCGGCGGCATGGTACGGGACGGACCTAAGCGCCGCTTATCTTCTAAAGTTTCGCCTCAGCCTCGAAGCGCGGCTTTGGCTATCAGCCCTTTTATGATACTCCGGTCCGGACGTTGAGCCAAAAAACTTCCGGGGGAGCACCCGCGGCTGCGGACCTTGTCCGTGCGGCGGGATCCGCAACGGTTACGCTGCGAATGCATAAGAAGTTTCGCCATTTATTTGGCATCGAGGGTTAATTTTTAACGGAATCAGCCCACAAATTCCGACCTGCTTACATACCCCCGAACTTGCTGTCAAAACCAGACGGCCCCGGGAGAAAGGGGGTTACTTCACCTCCCCCTTCAGCTGTAGTATCACACGATCTGTGTTGGCATTCGACAGCACCGTGATGCGCTTGCTAATCAGTCCGACATTCTTGGCCGTATAAGTGGCCTTAATCGTACCGGTTTTGCCTGGCATCACCGGAGCCTTGTCCCATTCCACCGTTGTGCAGTCGCATGAGGAAATCACATCATCAAGAATCAGCGGCTTCTTGCCGATATTCTTGTACGTGACGGTCACAACCTTCACATCGCCGACCTTGAGTGTTCCGAAGTCAACGAACTTCTTCTCAAACTCTATCTCGGCACCTGTGCCTGTATAGGTGGACGTAGTTGTCTGCGATTTGTTGTCTTTGGACTGTGCCTGCAAATTGGCTCCAAATCCCAGACAAAACACAAATACGAGAATCATTAACTTTTTCATCGTTATCTGTTTTTGATTAGTTCACTTTGGGTGCACCGCTGTTGTTTTCAGGAGCTGCCTCCGTCGGTTTCGGGCTGATATTACCCGTAATCTTCAGCACCACACGGTCATTCACGGCATTGGATTCCACCGTGATGGTCTTGTTAATCTGACCGATTCGTTGTGTGTTGTACTTCACTTTGATGGAAGCCTTTTTACCAGGGGCGATGGGGTCTTTCGGCCAAGACGGAACCGTGCAACCGCAACTGGAGCGGCAGTTTGTGAGTATCAACTCTGCTTTACCGGTGTTTTTGAACACGAACTCGCATTCGCCATTGTCACCCTGATTGATTTGGCCGTAATCGTGTACGAGGCTCTCAAAGGTGATTTCAGGAGTTTTCACTTTTTTGTTCTTTTTCGGTTGTGAGGCATCGTTCTGGGCCATTCCGCCCATCACCAATGCCAATACCATCAACAAACTGATTACTTTTTTCATAATATCAACTATTTAAGGTTTATTTCTTACTATAACTATAACTATGACTTAAAACTTAGACTTAAATCACAATATACGAAGACTCGTCATACCGGGTAAAGTTTAACATCTTGAACTTTTTTCTGCAGGAATGAAAGCACAGCCAACTCGTAACCATCTAAACCGAACCCGCTGATGAAACCATTACAGACAGAGGAGAGTACACTTTTCCGTCGGTACTGTTCCCTGCCGAACAAGTTGCTGATATGCACTTCCACCACCGGGCATTGAGCCGTACGCACCGCATCAGCCAACACCAACGAGGTATGCGTGTATGCTCCTGCGTTGAGAATGATTCCATGCAAGTTCCGTGCCGAAGTGATGGTATTTGCCAATGCCCCGACATCGTCCGACTGGAAGAAGGATATCTCCGCATGGGGATAACGGTCACGCAACTTTCCGAGGTATTCCTCAAAAGAAACGCTCCCATAGATGTTCACCTCACGTGTACCTAAACTACTGAGGTTCACACCATTGACAATCAGCAATCGGATATGATCATTCTCCTTTTTCATAGAGTATCACAAAAACATCCTCGTTCGGTTTGTGCATATTCAGCTGTTCGCGTCCGTATTTCTCCAACAGGGTCGAATCCGCCAACAGTTGCTCGTATGTATAGACATTGCCGACCTGGTTTTTCGTATTGGTGATCTTGTCCTCCAAATTGGAAATTTTGCGGTTCAAGTCGCGATGCGTCTTGAGGTTATGATCGGAGAAAAAGAAGATATACGACAAAAACAGCAGGAGCGTCACGGCATACAAGATGGCGAACCAGCGGAAACGACTGCGGAGTTTCGGTTTGTCATTCATCGTTTATCGGGCATAGTTGACGGCGCGGGTCTCACGGATGACCGTGATTTTAATCTGACCCGGATAGGTCATTTCGTTCTGAATCTTCTTGGACAGGTCGAGGGAGATTTGGTCGGCTTCCTGGTCTGTCACTTTTTCGGCACCCACGATCACGCGCAGTTCACGACCAGCCTGGATAGCGTAGGTCTTAACCACACCAGGATAGGTAAGAGCCAGATTTTCAAGGTCATTCAGACGTTTCATGTAAGCTTCGACCACCTCGCGACGAGCACCGGGTCTCGCACCCGAAATGGCATCGCAGACTTGCACGATAGGGGCTATCAACGTTTTCATTTCCATCTCGTCGTGGTGGGCTCCGATGGCGTTCACGATTTCAGGGCGTTCCTTGTACTGTTCCGCCAAACGAGCGCCAAACAAGGCGTGCGGCAGTTCCGGCTCAGTATCAGGCACTTTGCCGATATCGTGCAGAAGGCCGGCGCGGCGGGCCAATTTCGGGTTAATGCCCAACTCTGCAGCCATCGTAGCACTCAGATTGGCCACTTCTTTGGCATGTTGCAGCAGGTTTTGGCCGTATGAAGAACGATAACGCATCTTTCCGACCAGACGCATCAGTTCATGATGCATATTGTTGATACCTAAATCAATACAGGTTCTTTTACCTAATTCAGTGATTTCCTGTTCGATCTGTTTCTTTGTCTTAGCGACCACCTCCTCTATGCGGGCGGGGTGGATACGGCCATCAGAAACCAGTTTCTGCAGGGAGAGGCGGGCAATTTCGCGGCGCACGGGGTCAAAGCTGGAGAGCAGGATGGCGTCCGGTGAATCGTCAATCACCACGTCAACGCCGGTGAGGTTTTCAAGGGTGCGGATGTTGCGGCCTTCACGACCGATGATGCGTCCTTTGATTTCGTCATTCTCAATGTTGAACACAGAAACCGTATTCTCAACAGCGGCTTCAGCGCCTGTACGTTGCAAAGCGTTGACAACCACTTTCTTGGCTTCAAGATTAGCGGTATGTTTCGCTTCATCCACAATCTCCTTAATCATCACCAAAGCGTCAGCCTTGGCCTCATCCTGCATCAGGGTTATGAGTTGTTGTTTTGCCTGTTCGGCGGTCATTTCCGCAAGGCTTTCCAGTTTGTTCTTTTGGGCGGCAATCTGTTCCTCCAACTCTTTCTGTTTCTGGGTGACGGCAGCCATCTGTTTGTTCAGGTTCTCCTTCTGGGCAGCGTTCTCGTTGGTTTTCCGATTGAGTTCCTCCATTTTCTGGCTCAGCGAGTTCTCTTTCTGTTTGATGCGGTTCTCAGCGGCGGAAATCTGCTGGTTCTTCTCGTTACAGGATTTCTCGTGTTCAGCTTTCAGCTGCAGGAATTTCTCCTTGGCTTGCAAAATCTTCTCTTTCTTGATCAGTTCGCCGTCTTCTTCAGCCTTTTTGAGAGCCTCGCGCCCTGCTTTCGTCAATTGATTTTTCAACAATGTATAGGAGATGGCAATGCCTATGCCGGCGCCGACCAATACTCCTATAATGATTAATAATAATTTCATAGGTGTATATATTTATTTGATGTTGTCGTTTTTGGTGACGGGAGGCAAAAAAAAAACCGCATAAGTTCCATAGGGTTTCGAAAAACTCCTATTCGATATGGTCGAAGGTGCAGTCGGTGCTTCGCGCTTCCCCGGGCTATTCGCCATCCGTACGGATTCGGGCCTGTTCTAGGCATGACAAGCGTCCCCTTCGTTTGTAATTCTGTTGAGTTTAACAAACGTATCTGAACTTATGCGGGATTTCGTCTTTCAAAGAACCTCTAATCAATGGGAAATTCCTCTGTCAACTGTTTGAGCGATTCCATCATCGGAACCAGCTCTTCATCATATTCTTTCAGTCTTTCCTTGTCCGCAAGGCCTTTCACCACAAAATCCAATAACACCATGTTCGTAAGGTCTTGCTGGTCTTTATATTGCCATTTTTTTGCAAAGTCAAAAAAACTCTCATTGATTACCTTTTCAGCCTCGCGGAAGTAATGTTCCCAATCCCTTTTGATGATCACGGTCAGAGGCTTCTGACCTATCGTCACCGTCACTTTTACGTTTTCCTCTTCCATCTTACTTTCCGCTGAGTAGCTTAATACTGTTATCTATCTCCCGCACCCAATCGTTGATCTGTTTTTTTAGTTCTGTCTTATCTTCTCTATCTATTATGGTACCTGTTAGTTCTACCAACTTCAATTTCTCTTCCTTGTCTTCAAGCCTTTTTCTCAAATCCGACAACTCCTCCCGCAATTTCTCATTCTCCTGCCTGAGTTCCTGGTTTTGTGACTTCAGCTTTGAAAAACGGTAAACCGCCTCTCTCACATTCATTTCCACCTCATGATATAAACTCTCAAAAGACGACATGCCGTTTTTCTTAAAAACGCTGCAAAAATACATTTTTTTGCTCAAAATTCTTCTGCTTTACACATTTTATGAATATTTAACATAGCTTATTTGATGTTATATGATTAAACTCCAAATATTTACATTTTTTTATAAACATCAATTTGTTTTTATTTTAACCAGCCCCCCGACATCATCATTTTTCGATTAACAGTCTCCTGTTCACAAAAAAAACTCCCACCTTCTTGACAACCCCCTTTTCCGGATTGTATCTTTGCAGCATGAAAACAAGGTTCCACTTTACCCGAGGCGAATGGGCTGCCGCCCTTCTGATGCTCACCATCATTCTAGCGAGCAACATTTTCTATTTCTTCTACGACATCCCTTTCATGCCATCTTCCGATGTCCATCTTTATGAAGCTCAATTCCAACAGTTTGTGTTGGAGCAACAAGGTTTGGAAGACTCATTGTCAGCAATGCGGCGTCAGGCCTACTCGAGCCGGGCAAAAAGCCGTTCCGACACTCTCCCACCCTTCAAATCGCAAGGGAAGAAGCCTCTGTACGAGATTGTCAAGATCGACCTCAACAGCTGCGACACCAACGAACTGGTCACCGTGCCCCAGTTCGGCAGCAAACGCGCCGCCAAACTGGTTGAATACCGTGACAAACTCGGCGGATTCCATTCACTTTCGCAGCTTCAGGAAGTGTATGTGATGCAAAACATTGACACCATGAAGCTAAAGGATTATCTGTACATCAACAAACAGAAAATCAAAAAGTTGAACATCAACACCGCCACTTATAAGGAGTTGGTCTCTCATCCTTATATTGATAGCTATTTGACGAAACTGATTATCCACCACCGCGAGCGCAACGGACAGATCCACGACCTTGCCGAGCTCCAGCGGATTACCCACGCGTATCCGGAACTCATTGAGAAACTGAGACCGTATCTGGTGTTTTAATGGTTATTGGTTATAGGTTATTGGTTATTGAAGCTTATTGTTTATTGTTTATTGTTTAATGATAATAAGAACTAAGAACTAAATTTGAAAAAATATGAAGAATCAAGAAACAAAAAAATCTGAAAACAGAAATTTTTCATTTGAAAACTTAGAAGTTTATTCCAAAATTCGCAATCTGATTAAATACATCTACCAATTACAAGAAAAATTCCCCAAAGAAGAACGTTATGGTTTAGGGGATCAAGTTAGAAGAGCTGTTGTTTCTGTATCCGCCAATCTTGCAGAAGGTAGCGGAAGAAATTCCTTAAAAGAAAAGATTCACTTCGTGGAGATATCATACGGATCATTAATGGAAGTTTTTTGTGAATTACAAGCTGCTTGTGATTTAGAATACATTACCACTGAACAATTTAACTCTTTACGACCTCAAATCACAGACATCGCCAAAATGCTTTCAGGTCTCCGCAACGCTTTCCAATCCCGCCTCACTAACCCATAACCTATCAACTATCAACTATCAACCTTCAATAACCAATAAACAACAACCAATAACCAGCTTCAATAACCAATAACCACTAACCTATAACCATTAAAAATGTATTTTTGCCGTCGAAAAAAACGGCAATGAAACTGACGAAAGAGTATTTCCTCACGGACGATGTAGTCGGGTTCGCGCACGACCTTCTGGGCAAGTACCTGTTCACCAATGTCGATGGGCAGCTCTCAGGCGGCATCATCTGCGAGGTGGAGGCCTACAAGGGCACCACCGACCGCGCCTCGCATGCTTACGGGGGACGACGCACCCGCCGCAACGAGATGATGTACCACGAGGGCGGGGTCGCCTACGTGTATCTCTGCTACGGGATGCACCACCTGCTCAATTTCGTCACGAACATTGACGGGATCCCCGACGCGGTGCTCATTCGCGGGATCATGCCCACGCACGGCGAGGAACTGATGCTGCAACGCACGGGCAAACGGAAAATCACCCCCGGCATCGGCATCGGACCAGGGAATGTGTCGAAGTTGCTCGGACTCACCGTTGCCGACAACGGCATCTCGCTCTGCGGCGACAAACTGTGGATTGAGGACCGGGGAGTCGTCGTGCCGGAGGATCGCATTGAAATCACCCCGCGCATCGGGGTGGACTACGCCGGCGAGGATGCCCTGCTACCCTATCGGTTCGTGGCGCGGTGGCAATGACCCACACGGTGACAACACAACGGCCACAAGATTGCACAATGTTGAAAATATTTGGCGAAAGGGAACATTATTACAATACCCGAAATTATTGTATCTTTGCTGCCTGAAATGCTTGGATGAAAAATGTGACAATGGATTTTGACCTGATCATTTTCGATTTCGACGGGACGTTGGGCGACACGCGGCAGAAAATCGTGCGGACGCTGCAGCAGACGATGCGCGAGATCGGTTTGCCTGTGGCCGACGAGAAGTCCTGCGCCGCTACCATAGGAGTGCCGCTCGCGGAGGCCTACCGGCAGCTGTTCCCTAACATCACGGCGGAAACGGCGGAGAGCTACGCCGAGCACTACCGCCGCACGTTCGAGGCGAACAAGCAGCATCTCATCCCCGACCTATTCCCGCACGTGGCCGACACACTCGCACAGCTGCACGCTAAAGGGCTGAAGATGACCATTGCGTCGTCGCGCACCTCCAAGTCCCTGCGCTGGTTTCTCCAAGAGATGGGGCTGGAGCGTTACTTCGACTTCGTCATCGGGGCGGAAGACGTGCAGAAGGCGAAGCCCGACCCGGAGCCGGTGCTCACCACCTTAGCGAAGATGGGGGTCGAGGCAGAGCGGGCATTAGTAGTCGGCGACATGGCCGTGGACATCCTGATGGGTTCCCGCGCCGGCGCGCGCACCTGCGGCGTGACCTACGGCAACGGCTCCCGCGAAGACCTCCTCGCCGCCGGTGCCGACTTCTTGGTGGATGACATTGGGGAGCTGGCGGGGATTATCAATTAGTGATTCGTGACTAGTGATCAGTGATTTGTAATTATTTTCAGAAGTATTGAGTTTGTATCGGTCACACCAAGCAAACGCGGTGCAACTCCTCGGAGAAGCGTGTGATCCCTTCCTGGATGCGCCGCACCGTTCTGGACGACGGTCGGCTTTTCCCTGTGGCGTAATGACTGAGCTGATGACGGTTCACCCCCGTTATTGTCTGCAGGTCAGCAAGGTTCAGCCGTCCGCTGATGAACTGCAGAAAACTGGCCGTGTCAAACTTGTAGGAGAACTCCATTTCGGGCAATGAAGGGAGCATCTCTTTCGCCTCCGCATACGAGTTTTTCAAATCATCCATGGCCTCCTCTACCGTTTTCCCCATCCCGATGAAGCCGATTTTGTGTCTATGCTGCGGCACCGCCGTATAGCTGCCGTCATTGTTTCGTTCTATGATTACCGTTATATTCTCCATTATCATACAATTTTGGTTATCTCACATTTATCCCTGATTGTTCTCTGACATATTTCATCAATTCATTGCCAACATCCGCTGTTGAATGCCGTGGTAGTTGAAACTTTTGACCCGTGACAGGACTCCACCACCATTCATGTTTTTTTCCATCACACACATAATAACAACCTTTTGCCTTCAATTTCTTTTTAAGCTCTGATATTTTCATAGTTAGTTTTCCAAATGCAAAAATACACAAATGTTAATTATATTCAGTATTCGAATGAATATTTTATCAACAGGATTATGAACATCAGAAGTTCTCCTGTTCCATTTTCATAAGTATGTTTTTTCAGGAAATGTTACACCCTTAGCATAAAAAATTCGGAAGTGGTATTGTCCATTTTCTTTCACCCTTATCGGGGCGTACAGTGAAAGACACCATCACCCTCCGAAGGTCATCACAAACGTGGTATGCGGGCGTGTCCGCAGCGTGAGGGTGCCGCCGGAAAGCCGCATAATCTGGCGAGAGATGCTCAGCCCGATGCCGGAACCCTCCTTCTTGGTGGTGAAGAACGGGATGAAGATGCGCTCCTCGACCGCTGGTGGAATCGGGCCGCCGCTGTCGCTGACCTCCACGACCACGTCCTCCCTTTCGTTGAGGAAGGCGCGGACTTCGATCCAACCATCGTTTCCCTGTCCTATCGCCTCCACGGCGTTCCTCAGCAGGTTGTTGAGCACCCGGCCGACAAGGTTCTCATCGGCGTGCAGCAGCATGTCGCCAGGCTCCACCGACCACCGGAAGTCGATGCGGGCGTTTTCCGGCACGGAGTGCACCAACTGCACGGCACGTTCTACCAGCTCCCGCACGTAAAACAGGGTCGGCGCAGGCGTCGGGATGTGCGTGAACTGCCGGTACGACTCCACAAACCCTTCGATACCCTTGCCCGTGGAGTGGATGACGTCCAAACCCTTGTATAGTTCGGAATCCTTTTCGGGCACCAACTCGCGCAGACTTTCGCTCAGCGAGGTAATCGGGCTCATGGAGTTCATGATCTCGTGGGTGAGCACACGAGTGAGCGAAATCCACGAGTCTATCTCTTTGTTGTCCAATTCGTTGTGTATATCATTGACGACCAAGATGCGGATGTTTCGGTCGCGGATGCGGCTTTGCGAGACCTGCAGGGAGAGCTGCCGGGTGCTGTCACCGTCGTGGAGGGTGAGCGTGCGGGTGTCGCCCGCCGCCGACAGTAACAGCATGTCCGCCAGTCCGTTGCTGACACGGTCAAGTTGGCGGATATGGGTCAGCACGGGGAGTCCGAAGAGTTCCGCGGCCGCGCTATTGGTCTGCGTGACGAAGCCCTGCTCGTCATACGCCACGATGCCGGTGCGCACGTTCTCGAGGATCTGTGCGTAGTAGCGTTCCTTGTCGATGGTCTCCTGACGGGTGCGGCTGAGCATGTCGCGGATACGGTTCAGCGAGGCGGCCAGCACACGGTCGCTGCGCCGGGGATCGCCCTCGGGGAAGGTGAAGCTGAAGTCGCCGCCCGCCACCGCCTCCGACAGGAACTTGATGCGGTTGTTGATCCGCTGGTTCCGCCGGATGAGGAGCCACGTGGTGACTGCCCAGGCGATTACTATTCCTATTATGATTATCGTCGTCATCGTATCATTGTATCATTGCATCATCGTATCATCGCATCATCGTTTCATCGTTCTCATCCGTATCATCGTGTCATCGTACCATCGCATC
>JAFXTE010000008.1 GCA_017525245.1 Bacteroidales bacterium | reverse complement strand
GCGTAATTTTTACCGCACCAATCCACTGATACTATTATCTTTTCCATAATTGTTCTTATTCAATGTTTATTTCCAACCTGCTTGTTTGAAAATGCTGCTTAAATAAAAGTCATCTAAATCGTCTGACAGCTTTTTGTTTACCGTAACCTTCCCCTTTTTTGTCGGGTGTTTGTATTGCCGATGGTCCCCTTTCGTGTAGGCGAGGTACCATCCGTCCTTCTCGAGCATCTTGATGACTTCTGTTACTTTTTTGGTTTTCATAAAATTAGATTTCACGGCAAAGATAGTATTATTTTTAATACTGATTGATAAGAGCGATTATTTTTATGAACACTGCCTTTTCACGAAACTCGTATGGTTGTTTTCTTGGTCGGTGGTAATGCGGAACACTATGTATATTTTTGTATCTTTGCCGTCTAATTCGCTTGAAATGAACGACAAAAAACACTGCCGCATCTGGATTGAGCCGATGTCGCGGGAGGAATTCTTGGGCAAAGAGAAGCCCCTCGTCATCAGTTACAGTATCCAGTCCGCTCCCATCGGGCGCGTGTTGATTGCTTCGACACCCAAGGGAATCTGTTTCATCATGCCCGCCGCCATGAAGTGGGAACCTGAAGCAACGCTGAAGCGGCATTTCCCTAAGGCGCGATTCCGCAACCGCACCGTGTCTTTGCACAAAAAGGCCCTGTTGCTGCTCCGTCGTCACGACGATAAGGTGCCGAGTCTTTGCCTGCACCTGTATGGCACACTGTTCCAACTTGAGGTGTGGCGGGATCTGCTCACGATCCCCAACGGCATGGTGACCACCTACCGCCACATCGCGGAACGGATTCACCGGCCCAAAGCGGCCCGGCCGGTGGGACAGGCTGTGGGTGCCAATCCGGTGATGTGCATCGTGCCCTGCCACCGTGTGGTCTGCACCAATGGCACTCTCGGCGGCTACCGGTGGGATGTCTCCCGCAAAATCAAACTGCTGAATATGGAGGCAAAGTCCAACGCCAGGGCGGAAGGTCTCCAAAGTTGGGACCCGACGTTGTTTTGACTTGAGACTTGAGACTTAAGACTTAGACCATGACTTAGACTTAAACTTAGACTTAGACTTAGGCTGTTGGAAGTGTCTAAATTATTAAACGTCAACACTGTTGGTGAGGAATGCGCCGCTGGTGATGCCGTCAGCATGCCAAAGCCCTTGAGGAGTGAGCCGAAGACGATTGTCTTTCAATTGATAGAGGTTATTTTCCACCTCCGATTCGAAATATTTCAGGAGTGCATCGGTTCGTTCGTGACCGAAAAGTTTTTCCATCTCGCGCAGGTTTATGCCGTTTCGCGTACGTAAGCCCAAGAGTACGAACTCGTTGTGTTGGTCAATGTCGGTGAGAGTTTCGCGCTCGTAGTAGGTTTTTCCCTCCTCGATTTGGGTGAAATAACCGCTGAGGTTCGGGGCGTTCCACTGCCGGTGCTGTCCATCGTAGGAGTGTGCCGAAGCCCCCAGCCCGATGTAGGGCACGCGGTGCCAATAGGCGGAGTTGTGCTTGGACTCCCAGCCCTTCATCGCGAAGTTAGAGACCTCGTACTGCGCGAATGGTGAGTTCTCCACAGATTCCGACAATATATTATATTGTATGGATGCCAAATCCTCATCGGGTTCCACGGTTTTGTGCTGGTGGATGCGGCGGTAGAGTAGTGAATTCTCTTCGACCGTCAAGGCGTAGGCGGAGAAATGTTTTATCGGTAAATGGAATGCTGTGTCCAACTCTTTCTGCCACCGTTCGTTATTGCGCTCATTCACGCCATAGATGAGGTCAATGGAGATGTTCTCGAAACCGGCATTGTGCGCATTCTCCACAGCCTTCAAGGCTTCTTTCGCAGAATGTTTTCTTCCCAAAAACTGTAGTATTTCATCGTGAAAAGACTGAATGCCGATACTTATTCTGTTGAATCCCAATGTTTTAAGATTACGGCAGTAATCGGCTGTCAGCTGCTCGGGATTGCCCTCGATAGTCATCTCCATATCCTCTTCAAAAGAAAAACACTTCTTTGCAAAATTTATAATTTGCTGTAATTGAGGCGTTTGTAAGACAGAGGGAGTGCCGCCGCCGAAATAGACGGTTTTAATCGGTTCACCATTGGCCTCGCGGCAACGCAGTGCCATCTCTTTTATCAAAAAGCTTACATATTTGTCCACATCCTTCTGGTTCACAGTGGAATAGAATCCGCAATAGACGCATTTGGACTTGCAGAACGGGATATGGATATAGAGACCGTTTTTTTCTTTCATGCGGCAAAAGTACAAAAAATATGTACCTTTGCCGCCTAAACCAAATCACAATGAGATCCTTCGGAAGCGACAACCATTCGGGAGTGCATCCCGCTATAATAGAGGCTATTGCGGCCTGTAACGCCGACCATGAGATTGCCTACGGCGACGACACCTACACCGCCCGTGTTCGGGAGATTTTCAAGGAGCAGTTTGGTCCGCAGGCGGAGGTTTTCCCTGTTTTTAACGGTACCGGTGCCAACGTGGTGGCTCAGCGCGCATGTGTGCGGTCGTTCAACAGCATCCTCTGCGCCGAAACCGCCCACATCGCCGTCGATGAGTGCGGTGCGCCCGCCTTCATGACCGGTGCCTCATTGGTGACTATCCCCACGCCCGACGGCAAGCTGACGCCGGAGCTCATTCGCCCGCACCTCACCAATTGGGGCTTCGAACACCATTCGCAACCTAAGTCCGTCTATATCTCGCAATGCTCGGAACTCGGCACGGTCTATACTTGCGAGGAGATCCGCGCCATCGCTGACCTCATCCACCCGCACGGCATGTACCTGCATGTGGATGGCGCGCGTATCGCCAACGCCGCCGTGAAGCTCGGCAAGACGTTCAAGGAGATGACCACCGACTGCGGCGTTGACATCGTCAGCTTCGGAGGTACTAAGAACGGGATGCTGATGGGCGAGTCGGTGGTTGTGCTGAACCCCGAACTGGTGCCCGAGCTCAAGTACCACCGCAAGCAATGCGCCCAGCTCAGCTCCAAGATGCGCTACCTCAGCACCCAGTTCATCGCCTACTTCGAAAATGATTTGTGGAAGAAGAACGCCACGCACGCCAACGCGCAGGCACAAAAGCTCCGTCAGCGCATCACCGCTGTCCTCGGCGACGTCTTCACCCAGCGCACCGACTGCAACATCCTGCTGCTCAAGCTCCCTCGCCCCGTCGCCGACCGCCTTGCGAAGACCACCTTCTTCTACTATTGGAACGAGGCCGAGGATGAAATCAGGCTCGTGACATCGTGGGATACGACGGATGAGGACATTGAGGCTGTAATTGAGGCGATGAAATTATGAGATATGGAACTCAGTAAGTTGAGACTATATTGCCTGCGCTTATCCGACAGTGTGTTGATTGTAGGAAATGGTGGTCCTAAATCCCCAAAAACTTACGAAGAGGATTCCGAGTTAAATGGATATGTAATTCAACTGCAAAAATTAGACGACCTCTTAAGATTAGCTGAAACGAAAGGCGAAATCACTATTGAAGAGGCCACACTTTCTGGAGTGGATGACAAACAATTTGAAATATGAAACATTCGAAAGAAACAGAACAACTATTTCAGCAGACACTTGATGAGACACCAAAAGCATTAAAGCTACAGGTGAAATGGTCATACGAAATTGCTGACTGGATTGACGATTTGCTTAAGAACCGCAAATTGTCACAAAAAGAGTTCGCAAAGATGGTAGGCACATCTGAAGCGGCCGTATCGCATTGGGTAGGTGGAGGGCACAACTTCACGTTGTCCACTTTGGCCAAAATTTCCGCTGCATTGGATGCTCCTATTATTTCGATTATGCGATGAGACAAACGAAACAGACAATGAAACGAACAACATTAACCCTAACACTCCTCGTTCTCGCCCTTTGCCTCCACGCCCAGCGCGACTCTCTGGCTTTTGTGAACGGTCCCTGGCAGAACGACACCCTCGACGGCATGGTGCTGAAACAGTGCCGGTTCGAGGGACAGCAGCTGTTCGCCTCGAATCAGCAGGTTTTCGTATTGGAAATCCCTGATACGGCGCACTACGCGTTGGCGTTCGCGCACGAACCGCGCCGAACGAAGACCTCCGAAATGGCGCAGAAACACGATGCGGTGGCGGCTATCAACGGATCCTTCTTCGATATGGACAAACACTTCCCGGTCTGCTACCTGCGTATCGACAGCCTGGAACTCGGGGAGAACACCCCCGGCAAAGACACCGTGAACCGCAAATATTACCAATATGGCACGCTCTGTCTGAGCCACGATAGCGTTCTCATCCTCAAAACCGGTTCTTCGAGACATTGGGAGGAGGGTTTACCTTATCCGAATATTATGACTGCCGGTCCGCTGTTGATTTGGCATGACACGTTGCAGTATATGCGCGACGACCGTACCTTCGTCACTAATCGCCACAACCGCACTGCCGTGGGTATCCGCGAGGATGGCACGGTATTGTTGTTCGTGGCTGACGGTAGGGCGAAAGAAGCTGAAGGATTGTCACTCACGGAGTTACAGCTGCTATTACGATGGCTCGGTTGCCGTGATGCCCTCAACCTCGATGGCGGCGGCTCCACCACGATATGGCTGGATTTCAATGAGTTCCAAGGAGTTCTCAACTGTCCTTCCGACAACGGCCGCTTCGACCACGAAGGAGAACGCGGAGTGTCGAACGCAGTACTGATTATGAAAAATGCAGAATAAAAGCCAACCGTCATAGTCTAAGTTTAAGTCTAAGTCTAAGTTAAAGTTTTTTTGTACTTTTGCACCATCATAAATGTTTAACCAAAATCTAAAACTATGGACATTGTAGGAATTATTCTTTTTCTGCTCATCGGTGCAGTGGCTGGCTGGTTGGCTGGCAAACTGATGCAAGGCGGTGGCTTCGGCCTGATTGTCAATATTATCATCGGTGTGATAGGTGGTTTCCTTGGCGGCTGGCTTATGAGCTTGGCTCACATCCAGAAAGCCGGACTTCTCTGGGAACTCATTGTATCCGTCATCGGCGCATGCGTGCTGCTCTTTGTGATTTCCTTGTTCAAGAAGAAATAAGGACGTCATCTTTGACGTGGCTGTAGAGACGTTTCATGAAACGTCTCTACATTTGATCCGCGAGGAACCGCATCACTTCCACAATTTGCGGTTCTTCGTATTTTTTGGAAAGTTCAGTGAGGATTTGTTTTGGGGCATAACCTTTTTGCTGTAAGGATTTTACTTCGCCGGAAATCTGTTCAAAGGTTTTGTTTTTGATACGTTGAATCTGGTTGCGTCTGCACACGTCGCACTCGCCGCATGGGGTGCTGCTCCATTCCCCGAAATACTGCAATAACAATTGGCTGCGGCATACGTTGTCGGTTTTCACGTAATTTTCCACTGCTGCCAACCGCTCTTCCGCCTTCTCCTTCCGAAAATCGTAGATTTTTTTGTCAAAATAGAGATATTTTTCGTCAATTCTATCTTTCAAAAAGACGATTAACGGGATGTTGCTCTGTGGCTGGTAGGAGAGAATTTTCTCGCTTCGCAACGTTTTAAGCTGCTCTATTACAGATTTTTCTGATGTTTCCAAACGGGAGGCCAACACTTGTTCGTCAATGTTGACGAATTGGGAGAATACGCCAGTGTAGGAACGTAGAATTGTGGTGATCAGTGGTTCGTATTCGGGTTTTTCTTTTTGAAATTTCAGCAATTGGTCGCCGGTCAGACGAAATTGTAATTCGGACTTTTCGCGCAGATGCTCGGAAACGAGGATGACCCCGATGTTGTTGAGCAGTTTCAACGCGTTGAAATACTGTGCAGCGTTCATCTTCACGGCGCGGGCGTGTTCTTCCATGGAGAACGGAAAGACCTTGTTCTGACCCGTGCCGATTTCGATGTGGTGTGACTGGCAAAGTTCGCGATAGACTTCGCGCACACGGTCAATTTCGGGGAACGTGAAGGTGAAGTTGCGCTTGAGTTGGGCCACATCGTAGTTGTCGTACAACAAGATAGCGACAGCGGGCTTCTCGTCGCGGCCGGCGCGTCCCGCCTCTTGGAAGTAAGCTTCTAAGGTATCTGGCAAATCGATATGTACCACGAACCGTACGTCCGGTTTGTCAATACCCATGCCGAAAGCATTGGTAGAAACCATCACGCGGGTTTCGCCTTTCATCCAGCTCTGTTGCTTGCGGTCGCGTTCGCGAGGATCCAATCCGGCATGGTAATAGTCGGCGGAGATACCGTTATTGCGCAGGAAATCAGCGGTTTCCGCTGTTTTCTTACGGTTGCGCACATATACGATACCCGAGCCGGGATAGCGGTTCATGATCCGAAGCATCCGGCTGTTTTTGTCCTCCTCGTTAACCACAAAATAGGTCAAATTGCTCCGTTTGAAGCTTTTTTGGAAGACATTTTCGGTCTTGAATTCCAGCCGCAGCTGGATATCCTTTACTACTTCGGGTGTGGCGGTGGCGGTGAGGGCCAATATGGGCACCTGCGGGAAAATCTTGCGAATCTGCGCGATTTCCAGATACGGCGGCCGGAAATCGTAGCCCCATTGTGAGATGCAGTGCGCCTCGTCCACGGCAATCATGGAGACTGGCATCCGCTCGAAGTTCATCTTAAAGTGTTCTGTTTGAAGTCGTTCTGGGGAAACGTAGAGAAAACGGTATTCATGGTCAAAGAGACAGTTGTCGATGGTGGCCTGGATTTCGCTCTGCCGCATCCCAGAGTAGATGGCTCCGGCCTTGATATGGCGGGCGCGGAGGTGCTCAACCTGATCCTTCATAAGGGCAATAAGAGGCGAGATGACGATGCAAAGACCGCCTTTCACGAGCGCAGGCACTTGGAAACAGATGGATTTCCCGCCTCCGGTGGGCAATAGTGCGAGAGTGTCACGCCCTTCAAGCACAGAAAGGATGATGTCTTCCTGCAGCGGCCGGAAACTGTCGTATCCCCAATGTTGCTTGAGAACGGTGCGGGCTTTCTGTCTAAAATCATTCATCCTCCAGTTTCAGGTTTCAGGTTTCAAGTTTCAGGTTTCAAGTTTCAAGTCTCAAGTCTCAAGTCTTACGTCTATCTATCTCCTCCTGAATTTTCGCCGCCAGCTCATAATTCTCCTCCTCAACAGCATTCTGGAGCAATTCTTTCAGTTCCGGCACAGAAAGGTTTTCCCATTCCGACTGGATATTTTCGGTTGGAGTAGAAGGACGTACCCTTCCAGATTCGCCTGTAAAGGGGACTTCCTCTTGATAATCAGGCGTTTTCGTGGCAATCTGCATCTGTTCTTCGAAAAGAACCTTGTTGAAATAGATGGGTACTCCGGCGCACAAGGCGATGGCCACGGCATCCGATGGGCGGGCATCAACCTCAAAGAAAGATTCGGTCGGCGTTTGGATGACTATGGAGGCATAATAGATTCCTTGGCTGAACTCGTTGATGGAAACGAATTCAATATTGTAGTCGGGGATATTGTTTGTGATGAGGTCAACGAAAAGCGCATGAGTGAGAGGCCGTTGAGGAAGTCTTCCGTGCAGCTCGCCCAAAATCGCCCGCGCCTCGTTCAAACCGATGATGATGGGCACATAATGGGTGAGATTCGCCTTGTCCACCAGAATCATGGAGAATGCCTCCATAGCCTGGGAGGATGACCTGACGTCAAAAACCGCCACTTCAATGTATTCTATGTCGTTGATTCGCATTTTTTGAATGGTTATGGTTATTGGTTATGGGTTATTGGTTATTGAAGCTGGTGTATTGGTGATTGGTGAATAGTGAGCAGTGATTAGTGATTAGTGAGCAGACGGTATCATATTTTATCTCATCCTTTCATCGCTTTTCATCGTTTCATCGCTTCATCGCTTCATCGTCTCATCGCCCTTTATCGTCCGAAATACGCCACCGCGTTCGCAAAGATGTTTTGCTCCTTGTTTCCGCTGATGTTTTTGTAGAGGTTGCGTCCTTTGCGTTCGCTGTGACCCATCTTGCCGAGAATCAAGCCGTTGTCGGAAACGATGCCCTCGATGGCGTAGAAGGAACCATTGGGGTTGTCCTCGGGATCCATACTCACGTTTCCAGCTTCGTCGCAATACTGGAACGCTACCTGACCGTTCTCGAAGAGCTGTTTGGCCAGCTTTTCCGACACCACGAACTTGCCTTCGCCGTGACTGACGGCAATCTGGTGGACATCACCTTCTTGGAAGGAGGCGAGCCACGGGGAGTTGGTGCTGCCCACGCGGGTGCGCACGATGCGCGAGATGTGGCGGTTGATGTTGTTACGGTAGAGGGTGGGGGAGTCGGGCGTGACATCGCCGAGCTTGCCGAAGGGCAGCAGCCCCGACTTGACGAGTGCTTGGAAGCCGTTGCAGATGCCGAGTACCAAGCACTTGCGGGCCAGCAGATCCTCTACGGCCGCTTTAACTTTCGGACTGTTGAGCACGTTGGCGATGAACTTGCCGCTGCCGTCGGGCTCGTCACCCAAGCTGAAACCGCCGGAAAGCGCGAGTATCTGCGACTCGCGGATGGCCGCCGCCAGCTCGTCGATGGATTGCTCGATGGCCGCTTCATCCAAGTTCTTGAAGACCAAGATGCGGGTTTCCGCGCCGGCGTCCTCGAAAGCTTTCGCCGTGTCGTAGTCGCAGTTGGTGCCGGGGAACACGGGCAAAATCACCTTCGGTTTGCTTACTTTCGTGATAGGTTCGAAACTGTGGTTTTGCGCTTTACGGGTGAACTCCGCACCAACGGAAACCGTCTCGTTCGGGGCGGTCTGCGGGTAGAGCTTGCCGTAAAAACCGCGCCAAGCCGTCAACAACTCCGCTTTGTCGAGCTTCTCGCCGTTAACGATAAAGTCGTCAGTGACCTTACCCAACTCTATGGCGAATGGCGCATTCAGTTTCTCGGTGGTTTCCACGATAAAACTGCCGTAACCGTATGCAAACAAGTCTTTATCAGTCTGGATATCAAAGCCTAAATCGTTGCCGAAGCTCATCTTGGCCAATGCTTCCGCAATGCCACCGAACTGCAATGTGAAAGCAGAGATTATCTTTTGATCCAGAATGTTTTTGTGTACGAAGTCGAATATCTCGGCGGTGTGCTGGATGTTCGGAATGTCGTTTTCTAACTTGTTTTCTATGAAGTAGATGTAATTGCCTTTTTGTTTGAACTCCGGCGAAACGATGTGGTCGGAATTCTCCGTGGTAATGGCGAAAGAGACGATGGTGGGCGGCACGTGCATGTCTTTGAAGGTGCCGCTCATGGAGTCCTTGCCGCCCAAGGAGGCGAGTCCGAACTCTTTCTGCATCCAGAAAGCGCCCAACAGTGCGGAAAGCGGTTTGCCCCAACGGGTTGGCTCTTTGCCGAGTTTCTCAAAATATTCCTGGAAGGTAAAACGGATTTTGTGGTAGTCGCCGCCTGCTGCCACGATTTTCGACATGGCTTCCAAAACGGCCATCACGCCTGCATGATACGGGGAACGGATGGCGATAAACGGGTTGTATCCGAATGTCATGATGGAGGCGAGGTTTGTATGTCCGTGTAACACAGGTAGTTTCTGTGCGCTTACCTGCGTCTCGGTCAGCTGGTTTTTGCCGCCAAATGGCATCAGCACTGTTGAAGCCCCAATAGTGGCGTCAAACATCTCAATGAGTCCCTTTTGGGAAGCCACGTTCGGGTTGGTGAGGCAGCTTTGCCATTTCTCCTGCATCGTTTTCCCTTGAATGTCAGCGGATTTCATAACACCGTTCTCTACGGGAGCAATTTTGGCGGTCACCTTCTGCCGCACGCCGTTGGTGTTGATAAAGTCACGGCTGAGATCCACGATGGTCTTGCCGCGCCATGTCATCGTCAGGCGGTTGTTATCAGTCACCTTGGCGATGATGTTGGCTTCCAAGTTCTCTTCGCGACAGTATTGGAAGAAGGTCTCCACGTCTTCGGGGGCAACCACCACGCTCATGCGTTCTTGCGACTCACTGATGGCGACTTCCGAGCCGTTAAGGCCGTTATATTTCGTGCGAACAGTGTCCAGGTCAATGACCAAGCCGTCGGCCAGTTCACCGATGGCCACACTCACGCCGCCTGCGCCGAAGTCGTTAGACTTCTTGATGAGCTTCGTCACTTCTGGACGGCGGAAGAGATGCTGGATTTTGCGTTCTTCGGGGGCGTTACCTTTCTGCACTTCGGCGGAGCAGGTGTCGAGAGATTTTTCGTTGTGTTCCTTTGAGGAACCGGTAGCGCCACCCACGCCGTCGCGACCGGTACGGCCGCCGAACATGATGATGATGTCGCCGGGCTGAGGTCGTTCACGGCGAACTTGGTTTTCGGGAACGGCACCCACCACGGCTCCGATTTCCAGACGTTTCGCTTGATAGTCAGGGTGATAGATTTCGCGGACGCAGGTGGTGGCCAGACCGATTTGGTTACCGTATGAGGAATAACCGGCGGCGGCGGTCTTGGAAATCACCGACTGCGGGAGTTTGCCAGGCAATGTGGCGGAAATCGGGGCGTTGATGTCGCCCGCGCCCGTAACACGCAGTGCCTGATACACATAGCTACGCCCGCTCAATGGGTCGCGGATGGCACCGCCCACGCAGGTGGCTGCCCCGCCGAACGGCTCAATCTCCGTCGGGTGGTTGTGCGTCTCGTTCTTGTACATCAGCAGCCAGTCCTCCTCCTTGCCATCGACATCCACCTTCACGCGGATACTGCAAGCGTTGTTCTCCTCGGAGATTTCCTTGTCTGGGAGGTTGCCGCGTTTGTACTCGTATTTGCCGTTGATGGAAGCCAGATCCATCAGCGTGACAGGCCGTTGCGTGTCTTTGCCGTACATTTCGTCGCGCACAGCGAGATATTCACGCAACGAATTTTCTATCTGCTCTTTGTAAATATTGTCACCTTCTGTTTGGATGTCCGTGATTGCAGTCTCGAACGTTGTATGGCGGCAGTGGTCGCTCCAGTAGGTGTCTAACAGCTTGACCTCTGTATCGGACGGATCACGTTTCTCATCGTTGGCAAAATATTGCTGGATGAATTTCAGATCCTCCATAGACATTGCCAGCCCCATCTTGCCGTGGAAGTCACGCAATTGCTCCTCAGTCCAGGTTCTGAAACCATTATAAATCGGAACATCTTGAACTTCAGGATCTTCCATTAGCTCAAGACGGGACATGTCCTTTTCGCGGGCCTCCACCTCGTTAATGCAATATTTCTTCACCTTCTGCCATTGCTCGTCAGTCAGGTCCCCGTCAATCACATACAAGTTCGCACTTTTGATGACCGCTTCCGTCTTGGGATTCAAGAGTTTAAGGCACTGCATGGCACTGTCGGCGCGCTGGTCGAACTGCCCGGGCAGGAACTCCACAGCAAAATATTTCTTGCCGTCCAACGGAAATTCGTGATAAATGTCATCGGTCACGGGCTCGGAGAAAACCACGCTTTCGGCTTTCCTGAGCAGCTCCTCGTCTATATTGAATATGTCATAGACCTTCAGATGGCGAAGGTTGTTGATTTTGAGATTAAAATTCTGATTCAAAGTGGCTTTCAAACTGTCGGCCTCGACTTGAAAACCCTGTTTTTTTTCTATGAAAATACGGGCGTTACGCATAATCTGTGGTTTCAAAAATATGGCGCAAAGATACAATTTTTAATGGTTATGGGTTACAGGTTATAGAACGGGTTGTTCGGAACGGTGGTGTAAGGTTCTGACACTGCGCCGGAACGCCATAATAAAAAGAATTCAACATCTCATATCAGTTGGATGGATTCGAGTTCATGGGTGAGAGATTTTATGCCGTTCTGCATTTTCTCTGCTTGTTTTCTTCGTGGCTTATGCACCCCGGCCGCATAATGCCATAATTGACGTTCATTGATGCCAGTTATCCTGCTCAGTGCAGCTTTCGTGAACACATTACTGTAATAGTTGATGAATGTTGCGGCATCAATCTTGAATATCAGCTCATATTCTTTCGACAAGGTGGGACACGGATTCGGATTGTCTTCCAAATATAATTCGATCGCTTCTCGTATGTTCTTTTCGATTTCTTTCAAATCTTTTCCTACCGTGAAAATGGGTGCATCGTTCATATATGCGCTCAGATTCTTGCCGGCATGTTCCACAATAATATCTACTGTTGTCATTGTCACTTTTTTTTCATTAATTATCTTAATCCAGCTTGTTTAAGGATGCTGTAGTAAGTTCCTTTCTCAATACCTTTGCTGCCATGATTTGGGACAATCACCACTTTCCCGTCTTTTTCAAACTTCAAGAGGCTTCCTTTTTGACTTTTGAGTTCATATCCGTTTTTTAACAACAGGCTAATAACCTCTTTCACTGTTTTATAGCTCATAATAACATTTTGTTTTGCGCGGCAAATATAGTAAAAATATGAATACTTTTTGCTCTGTTGAATTTTTTGAATACCCAAGATTCCCGTCCATTTCTTCGAAATGCTAACAGCTCACTGCTCACTAAAAAAATTATTTTTGCACTTCCGAAATAATTAAAACAATCATATCAATGAAAAAACTAACTATCAGTATTTTAGCATTAAGCACCATCATTATGCTTGTATCTTGTAATAAGAAGAACAACACGGTTCCGAAGGTGGAATATCCCGAAACCAAGAAATGCGACACCGTCGATCACTATTTCGGTGTGGCTGTTCCTGACCCTTACCGTTGGCTCGAGGACGACTACTCCGAGGAGACCGCCAACTGGGTGAAGGCGCAGAACGAGGTGACTAACAAGTTCTTGGCGCAGATTCCATATCGTGAGAAGATGAAGAAACATCTGTTGGATATCATGAACTACCCGAAGGAGGGTGCGCCGTGGAAAAAAGGTGACCGCTACTTCTTCTACCGCAACGACGGTCTGCAGAACCAGAGCGTGCTCTACTACAAGAATTCCCTTGATGGTGAAGCAGTTGAGTTGCTCGACCCCAACAAACTCTCCAATGACGGCACCGTGGCGCTCTCCACGCTCGACATTTCCGATGACGGCAAGTATCTCGGTTACGCCATCTCACGTAACGGCAGTGATTGGCAGGAAATTTACGTCAAGGACATCGCGACGGGCAAGGATTTGGACGACCACCTCGTGTGGGTGAAGTTCTCTGGCATCGCTTGGAAGGACGACGGCTTCTTCTACAGCCGTTTCCCCGAGCCTAAGAACGAACTCTCCGGCGTGAACGAGAACGGCAAACTCTACTACCACAAAGTCGGAACCGACCAAAAAGAGGATAAATTAGCTTACGAAGACCCCACCAACCCGAACCTTAGCTTTAGCGCCGAGGTTGTCAACAAACGCTACTTAGTGATTTACGGTAGCGAATCTACATCGGGCAATTCTCTGTATTACAAAGATTTGAATGATCCGAAAGCACAGTTTATCAAGGCGGTGACCGACTTTACGGATGACTACAGCGTGATAGACGAGATTGACGGCCATTTCCTCGTGATGACCAACCACAACGCGCCCGAATACCAGGTCATTAGCATCCCGATTGGCAGTCTCACGACGATGGGATGGACCGATGTCATTCCCGCCACCAAGGGCGAAGTTCTCGCGGGCGTCAGTCACATCGGTAAACGGTTGATTGCCAACTACACCAAAGACGCCCATTCTGTGGTGAAGATTTTCGACGAGGGCGGCAAGTTCCTCGCCAATCTCGACAATGACCAAATCGGTTCCATTGGCGGCTTTTCTGGCGAAGCTGAGGATACCGAGACGTTCTACACCGTTACCTCATACGTCACGCCAGCGACCATCTATCGTTACGATGTCAAAAACAACAAATCGATCCTGTACAAGAAATCCGAAATCAAGTTCAACTCCGACGAATATGTGACGGAGCAGAAATTCTATACCTCCAAAGACGGCACCAAGATTCCGATGTTCATCACACACAAGAAGGGCATTAAGATGGACGGCAACAACCCGACGCTGCTCTACGGTTACGGTGGTTTCAACATCTCGCTCACGCCAAGTTTCAGCGCGACTCGTTTGGCTTGGCTGGAGCAGGGCGGTGTGTATGCTGTGGCCAACCTTCGCGGCGGTGGCGAGTATGGCAAGGAGTGGCACGAGGCTGGTACGAAGCTGAAGAAGCAGAACGTTTTCGACGACTGTATTGCTGCGGCTGAGTTCCTGATTGCACAGGGCTACACCAGCAAGGAGAAGCTTGCGGTGATGGGCGGCTCCAACGGCGGTCTGCTCGTGGGCGCGGTCGTGAACCAGCGTCCCGACCTCTTCGCCGTGGCCATCCCGGAAGTGGGTGTCATGGACATGCTGCGCTACCACAAGTTCACCATTGGTCGCTACTGGGCCGTGGATTACGGCACCAGCGAGGACAGCAAGGAGATGTTCGAGTACCTCTACAAGTACTCCCCGCTGCACTCCATCCAGAACGGTAAGGAATATCCTGCCATCTTGGTGACCACCGCCGATCACGACGACCGTGTGGTGCCCGCGCACTCGTTCAAGTACGCCGCGACTCTGCAGAACAGCGACATCGGCGACAAACCGCATCTCATCCGCATCGAGAGCAACGCGGGACACGGTGCCGGCAAACCCCTTGACAAAGCCGTCGATGAAATTGTGGATATCTACTCGTTCATGTTCTTTAACATGGGAGTGGAGCCGAAATACTAATTCATAATTCATAATGCATAATGCATAATGAAGAATGACGTGAAATTATAGGACGTTTGGCTGAAGAAGCGAATGAAAGAATGGTAGAGGCGTGCTGAGGCGCGTCTCTACTTTGTTATAGAGGTGGCCGTTATTGCCGCTGACGCGAACGCGAAGAATAGGTTGTAGCCGCCGCAAACGCCATCCACATCCAGCATTTCACCGAGAATGTAGAGGTTCTTGAATCTTTTTGCGGCAAAGTTCCCTTCAATTTCCGGCAGGTCGATACCGCCGTGGCACACCTGCGCCCCTTCTAACGGATAGGTGTCTTCGATTTGGAATGTGAGCCGGTGAATGTCGAAGGGCTTCTGCTGATATAGGGCGGCTAATTTCGGATGTAAAAGTCCGGTGGTGTTGTGATTGTCGCGTAAATAAGTGTCTGTGTCGAAATTTTCGTCCCAATAGGTGAGGTTGATTTCCAAACGACAATTCTTCGTGGAAAGCAACCGGCGGTAGTAGGCCGACAAGTTCATAATGACAATGCCGGAAATCCCGTCATCCTTGAACGTGATTTCTCCCGACTCTTTGTGTATCAGTTTTTTGTTTTGATACAATGAAACGACAGCCTTCGTTCTGCAGCCCGATAGTGACTTTGGATAATCTTTAAGGATAAAACCCGATAAAGAAGATTCTAAATGGTTGATTTTCAGTGCTAAATCTTGCAAATAGTGATTGTAGCCCCGTTGGTTTTTTGGAATCATTCCGGCAGGAGATCCTGATGCCAGAACCAACACGTCGAATAGGGTGGGGGAGTCGTTGATTTTCCACTTCCGGTTCTTATAATCAAGGTGTTGGACATCGTAATTCGTCACCAATTGTACATTCTCGTTCAGATAATGGGTCAGCACATCGACGACGGTTTGGGAAAACTGCGAGGCGGGATAGACGCGGCCTTCCTCATCGGTAATCGTCACTAACCCCCATTCAGAGAACTGGTTCTCAAGCTGTTCCGGAGAATAATGTTGTAGCAACTCTGCGACAAATTCCGGCTTGTTGTAATGGTCGGGGCGGATATCACGGTTGAAGATGTTGGCCTTGCCGCCGCCGGAGGCACGCAGTTTTGCACCCACCTGGCGGTTCTTCTCGAAGACGGTGACATCCATGTCTGGCGATTCGGAAAGCTTCTTCGCCAAAAAAAGTCCCGAAGCCCCCGCCCCGATAATGGCGATATGTTTTCGCTTACAACTCATTCTTTGTCAAGGAATTCGCGGATAGTCTGGAGCATCTCCTCGCGGGCGACATCCAAGTTGTCGTTGAGGATGATTTTGTCGAACTGCGGCGCAAACGAAAGCTCGTATTCGGCTTTCTCCACGCGCTTGCGCAACGATTCTTCGGTTTCGGTGCCGCGTTTGCGCAACCGGTTTTCCAACTCTTGCACTGTCGGAGGTTCCACGAAGATGGCTAACGCCTTGTCACCGAAGTACTTCTTGATGTTGAGTCCGCCTTTCACATCCACGTCGAAAATCACGACCTTGCCTTCGTCCCAGATACGCTGGATTTCGCTCTTGAGGGTGCCGTAAAACTGGTTGGCATAGACTTCCTCCCACTCCAAAAACGCATCGTGGCGGATGCCTTTTTTGAAGTCATCAACCGAAAGGAAATGGTAGTCTTTGCCGTTGACCTCGCCGTCCCGTTTGGTGCGGGTGGTCGCGGATATGGAGAACCGCAGCTCGGGAAGAAGTTCCAACACGTGCTTCACGATGGAGGTTTTGCCCGCCCCCGACGGCGCGGACACAATAATTACTTTGCCGTTCATATCAGGTTGTTTTAGGCGGCAAAGGTACAAAAAAATCAAAAATGCACGTCGGGAAACTCAGGAACATTTCATAATGCAAAAAATGTATTTTTGTAATCGAAATCCTATTGAATTTATCACAATTTAATATATTGATTATGAATAAGATTGTATTGATAACAGGAGCGACAAGCGGTATTGGGCTTGGATGTGCAAGGAAATTCGCCGAGAATGGCGACAAACTGATTCTGACCGGACGCAACGAGCAGAAACTGGAAGAAATTCGCAAGGAGCTGACGGATAAGGGCACTCAAGTGCTGACGTTGGTGTTTGATGTGCGGGATCGTGAGAAGGCCACGCAGTGCATCAACGCACTTCCCGATGAATGGAAAGCCATTGATGTGTTAGTGAACAATGCCGGCTTGGCACTTGGTCTGGAGCCCGAATACGAGGGCAGTTTCGAGGATTGGGAGACGATGATCGACACCAACATCAAGGGGTTGTTGACCATGACCCGTCTCATAGTGCCGGGGATGGTGCAGCGCGACCGCGGCCATATTATCAATATCGGTTCCGTGGCCGGTGATGCTGCATACGCCAACGGCAACGTCTATTGCGCCACCAAGTCGGCGGTGAAAACCATCACGGACGGACTGCGCCTTGATGTGGCAAGCAGTGCCGTCCGCGTGACGAACCTCAAGCCCGGTCTTGTGGAGACAAACTTCAGCAACACCCGTTTCCATGGCGACACGGAGCGCGCCGCCAACGTCTATAAAGGTATCAAGCCGCTTACGGGCGATGACATCGCCGATGTGGCCGTCTATGCCGCCAATGCGCCCGCCCACGTGCAGATTGCCGAAGTGCTGATCCTTGCGACGCACCAAGGCAGCGGCAGCGTGATTGTAAGGAAATAATCCGGAAAGACAATGTTTAATTTGTCAGTGATTAAAGAGCGAGTCGTTTTATGAAACCGAGTATATCTTGCATGGTGATGCTTGCCGTTGTCGGGATAACCGCCTGCAAGAGCGGGGACAATACGGCGCAGTCGCCGCAAGAGGAAGGCCACAGGGACACATGGGAATTCTATCTGGAAGAAACGCGATAATCGCGTCTCCGCATAAAATACTACTTTTGACGCCCAAATGATTTACCTCGTTTTAGCCATAGTGTTTTCATCCGGTGTTTTTGTCGCCATGCGCTTCTTCAAGCGTTTTGAGTTAGACAATCACCAAGCGTTGATGTGGAACTACGTCTTCGCGGTGGTCACGGGTTTCCTGATATGCAAGCATTACGACACGATTCCCCAACTGGTTCATGAACCTTGGTTCGGGTTGTCGTTGCTGACGGGTTTCTGGTTCATCTTCACCTACTTGCTGATGACTGCGTCCACCCAGCTTTCGGGCATTACCATCACCTCGCTTTCCAGCAAACTGTCGGTGGTACTGCCCGCTTTGGCCGGCGTGCTCATCTTCCATGAACAACTGAATCTGAAGGTCTCGGCAGGTATCGTCTTGGCTCTCGTGGCGTTGGCTTTGGTGGTGGGAGGAAATGGTGCGACATCCGACAACACAAGAAAAATCAACTGGTTGCTGCCTGTTATGATTTTCTTCGGCACGGGTACGGGCGATATTCTGATGAAGCTTAACGAGCAACGCAACACGGGCGACAACATGGGTTTTATGATTGCTTTCATCTATCTGATAGCCATGTTGTTCGGCATCGTTTTGGTGGCTTACGACCTCGTGAGCGGCAAATCCAAATGGCAGAGCAAGAACCTTCTTGGCGGTATCGCGTTGGGTGTCATCAACTTCTTCTCCACCTATTGTGTGTTTCACGCGATGCGCTATTTCGATAATGTGGTGCTGTTCCCCATCTACAACATCGGGGTGGTCTGTCTCACCGCCTTGATCGGCTGGCTGATTTTCAAAGAGAAACTGACGTGGAAGAACTATTTAGGACTTGCCATCGCCATAATCGCTGTGGTGTTGATTACGGTGAAACTGTAAGGACTTGAGATTGAGACGGAAGGGCTCATTTTACTTAGACTTAAACTTAGACTTAGACTATGGCTATTATCTGTTGACATCACGCAAAAACATTGTATTTTTGCGGTCTCATACTTTCTTGGATGATGGAAACTGACAGAATCCTGCTGCGTCCGTGGCGCGAAAGCGATGCCGAGATGCAGTGTGGGGCAGTACAGAACAAAAAACGAAATCAATATGGATAAAGAACAACAATTTTGTCAGAGCTGCGGAATGCCGCTAACCCCAGAGATCCTCGGCACCAATGCCACCTATTGGGGTAACCAAGTGGAAAAAGGCGACGGCCGTTGTTTCGGGATTGCCTGCGACGAACACTACATCCTCGTGAGCGAATACAGGAAGGATGGTGCGGATGCGGAACTGGTGGTGCTGAAAAAAAGATAAGTATGAAAACCGAAGTACAACCCCAGGAGACCCCGCGCGCTTTCGCCTTCGAGATGTGGATGACGGCACCGATGCCGATGGTGACGCTGGTAAAGACGATGGATGTGAGCAAACTGCTGAGAGCCAGCCGGAAGAGCGGCATCAAGTTCAACACGCTGATGTGTTGGTGCATTGGGAAGACCGCCAGCCGGACCGAGGAACTGCACCTGCTGCCCGAGGACGGCAAGCTGTTCCGCTACGACCAGATCGCCGTCAACGTGGTGGTGCGCAACCGCAAGAGCGGCATCAACTCCTGCGACATCCCCTTCACCGACGACCTGCAGCAGTTCAACCGCGACTACATCGCGCTGACCACCAAAGTGGCGGAGGAGTGCGAGAGCAGCTTCCTTGACGGTTACATGATTGTCGGCACCTCCGCGATGATCCAGACCGAGCTCGACTGCATCTGCAACCAATACACTGACAAGTTCCTCAACCCGATGGTGATGTGGGGCAAATACCGCAAAAGCTGGTTCAAGACGCTGCTGCCCGTCTCGTTCCAGTTCCACCACGTGCAGATGGACGGTGGCGACGCGGCACGGTTTCTGGAACGGTTGCAGAAAACCATCGAAACAGTATGAGTCCTGTTTGGCGTTCATCCTCTTTGCCATCGACCGGAAGAACCTCCCGGCAATCCTCTTCGCCACAGCGTTTGCGGTGTGCCATCTGGTGTTTGGGGTGGTGAATTTCATAGCCAAATGAAAAACCTCCCAAACTTCATAACAGCCTTCCGGTTCCTTGGCACTTTCGGTCTCCTCTTTTCCGATGTGGGAAGTGTCGCTTTTTGGGTAATGTATTTCGCCTGCGGACTGAGCGATATGGCAGATGGTTTCTTGGCAAGGAAATTCCACTGCGAAAGCAAAACGGGGGCACTATTGGACAGTCTGGCGGATTTGGCGTTTGTGGTCGGCTGTTGTATAAAGCTGATCCCTGTCTTGGCACTTCCCCATTGGCTTTGGTTCTGGGGCGCGGTGATTGTCGTCATCAAAGTCATCAACCAGATTTCCGCCATAGTGATGTACAAGAGATGTCTTTTCCCGCACACCATCGCCAACAAGGCGGCAGATTTTCTGCTTTTCGTCGGAGTTCCATTGACCGTGTTTCTGGAATCTGTCGTGCCAATGGTCATGATAGCCGTTGTCGCGACCTTTGCCGCCGTTCAGGAGGGACATTTCATAAGAACAAGGTCGGTTTGAATTGTAAATGAATTGTCTGTATATTTGCAAAAAAATGTATTTTTGCAGCTCGTTAAATCTTTAACAAAATGAATAAAAAACCGACATTTATATCCCGTGATGTGATGACCGCAGACGAAGGCTATGTACAATGGATGGCAGACATCAAGCAGCGTTTCCGCCAAAGCCAATTGAAAGCCGCAGTTCGAGTGAACACTGCCATGCTTGAGTTTTACTGGAGCGTAGGCCGTGATTTGGTGGCGCTACGTGCAGAAGAGCGTTGGGGAGCTGGCGTAGTAAAGCAATTTGCCCTCGATATGCGGCAAGCATTCCCTAATGAAACAGGCTTCTCATATTCCAATGTGAAATATATGAAGCAATGGTATTCGTTTTATTATGAAAGAGTTACAAAAGGCCAGCAGCCTGTTGGCCTAATTAGTCAGCAAGCTGCTGACGAAAAAAGCCACCAGCTTGGTGGCCAATTAGAAGTTGATGAAAAAAGCCACCAAGTTGGTGGCGAATTGGAAATGCCCGAGATTTTCGGCCGGATACCTTGGAAGCACCATGTCCACATCATCTCCAAATGCCAATCTCTCGATGAAGCCTTGTTCTATATCAATAAAGTGGTGGAAGAAGGCTGGAGCCGCAGCAGACTTGAGAATCAAATAGCCGCCAATCTCTTCGGAAGCCAAGGAGCAGCCATTACCAACTTCTCAAGCACCTTGCCCGACACGCAGAGCCAATTGGCGAAAGAGATACTGAAAGACCCCTACCATTTCGACTTCCTTTCGATGAAAGAGGAATACGAGGAGGAGGACCTGGAGGATGCGCTTGTGTCCAAGGTGACTCAGTTCCTATTAGAATTGGGGAAAGGATTCTCCTACGTTGGGCGGCAGATGGAGCTGCAAATGCCGGATGGGCAGACCTTTTTCCCGGATTTGTTGTTCTATCACATACCGCAGCACCGCTATGTCGTCGTCGAGTTGAAAGTGGTGAAGTTCATCCCCGAGTTTGCCGGCAAGCTGAACTTCTACGTCACTGCCGTTGACGAGTTGCTGCGAGCCGAGGGCGACAACCCCACCGTGGGACTGATCATCTGCAAATCAACGGACAAGACTGTGGTGGAATGGTCGTTGAAAGGCATCAACAAACCCCTTGGCGTCTCCACCTACCAGCTTGAGCAGGTGGTGGAACGGACGGTGAGGGAGTTGGAACAAAGTGGGAAAAACGGATTAAATCCATTCACATCCAAACAACCCCATTAAGTGCCGCTGTTCTCATACTTTGTTGTTGCCATTTTCAATTTTCAGTTCTCGGTTAAAAGCCCGTATTTCGGCGACAATGGTCTTTTTCAGTTCCTCCTTGGGGATGATAAGTTGATAATCGGCCACACCGATAGGCTTAGTGATGCCTTCGAGTGCCAGTTCCACGTCAAGGTGGTCCTTTTCTGCGCAGAGTATGATGCCGATGGAGGGGTTTTCGCCATCCTGACGTTCTATGCGGTCGAGCAGGGAAAGGTAATAGTTCATCTTGCCCGCGTATTCGGGTTTGAACTCGCCTATCTTCAAGTCAACGGCCACCAGACAGCGCAGTTTCCTGTGAAAGAAGAGCATATCTACACGGCTTTCCTTTCCGTTGTACTCCACTGTGTGTTGGTTGCCAATGAAGGTGAAACCCTTTCCCAGTTCAAGCAGGAACAGCTTTATCTTTTCGACAAGCCTCTGTTCCAACTCAAGTTCAAATATCGGCTCCGTCACCCCGAGAAAACCGAGATTATATCCGTTGCGGAACACCTCGTTGGCATACCTCGCCTGTGCGGCAGGCAAAGAGGATGCGAAATTGTTGTCAGCAGGTGCCGACAGATTCGACTCATGCATCTTCAGTTTAAGGGCGTTCAACAGCAGGTCGCGGTTCCAGCCTTTTTCAGTGCTCTCATGCGCATAGTACCACGTATCTTCGTCGTTCAAATCTTTACTGAGAAGTAATACGTTATGCGACCACGGCAAAAGTGCAACGGCTCGTTGCACTTTTGCATCTGCTGTTTTATATCGTTCGAAGAAAGTCTTCATATACCACAAGTTACGTGGTGACATTCCCATCTTGGGAAACCGTTTTTTCAAGTCTGCCGACAGCCGTTTTACCACCTGACTACCATGCCTGCTTTCGAGTTTCTTCTCATAAAGCAGCTTGCCAATCTCCCAATAGGTGTTACTGGCCGCAATGGCAATGTGTCGGGCAACATCAGTGCGTGTTTTCTCAATTACGGCCACAGCCCTTAGCAGTAATTCGTCATAGTCGTTATTCTGCATCTGGATTATTTCTTTTTCTGCCATAATGTTTTCATTTTTAAATTGAGAAGATATATTTTCGTTGAGTGGAAGATGTAAAATCATGCCTCTTTGCAGACAACCATCTTCCATTGGCAAATATACAACGAAACCGCCCGTTTGTCAAGGGTTTTGTATGATTTTCGCAAGCCCTGGAAAACAAGCGTTTGTAAAATATTTTAACAATTCAAATTACCAATTGTTAAATTTCAAAGAGGAATTTTTGCAGAAAATGGGGTGCGCTATCCGCAAGCAAGCTCCCTTGCGCCCGGGAGGATCCTTCATTCCAATTCGTCAGCAACCTGCTGACGAATTAGGTCAACAAGCCCCTCGGCGTCTCCACCTACCAGCTTGAACAGGTAGTGGAGCGCACGGCGAGGGAGTTGGAACAAAAGAAGAGAAAAACAGGGGGTGCTGGGCGTGCTGGAAGCACGCAATTTTAGTAACCCCATACTAAGGCCGACAGGCCGCAGTGTGGGGTGGAATGCGCGGCGGAAGTCTGCGTGCCAGAGGCACGCCACTACTCGACTCGCTAATAGTAGCGTGTTTTCAACACGCCATCGACGTGCAGCCGCCGCCGTCACCCCACACTGCGCTCCACTTCGTTACGCTGATGTGGGGTTATTCGAATATCGTGCCTCCGGCACGCGAAGCCCATTTTCCAATTTCTTTAGCATAAAGAAACGCGCCCATAATATGGCAGCTGTATTTAAACAGTGATGATAATGAGAAAAAAATCCGGAGATTGACTTGAGCGTCGAGTTCATCATTACGATCTGGCGCGATAATGATACGACTAATATTGGAACTTCCGGCAACAATATTGCAACTGACCTTTTGGTGGATGAATATTTTTTCATCATTCCCTGCCTGTTTTAATTAAAAGTTTATCTTTGCACCGTGAATAGAAAGATTGATATGTCTGATAAAACACGATACTATCGTCACTTTAAGGGTGGCATATACAAGGTTCTGGTCATTGGTCAGGACAGTGAATCGTTAGCGTTAGTTGTTGTATATCAGGCTCTATATGGCGATCATAAGGTTTGGGTTCGCCCCAAAGAGATGTTCGATGGTTTTGTAGAGAGAGATGGTCGAATAATAAAACGTTTCACGGAAATAACGGAAGAAGAAGCTTATGAGAAGTGAAGCAGACAGAGTTTATCTTGCCAACAAGCACCAAGGAGGTGTCTCCAATGCCAAAGGCGGTCTTTATGAAGATTATTATGCGGTATTTCAGATAGTGTCGTGTATAGCTCGGTATAAAGCGGCTTTGGATGGCGTTGCTTTGCAGACGCAGCTGGAAGACACTTTTGTCGATGATCTTTTGATTGCTCATCCCGACAAAAACGTGTATCATCAGTTGAAGAACACTCAGAATTTGACATGGAACACAGGATCATCGGAAAGAACCATTACATCTGATTTTGAGCACCAGATAAGAGATTGTCGGGAACGCAATGAGACGTTTGCCTTGAAATTGGTCTATTCTGCGGTTGGAAGTCAAGTGGGAAATAACATTCCGGAAAGTATTCGAGATTACACATCCACTGAGTATTTCCCATACGAGGAAGATTTGAACAGATTGATTCTTATCAGTGATGAATTTGTTGACGCTCTCCGACAGATATCAGTCAATGGAGATATCGCAACCGTTGATGAACTGGCAGATATGGCCTATGTATTCCTTGGTGTTTGGAGAGGATGTGGAAATAACCACAGGGTGAGCTTGTCGGAAATTATCACTCATGCAGAGCAAACAAAATATTTTAATCTGAACATCTTTTCTGATGGGATAGTCAGCGATGCTTGCCGAGAGGTCTTGGATAATATTGATGGACTCCACTATCGTGTAAGCGGAAGAATATTTTACTGGCGGCTTGGCGACTTTACTGGTAGTTGTCCTTGGCCTGATGAAAAAGAACAGGAAATCATTGATAAAAAACCAACCACGAGACGCGAGTTGGTTGCAATATTATAACAGAAAGGAGGGCTTATGAGAAAGTTTGAAAACCTACAATATGGTGATGAAGCTGTTATCAAAGCTTCTCTTGATGCTTTGGCAGACAAGGGCACCAATGTGAATGATTACCGAGAAGCGTTTCGTACGCTTGGTATAGAATTGGGCAAGGTCTTGGCGTCTGAATATCGAACGGTCTTAGCCGATCATACCATGTTGGTATGTGCCTCTGAAGACGCCGACTGGTTGGCGGCAGGGGTGGAATCGGGATTTGGCAAAGGAGAATTGAAGAAATCGGTTTATTGGAACTCTCGCGAGGTGATCCACACCAATGAAGACGGCTCTAAAGTGGAAATATCTCCCATAGAGAAAGCATACGAAGAGCCTATCAACGATTGCCAGTTGTTGGTGATTGTCAAATCTATTATCAACACTTCCTGCGTGGTTAAGACGCAATTAACCAGGCTGATAGGGAAAACAACACCCGATCAGATAGCCATTCTTGCTCCGGTGATGTACAAAGATGGCGTGCCAAATCTGATGCGTGAATTTCCGGAAGAGATCAGCAGCAAATTTCATTTCATCACCTTTGCCGTTGATGACGAACGCGAAGGCAGCGAAGTGATACCCGGAATCGGAGGTATGGTTTATCCCCGTTTGGGACTTGGTGATATGGAAACAAAGAATCGATACGTCCCGGAAATGGTGCTTAGGAAGATGTAACAATTAGCAGAGCTGCCATAATCATGACGGCTCTGCTGGTTTCGCGAAAATAGGTTTCGCGAATTATTCGTATTTTTGCAGCCGGAAAAATCGAAACATTATGCCCGCAAACAAAAACGCCGTCACACGTTACTACATTCTCGACAAGCTGTTGGCGAACCGTTACCACAACTACTCGACCGAAGATTTGTGCCGTCTGGTCAACGAGGAGTTGGAGGAACGGGAACAGCATGTAAGCCGCCGTACCATTGAACTTGACCTTCATTATTTGGAACACGAAAGCCCTTTTGTCGCTGAAATAGAGCATTATCAGATTGATGATGTAAGTCCACGAACTCTCAAGACGGTCAAGAAAAGTTGCCATCGTTATGCGGATCCATCGTTCTCCATCTTTACGCAGAAGCTTACGGATGACGAGAAGCGCCTTCTTGGCGAAGCCTTCACCCTCCTTGGACAATTTGATGGCCTGCCGAATCTTGAGGGTTTGGAACGGCTCAGGGAAAGTCTCAAAGTGAAGACCGGTCGCCAAGTTGTGTCGTTCACCAAGAATCCGTTGGAAGGAAAGAGTCTGCTGGGTGAGTTGTTCACTGCCATCACGCAGAAGCAGGTGGTGGAGTTGCATTTCCACAAGTTCGACACGCCTGAAATTGATCGCTCGGTGGTGGTTTTTCCCTATTTGCTCAAGGAGTATAACCGTCGTTGGTATTTAATTGCCGCTGCCGAAGATACGGGCAAAATACTCAACTTCGCCCTCGACCGCCTGGACAAGTTCGTCCCATTGCCCGCACGTCCTTATAGGGAATATGATGGCGACCTCAACGAATGTTTCGAGGACATCATCGGAGTGACGCTCATCGAGGGAAATCCCTTGCAGACCATCCTCTTCTGGGTCAGCGACTATTCCAAAGATTATGTCGCCACAAAACCCTTGCACGAGTCCCAGCGGCATTATAAAGGAGAGAAGGAAAAGGAATTGCGTCAGCAATACCCAAAGCTTGACGGTGGCGCGTTCTTCTCCATTGAGTGCATCGAGAACTACGAACTAATCCGGGAATTATCGTCTTTCGGCAAAGAGTTGTTGGTCCTTTCTCCCACTGATATTCAGCAGAAAGTGCGTGACCGTTTGACCGCCCAACTTCAAGCATACCAGGCATTGTGATTTTTTGTATTTTTGCGGTTCATAAAAAGGATAGAAACATGACAGAAATAGATTCAACCCATAGTTACAACTCGTTAAGTCAACAATTCCATATAGTTGACGCAGCGAGTCAACAATCCGAAAATGTGGCCGCACCGAGGCCACAATTCGGAGTTTTGGCCGCGTGGCAGAGTTTCTTGTGCAACCCTATGCTGATTTTACGGAGACAGAACTGGAGGGTAGTATCATCAGTCATCTGCAAAGTTTTATCATGGAGATGGGCAAGGGATTTGCCTTTGTGGCCCGACAGAAGCATATCCGCACGGATATGGGTGATTTTTATATTGACTTGGTGTTCTACAATTATATCCTGAAGTGCTTCTTCTTGATAGACCTGAAGACCGAGCAGATAACACATCAGGATGTGGGACAGATGGATATGTATGTAAGGATGTATGACCAATTGATGCGTACAGATGGGGACAATCCCACCATCGGCTTGTTGCTTTGCTCCGACACCAGCGAAGATATGGCGCGATATAGCGTTCTCCATGGCAGCGAACAATTGTTCCAAGCTAAATATCTCACCTATCTGCCCACGAAGGAACAGCTGCGCCAAGAGATAGAGCTGCAAAAACAAATCTTTTTGGAACAGAAGAGCAAATAACAAATACCGAAAAACAAGCGAAAATAGGTTGCGCGGCACCGTTGTATTTTTGCCGGTGAAAAAACATTATACAAATAACTAAAACATTAAAGGATATGGAAAACATTAACAAACAGAAAAATGGGATTTATTCTCTTGGATATGTTGCCAACAGAGGCACATACATTGACGAATTAAAAAATATTATTGAAGGAAATCAACCGGTGGATAGAGCAACCATTGACATAGCTATCAACGAAAATAGTGTTGAGTATTTGAATGGTGCGGGATACACAAAGACTCCTGACGGAACGCCTATAGATAGAGATTCTGCTAAATACATCAGATTTAAAGTACCCTTTTTAAATAAAGAAGGGGAACAAATATTAGGTTGGTTCATCAAGGACAAAAACATTTTCAACGGTGTAACGTGGGGCACCCTTAATGACTTTGAGAAAATGAGGATTCTTGATAGTCGTTTTAATATCGGAACAATGTATTTTGATTTATTTTGGGATGGATCTGAGTTTTTAGAAGATATTGCAAAGAACACAATTCCAGAATCCTGGAAGTACAAGAACAAACAATCAGGAATTAATCACCCTATTCTAAAATCCTATTTAGAAAACATATTAAATAGGTTAATAAAAGAGAGCCAGGACGGTCGTGATGGAAAGATTATTTTCTCGAAGGACAAAAAGTACGTCATGTTTAATACCAATCTTTTAGATAAGTACTTTCATGAAGTCATTGTTGTAGGAGATGCGGAATGTAAAGATGGTGAAATGCAAATTAAAAATCCTTCACGTTCAGGAGGCCGTTTAAAACTTCGGAAAATGGGCTTTGACGAAAACGCAAATGCTCTCCCTCCACAATTTTTTGACGATGTTAATGAGGTGATTTTCCAAACCACATGGGAGATTGATAAGGATTTCGACACATTTACACATATTATTGAAGAACGAAGACGTAGGTTTCCTGAAGAATACCATACTATGTCTACAGAGGAACTTGCCACAAAATTTGATAATGCTATCGGTTTTGCCGTTGCATTAGCTCAGCGTAATTATAAATTTATAGTTCCAATGTACCGCCCACAAGAAGACAAGATACAGCTATTGATGCCCATTTATCTTAAAGGAACATATAGTGATAGACCAGATTTCGCATTAGTGCTAACTCCAAATAAAGAATTGCGAATGTATGAACCAGAAACAATACTACCTCTGGATGCGGCATACCAAAATGCAAGATTGATTGCTAAGCCAGAAGAATCATGGTTGAACCCGAATGAAATATAGATCTTCAGATTTCAAACATTTGATAAAACAGATTAATATTCCAACTAAAAAGAGGGTGTGTCAGAAGTCGGTTTTAGCAAAAATCGCTATCTGGTTATCAAAGAGTTACAAATTGAAAAATGCCGTTTTTGGGACTTTTGACACACCCTCTTTTCTCTTTTTTCTTGCTTAACGTTCGCAAAAAAAACAGTTACCTTTATGAGGGCACGTATGCGCTGTAGTGGAAACATTTAGGCAAACCGCAAAAATCAAACAGAGATTGCTATTTACAAATTGAATACAGTTTATTTAACATACCTTATTCGAAGAGTATTTGTAAGTCCACTCCAGGAATGTCACATACTTTTTCCCCATTCTCATCAAGCAACTCTTTGTTTCCCAAAGATGTTGTATAATGGAGGATTGGAACATCAGTTAACATTGATTTCAGTATTTTGAATTCAGCTGTTTCTTTATAATCATAAACTTTAGGAAGGCAAAGTATAACGGCGATTAATGCATCATCCCAATAGATAAATTTCTCATTAAGGTCGTCTTCTTTGATTAATATTCTTAATTCTTGTTCATATTCCCAATCAAGAGATTTTGTGAAGAAGATGTCCTCAAGATTATCTTCTATATACTGTCTTACTGCTTCTTGAGAATCTCCTTCTGTGAAAATTGCATTTGTAAACTCAGATGAATAATTGATTGGTGCAATTGTCGCATTTGTTTCAAATTGTTCTTTCATCTTTTGAGATAACTTTTCTATGTCAAAAACCAAGCAGGCTCCATTTCCTCCTTGTGCATAGTGTCCCCAGAGAGGGTCAATTTTAAAACCGCGGTGCGAAGGATCATCCAGGGTAAGACTTATGGATTGATATTTTGATAACTCAGCATTTATTATATCAGCAGATACCATACCATAAACATCTCTTTTTGCTTCAGCAATATCATTCATGTTCTCAAAACGACCAAATTTCAATGATTTGGATGCAATGATTCTCAATGCAGATTCAAATTTCGTAAAATGAAATACATGTTTACCTGTATGTACCATAAATGGATTCATATCGTAAAGTTTTTATTGTTGCAAAGATAATATTTTTGTCTGTAGTTGTTTGCGCTAAATTGATGTGATACGTTTTTTCGGTCGCGCAAATAGACTTCGCACCGCCATCGTGCTTTTGCTTCCGAAACCAAAACGACAATGATGGAGAAAGGAGAATTCACATTTGACCCCAACCAACTTGAGCAGCAAAAAACTGTTGACCTTGTGGCAAACACCAACAACACTCTTTTCATTACAGGGAAAGGCGGGCACCGGTAGAACCGCTTTTGAGGAAAGGATTCAAAAAGAAATCAACAAGAACTTTTTGGTTCTTGTACTCACAGATATAGCAGCATTTAAGGTCAGAGGTCAACGATGCAAAATTCCAGTAGAACAAAAATCCACATCTAAATGCGTCACCATTTCAAAGTTTCAGAAAATAATTGTACTTTTGCATCGTCAAACTAACAAAGATAATCTATGACATAAAATAAAGAAAAGAACATAAGTTATATATTGAGCTTACGCTCTTGCCTCCCCTAATGAATCTGGAAAATTCTAAATGTATCTGAGGCTGGATTGCGAAAAGTTCACGCATGGGCGTGAAGTGTTCGCTGCTTGCAACGATACAAGGTTTTTCCAGAACCTATTAGGGATGCATGTAGCAAAGAGGAACATCGTCACGCCTTTTTTATATCTCAAAATGAATGTGCAAAGATATACCAAATGGAGAAAACAGAACGAGTTTTGCAAGCCTTGCAAAACTAACTGCGTTTGTGTTTTAGTTTGTATCTTTGCACGATGATTCAAACCAACAAGATGAAGAACATACAATTCACGGAATTAAAGCTGAACAGAAACACAAAACCAAATAATTATGGCAACAGTAAGATACAAAATTGATGGGGATCTATTACCCATTGACATTAACACCTCAAAAGGTGATTATCAGATTTTGGCCAAAACAGTAGTTGTGCCAGATGGTGGCAGATGCGTATTGTACGATTGTTACTGCATATCACTAAATTCAGTTCAACCAAATGCTACTGATATTGAGTACTACATAAATAAGATAAGAACAACAGTTGATTTATATGAACAAGGCCTCCCTTCAAAAGAAATACTAAAGAAGATGGCGCAAGGACATATCAACCAACACGGTCGAATAATTGACAATGACCTTATGATGATTGTGTCTGCGCTACGACGTACCTTAGAAGCTATCGAGGGACAATGCGATGGAGAGCAACTTATACTGTCAGCACTTGAGGTGGTTCTTAACAACTATATAGACAAAGCGTTTGTAACTGTATATAGCCAAACTCCTTATGGCCCTCAACCTCAGTTGGTGCCAATGAATCAATTCATGAACAATAAAAGATAGCTTTCTATATGCGGAATTATAACACAGAATCAGAAATTAACAATATTCCCAATGTTAGTTGGAAGCACAGCACCATATGCCAAATGTACAATGAACATTGCGATTACACAGTAAAAGATCAATCAGAAAATATCATAAAATAAGTCAATGGAAAAAGCTATGTTGTTAACCCCCGCTCGTGACATTATCGCTGGGTTCAAAAACAGCGACAATTCTGTGGTTATAGAAAATTGGAAAACTCTGGTTTCCAATTTGAACCATTTTGACACTTACTCGGATGTTCCATACTGTCCTGAGTTGCCACTCGCTATGTATATGTATGTAATGAAATATTCATCAAAACGAGCTGAAGAAAACGCTATTAGAGTAATTACTACAATCGGTTTGCTGATAAATGCTGTGGAAAATACAGAAGGTGCTGAAAAATTAGATTTTTTAGCTCTGATATCATCATTGCTCACCTATTACAAAAAACGTTTTAAAAATCTTGATGATTATTCGATATTTCCTATTATGGTACCAACAGTGAAAGAGTATTTCAATGAAACCGTGACAGATTATGGAAATACAGCTGCTTATTATGATTCGATATTCTTGTATATTTATAATCATGTTAACAGCAGCAGTCAAACTTTTTTTGGAGACGATGAAATAAGAAACAATTATAATTCAAACAAAGCTGCATTTTTCGATGAATACAAACAAAACCAGCATGACTTTGATAAGCCTGTTGATGGTGAAAAAGCTTTGAGAGACTGCTATAATAGAATGAACCAAGTAGGTAAATGTCCTATATTTGTTTCCTCATCAAGCAATACTGAGATTTATAACAAAACTTATGGTCTTATACCACAAAACATAACATTCAATGTCACCAAGTTCTTCATGCAAGAAACCTCTGGCGCAATGTTGGAAGGTGAATTGAATTCACAACTCAATATTGACATGCAAGAAGGAAATTTGGTACTTACCTGTAGGGGGATGGACGAACAATGTTTGAAAAGTGAGCTATCTCTTCCTATTAAAGATAATTATGTAAGGAAAATCCAACAACGTATTGAACTTAACTTTAATATAAGGAATATTTTTCGAGATAGCAATAATAGATTGGGCAATATTGACAATATTCCAACTTCTATGGACTTGCATTTTGAACATTTCAAGTTAACACAGATTGTACTAACTTTTATCGTTGGAGATAAAGGATGGATGAGAAACTTGCATTTATACGGGGTGGATATGAATTAATTTAAATCTTTTGTATATGAAACATGTTATAATATCGCTTGAATCAGGTAAAATAGAATCTGTTGGTCCCTTGCTTCTAATAAAAGCAAATCCGATTCAGTCAGAAGATATGTCTGGTAAAAAATTACCAGAAACATACCACAAGGAATCTCCAAATACTAAAAACTTCGTATTCAAAATAACTGTTGATTTGATAGATGCATTCATAAAAGCTCTTGACGATTCTAAGGCCGATAAAAATTTCTGGGAACCTAAGATGGATGATTATGTTTTGGACAAAATAATCGACTTTGATGGGAAAGAAATTTCTGCATATAAACATCATTCATTTATACTTAATCAATATCCCACACCACAGGAAGTAATACCCAACCAAAATGAACATCTTAAAAAGCCAAAAATCATGAATATTAACGACGCACTTGACTCTTGTCTTTCAAATATGAAAGCGAGTACTGATTTTAATGATAATGCAACAGTAAGTTCAATCAAAGATTTACTTTCATGCGTGATAGAAAATCCTGCTGAACTCATAAATTTTGCAAATGAGGAATATTTGTCAATAGTATTATCAAGTGTTCTTACATGTCAGTTTCCTTTAGATTATCCGACATATAAAGATATAAATGTGCGAAATCTTGTTTTTGCAACTTCGTATTATCTTTATATGCATCAGCTTGAAACTGGCAGGTTCTATGATAAAGATTGGCCTGCATTTATCACACTTCTGCATTGTGGACGTAATGAATTTGCAAAATTTATTGTTGACACGAATCCATTTGCACCTGAAAGAATAAATGAAATCACAGGTCGTCCAATCGACAAACAACGATCTTTGAATGCTGCAAAAGGTCTCGAATTAAACATGATGCTTGCGGCGAAAAGCAAAGGCATATGGACGGAAGAATTAACGGAGTGGTATGACGAACTATGTGATGACAAGAATGATCTTTTAGAGAATGACCCATTTAGAAAGGAAGCCATTCCTTTATATCAGGTTATTACAAATAATCTCAAAGAGAATGATGTCACATTTGTAAATATTAAATAATAATGCAATAGTGATAAAACACTTGACAAATCAAACGAAGGTGTGTCAAAAGTTGTTTTGGCAAGAATCAATACCTGATTGTCAGATGGTTACAAATCCAAAAAATGTCCTTTTTTGGACTTTTGACACATCCTCTTTGTTGTTTTCGGGGAATCGCTTGCGGACTGCTTTTTCCTCAATTTATTGAGAACCCCGCTGCACAGTTTGGTATTGCTTTCGATGGCGATGGAGAGTTCTGAGGTCTCTTTGGGGTAAGTATTCATGTAGAAAGTGGTCGATTATCCCCGTAATGCAAAAAATTACAGCTGATATTCACCCACCTGAAACGGGATAATCTGTTCACACTCACCCCCTCCCCTGCAAGCCTTGCAACTCCCCCATCAACCCCTGAAATATCGTATTTTTGCGCCGGTTAATAATTGTAAGTAAGAGTACTCATATTATGAATGATACACCATCGAAAGTAGTCCATCGTCAGAAGGCGTTGTTCAGCCGGGACCTGCCTTTTAAGCCTCAATATGGCATGATGCTGTATGTCGAGGCGGGCGCGAATGAGGAGATCAACGGGTATTTTCACCAGAATATGGGGAAAGCTGTCAACATTTTGGGCGAATCGTTTACCTATTTGCCGGCGATGTTGGGCAAGCTGGCGCAAATTGTGGAGTACAACTGGCCGGAGACCGATTCCGCATGGATTGAGAAGGCGAAGTCCGATCCGTCGTGGATTCAGGACACCTATCGGGAAATCCTCTCCTACAGGATAGACAAAGAGGACAAAATGCCCGAATTGCCTTTGCAAATCACGGAACCATCCATGCTGATGCGCTATGAAGAGACCTCTTTAGACGGCCATGCTTTCACCCTGTTTCCACTTCTGTACAGTAACGACACCCAATTCGAGCAATTGTTGACGGCCATCGCGCAGACGCCTCGCCCTGATTCGAATACATTTCATAGCACGCTTATCGAACAGCCCCTGCGTTACAGTCGCTTGCGGGAGAACGTGGACACAGACCCCAGAGACAACGCGGACCGGGGAAGAATCGATGTGCTCGCGGACGAGATCCGGCAGCGAATCGAAGAGATGCGCTCGATTGGGGTGTCCGACTTTGTCATAAAGAAACTGATTGCCTTGCCCGACCCCAAACTGAGCACGCTTCGCATCACCAAGGATTACAGCATCTTCCTGCCCGACTACAACGATATGGAAATCTCCCTGCCGACACTCTCCAAGGTGGTCTATTTCTTCTACCTGCGCCACCCCAAAGGATTGCGGTTCAAAGAGTTGGTGGACTACCACGAGGAGTTGTTGCAGATTTACTATCGTATTTCGAACCGTGATGATTCGGCTAAAATGGAGCAAAGCATTGACGATTTGGTTGACTCCACCGGCAATTCCATCAATGAAAAGTGCAGCCGCATCCGTGCCGCCTTTGTAAGCCGGTTCAGCGATGATCTGGCCAAGAACTACTACATCACGGGATACTCCGGTCAGGCAAAATACATCCCCCTCGACCGCAGTTTGGTGATGGACGAGGCAGGGATACTCACTCAAGTTTTGCAATGATGACTCAGACTGTTTCGTGGAAATTTGTCTTTGAACGAAGGAGATTCCGCCAGTTCCTATCGTCACTGGCGGAATGGTGTGCCGCATACAGGGGAAAAGGGGGAGAAGATGGGCGGCGATCGTAAAAGTTCAGGCAACGGCAGATTTTCTCCGCCGCCCATCTTCTCCCCCCCTTGGTCTTATACGGAGGTGCGCACCATTCCGCCGCGAACGCAGTGAGCGAGCGGAATCTCCCACGAAAAATCACGAAAATGCGCCAATAACCGCAACGAAAAGAGCTTGCGGAACATACGTGATCACAAACAAACCATAACGCAGGGATGCCGAAAACTGCAGTATAGAGTAGGCGAAATTAAAAGTTGTGCCCGACACGGATTAGGGATTTATCAAATGAAAATGGGAAAATTGCTCATGGGGACATTGATTATGACATTATCTGTTAATTTAGCGTATGCCCAATTCAGACCCACAGTATTCACACCTGTTGAGTACAAGCCACAATCCACAGATTATTCAATTTTAGAAAGAAGTTTTCAAGCACAAGAAAATCGTTCCAATATGGCATATCAGAAATATTCTGAATTGGCACAATTGATTGGAGAAAAAAGACAGAGAATTAGTAATGACAGAGAGACATTAGAATGGTTTTCAAACAATATTGACACAAAACTTAAAGATGTAAAAGTGAGCCTAAATGTCGGTGACTATCAAGGAGCAATAGAAAGTGCGACAAGAGCAATTGGCGATATAAATTCCAATACAGAACTAATTCGGCGCATCCAGACCTATGAAGAATACCAAAATATAGTACGGTATATTCAAGAAAGAACAGATTTGTCATATCAACAAAAGCAGGAATGGATGGAATTGTATAAGTATAAGTTTGTTCCGATATTAAATGCAGAAGGAAAGGTCATAGGTGCCTATGATTGGAAAGAAATTGGAGGCCCCAATTACACTCGAGTTGTATTACCATAATCAAAAAAATATGCTAGTTGAAAGAACTTTTTCAGTTGTCGAGAATCCCACTGGAGATAGAGGAGTGTGCACATCTTGTCCTATTAATATTGTATGTTTCAAGTTCGTTGATAGACAAACTGGCGATGTGCATACTCAAGATGTCGAATACTATTCTTCACGTTCTGGAGATTATCTATCCTCAAATTTCGTGAGAAGAACATCCAACCAAGCGTCTATCTGCCGAAAATCATTCCCTAATTATATGATTAAAGAAACTACCCCAAAGGAGATTCATCGAATTGTAGGAAGAGGCGGTAATACAATTGTAGAATCAGAAAGTTGGTTTGGTATGATAGGACAGTATTTTCTTGTCACAATTGTAACAGTTATTATAATCGCAATTATTGGGGCAATCGTTTGTGGAATTGCAAGTCTATTTAACTAAGTTGTAACACGCCATGTCTAAAATCTAAATATGAACACCAACAAAGAAACAAACAACCTGGACACCCCAAGTAAAGCAGACAAGGTTGTTCTCTTGATAATGACCATCGTGGTTGCATTACTGATCCCTGTATTGTTGCAAGTCCATCTGAATGTTATCTTCAGAAATCTGTTTAACCCTCAGGGGTGTATTGTCTTAGTGCCGGGGCTGCGGGTGATGAGCACCCTGGTGTGCTATGGCCTCACGGCCGCCGCAGGAAGGTTGTTGCTTCGCATTTCGGGGATACGCAAACGTTGGCTTACGATTCTCTTCTTTGTGCTGACGTTCCTTTGGACCGGGTTGGTGGCAGCGGCCTTATATTTAGCCATTGATTGATATTAACCCTTTACTACTGATACGATATTTTTTATATGATATATTGATTTGCAGACATGTGGCTGTATTTTAACTTTCCGATTTGAAATCGTGCGCTGCTGGGCGTGGGAAGCACGCAATTTTAGTAACCCCATACTAAGGCCGACAGGCCGCAGTGTGGGGGTGGAAATGCGCGGCGGAAATCTGCGTGCCAGAGGCACGCCACTACTCGACTCGCTGATAGTAGCGTGTTTTCAACACGCCATCGACGTGCTGCCTCCGCCGTCACCCCACACTGCGCTCCACTTCGTTACGCTGATGTGGGGTTATTAGGATATCGTGCCTCCGGCACGCGAAGACCATTTACCAATTTCTTAAAAGTATTATTGCATCAGTAGTAGTAACTCTTAAATATCAACCTCCCAACATGAAATTAAATCACCTCATAACTCTTACCCCCAACAAAGAGTGCGAACCCGTGACCACGGGCTTCCAACACCTTGACCACCTCATCGGCGGACTGCGGACAGGGCAAATATGCACCGTTGCCGCACGGCCCGGGATGGGCAAAACGGCCTTCGCCGTGTCCCTTCTGCGCAACATCGGTGTGGTTCAGAAAGTGCCCACGGCGTATTTGTCCCTCGATCTGACCGAGCTGGAAATCGTGAGAAGACTTAAGGCCTCCATAACAGGCCGTTTGGAAAGCGTGCCCAAACCTTCCGCGGAAATGATGGATGTGATGAACATGATAGGGTTTCACTATCGGGATATAGATCAGGCGGCCATACAATCGATAAAAGAAGCCCCGGTTTGGATAGAAGACGACTTGGAAGCGGATATCGATGAAATTGTCCGTCGCATGGGGCAGTTGCGTCAGGAAAACCAGGTTCGGCTCGTGATCATTGACAGTATAAGCTTGCTTATGCTTGGCCGCAATCCCATAGAACAAACGCAGGTCATCAAGAAACTGTATGAGACCGCCGGCAGACTGGAACAGGCGGTGATACTCACTTCTCCGGAAAACAGTTCCCAGGAGGTGAGCGAGGGCTGCAAATGTCCACGCTTAAGCGATTTATGTAATTGGGAGCAAATCGGTTCTTTTTCTTCAGTGGTGATGTTTGTCTATCGTCCTGAATACTACTACTTTGAGATTTTTGAAGACGATTGTGATTCCTATGATTTTGAATTATCTGAAAATGGTATTACCCATTTGTATAGAATATGTGACACGTTTGAAGATGGCACCACCGCTATAGAGATGGCCGACATCATGGTGGAAAAGAACGACTATGGCGATATCGGCTTTGTTCGCATGCACTTTGAGAATCATGTCAGCTTCAGGGAAATTTCATACGAAGATATGAAGAAACCGCATCTTTTGTGAACAGAACCCTATAGCTGGATGAGGAAACGGATACACAGAAGGATGGTATTCTATGCGAGGTTTTCCACAAAGGAATTTCAAAAAGAATTTGAATGATTGTCCTCGGTTGAAGAAAACTTCAGATCAAATTACGCGGTAAATTAGGCAGCCCTCCTTTGCCATTGATCGGATGAACTTGCCGGTGATTTTGTTTGCCACGGTGGTTTCCGTGTGCCGTAGGTGTTTGCGGTGGTGAACTTTGTATGATTAAAAGTTTTATTTTTGCACCCCAAAACATCCTACTATGACCGAATTTAACAACCTGACCGGTCTCCGCCACAGCGAGCAGCTGGTGGTGGAGCACAAAGACACCGCCGCAGTCTATGGCTCCGGCGCGTTGGAGGTGTTCGCCACCCCCGCGATGATCGCCCTGATGGAGAAAACCTGCCTGATGGCCGTGTGCGACAAAATCGGCGAAGGCAACACCACCGTCGGCATTGCCGTCAACATCAAGCACCTGAAAGCCAGTCCCGTGGGCGCGACCATCCGCTGCGAGGCCGAACTTACCGAGGTGGATCGCCGCCGTCTGGTCTTTTCCGTGAAATGCTTCGAGGGAGAAACAATCGTCGGTGAAGGAATCCACGAACGGTTCGTGGTGGAGAGTGCGAAGTTTATGGCGAAATTCTGAAAAGAACGAACAGCGTTAAAACACTTCTATACAAAAGTTTAGTGTTTACAGTCTCTCTGATTGGTTGTACTTTTGTTTGATATTGTTTTCTGAATTTTCGTGAAAATTTTATACCTTTGCAATTTGATTTTTTTTGAATAAAATACCCTGATATGAAGAATATTCGCATCTTGATGACAACCTGCCTGCTGGCATGTCTGTCTTTTTTTGCTTTCGCGCAATCCGTCACCCCCGTGAAATGGGCCTATAAGACGGTGAAGGTCAACGATTCCGTGGCGGAGCTGCAATTCACCGCCAATATAGAACCCAACTGGCATCTCTATTCGCAGAAGCCGGGACAGGGTCAGATTGAGCTGCCGCTGGTGTTCAACTTCACCAAATCACCGAAATATGAACGCATCGGCAAAGTCGCGGAACCGACCCCGCAAAGCGATTACGACGACCTCATGGATGCGCATTCCAACTTCTACACAAAACAAGTGACGTTCAAACAGCGCGTCAAAGTGAAAGACGACCAACCTTTCTCTATACAAGGCAAGTTGGAAGGACAGGCCTGCATTGAAGGCCGTTGCACCCCGATTGAAGAGAAGTTCTCTTTCGATCTCAAAGACTTCCATCCTGTATTGTCCTCTGTCGCAGAAGAGAATACAGAAACGGAAAACGCAGACAACGAGACGGTTGAATCAGATGCAAACACGCAAACTGCGCAAATCGCCCCTGCCGCAGACGAACCCGCAGACAAAGCTGAAGAAGAAGAGTCCCTGTTGATGTACTTCCTGGGTGCTGTGCTTGGCGGCCTCGTCGGTTTGCTGATGCCGTGTGTCTTCCCGATGATTCCGATGACCGTCTCCTACTTCTCGAAAGACGGCAACACCGGCAAACGTAACGCGATGCTCTACGGCTTGTTCATCATCCTGATCTTCGTGGTGTTCGGTCTGGTGCTGTCGCTGATCTTCGGCGCGGACCTCGGCAATGTCCTCAGCACCCACTGGATTCCGAACATTCTCTTCGCCATCATCTTCTTCATCTTCGCCCTCTCGCTGTTGGGCTATTTTGAGATTACGCTGCCGAGTTCCTGGGTGAACGGTTCCGCCAAGCGTCAAAACGCCGGTAGTGTGGCCGGCATTTTCTTCATGGCTTTGACCTTGGTGCTGGTTTCGTTCTCCTGCACGTTACCTATCGCGGGTGCTGTGGCTCTCAACGCCGCTGGCGGCTCCTTCCTGAAACCCGTTATCGGCATGTTGGGATTTTCATTGGGTATTGCTGTGCCGTTCACACTCTTCGCGCTCTTCCCGAACATGCTGAAGAAGCTGCCAAAGTCCGGCGGCTGGATGAACACCCTCAAGGTGGTGCTCGCCTTCGTGGAATTGGCCTTCGCCCTCAAATTCATCAACGTGCCCGACCAAACCTACCACTGGCGCATCCTCGACCGTGAGGTCTATCTCTCTTTGTGGATTGTGTTATTCTCGCTGTTGGGCTTCTACCTGCTCGGTAAAATCAAGTTCCCGCACGACGACGACTATCCGGTGCAGAAGAGCTGGTTCCGTTTCCTGCTCTCTGTAGCCGTTTTCTCCTTTGTGGTCTATATGATTCCCGGTCTGTTCGGCGCTCCGCTGAAGGCCATCTCCGGCTGGCTTCCGCCGATGACCACCCAAGATTTTGACATTTCCAACATTGTACGGACTGAGAGTGGCTCTGGTGGCGCAACCGCCAGCACCTACCAATGGACAGAGGATCCGATGTACGCCGACAAGTTGGAAATCCCGTTCGGCATCAAAGGCTACTTTGACTACGACCAAGCGTTGCGCGTGGCCAAGAAGGAAGGCAAGCCCGTCTTCCTTGACTTCACCGGTCACGGCTGCACCAACTGCCGTAACGTGGAGAACGCCGTCTGGATCGATCCCGAGGTGCGACGCATCTTCGCCGAGGAGGTCATCGTCTGCACCATGTACGCCGACGACAAGGTGATCCCGCTGCCTGACGAGGAAAAGGGCAAGCTCACCGACGCCAACGGCGACCCCATCACCATGTTGGGTGCCAAGAACCGCTACATCGAGCAGACCAAATACCACGAAAATTCGCAACCTTGCTATTTCGTCGTGGATCCCGACGGCAACATCCTCTCCGGCCCGACCTATTATGAGCGCGACAAGGACAAATACATCGCGTTCCTCCGCAAAGGCATCGATGCGTTTAAAGGCAATAAGGAATAGGCAATAGGGAACAGGCAACAGATATTTACGAACGAAAAACCCCAATTCCCCCCTTTAGGGGGGTGGCTGTAAGGCCAGGGGGTGTAAGACGATACAGCTGTTATGAATGGGAATAAATGGTACATTAAATTATCCCTCAGTGTATTAACGGGATTGATATTGTCCCTCGCGTGGTATGTGCGCGGGGCGGCGTTCCTCATCATGTTGGCCTTTGTGCCGCTATTTTGGTTGAGCGACATTTCGCTGAAGGAGGGCAAACGCAACGCCTTCGGGTGCGGAATCCTGCTCTTCTATCCCGCCTTCTTCGTCTTCAACCTCATTACTACGTACTGGATAGCCTATTGCACGGTGCCTGGCGCGGCGGCGGCTGTCATTCTCAATGCACTGCTGCAGACGCTGGTGTTTGCGACATGGCACGCATGCCGGAAACAAGTGGAAAATCGTATTTTACAAGCGGTTATGCTGATTTTCTTCATGGTTTCATTTGAATATTTGCATTTGAACTGGGATTTGACATGGCCATGGCTTACATTAGGAAATGTCTTCGCCACCATGCCCGCTATGGTGCAATGGTACAGCGTCACGGGAACCCTGGGCGGCACCGTTTGGATTTTGCTCTGCAACTTCCTGGTTTACTGGGAACCTTTGGCTAAAAAAGAGCGGGAAAAACGTCCACGCAAATACGGCAGCATTCTCACCCTTTGTTGCCTCATCCTGCCGATACTCATCTCAGTGATCATGTACGAGGTGGTTGAACGGAGGATTGACAGCTCCACTCCTATTGAGGCTGTCATTGTGCAGCAGAACACTGACCCTTGGGAGGAAGAATACAGTCTCACGAACGAGGAAGAAATTCAGCGCGTGTTGGAAGTTGCTAAACCTTTCATCAACGAGAAGACCAATCTCGTGATTACACCGGAATCGGCTATCGCGCACACCATCGACATGAAGGCGTTGCGAAACCGCACTTTTACAGAAGGTGACACCCGTTTTGAGGGATTTGCATTGATTGATAGCACGATAAAGCAATATCCGAACCTGAACTTCGTGTTAGGCCTTTCCACGGTCACTATTTCGGATCGTAAGATATCGCCGGCATCGCGGGAGGTAAAACCAGGATTGTTCATGGAATTTTACAATACTGCGGGATTTTACAATCGCAATGGATTGGTGGACCATTACCACAAGTGTCGGTTGGTGCCGGGTGTGGAAGGAATGCCTTTCCCGAAGATTTTCGGTTTCTTGGGAAATGTCCTTATTGAGTTAGGAGGCTCCAACTCCTCCCTCGGCAAGGACACCGAACAGCGCACTTTCCCGTTTGACGTGAACGGCCGGGAGTTGCGCATCGGTACAGCCATCTGCTACGAGTCTGTCTATGGTGAGCTGGTCGCGAAGTTTGTGCGCAACGGAGCGAATGTTCTTGCGGTGATTACCAACGACTCGTGGTGGGATGACAGTCCCGGCCATCGGCAGCATTTCGACATGGCTCGGTTGCGGGCTCTTGAGACCCGGCGTTACGTGCTTCGTGCAGCCAACGGCGGCTTCTCCGGTGTCATCGATCCGACGGGGCGCGTGCTGGCGAAGACAGAATACAACGAACGCACCGCTATTCAGACCATTGTGGGTGCGCAGGAAGGGAATACTTTCTATGTGAAACACGGGGACTATATAGCGAGAATCGCCATTCCGTTCACCATCTTGGGCGTTCTGTACGCTGTCGTCATGGCATTTATACGAAGAAAACGCAAGTAATCACTTGTTAGACCCTTTGTTCTTATTTTATTTAAACAAACTATAGGAAGTCTGGTCAAATAATCCTTGGATTCAGATTTTAACTTTAATCATATATATACAAAATTATGAATACCAAAAATCTTTTCATCCTGATTAGCCTTTGCCTCGGTTGCATTCTTCCTATGCAGGCACAAAAACAAATTTCGGCCAAGTTGACCGATGCCACCGTTTATCTTCGCGGTGCCGCACTGACTCACACCGCCTCCGCTACGCTCAAAAGCGGCAGTCAAGAGGTGATTATTGACGGACTCAGTCCCGATATTGAAATTAACAGCCTGAAAGTCAAAGCAAACGGTGTGCTCATCTCTGCCACTGAATTTTCACAAGACTATCTGACACCACGGGAACAAGCTGCCCACATTAAGAAACTTCAAGACTCACTGGACCTCTACCAGGAACAGCTGAAAGATGTTCAGAACGAGTTGGCTGTCCACAAACAGTTGCTCAAGCTTGTCACTGACGGCACTCAGAACAACATGAGCCAGAAAGATGGTACGGTCACCATCGCCGACATCAATGCCAACATGGAGCTCTACCGCACGAAAGCCGCCGAACTGCAGAAGAGCATCGACAAGGACAACAAGAAGATTGAGAAGCTGAAGGAAACGGTCAACAGGTTGAACAACCAGATTAACCAGGACGAGACGGAGAATTCCCAACTCAACGGAATGTTGCGTCTTTCCGTGAGCGTGCCGGAAAACACCACCACCACCTTCACCATCACCTATTTCACCAATCAGGCGCAATGGGTGCCGTGCTACGACATAAACATCCCGTCGATGGATAAGTCCATTACGCTGCAGGCCAAGGCGAAAGTGCGGCAGCTTACCGGCCTTGACTGGAACAACGTGAAGCTCACACTCTCCAACGCCACCCCGAACCGATCCACCGTGGCACCGGTGTTTAACACTTGGTTCTTAAGATTCCAACGCCCGCAAACCTTTGTCGATGGGATGAGAATGCGTTCCCCCAGCACCAGCAATTCTGTGAGTTATGCTGTTGCTGAAGAAAGTGATGCATCAATAGGTTATCTTGCCTCACAAAAAGCATCTGCCCCCATCCTGATGAACGATTTCGTGGAAGTGGAAGACCAGGACATTCAAGTATCTTTTGCCATTTCAGTTCCGTATGACATTCCTGGCAATGGCAAGGAGAAGCTCATAGATCTGAAGAGCTACGATGTCAAGGCCGACTTTAAATACTACAGCGTCCCGAAGCTGTCGGATGAGACCTATTTGGTCGCCACGCTGTCTGACTACGAGAAATACAACCTGCTGCCCGGCGAAGCCACGGTGACGTTCAACAACACCTTCGTGGGACGCACGCGCCTGCGCCCGAACGACACGGAGAGCCAAATTACATTGACGCTCACCACCGAGCCGCGCATGACCGTGAAGCGGGAGAAACAGAAAGACTTCTGCAGCACCAAGCACGTGGGTAACAGCACCACCGTCACGCAGTCGTACCTGATCACCGTCAAGAACAACCTGAACCGCGCCGCCAAACTGACACTGAAGGAACAGTACCCGATCTCCAACGACAAGGACATCGAAGTGAAGGACGTTACGATTACGCCAAAAGCGACCTACGACAAAACCGACATCGGAGTGGTGACTTGGGACGTGGAACTGCAGGCTGGCGAAACGCGCACATTCACTGTTACATACAGCGTAAAGCATCCAAGCGACCGCACCATCGCCTGGTAAACGGCGAATAGGGTCGGCTATTAGGGTCGGCGAATTTTGCGAATTTTGCGAATTAGCACGTGTGTTTTGCAAAATGTTGCCAATATTTTAAATATTTATTGTTAATTGTCTGAGATTACGGGCGCGTTGTTTGACAATTAAATAGTTGTTGATCATTAGATTAAGCAGAAAATCACCGGAATGTTATTTCCGGTGATTTTTATTGAAAAAAATGCTTATCTTTGTCCGCAAACTTAGTATAAACAAAATGTACGTTGATATGAATGACAAAGTATTGTTCAGAAATGAATCTTACAACCTTATTGGTGCCGCCATGGCGGTACACAGTGAATTAGGATGTGGTTTCACAGAACCTATTTATCAAGAGGCGTTTGAAAAAGAGCTCCTTTGGAGGCATATTCCCTTTGAGAGGGAAAAGACATTCAAAGTGTATTACAAAGGTGCTGAGCTAAGCAAGCGTTTTGTTCCGGATTTCTTTTGTTATGGGAAAATTATTGTAGAATTGAAAGCCGTGTCTGATTTGATAGGGGAGCATCATTCTCAGGTGTACAACTACTTAAAGGCAAGTGGCCTGGATTTGGGACTACTGATTAATTTCGGAAAGGCCTCATTGGATTATAAGCGAATTCCCTGCACAACCAAATTTGTCGGCGAATGATTTGTCGGCGAATAGATTGTCGGCGAATTAAGCAAATTTAGCGAATTTTATTTACAAAATAGGATTCAACCATATATTTGTATATTATTCGCATAATTCGCAAAATTCGCAGATAGTCAAGTTCGCCCAATTCGCAAAGTTCGCAAATAGTCAAATTCGCCCAATTCGTCAAATTCGCCGACTGCCATCTTCGCGCAATTCGCAAAATTCGCCGACTGTTGATAACTTCGCCGAGTTGTTGAAAAAAAAATTCGTAAGCTATTGATTGTATGCAAAAAAAGACTATTTTTGCCGCCAATTTGATAATGTACGCTCAAGAGGCACTTGTCAACAGGTTAAATATTTGAATATTAGACAAATACAAAGTAATAATAGATAATAAAAAACAATGAGTGTAAAACAGAAAAACGCGGCAAATGCGCGTAAAGAAGCAATGAAAACGGTGTACCTGGCCCGATTAGTGGATAATCCGACCTCACCGCGCAAGACCAGAATTATGGCCAACGTCATTCGTGGCAAGAATGTAGATTACGCTATGAATGTGTTGAAGTACTCTCACAGAGAGGCATCTGAAAAATTACTGAAACTGTTGAAGTCGGCCGTTGCCAACTGGCAGGTGAAGAACGAGGACAAACGCCTCGAGGACGCCGATTTATACATCAAGACCATCATGGTTGACGGAGGCCGGATGCTCAAACGTATCCGTACTGCCCCCCAGGGCCGTGCCGCTCGCATCCGCAAGCGCTCCAACCATGTTACGTTGATTCTCGGCGACCGCAACGAAGAGAATGTACAAGTGGCAAATATTGAAGAATCACAAAAATAATAAATTAAAGTATGGGTCAAAAAGTTAATCCTATCGGCTTGCGCCTCGGAATTGTGAGAGGCTGGGACTCTAATTGGTACGGCGGCAAAAATTTCGCCGGTAAAATCGTCGAAGATGACAAAATTAGAAAGTATTTAAATGCTAAGTTCTCAAAAGCCGGCATTTCGAAAATCTACATTGAAAGAACCTTAAAACTCGTCACGGTGACCATCAGCGCTGGTCGTCCCGGTGTCATCATCGGAAAAGGCGGCGCGGAAGTTGACAGCGTGAAAGAGGAACTGAAAGTGATCACAGGCAAGGAGATCCAAATCAACATCATGGAGGTCAAACGCCCTGATCTGGACGCTCAACTCGTGGCGCAGAACATCGCCCGCCAGATCGAAGGCCGTGTGACGTACAAGAAAGCGGTGAAGACCGCCATCTCCGCCACCATGCGCGCCCAAGCTGAAGGTATCAAGGTGACCGTGGCCGGTCGTCTCGGCGGCGCCGAAATCGCCCGTGCCGAGCACTTCAAAGACGGCCGTATCCCGTTGCACACCCTTCGCGCCGACATCGACTACGCTCCCGTGGAGGCTCACACCACCTACGGCTGCATCGGCGTGAAAGTGTGGATCTGTCGCGGCATCGTCTATGGCAAACGCGACCTCTTCGCCAACGAGGCTGCCAAGGAGCAACGCCCTGCAGGCGGCGGCAAGAAGATGTTCCGCGGACCGCGCAGAGACCGCGACGGTCGTGACCGCAACCGCAACAACAATAGAAATCACAATAATTAAACCGACGCCAAGATGCCGGTAAATCAAATAATCCTTAAACATTAAAAGCAATGTTACAACCGAAAAAACTCAAATACAGAAGGCCGCAGAAGGGCAGAATGAAAAGCATCACCAAGCGTGGTTCTGAAATCGCATTCGGCTCTTTCGCACTGAAAACGTTGGACCAGTACTGGATCACCGCCCGCCAAATTGAGGCTGCCCGTCAGGCTATCACCCGTGAGATGAAACGTCAGGGACAGCTCTGGATCCGTATCTTCCCCGACCGCCCCGTGACCGCCAAGGGTTTGGGTGTTCGTATGGGTAAAGGTAAGGGTACCCCCGAATACTACGCCGCACGCGTCAGCCCGGGTCGCATTCTTTTCGAAGCCGATGGCATTCCGTTGGAAGTCGCCCGTGAGGCTATGAGACTCGGCGCACAAAAACTGCCCGTGCATACGAAATTTATTGTCAGAAGAGATTATTCAGCAGAAATTTAATAGGAGGAAATAGTATGAAACAACAAGAAATCAATGAACTGACCACCCCCGAATTGAGGGAAAAACTGGCCAACGAGCAAGACAGACTGGTCACGATGCGTCTCAACCACGCCATTTCCCCGCTGGAAAATCCCCAACTGATCAAGGCTCAACGCAGAGACATCGCCCGAATGATGACTGAACTGCGCAAAAGAGAAATGAACGAGAATAAATAACCTATCACTGATAAAGCATTATGGAAAGAAATAACAGAAAAGTCAGAGAAGGCATTGTCGTGAGCGACAAGATGGACAAGTCTATCGTCATCAAGGTCGAGCGCAAGATGAAACACCCCATTTACGGCAAGTTCCTGAAACGCTCCACCAAATTCATGGCACACGACGAGAAAAACGAGTGCCGTATCGGTGACAGAGTTAGAATTATGGAGACCAGACCTTTGTCCAAGAACAAATGCTGGCGTTTAATTGAAATCGTAGAAAAAGCTAAGTAACCATTATGATACAGCAAGAATCCAGATTAGCAGTTGCGGATAACAGCGGCGCGAAAGAAGTGCTCTGCATCCGCGTATTGGGCGGCACCAAGAAACGCTATGCACGCGTGGGCGACAAGATTGTGGTCGCCATCAAGAGTGCCATTCCCTCCGGTCAGGTCAAGGCCGGCACCGTGTCCAAGGCAGTTGTGGTCCGCACCAAACGCCACGTCCGCAGAAACGACGGCTCCTACATCAAGTTCGATGACAACGCCGTGGTCCTGCTGACCGCAGCCGATGAGTTGCGCGGCACCCGTATCTTCGGACCCGTGGCCCGTGAGCTTCGTGAAAAACAATTCATGAAAATCGTCTCTTTGGCCCCCGAAGTGTTATAATCAAGTCAATAAACATTTTTTATACAATTGACAAAGACCAATTGACAAACATTAAAGCAAAAAAGAAATGAAACTGAAAATCAAGAAAGGCGACACTGTAAAAGTGATTACCGGTGAGTACAAAGGAACTCAAGGTAAGGTGCTGGAAGTTCTCCCCAAGGAAAACAAAGCCCTGGTGGAAGGCTGCAACATGGTGTCCAAAAGCACCAAGCCCAGTGCGGCTGCACCTAACGGCGGCATCATCAAGAAAGAAGCCCCGATCCACATCTCCAACCTTATGGTGGTTGACGCTAAAGGAAACGCTACCCGCGTCGGTAGAAAGTTGAACGATAAAGGTAAATTAGTCAGATATTCTAAAAAGACAGGAGAGGAGATCAAGTAATGTACAAGCCGAGATATAAAGAAAAATATCAGAACGAGGTTCTTCCCGCTCTGAAAGAACAATTCGGATTCAAATCCGTGATGCGCGTGCCAAGAATCACCAAGATCTGCCTCAACCAAGGTCTCGGTAAATTCGGCATCGCCGACAAAAAGCTCATCGACGCTGGCGTGCAGGAAATGACCCTCATCGCCGGTCAGAAAGCTGTCCCCACCAAATCCAAGAAGGATATCTCCAACTTCAAGTTGAGAAAAGGAATGCCCATCGGCGTGCGCGTGACCCTTCACGGCGACCGCATGTATGAATTCCTTGACCGCCTCATCACCGTCTCCATCCCCCGTATCCGCGACTTCCGCGGCATCAGCGACAAGGGCTTCGACGGACGCGGCAACTATACGCTCGGTATTCCCGAACAGATCATCTTCCCCGAGATTGACATCGACAAAGTGCTCAAAATTAACGGTATGGACATCACTTTCGTGACGACCGCTCGTAACGACAAAGAATGTCTGGCCCTGTTGAAAGAATTCGGCTTACCCTTCAAAAACCAAAAGTAAGTAATCATGGCAAAAGAATCTTTAAAAGCAAGAGAAATCAAAAGGGCGAAAATGGTCGCCAAATATGCAGCGAAACGCGCTGAACTCAAGAAAATCATGAAGGGCGATGATTACGAGGCCAAGAGAGCTGCCGATATCGCACTTCAGAAATTACCCCCGAACTCGAACCCGATCCGTATGCACAACCGTTGCAAGCTGAGCGGACGCCCGAAAGGCTACATGCGCCAATTCGGCCTCTCCCGTATCGACTTCAGAGAGTTGGCACTCGCCGGCAAGATCCCCGGAGTAAAAAAAGCAAGTTGGTAAACCTAAATGAAGAAGATTAAATTATGAATACCGATCCCATTTCAGATTATTTAACTCGTTTGAGAAACGCCATCCGCGCGCATCACGAAGTGGTCGAAATCCCCGCTTCCAACGAGAAGAAAGCTATAACCAAGATCCTTTTCGACAAAGGTTATATCTTGAACTATAAATTTGTGGATGATACTATGCCTAAAACGATCAAGATCGCTTTGAAGTACCATCCCGCAACAAAACAGTCCGCTATCAGCGAGATTAAGCGCGTCAGCCGCCCCGGTCTTCGTAAATACGTGGGTGTCGATGAACTGCCCTCTGTGTTGAACGGCCTCGGCATCGCTGTCATCTCCACTTCCCACGGCATGATGACCGATAAGGAAGCCAGAGCCCAAAACGTTGGCGGCGAAGTAGTATGTTACATCAGTTAATAGGAGGAGGAAGTTATGTCAAGAATAGGAAAATTACAAATCGCCATCCCCGCAGGGGTTGAGGTGAAAAGAGACGAAAAGTCCAACATCGTGACTGTGAAAGGCCCGAAAGGCGAACTGCAACAGTATGTCGATGAACGTATCACTTTCGAAATTGAAGACGGACACCTCCATGTGAAACGCCCGAGCGACTCCAAACGCGACCGCTCTATGCATGGCCTCTACAGAGCTCTGCTCAACAACATGATCACCGGTGTTTCCCAAGGCTTCACCAAGAAGATGGAAGTCATCGGCGTCGGTTACAAGGCTGAGGCTAAGGGTGACCATCAACTCGATATGGGTTTGGGTTACTCCCACAACATCCTGTTCGATTTCCCGAAGGAAATCACTGTGCAGACCATCAATGAGAAAGGTAAAAACCCGATTATCATCCTGAACTGCATCGACAAACAGCTGTTGGGTATGGTGGCAACCAAGATCCGCTCCTACCGTAAACCTGAACCCTACAAAGGTAAAGGTATCCGCTTCGAAGGAGAGTATGTTAGAAAGAAAGCCGGTAAGTCGGCAGAAAAATAATCGTCAAAATTTGATATTATGGCTTACAATAAAAAAGAATATAGAAGAAAAAGGATTAAAAACCGCATTCGTAAGATTGTCAGCGGTACTCCCGTGCGTCCCAGAATGTCCGTTTTCAGAAGCAACCGTGACATCTATGTGCAAGTTATTGACGATGAGGCCGGCGTAACCCTCGTGTCCGCATCCTCAAAGCTGCCCGACATCGCTTCCCAGAAGATGACCAAGTGCGAGAAATCCAAACTCGTGGGCAAGGAAATCGCCTCCCGCGCCCTCGCAGCCGGCATCAACGAAGTGGTGTTCGACCGTAACGGTTACTTATATCATGGTAGAGTTAAATCTTTGGCTGACGCAGCTAGAGAAGGTGGTCTTAAATTTTAATTATCAATACTATGGCTAACGAAAATATCAAGAAAGTAAAAGCAGCTGACCTCGAACTCAAAGAGCGCGTGGTCGCCACCAACAGAGTGACTAAAGTGACCAAGGGTGGTCGAATCTTCAGTTTCGCCGTCATCGTGGTCGTTGGTAATGAGAACGGTATCGTAGGCTATGGTCTTGGTAAGGCCCGTGAAGTCTCGACCGCCATCTCCAAAGGCGTGGAAGATGCGAAGAAGAACCTCATCCAAGTGCCTATCCTGAAGGGAACGATTCCTCATGCAGGTGAAGGCAAGTACAGCGGCGCCAACGTCTTCATGAAACCCGCTGCTCCCGGTACCGGTGTGATCGCCGGCGGTGCTATGCGTGCCGTCTTCGAGAGCGTGGGCGTGAAGAACGTGCTCGCAAAATCAAAAGGTTCCTCCAACCCTCACAGCGTGGTGAAAGCCACCATCGGCGCCCTCGCCAAAATGCGCGATGCCTACACTGTGGCCCAAGTGCGCGGAGTCAGCCTCGACAAAGTGTTCAACGGCTAATCCGAACGAATTACTCCAAATGTTATATATAAGGGATGTCCGAAAGGGTGTCCCTTTTTTTGCGATTAACGAATTACGGTTTGCGATAATCGTAAATCGTAAACCGTAAGTCGTAAACCGAAAAAATGTATATTTGCGCGTTAAAAACTTTAAAACAAAAAATTTAATAAAATGACCAGTGAAGAAATATTAAAAACAGATCAACCATTTGTAAATCAAAAACTTCAGTTCGTTGAAGAGCTTGTTCTCCATACCGATGCGCATATCTTCCTGACAGGTAAGGCGGGTACAGGAAAGACCACATTCCTGAAAAGTCTGCCCGGCAAAACGCACAAACGGATGGTCGTGGTGGCTCCGACAGGAGTGGCGGCTATCAATGCGGGAGGACAAACCATCCACTCGTTCTTTCAGCTGCCTTTCGGGCCGCAATTGCCGGAAGGAGCGTTGAATCCCACAAGACATGGGGTAGAAACCTCTTCGTTGCAATTCCAGAAATTAACACGCACGAAACTCAAAATCATGCGCACTCTCGACCTGCTTATCATTGATGAAATCAGCATGGTGCGCGCTGATGTGCTGGATGCTGTGGATGCAGTGCTCCGTCGCGCACGACGCTCTTCGAGGCCATTTGGCGGTGTGCAGGTGCTTATGATCGGTGATGTCCACCAGCTTGCACCCGTGGCAAAGCCCGAAGAGTGGGAACTGCTCGCTCCTTACTATAAAACCGTCTATTTCTTTGGCAGTCATGTTCTCCAGAAGACCGAGTATCTTTGTGTGGAACTTGACCATATCTACCGCCAGCACGACACAGACTTCATTACGCTACTCAACAAGGTGCGCGACAACAAGATGGATGCAGAATGCCTTCAACTGCTCAACTCCCGCTATTTGCCAGGTTTCAAGCCAACAGAGGGCTATATTACTCTCACCACCCACAATTATCAGGCTGATGACATTAACAATGCGCGTTTGTCGGAGCTTAAAAGCAAAAGTCTCATGTTCAAGGCTGAAATAGACGGCATTTTTCCGCAGAGCCTCTATCCCTGCAAAGAGGAGTTGGAGTTGAAAATCGGTGCCCAAGTGATGTTCGTCAAGAATGACCCGAGTCCCGAAAAGGCCTATTACAATGGAAAAATCGGACAATTGACAGACTATGATAGGAATACTGGCGAACTTACAGTGACATGCGGTAACGAGCGCATCTCCGTCACATCTGTGCGTTGGCAGAACCTTGATTACACCCTTAATGAGCAGACGCAGGCTATCGAGGAAAAAGAAATCGGCAGTTTCACGCAAATACCGCTCCGGCTTGCATGGGCGGTGACCATCCACAAAAGCCAGGGGTTGACATTCGACAAATTAGTTGTGGATGCCAGACAGGCTTTCGCGCATGGTCAGGTCTATGTTGCCCTCAGCCGTTGCACTTCCCTTGAAGGCCTTGTCCTGAAGACGAAACTGGATGCCGGCACGTTAGTTGGTGACGGTATGGTAGATTATTTCGTGGAACAAATGCCGGAAAAAGAGCCTTCCAAAGAGAAAGTGGATACGCTGCGCCAGGAATACGAATTGGAAACGATTTTGGAATTGTTTGATTTTCAGGAGTTTTATAAGCTGATAGGAAAAACTGCCAAGGTGGTTGTTGAAAATCGGTCTTTGTTTGAGGGTGAACTGTTACAAGAGTTGTCAATTATTCGCGACAATGCGAAAAACGAACTCGTGGATGTCGCCCGGAAATTTGAGAAACAAATCCGGACATTGCATTCCTCAGCCCTCTGTGAGACAAATCCTTTATTGCAAGAACGTCTCCAAAAAGGGGCATCTTACTTCAAGGAGCAGCTCTCCATGCAATCGGACGCGTTATTCAAGCTGCCATTCAAAACAGACAACAAAACAGTGAACGAACAAATTGAGGATGCGTTGAAGCAACTGCGCGAGGTGGTGTTTGTCAAAAAGGAATGCTTAGCCATTTGCGAGCAGAAATTCGATGTTGATGAATATCACAAAGCAAAGGCTGTCAGTTTATTGGAGTTTGAAAAGAAAGGCAAATCCGCTTTTTCCATCAAGGATGCCGCCATGAGTAAGAGCAGGCTGTACGACGTGCTGGCCGCTTGGCGTTCGGATAAGGCAGAGGAGGAAGATGCGGAACTGTACACCATAATCCCGAACAAAACGTTGAAAGCCATTGCCAAAGAGAAGCCTGTCACTATGAATGCGTTGAAAGAGATAGAGGGTATGGGACCTAAGCGTTTGCGTGCTTTCGGGAAGGAGCTGGTTAATATGGTGCGTATTTTCTCTGGAATGGAATCGTTGGAGGATACAAGTCCGGAATTTGATATTCCCGAGAAAATCGCGAAAAAACCGAAAGGTACCACTTTTCTCATAACCAAGCAATTATTAGAACAGGGAATGACTGTGGAGGAAATTGCTTCTGAGCGTAACCTCGCATTGTCCACGATTTACGGACACATTGCCCGGTTTGTGGAAGCTGGGGACTACGAGGCTTCCCGGTTTGTGCCGAAGGAGAAATGCGCCGTAATTGAAGAGTATTTCCGTGATACTGAAGACCCGTCATTGGGTAAGGCAAAAGAGGTGTTAGGGGAAGATTTTGAGTTTTGGGAACTACGCATCGTGCAGGCAGATCTAAATCGCGTGCAAAACCAATAACTGCAAAGTAAACAGCCTGTTATCGCTGTTTCACAATCCGATAGTGTGGGTTGTATGCCTTTCGGAAAGCGTTGCTGTGCCGGACGGCCCGGTTTGTTTGAGCCGCCGCCTGAAGCTCCGCCATCAGCTCGGGGTCGCGCCATCCAGGATTGACTTTCAGGGCGATGGTGGCTATTCTATCCCATTCGCTGGTCCAGTTGTCACCGTAGGCATTATCCTTTGCAGCTGCTTCTATGAACATCGTAAGAAGTTGTTGCTCTGTTAGTTTACCATTAACGACATTCGACAGATTGATGCGGCTGAAGCGATGCCGGAAGCCTGTGGGTTCTTCATTCGGCATGGCACTCATATCCGTCTCCCGACATTCATCCAGTTCCAAACTGAGGTATTTCCGGGCAGAAGCCGTATCGGTCAAGAGATGTTCAGCACCGAAATAATCTTGGTAACAGGTCTTGTAAATGTCTTGTAGCGTGGCTTGTGGATATCGGGTGTGCATATCCTCGCACATCTGGCGGATGAGTTTGTCCTCGTTATGACATGAAGAAAAAAGAGCGACAGTCAGGCATAGCAGAAATAGTTTGCAAATCCATTTGTTTGGTTTCATGAGTGTAGAATTTATAAGAAAATGATTTGTGGAAATCTCTTAAAGAAAGCTTGCCGCTGTTGAAAGAACGGCGGCAAGCTTATTAAGGATTCTGTATAAGATGTTACTTCTCCAACCGGATACGGGCGTCCACCGCCGTAACGTATCTCGGGTTGCCCAACAGCGGGTTGAGGTCCATCTCGGCGATTTCGGGAGCGGCCTGCACAAGCGCGCTAACGCGGGCAATCTGGTCAGCGTAAAGGTCGAGGTTGACGGGCTCCTGGCCACGCACGCCTTGCAGAATCTTGTAGCCACGCAGCTTCGTGAGCATCTCCTTGGCCTCGGCAGCAGTAATCGGGGCCAACGCACTCTGCACGTCTTTCAGCACCTCGATGAAGATGCCGCCCAAGCCGAAAAAGATCTGGTGTCCGAACTTCGGGTCGCGAATAGCGCCGATATAGACATCTGTACCGTCCAGCATCGGGTACATCTCCACAGCGTAGGTTTCGGGGATGACGATGAGTCGGTCGAACTCTTTGGCCACGGTGTCCAGATCTTTCACGCCGAGGGTCACGCCGCCCACATCGCTCTTGTGCAGCGGTCCCACAACCTTCATGACCAACGGAACATCCTTGCTGCAGCCGACCTCTTTGGCGAACGCCAGTGCATCCTCCTTCTTGGAGACCTCCACGCTCTTCTTGCGGGAGATGCCGGCGGCGTCGAGAAGTTCGTTGTAGTCAGCAATTTCCATGTAGCCGTCTTTGCAGCGGTCAACGGTGGCGCGGATGCGGGCCACATCAACCTGCGGCAGCTCCACATGCTCGGGTTGCGGCTTGGGAGTGTTATACACTTTCACGATAGCGTTGCCTAAGACGCACTCTTCAGGGAAGTTGATGCGGCCTTTGGCAATGAAGTCGTTGATTTCGTCTTTCACGTTGATGATACTCGGCAGTACGGGGAAGATGGGCTTTTTGCAGGTCTTCATCTTCTCGTCTAACAGGTCATAGACCTCTTTGTTGCTGAATAATCCGGGAGAACCGAAGATGACCACGGAGAAGTCGATCTCGTCATATTCGTTCTCGACAGTGTCGATGATGTAGCCGAGTTGTTCGGCGGTGCCGGTGGCGAGGAAGTCAATGGGGTTGCCCACAGAGGAGCCGCCGAAGAGCTTCGCCAAGAGGGCGGGGCTGGCAGGGTGATCCTTGAGCGGGGGCACTTCCATGCCGCCGTTCGAGAGCACGTCGGTGAGCATCACGGCCGGACCGCCGGCGTGAGTGATGACGGCACAGCGTTTGCCCTTGATTTCGGGGTGCATGAACACACCGCAGACGGTGGTTAGCTCCTGACGGTTGTGGCAGCGCACGATACCCGCCTTCTGGAAGAGGGCGTCCACAGCGGCGTCATTGGTGGCTAATGCGCCGGTGTGCGACGAGGCTGCGCGAGAACCGGCAGCGCTACCGCCGCTCTTGATGGCAGCGATATGACAGCCTTTGTTGATGAGGCTGCGCGAGTGTTTCAGCAGGCGCATTGGGTCACCGATTTTCTCCATGTAGAGCATGATGACGCGAGAGGACTTTTCGGGGTCGAAAGTCTCGTCAAGATGTTCAAGGACATCTTCGATGCCGAGCTGGGCACTGTTGCCAACCGCCCACACGCTGTTGAATTTCAAACCGTTGCTCATGCCGTATTCCTTGATGAAGACAGCCGTGGCGCCCGATCCGGTAATGAAATCGACACCTTTGGGGTCGAGTTTCGGGATTGGCGCGTCAAAGCAGCCGCTGTAGTTGGTGTTAAGGAATCCGGTGCAGTTGGGCCCGATGAGCGAGCCGCCCACAGCATTGATGGCATCGACAATATGTTTCTCAATAGCGGCACCCTCGGCGTTTTCCTCCGAGAAACCCGCGCTGATGATGATGAAGCCCTTGGTGCCCTTCTGTTGGGTCAGCACATCGACTGTCTGGGCGCAGAATTTTGCCGCGATGCAGAGGATGGCGCAATCGACCTGCGGAAGATCATCGACCTTGGCATAGCATTTCACGCCCTGCACCTCGGTCTCTTTGGGGTTCACGGCATAAATCTGCCCTTGGAAAGCGCTTTCTAACAGATTCTTCAGGGCTTTGCCGCCGGGTTTGTGGATGTCACTTGACGCACCGCATATCACGATGCTTTGGGGGTTTAATAATTTTGGATTTATCATATTTGAATTTTAATTGTTTGTTCGTTTTTGTTGACCCCACACTGCGCTTCGCTTGTATGGGGTTACTTGCACTTCACGCGTATTGCCTCTCCGTGGCTGCTTACATACTTTTAGGTCTTCCGTTTCAGCTGCTAACTACTAACTACTAACTGCTAACTATTCTCCGTATCCCATTCCGATTTCCCAATGGATGCCGCGTTGGAAAGTGACGTGCAGGTTAGGGTCGGTGAGGTTGAAGGCGGCTTTGATTCTTTCTTTAGCTTCAGGACAGTCGTTAATCCAGGTGCCAATCATCACGAGGTATTCGTCGAGTTCGTCATCGTAGAAGACATGTCCGCGAGGGGTGTATTTGTAATCACCATGGAACGGGCTGCTGATATTGTGCGCTTTGTCGTAGTTGAACTGCTTTTTCCAGATGTACTTGTGGAGTTCCTTGCAAGTGCGCAGTCCGCTGTGACCGCTTTTAGGAGCCGTAGCTGCGTCAATGGCCACCACACCGAACACATCCTGAAGTTGTGGCGAGTACCAGAAAATCCCGACCTTCGGATTCTCCTGCTCGCCGAGCGTGGCATCCATTGCTGCCATCGCCCGCTTGTACAGGTCATCCTCCGCATCGCGGACAGCATTGTATTTCCCTTGCGGCTCGGCCACGACGTTCCCGTCCTGCGCCTGCCGCCGGAAATACGCTTCAATTTCCTCGCGCACAATTCTCCTGATGTCTTCTTCGGTGATGTTCATTGAATCATTAGTGATTGGTGATTAGTAGAGACGTTTCATGAAACGTCTCTACATTTACCAAATTTCCATCATTTTTTTCAGCATTCAACATTCAGCATCTTCAAAGCCCTAAATCCTTCTTCAATCCTGCGATGCGCTCTTTCAAGAGGTCGTCCACTTCCTGGAGGCTTTGTTCGGGTTCGATGACGCCGCAAACGCTGAAATAGAACTTGATTTTGGGTTCGGTACCGGACGGACGAACTGTCACTTTGGAGTGGTCTTCGGTGATGAACTGAAGCACGTTGGAGACGGGGAGGTCTATCCGCTCGCTGGTTTTGGTTATCGTATTATAAGCGTGCTGCGTCTGGTAATCGTAGATTTTTACGACAGACTGTCCGCCAAGCATTTTGGGAGATTTCTCGCGCAGGTCGGTCATGCGTTTTTGGATGGCCTGCATACCCGCTTCACCCGGCTCGGTCAGGGAGACCATGTCTTCCTTGAAATACTGGTATTGACGGTAGAGTGTTTCCAGTTGGTCAATCAGGGATTTGTGATAGACGGTTTTGTAATAGGCTGCCATTTCGGCAATCATGCAGCAGGCGGATACGGCATCCTTGTCGCGCACAAAATCACCGACAAGGTAACCGTAGCTTTCCTCGCCGCCGACCATGAACTGTTTCTCGCCCTCGTATTCGCGGATCTTTTCGGCGATATACTTGAAACCGGTCAGCACATCGAAACATTCCACGTTATAGTCGGTGGCAATCTGGTTGATGAGGTCGGTGGTGACAATGGTCTTCACTACGAAGAAGTTGTTCTCCAACGGGTTGATGTTAGTTTGGGAGAGCACGTAATGGAACAGCAGTGTAGCGGTCTGGTTGCCGTTGAACAGTTGGTACTCGCCGTCTTCCCTGCGAACAGCGATACCTACGCGGTCGGCATCGGGGTCGGTGGCCAGCACGATGTCAGCCTTAACTTTCTTGGCTTTCTTGATGGCCAGCTCCAGTGCGGCGTGTTCTTCAGGATTGGGGGATTTCACCGTGGGGAAATTGCCATCGGTGACCGCCTGCTCCTCTACGATATGCACGTTCTTGAAGCCGAAGTCCGACAATGCCTGTGGCACTACGGAAATGCCGGTGCCGTGCAGCGGGGTATAGACGATGCAGAGGTCTTTGGCTTCCGCCACCGTTTCCGGATTCAAGGTGAGCCGTTTGATGAGGGTGAGATAGACGTTGTCGATGTCTTTTCCGATGATGCGGATCAGGTCGGGGCGACCGTCCCATTTCACTTGATCAACCGATTTGATCTTGTTGACCTCGGCAATGACATTTTTGTCGTGGGGTGGAACGAGCTGTCCGCCGTCGTTCCAATAAACCTTGTAACCGTTGTATTCTTTCGGGTTGTGTGATGCGGTAATCATGATGCCGGCGTTGCACTGGAGGTGACGCACCGCGAACGAAAGTTCAGGAGTGGGCCGCAGTGAGTCGAAGAGGAAGACTTGTATGCCGTTGGCAGCCAAAATGTTGGCGGAAATGGTCGCAAACTCCGTGCTGAAATTGCGGGAATCGAAGGAAATGGCCACCTTGATGTTCTGTTTGCAACATTTAATCAGATAGTTGGCCAGTCCCTGGGTGGCGAATCCGACCGTATATTTGTTCATTCGGTTGGTGCCGACACCCAAGATGCCGCGCATTCCCCCGGTGCCAAATTCAAGGGTTCTGTAAAAGGCATCCGACAATGCCGCCGGATCCTCCGCTTGCATTCTCGAAATCTCCTTTTTTGTGTCCGCATCAAAATTCCCGTTCAACCAGGAATCAATGTTTTGCTGGGTAAAATCTTTTGTCATAATTTGGGTGATATTTGGTTTGTATTTTTTTAATGGTTATTGGTTATAGGTTATTGGTTATTGAAGTTAATAGTTGATAGTTAATAGTTAATAGTTAACAGCCGGTATCGAGCGCGTGCAGGGCGAAGCAGTAGGCACCGATGGCGGTGGCGCGGGAGGTGCCGAGTTGCGAAAGCGTGATGCCGAGGCATTTTTGCGTGTCGATGCGGATGCGCTTGTCGGTGCCGAAGATTTCAATCTCCTTGGTTTGGCCTTTGACGAACTGCTCAAATTCCGTCGGGTCCTCAAGGTTGTAGATGAAGGAAGGCACGCGGGGCAGTTTGTTTCCGTTGAGGGTGTGCATGGTGGCGCGAACCTCTTGGAGCAGTGCAGGCATGTAGAATTTCGCGGCCTTGCTGACGCCGCCGCCCAACACGATGATGCCGTCCAGCATGCAGGCTGCCTGTGCGATGGCATAACCCGCCGCCTCGCCGAAACGGGCGAAAGCTTTCAGAGCGGCATCTTTGTCGCCGTCAAGCGTGCTGTCGGCAATGCGGTATATGTCGTAAGAGTCTGTGTATCCGTCGGCTTTTTCATCATGCGCGAGTTCACGGTAGTAGCGCAGCACCGCGCGGAGGGAAATGCCTTCCTCCGCGATGAGTTCCTGCCCCCATTTACTGGGAGTGCAGTAGATCTCGGAGCAGCAATTGTCGCCCATGAACATCTGGTTGTGGGAAGTTATGCCGATACCGAATCCTGTCCCGAGGATGAAACCGATGATGTTGTGGTATTGTTTCACGCCGCCCGCATTGCGGATTTTCTCGTTCAGCATCGGCAATGCGCCGGCAAGCGCCTCCCCGTAAGTGAACAGGTCGGCATCGTTGTTGATGAAGACGGGCAACCCGAACTGATTCTCCAGAAAGGCACTCAGAGCCACGCCCCCTTCGAAACAGGGGAAGTTTGTGAGACGGTTGGGAAACACGCCGTTGGGGTAATCCGCAGGCCCTGGAAAAGCGAAGCTGATGGCGACGGGCTTGTCGGGAAGCTGGTCGATAATGTGCTGGAATCCGTTGCGGAGGTCTTCCAACAGTTGCGCCAAATCATTGGGATGGGTGGGCAGTTCAAAAGTCTCGGTTACCGCCTCACAGCCCCGCATCGCCGAAAAACGGAAATGCGTGCCGCCGGCGTCTAAGGTGATGACGGTGCGCGGGTCGTTATTATACATTCCTTGTAAAATTTTACGGGGCAAAGATACAAAAAATTCTATTAGGAATGGCCTTGTTTGTATATCCCCACTAATAATGACTGGTTGTTGAATAAAACACAAAAAATGGGGATTAGCTGTGTGATGAAAAGATTGTTTCTTTGCATCGTGAAAATCAGAGCAGAATTGTCATGATTTAATATATAAAATTGGTTGTTGTTGATAGAAAAACGGAAGACGTATTCGCCTTCCGTTTTTCTTTATCTCATTCGTTAATCGATTCATCATCAGAACAGCGAGAACAATACGAACAGCCAATGCGCGGAGATGCCGGCGATGAGGCCGCCGACGGTATGTGAGGCGATGGCCTTTGAGATCAGCTGGCGATAGCCGAGGGAATCCAACATGCCGGTGTGCGTGCTCAGGAAGCCGCTCCAGCACATGCCCATGGCGGTGAAAACCGCGATGGCGTTGCCATCGATGAGCCCTGAAGCATCAAAAGCGGGCACCAGACCGATGGCTGCACCCACAGCACCTAAAGCGGTAATCGGAAAAGCAATCAGCTCGGGATGTTCGAAGCCAAACAACCAGCGGAACACAAAATCAATCTTGGATGCCAACCACGGGAGCAAAGGTACACCTTCGTATGCGGCGCCTGTGTAACCTCCTACAGCAGGGGCACCGAACGTCGTCATCATCACAATGGTGGAGATGATCAGCACGCCGGGGATGATGGAGAGGCCTATTTCCACACCGCCCTTGCCGCCGTCGAGCATGGCGTTGAGCGTGCGCAAGAACGGTCCTTTCTTCTCCTCTACTATCTTCGCCCCTTTTTCTTCTGTCTCATTGATCACCTCGTCCAAAGGTTTCTCCTCCACGACCGTGTCGGGCATCGGGGAATCCAATTCGGGATAAGCTTTCAAAGTCAGCTTTTGCATCATGCGCGTGGTGACGATACTGCCGATGAACGCGCCTGCCAATCCGACCAAGGCGCCGCTACCGTAACCGCGGCCCGTCATGAAGGCCACCACCACCAACCCCATGCCGAAGGAGGTGCCGAAGTTGGTCAGCGAGGCGATCTGGTACTGTTTGAAGTAGCGCCGGAAGGTCTTGTCCTTCGACAGCGTGATGATAGCGGGGTTGTCGCTCAGGAAGGTCATCACTGCGCCGAGCGAGGCCACGCCAGGAAGATTGTAAAGCGGCTTCATCAACGGCTTCAACATCTTCTCCAACAACACCACCACACCGAACTCCACGAACAGTTTGCTGATAGCGCCCGTCATCACCGTGATAGCCATGATGTAGAACACCGTGTCTATCAGTAGTTTGTAGGCCGTGTTCATAAAGGTGTTCAGCATGTTCGGCAGGGTCATCTTGATGGACAGCCCGATGAAGAAGCCGAAGAATAGGATCAGGAATATGATCAGTTCCCGTGTACGGCCGTATGCACGCACCATATAGCGTACCACGTTGTTCCGCGAAATGCGCGAAACTTGGTGCAGAATGTTGTTGGTTTTGAAATGGAATATGGGCATATTATTTCAATTTTTCGGGCAATAATTTCATGAAATCCAAACGCCAGGTGACGCCGACGTTGGCGGTGAGGGTCATGTCTTTCCAGCTATTGTCTCCAATATAACCGAGAGGATGGGTCATCGTGCTGTTGGCCACATACGCATGGACGCGCAAGTCGGGATAGATGCGCGGACGGTACTCCATGCCAAGACCATAGAAACAATAGGCCCTGTTGTTCGGCATCAGCATGTCCACATCCACGTACGGGTCGTTTCCAATGGTATAATAGTAACCCGCGGAATTTTGATCGTAACCGCCTTTGGCAAACAGGTTTACGCTTGGCGAGACGTGCCAGTCCAAACGGCTCACTATGGAGAAGTCATTGAAGAATTTCTTGAATCCGGCAGCGCGGTTGATGTAGTCTAAATAGAGTGACCATTTGTCGAACGAGAGCTTGTTGCCCAACACGATGAAATTGATGAACTTGCCGCGTTGGTACTCCAAAAAGTTGACGGAGTAGAGGGTGGAAAATGGTCCGAATTTGCCGTTCCAGTAGAGGTTGTAGGAGAGAAGCCCCGAATTCCACGAGTTGTCCTTGTATTTCACGTAAGGTGAATTAGCGACGTTGAGCACGAGTTTGTTCTTGCCGCTCTTGTCGGTGTAGGCCGCCGACACGCCAAGCAGGAAGCAAGGGAACGAACCCCAATAGTTGGTGTAGTAATAGACATCGATGGGCGGCGCGTCATATTCGAATCCACCCACATAGATGGCCTCCTTGCCCATGCGCAGCGACCAATGGTCGTTGAACTTATACTGGATGTAGAGAAAATCGGTGTTGTCGAACAGCTCCGTAAACCCTTTGACGGGGATAATGCGTTGACGGAAGAAATAGGAGATGTGGTCGCCGATGTCGCCGCCGAGCAGGAAGTTGAAGTAGTCGCCACGGAAGCCGTAATGGTGTTGTGTGACGGAGCCGCCAGTGTAAGTGCCCGATGAATTGATTGTACCCCATTTCTCGAGATTATAGTTGTACTCGAAATCCGCACGGGCCTCCAAATGAAATGTGGTGAACTTATGCTTGAAATTAGGGTTCACCTCTTTTCGTTCCTTTTTCTTCTTCTCTTTTTTCACGCTCTCTTCCTGAGAAATGGCGGAAAATGGCAAAATAATGCACAAAATCAAACCTAAAACAACACTCAATTTATTCATTTCCAGATATTTGTGGTTTTTTACTTTGAAAGTGCAAATTTATGAAAATAATGGATAATTGTAATTATGCATTATGAATTATGAATCACATCGCCCAAAATAACAGACCACCGCAGATGATCAAACCCGTAATCGCCAGATCAATGAGACAGAACCCCATGATGTCCTTGGCGTTGAGTTTGGCGATGGCCAGAGCCGGCAAAGCCCAGAAAGGCTGGATGAGGTTGGTCCACGCGTCGCCCCAGGCGATGGAGATTCCTGTAAGTCCCGGATCGACGCCGAGGTTCGCGCCCGCCGTGAAAAAGACCGGCGCCTGGATGGCCCAGTGACCACCGCCGGAGGGCACGAACAGGTTGAGAACCGCAGCGCAAAGGAATGTCAGCAACGGGAAGGTTGTCGGTGTAGAGATGCCGATGCAGGCGTCGCTGATGACCGTGCCGTAGCAGATGCCCGACGCGCCCACGCCCGTAATGATGCCCATGATGCCCGCATAGAACGGGAACTGCAGGATGATACCCGCCGCGCTGCCAGCCGACTTAGTGAATGCGCGGACATAACGCATCGGTGTCCCGTGGAACAGAATGCCCGTGAACAGGAACAGCATGATGACGGCGTTGAGATCTAACGAGCCACCTCTCACAAACAACTTGATAATCAGGAAACTGAAACCAAAAAGCGCGACAATGCCCGATACGAGATAACTTTGCTCTAACTTGGCTGCAGGGGATTTGTCCTCCTTCGCGGGCGCCTCATCGGGCTCGTACAGCAGTTGCGGATCCACCGTGACCACGTGCTCACCCTTGGGGTGCATCAGCGTGTTGACCACGGTGATGGCGATGATGACGAGCAGCACGATGATGAGGTTCTGTGGCGCGAATAGGGTAGAGGAGACGCTGACGGGTTCGGTGAGGGCACCGTTGGTGGCTTTGGTGAGTGCTTCGCCGGCGGTGGCCATGGTCAGCGGGATGGAACCTGAAAGTCCGGCGTGCCACACCACGAATCCGCTATAGGCAGAGGCAATCAACAGCCTGTAATCCACACCTTTGCAGTCGCGGGCAATCTCTTTGGCGAGGATGACCCCCACGATGAGGCCGAAGCCCCAGTTGATCCAGCAGGCGATGGCCGAGACGAGCGTCACCGTGGCAATGGCGGCGGCGGGAGTCTTCGGCAACGCGGCAATCTTGCGGATGCCTTTCTTGACGGCGGGAGCCCCAGCGAAGGTCGCGCCGCAGACCAAAATCAGCGACATCTGCATGGAGAAAGCTAACAGCCCCCACACGCCGTTGCCCCAATGTTCGACCACCTCCACGGGCGTCTGGTGGCATACCGGCATGGCGGTGAGCGCAGCGATAATCGTTAACAAAATGGCCAGAACAAACGGCTCCGGCAAGTATTTCTGTACTAAGTTGACGCAGAAGTTAATGATTCTCATTTGAATGGTTATGGGTTATTGATGTTTGTGAATAGTGAATAGCGAATAGTGAACGTAAACAGTAAACAAAAATCAGCCCGCAAAAATACATTTTTTCATCCTACTTTTATCGCCCCTTCCTTGAGAACACGAAACCTGAAACCTGAATCTTGAAACCTGAGACCCCAAAAATTTTATATATTTGCACCCTCTAAAAAAACGTGTCAATAAAAACATCAAAAATATGAGAAAACCTTTATTCTTGACCCTGTTATTATCCCTGATTCTCAGCTTCGCGCGCGCCGACGGCGGCATGTGGATTCCCCTCTATTTGAGCCAGAACGAGGCTGAGATGCAGCAGCTTGGCTTCCACCTCACGGCAGATGACATCTACAGCATCAACCACAACAGTATGAAGGACGCCATCGTGCTGTTCGGCAGCGGCTGTACCGCCGAGCTGATCTCCTCCAAAGGGCTGCTGCTCACCAACCACCACTGCGGCTACTCATACGTGCAGTCGCACAGCACCATGGAGCACAACTACCTCCAGGACGGCTTCTGGGCCAAAAACATGCAGGAAGAAATTCCCATGGAAGGCCTCACCGTCACCTTCCTCGTCTATATGGAGGACGTGACAGAGCAGGTCTTGGCCGGCGTGGGCAGCCAAGACAAGGAAGCCGACCGTCAGGCGAAGATCAAGGAGAATATCGCAAAAGTGACGAAGAAAGCTACGGAAGGTACCGGCTACAAAGCACAGATCAAACCGTTCTACTATGGTAACCAGTACTTTATGTTCGTCACGGAGACCTATAACGACATCCGTTTGGTGGGTGTTCCGCCGGAGAGCATCGGCAAGTTCGGTGGCGACAGCGACAACTGGATGTGGCCGCGCCACACCGGCGACTTTTCGCTTTACCGCATCTACACCGGCAAGGACGGCAAGCCCGCGGCTTACAGCAAGGACAACGTTCCCATGAAGCCGAAGCAGTACTTCCCTGTCTCCATCAAGGGCGTGCAGGAGAACGACTTCACCCTCGTGTTCGGCTACCCGGGCACCACGCGCCAGTTCCTTATCTCCGACGGCGTGAATGCGGTGGCTAACATCCAGAATCCCATCGCGATACAAGCGCGCACCATCCGCCTGGATGCGATGAAAAAGCAGATGAACCTCGACCCGCGTATCCGCCTCATGTACTCCGCCAAGGCCAACGGCATCTCCAACGGCTGGAAGAAGTGGCAGGGCGAGAGCAAGGGCATCCGCGAGTGCGACGTCATCGGCAAGAAACAGGCCCAGGAGAAGGAGTTCCAACAATGGGTGAACGCCGATCCGAAACGTAAAGCACAGTATGGCACGCTGTTGCAGGATATGAAGAAAGTCTATGACAGCTACAACAACAACCTGCAGATGGTTACTTACATTAACGAATATCTCTTCGGTGTGGAACTGATGGAGGAGGTCGTCTATCCTTATATGAGCAAGTTGTTTGGCAATGACAATATCAAGGACGAAACTCGCGCCAAGATGCAGGATGCCGACAAGAGTTTCCGTGCCGAGTATTTCGATGTGATTGACAAAGAGTGTTTTGTGGAGTTGATGACCTACTATTTCACACATGAAAAAGCGGAGAATATCCCTGCGGCATTAAAGAAATATGTCCAAAGTGAACCTGTGGTTCGTGAGATGATGACGGCATTGTGGGATAACAGCGCGAAGAAAGCGCCTTACTTCCAGGATGCAGCCAAATATCAGGATTTCATCGCCAAAGCATCACCTAAACAAATAGCAAAAACAGCCGGTAATGAAATGATTATGCTATACAATGCGCTGTTTGACACCTATCGGGGTGCTGTTACAAGATACCGCGCAGAATCCAGCCAATTGGATGAGTATTACCGTCTGTATGTCAAGGCTTTGATGGAGAAAGATAAAGACAGAGTCTTCTATCCGGATGCCAACCTCACGATGCGCGTGACATACGGTCAGGTGAAGGGCTTCCAACCCGCCGACGGCACCGATTATGTTTATTACACCACTTTGGATGGCATCATGGAGAAAGAAGATCCCGATGTGTATGACTATCAGGTGCATCCGAAGCTGAAAGAGCTGTGGCAGAAGAAGGATTACGGTCGTTACGCCGACAAGAACGGTAAACTGCCGGTGGCCTTCATCGCCAGCAACCACACCACGGGCGGCAACTCCGGCAGTCCTGTCATCAATGGCTATGGCCAGCTCATCGGCACCAACTTCGACCGCGTGTGGGAAGGCACCATGAGCGACATCTGGTACGACGTCGATCGCTGCCGCAACATCAGTCTTGATGCTCGCTACTTCCTCTTCATCGTCGATAAGTTCGCCGGCGCGAAGAACATTGTCGATGAAATCGATGTGATTGAATAGGCGATGTGTGACGTTGTAGAGACGCAAAATTTTGCGTCTCTACTCGACCCTAACCCCTCAACCCTAAAAAAATGATTTCCTTCGAAGACATAGACAAACACTCGTGGTGGTATGACCTGTACATGAAGTACTTGTGTGCGGCGCATAACCATGTGTATTACCGCAACTTCTATATCGTGAACAAGGAGAATATCCCGCCGAAGGGGACGCCGACGTTTGTGATTGCCAACCACCAGAACGGCATGATGGACGCGATGGCGATTCTGCACACGATGTACAAGGACGGTCGGCAGCCGGTGTTCATTGCCCGCGGCGACATCTTCAAGAAAGACTTTGTGGCGCGGATCTTGCGGTTCTTGAAGATTTTGCCGGTTTATCGCAACCGCGACGGCGGTCGTGACGACATCAAGAAAGACCTGGCCATCTTCAACCGGGCTGCTAAAGTGCTGAAGAAGGGTGGAACATTAGTCATTTTTCCCGAAGCAGGACACCAGCACGGACATTACATGAGTACCTTCAAGAAAGGTTTCAGCCGTATCGCTTTCGCCGCCGAGGAAATGAACGATTTCAAACTCGGGGTGCAGATTCTTCCGCTTAACATCCACTATTCCAACTATTTCAACTTTCAAAGTGATTTGATGGTCACCTGCGGGAAGCCGTTCACATACGATGAGTTCTTCGAATTGTACAAGGAGGCTCCGAACCAGGCGTATCTTGCCCTCAATGAAAAGGCCCGCGCCCGTGTCAAGGAGATGACTCCCGATATTGATATTCCAGAGTATTACAATGAGATAGAGGCACTTACGCATATCATGAGCGAGCCGCTATTGCGCCGCAAAGGGTTGCGTCCGCGTTTTCTGCCTAACCAGAAAGATGCTGCCATGACCATCATCGCCGCCATCCGTCAACTGAAAGAGGAAAATCCTGACGATTTCACTGTGTTGATGGAAGACACGCGCCAATATACGGGCTTGTTGCAGCGGATGGGTCTCCATCATTGGGTGGTCAACCGGAAGATTTCATGGCCCAAACTCATTCTCCGTATTTTCTTGATGATCCTCACGTTGCCGCTTTTCCTTTTCGGCTACCTCAACAATTTCCTGCCGGACTTCATCACGCAGCGGCTCACCCACAAGATCAAAGACCCGATGATGCACTCCACGTTCCAGTATGCCATCGGCACGCTCGCCACCTTCCCGATTTGGTACATCTTCCTGCTTGTGGTGGTCAGTCTGCTCACTCACCATTTCTGGATAGGACTGGTTTACATTACGTTAGCTGGGGTTATCGGCATTCTCAACGTCCACTACAAAAGATCCTTGCGCAAATTGGGCACCACGTTCAAGGCCCTCCGTCTGCGTCATACGGAAAAATACAAAACCCTTTGCGACTTGAACACCCGGATCATCGACAGGATGGAGGGGCTGTTGTATTAGGACACGAAAATCTCTACTCCGTCCTCAACGATTTCACCGGATTTACCGTCGCGGCCCGCAAACTCCTTAAGGTGACCACCGCCACCGTTACGGCCAGCACCGCGATGTTGAGGATGGCGGAGACCATCTCGGTTTTGGATTTTTGGATGATTCGCATAATGGTAAATCTATAGCTGCAAATCCCATACAGCAACCGTGCCAAACTGTGAAGTCATTGACGTTAAGCAGAATACAATATGAATACCGCAAAAAGCGTAAACATCCTTTACAGCAGTGTAAGGATTCTTTACACGCCTTATTCTTTACAATTGAAATAAATATCCAAATGGCCTGTTGCCCCATCCTGACATTGGACACATACTCCTACAGGAAGAGTCCCTGCATTATACCATCGCGTCAAATCAACGTATGGGGTTTTGTCATGCCGATCCGGGACAATCCAAATTTCAATCGACTCCGCATCGCGAACCAGCCACTCCGGGATAACGGTTTTTACTTTCCAGCGACCGTAAGACATTTTACATGCAACTTCGAAACACTTCCGCTCCTCTTTGACGTGAAAATCTTCAATTGGGATAACATTTCCAAAGTATCGAACTTCTTTGATTTTATCCGCAAAAGACAATTTTTCGTTTTTTCCCCCAGTTTTCCCGCCCCATGCCTCAATCAAATCCCACACTACAGGCATCACCTTCACAATAGGTTTCACATTCCCTTCTCTTACGGCTTTTTCCACAGAGAAATGAATCCTATTGAAACGCTGAACATTCCGAACCGTGTCGTTTGAACAGGAATGACGGAACGGGTCATTCGCGACACCGCCAGGGAATGCTCCTGAATAAAAAGACCATCCCCATCCATCCAAAATTGGCGGCTCATCGCTGACACAAGTGTCGGGACGGGCGGTCTTCACAGCCAAACGGTAAAGTTCCGTCAAAGGAGCCGCCAAACTATCGGGTAACTTGATCGAACGACGTTTGGTCTTTACCTTCTCTACTTCTTCAAAGATTGGATTGCCAGCCGAATCGATCATCGCGGAACCATCTGGATTCAGGCGAACACCGGGTATGTCAATAAACGTCTTACACTCCACCAGCGTCAACTTATGAGTCTTATGGCTATAGGAGTAACCGTAATCAGGTTTTTCAATCCCTGGAATGTAGAGGCATCCGAAATCATAGTCCTTGACGAGCAAATAGTCTTTTCTACATGAATCCCAATAAAGGAATCTGGCGTCTTTGTCATCGTAATACGGGGCAAACACCCGCTGAGCATGAAGTTTAACCGAAAAAGATATGGAAGTAAACAAGATAACGACCATCATTAACAAACCGTCATGGATTAAAGATCTGTTGTATCTCATCTTGACATAGGAATTGTTTCTGCAAAAGTACAAAATATTATAATATCAATGCGTGTTGTTTCCTTGATGGGAATTTGGATACCCTTTCCGCTCTAAACCGTTATCTGGACCATTTTGCACATATCAATTAACATTTTCAAGTAACTACTCCTTCTTCAACGCCTCTGCAGGATTCGTTTTCGCGGCACGCAACGTAGCTGACAATTCAGCCGGCAAACAGGTCATCCATCGTCACCTGATATTGGACATTTGAGGAATACTCATTCGGGGAAAGGCCGTAAGGGGTAATCCAGGTGGGAAGAATACCGCTTCGGGTCTTAGTCTCTCTTACGAATGCCGCCGCACGATTTCGGACTTTCAGGTCCTCATCGGAAGTGATGGTGTATTCTGATTGGGTGTATTTGATTTCGCAGAGGTTGATAAGACGGTCGGCACGCTCAATAATCATATCCACTTGTGCCCGAGGAACTTTAGAACTTCGCCAAGAATAGTATTCCACCGCGATTCGGTCAAGGCCAAGGGCATGACGAATCTGGTTTATATGTACCATGCAGACATGCTCGAAAGCAAGTCCTTGCCAAGTGTTAAGGACTGGAGTGTTGAGATGCTGCACCCAATAGTCTTCGGTAGTAAGTTTCTTGGAGAAAGTGAGATGGAAAAGCGTGAAGAGGTCCACCAATTGGAAATAGGCCTCGTTGGTTTTAGGTTTGCCACCCATCTTGGTCACATAACGGCGAATAATGTCGCAATATTCCAGATTTTCAAGCTGTTTACTCAGTGTGCCGCTGGATGATATTTTCAGATTTTCTGCAATTTCTCCTCTTGTGAGCCCCTGCTTGTTCTTGCCTAACAGCTCCACAATGCGAATGTAAGATTCTGGCGACTTGAACAGAGAGGCATAAAGACGTTTGTATTCCGGTCCAAGCTCGGCGTTTTTATGGAAATAGAGTCTGTCGATGTTTTGGGCGAGGCTCTCTTGAGGGTTGAGCAAACTGAGGTAATAGGGCACGCCCCCAAGCATCATGTATGTCTCGACAATCATCTGACGCGGCCAATGGATTTTCTTAGTCTTCAGATAGGATTCCGTTTCTGCTAACGTAAACTGCCTCAAATAGATAGTATGGGTGGTTCGATCATGGAGACCTCCGTGGTCATTGACAATGTTCTCAATCATCCAAGAGGTGGCGGAACCGCAAACAACAAGTATGACATCTTTACGTAATGCGGCCCATGTGTTCCAAAAATGTCCTAAAGCACGAACAAAGCCTGACTTGGGCGTATCAAAGCAAGGGAGCTCATCAATATAGATGACCAGACGACCTTTGTGCGACTGTTTCTCTAAAACGGATTTGAGTGCTTCAAATGCTTCGAGCCAAGTCTTGGGCTGGGGTCCTGTATAACCGACAGCAATCATGGCACTCGTAAAGGCAAAGAGTTCCTCTTCGCGGGTGCCTTCTAGGATGCCCGTGGCAGAGAAGGCGAAGCTGTAATTGAAGAATTGCTGTATCAGATAAGTCTTGCCCACGCGCCGACGCCCATAAACGGCCACAAATTCAGCTTTTCCAGAATCTTTTATGTCTTGTAATATCTTGATTTCCTGTTTTCTACCGATAAAATCCTTATCCATAACAATACCGTTTTATGACAGGTGCAAAGATACAATTTTATTCAGATAGTCCGCCAAAATAAATAAAAATAACATAAAATGGCGAAATATAAGATGTATAAATCACCATTTTCAAAGTTTTTGATTAGTTTTGGCGACGGATACAACCTGTAGAGACGCAAGATTTTGCGTCTCCACAAATCTCCACAAATCCCCTATTCCTTCTTCAACGCCTCCGCAGGGTTCGTCCTTGCGGCACGGAGTGTCTGCCACAGCACCGACAGGAAGGCCATCAGCGCGGTGAGCAGGACCGCCGCGGCGAAGACCCAGCCGTAATGCTCGATGCGATAGGCGAAACGTTCCAAATACTTCCCGCTTAGCCAGACAGCGACAGGCACACCGATCATAGCCGCGATTCCGACGAGCAGCATGTAGCTTCTGACGGTGCGCCACAGCTCGCGCCGCACATCGCTGCCGAAGGTTTTCCGCACGGCGATGCTCTTGGTGTTCTCGCCGCTGTAGTAGGTGCTCATGGCAACGAGGCCGAGCAGGGAGATCAAGACGGATAGCAGCATGAACAGTTCGAGCAGGCGCATGGCCTTTTGGGCGGGCAGCAAAGACCTGTCCAACAAGTCCCGCACATAGCCGTTTCGGGCCGGTGGCACCACAAAACTGTTCTCTTCGGCAGAATACTCTTCGTATGCATTCATGACCGCCGCTTCTGCTTCCTTGTAATTACTTGAAATTTCAATCATTATACCTTCTGCAAACGCAATATCTTTCCTCGGAGCAACGACAATCAGCGACTGTTCCTCATTAGCCGAGGAGACACTTGTGGGAATGTCTTCATAAACACCTCCAACACATTCCACCTTTGCCCCGTTGAAGTTGAACCGTTGGCTATAATAGTTCATTGAGGAATCGTTCAGAAGCAGTTTGTCCGCCAACGATTTGGAAAACCAAACGGAATTGGGTTTGGGATGCCCGAAATCCTCTATGACATGCAGTCCGAGCTGGTTGAAATAGACATCATCACAAAGAATGGACCAGACGGAGATTTCTTCTCCTTCCATGTCCGGAAAACCGAAAAGCTGCTGGATCTGCCCGGCGAAACCGCGCCCGCAGCCAACGCTTTCCACCTCGGGAATCATCTCCAAACGGTCGATAAGCGGCTGCACTTTTGTGTAGTTCTGAGTGAAAAACTGAAGCGAGTACAGTCCTTCGGAGCGAGCGTTGAGAGGACGGTTGAGCATATAGCGCATCTGCACTTCCATCAGCAGTGCCAAGGCAATCATCACGACGGTGATCACATTCTGAAAGACAATGAACACCTTGCTGAACAGCATTTTGCTCCGAAGCCGGTAGCGGCCGCGCACAACATCTATGGGTGCGAATCGCGACGCCATGGCCGCCGGAGCCAAACCCGCCAAACAACCTGCCAGCACAATGACCAAAAGGTAGGTCGCGAGACAGGCCGCCGACATGCCTATCCGAATCGCCGCGAACTGCCATGCGTGGAAGCCGTCGTCGCCTGAAATCCCCAGCAGACTGTTCATCATGGGGAGCAGCGCATAGGCTAACAACAGCGCACCCACGAAACATACTGCGGTAAACAAAACGGATTCGACCATATAGTTGAATATGATTCTGGACTTTTGCGTGCCGAGAAGACGTCTCGTGGCCATCTCCTTGGCCCGTTTCCCCGACAAGGCCATGTTCAGGTTGATATAGTTGAACAACGCGGAGACGAAGAGCAGAAGCACCACAACCGACAAAACCCTCAGCACTTGCCGACTGCCGCTCTTGAAATGGAACTGGTTATCGTTGAAATAGACCTCGGGTAGCGTATAGATGAGAAAATCTTTGACTAAACCAATGCGGTCGTAGTTTTTGTGGCAGACAGCTTTTATCTTTTGGGCAAACAGTTCTCTGTCTGTGCCTTCGTGCACCTTGAGCAAGGTCGTGAAATTCCCGACAGAACTGAACGGCACGTTCCCGACATGTGTCGGCTCAAATTCGGGGTTGAGGAGGACTTCCGTGGTTGGCATCATCGAGTTCGTGAAGTCACGATAGACACCACATACTGTGTATTCGCCTACGTTCTCGAAAAAAAAACGCATCGAGACCTGCTTGCCCACAGGGTTTTCACCCAGCACGCGCTTCGCAAAAGACTCAGAGACAAGGCACTGTCCCTTCAACCGGTAAGGTTCAAGACTGCCATCCACCACGGGGTGGTCTGAGAAAATTTCGAACAGCTCTGGGTCTCCATACGTCACAATGGCATTAAATGGTTCGCCTTTATACGTGACAATGGCATCTTCGTCGGTAGAGCCTATCCGGCAGGCCGTCTCCACCTCGGGAATTTCCTCCTCGAAGCAGGCTTTGTCCCACCACGAGAGTCCGAAGAAGTAGTTGTCAGCGCTCACGGCATAGACACGTTCACCGTCAGGGGTGGAATGAGAGATGGCGTACTGCTGCCACACGTAGTTGCCGATCAGAATCACGAACGCGAGGCTCACCACCAGTCCCACCGCCTCCACGGCGGTGTAGAGTTTGTTTCTGCTGAGGAATTTGAGGTAGCTTTTCATATCATTTGGTTTTAGGTTTCACACTGCTCTGCGCTTGTGTCACAGTCTCCACACTGCTCTGCGCTTGTGTGGGGTTATTAGCACTTTGCGCGTGTTGCCTCTCCGGGGCTGCTCAAGGAAGTTGATATTTTATTATTTTTGCCGAAAAAATGATTTATGCAGGTACTTACTGAAAAAATATCAAGAGAACAACTTAAAGAATTGGCATCCAATACTTTCATTGATATGATTAAGTGTGTGGCCGATGTGAGAAAAGGTCTTCTTGCTGTGGACGCAGAGCTCCATGCCGACTTGGAGTCGATGTTACTCGAAAACGGTTCGGAGCAGGAAAATCTTTGGGGTTTCAACCTGTATCCAGAAGAAACAGGGGAAGACTTCATCGAATTCGACTCCTTAATCAATATCCGTTCTTGGCAAGGCAACCGCAGCCGTGATGTTGAGAATCCAGAAGTCAGGGAACAAATAAAATCCATCGTTTCAAAATTCGTTGAATAATGCAGCACGTGACACTCAGTAACGGAGCATGGGCCGAGATGCCCTTTGCAAAACAGATGGCCAATATTGGGAGCGAAACTTATCGTGCCACGAAATGGCTCGCCAAGGGCCGTCGCGACAACGCCGAAAAGGCTTTTGAGCGGATGCAGGAGCTCATCGACTTGACCATCGCATACGGTAGGCATGGGCAACCCAACCGCAAAGCCCTCCTGAAAGAGCTCTGCCGATTCCGGGAACTTTACTGCGGGGCTTTCCTTGATGGGGATTTGGACACCCTTGCCGCGCTCAACCGTTATTTGGACCATTTTGCACATATCAATTGACCTTTTCAAGTAACTACTCCTTCTTCAACGCCTCAGCAGGGTTAGTCCTCGCAATTCTGATACTACTCATAACGACTACGATTGCTACGATGAGAAGAACCACCGTTGCGCCAAAAATGAAATACAACGGCGAGAGGCCGATGCGCTCGGCGAACTGTTCAAGCCATTTGTCGGCAACGAAATAGGCGAAAACACACGCAAAAATCGACATAATAAGAGATAACTTCAACACACCCCAAGCAAAAATGCTTAGCACATCTCTCTCTGTAGCACCGTTAATTTTGCGGATGGCCATTTCTTTGCTCCGACGACTCGACTCATCGCGTATGAAACCGATGAGACCCAACATGGCAATCATCAATGCAAAAATGGAACCGATGAAAACGGTGTTGCGCATCTTGCGACTATCTTCGTATGCTGAATGCATTTCGTCCGCATATACTTTCAACTGTACATCTTTTCCATCAAGGGCCTTAGAAATGGCTTCCTTCAGCTTCCCAATCGTGGTTTCATCCATTTTATTCACTTTGAAAACCAGATGCGGCATATAAGACTCTCCGTCCTCCAAACTGCCGTAGAAACGCACGCTCGGTCGGGTATCCATATCCAAGAGGCTACCCAAGCGATAGTCGCGGTAAACACCCGTAATAGTGAACGATTTAAGATTTGTCAAAGAGTTTTCGTGTCCAGTAATCATAATCTGTTTTCCCACAGCACCGTCGCTCCAGTCCGTGAAGTCATTCATCCGTTTCACGAAACTCTCGCTCACCACCACTTCATTGGAATCGGCCGGTGCGCGACCGTCAACAAACTCCATTCCGAAAAGAGCATAGAATTGCGCTGTGGCCTCGTACTGGTCGGCCACGTTGAACAATTCACGATCGTCGCCGGGAAGATATATGTTGTCGCCATTCGACCAAATGTAAGGAAGACCATAGCTTGCTGCAATGTGTGTCACTTCAGAAAGTTGGCCAAGAACGTTCACCACACGTTGTTGAGCCTCTTGATTTCCGTCGTACATGTCCACAAACAACACATTCTCATAATTGTAGCCCGGGTCGTCGTTCATCATTTTATGATATTGCGAAGCGATGACCATCAGCATCGAAACGACAAATACATTGATAAACACCTGAACGCCAAGCAGTCCTATTTTCCATCGCCGCGAGTTTTCCGTATAATTGCGGAAGGCCACCGAAACGGGAATGCGCATGTAAAGCCGCGCAGGAACGAAAACGGAAACGAACAGCACAAGCAACAGCACAGCCACAATAGTCCAAATGCTTTGGGGAACAAGTAATGTCCCAAATGGCACACCCAACAAGTTCTGTATCAATCCTTTTGTGGCAAAAATAATGGCAGCTGCCAAAACGAGTGCCAATAATAGATGTATTATCGACTCCCGAGCCAATAATCCATAAATACTGAAAGCGTTCGCACCATAGCACTTTCGTACCCCAATTTCTTTGGCTCGATGTACCATAGACGAAATTGTGATCAGGATATAGTTGAGTAAGCTGATGACAATCAGCATTGTTGCAATAACGGAAAGCAGTATTACCATTGAATGCACCGAAGACTCCTTGAGGTGGGTTTTACCAAATGGTGCAAGATAATACCACAGCTTCATGCCGTTCTTCTCAAACTCCTGCAAAGGCTGATGAGCCTCCTGCATCCTACGGATGGCATCGTTAAGCGATTGCGGATCAACACCTTGTTGCAATTTCACAAATCCCACATAGCGGTCGTTACCGACCCAGTTCTCCGTGCTGCTTTTTGAATAACTCTCCATCGACAGCAAAATGTCGGCGTCTATAGAACCATTTTTAGGGAAATCCTTGAATACGCCCTCAATAGTCATTTTCAACAAAGGGACATCCTCGTTGTAGATGATTTTGCCAATACATTCCTCCACGCCACCCATTTTTTTGGCAAACGACTCCGACACCATCAAACATAGCGGCTCTGACAGCACTTTCTCCGGATTGCCAGCCAGAATGGGACGGTCAAAAACGCGGAAGAAGCATGAATCGGCTAAACGGAGATTTCCGGTGATGACATTGCCATCCTCGTCCAAATAACGGTCACTATTGAAATAGAAAGTCATTCGAGTGGCTTCTTCCACTCCCGGCACCTCTGCCTTGAAGCCAAATGCTACCGCACCACTCACCTGAGGGAAATCTCTGGATTCGCCCTGTACTTCGTAACCAGAACGGATACAATATATACGGTCCACGTCTTTATAGAAACTGTCGTACGACAACTCGAAGCACACTTTGGCAATCAGCACGATGCCGATTGCAAGACCCACCCCGAGGGAGAGTATCTGGATTAGGAGATTACTTTTTCGATACATATAATTGATGTTTGGTTTTACGTTTTTATCTGACCCACATTTATTCCTTTTTTAGCACCACCGCAGGGTTCGTCTTCGCGGCGCGGAGGGTCTGCCAAAGCACCGAGAGGAAGGCCATCGCAAGGGAGATGACCACGGCGACGAAGAAGATCCAGCCGTAGTGCTCCAGCCTGACGATGAAGTCCTCCAAGTAACGCTGCGCCGCCCAGACCGCTATCGGCACACCGATGACGCAGGCCACCGCGACCAGCAGCATGTACTCCCGCACGGTGCGCCGGGTCTCGCTCTTGACGGTGCCGCCGAACACCTTACGCACGGCGATGCCTTTGGCATTCTCGCCCGCATAGTAGGTGCTCATGGCCAGAAGCCCGAGTAGCGAAATCAGCACGGCCAACAGCATGAAAATCTCCAACAAGCGCATGTTGTTCTTGGCGGGTTTCAACGCATCACGGTAGAAATCGTCAATAAAACCGTTGGCATAATAAAACATCTGCTGTTCGCCACACCAGTCATCAACCACCTTGGTGATGGCTTTCGCGGCTTCCGAATGGTCGCCTGCAATCTCCATCAGGAAACCAGCCACCGGAACATCTTCCTCCCTCAAAACGCTGATGATGACATTGGCCTCTTCGCCCATATTGTTGTTGTTAACGGGAATATCACGAATCACACCCGCCACCTGCTCGCATTCCTTCTTTCCCGGAGTAATAGGATTACTGATGACGTGGTCCTCTTCGCTGAAACCTGTAGCGGCAAAAGCCCGCTCACCAAACCAGATTGAATTGTAAATTGGGGCTTTGTAATCTTTAAGCACCTCAAAATCAAGCATCTGAAAGGCAACCGTATCCATTTGCAAATGCCAATACGTGATGTTCCGGTCCTCTGTCCAATTATACTGTATCCCAAAAAGATAACCAGGGGCACCTGCACTTCGGCCAATCCGCTTCACGCAGGGCAGTTTCTCAAGTTTCTCAAACAACTGTGGTTGAGGTTTTTGAGTGGGCACGAACAGATAGTATTTGTCTTGTGTGTTGCAGTGCCTCGGACGGTGGAGCGAGGTGCGGTACTGCGCCTCCATCACGATGGCCATCGCGATGAGGAAAACCGCAAAGATGCCTTGAACAACGATGAACACCTTGTTGAACACCATTTTCGTGTTGCGGCGGAAAGTGCCCTTCACCACATCGATGGGCTGCACGCGGCTGGCAAACAAGGCCGGAATGATGCCATTGAGTACACCAACCACCAAGATACCAGCAAGATAGGCCAAAATATACGTAAACGACATCCGTACCCGAATGGGCACATCGGGATTGTTAAGCAAGGCATTGACCGACGGTGCCAACAGGTAGGCCAACAACAGTCCGAAACTGAAGCAAACCGTCGTAAACACCAATGATTCAGAGACATATTTCCAGACAATCTCCCCTTTCTGTGCTCCGAGCAGGCGACGAGTGGCCATCTCCTTGGCGCGTTTCCCCGTGAGCGCGAACGAGAGGTTGATGTAGTTTAACACCGCAGAAAGCAACAACAACAGCCCGACGAGTGCCAACAGTTTCAGCGTTTTAAGGTCTCCTTGATTGAAAAAGCTGTTAATATCCTCTTTGAAGAACAGCTGGTCGAATCGGGTCATTTCCAACTCTTCGAAGAAGGATCCATGACCGTAATGGAGAGGATAAATCTCCTTGCAGACTTTTTTCACTTTGTCGTAAACCACCTGTGGGTCAGTGCCTTTAGCGATTTTCGCAAAGGTGATAGTCGTACCGAAACCATCGTAGGGCGATTCGATGGCAAACCGGTTGGCGGGATGGCGTACATTGACAATCAGATCGCTGTTTTCGAAAATGGTGTTTTCAAAATCCTTGATGATGCCCGCGACGAGATACTCTTCTCCTTCCATACGGATTGTCTGACCAAATTTCAGGTCGTGCTGTCGTGCAAAGGTCTCGCAAACAATCACATTCGAAGGCGCATCAAGGCATTCTGGACCGCCTTCGACGAAGCGGCCGAGGTGCGGGAACATCGTGAAGAAGTCCTTCTCCACGGCGACCGCATTCACCGGCACATACTCGTCCCCCATCTGGGCGACTGTCGTCTGGCACCCGCAATAGCGCACCGCTGCCTCCACCTCGGGAACCCGCGCGAGCAGCTCATCGGGGAAGGCGTAGGTGAGCCCCGTGCAGTTTGGCGTTCCGAAGGTGTAGATGTCCTTCCGGTCGGAACTCTCGCGCGTGATGCTGTACTGCTGCCATACGTAGCTGCCGATGATGATCACGAACGCGAGGCTCACCACCAGTCCCACCGCCTCCACGGCGGTGTAGAGTTTGTTTCTGCTGAGGAATTTGAGGTACGATTTCATATCATGTTGGTTTTATCCCAGAGCTCGCTTCGCTCACACTGGGTTGACATAGGTCGGGTTTTCAGCCCTTTTTGGAATATGTTCTATGATAAAATTCGTGTAATTCGCTCAATTCGCCGACGTTTGTTCGCCGCTCACAGTTCCGGCAGCACATCCTCGACGATCCTGCCGTCGAAAAGGTTGATGATGCGGTCGGCATAGCCCGCGTCGCGCTGCGAGTGGGTGACCATCACGATGGTGGTGCCCTCCTTGTGCAGCTCGGTGAGCAGGTCCATCACCTCCTTGCCGTTCTTGGAATCGAGGTTGCCAGTAGGCTCGTCGGCGAGGATGAGCTTGGGGTTGGCGACCACGGCGCGGGCGATGGCGACGCGTTGCTGCTGTCCGCCCGAGAGCTGCTGCGGGAAGTGCTTGGCGCGGTGGGTGATGGCCATTCGCTTCATCATGGCCGTGACCCGCTCCTTGCGCTCCGTGGCGCTGATGTTCAGGTAGCGCAGCGGCAGCTCTATGTTTTCATAGACGTTCAGCTCGTCGATGAGGTTGAAGCTCTGGAACACGAAGCCGATGTTGCCCTTGCGGAACTTGGTGCGCTCCTTCTCCTTCAGGCTGCCGACCTGCTGTCCGAGCAGCTCATAGGTGCCCTCGGTGGGATTATCCAGGAGGCCGAGGATGTTGAGCAGCGTGGATTTGCCGCAGCCCGACGGCCCCATGACGGCGACGAACTCGCCATCGTTGATGGTGAATGACACCCCGTCTAATGCGAGGGTTTCGATGTCTTCCGTGCGGAAGATTTTGGTGAGGTTTTGTACTTGTATCATAATAATGGGTATTAAATTGTTCGTTCTGATGTCCCCCACACTGCGGCTTCGCCTTGTATGGGGCTACCAAGCTCTTGCCCCTGCCGGGGCTGCTCAAGGAATATGTCTTTATATAATTCGCATAATTCGCTCAATTCGCCGACGATTGTTAGCCGTTTACTCTTTCTTCAGAGCTTCCGCAGGATTCGTCTTCGCGGCGCGGAGGGTCTGCCAGAGGACGGAAAGAAATGCCAGCAGCATGGTGACCACAAGCGCCACGACAATGATCCAACCGTAATGCTCGATACGGTAGGCAAAACGTTCCAAGTATTTGCCGCTAAGCCAAACCGCAAGGGGAGCTCCGATGATGGCGGCGATTCCGACGAGCATCATGTAGCCCTTCACCGTGCGCCGCAACTCGCGGTTGACGTCGCTGCCGAAAACCTTGCGGATGGCGATGCTGTGGCTTCCTTCATCGCAATAGTAGGTGCTCATGGCGACGAGACCGAGCAGGGACAGCAGCACCGATAACCCCATGAAAATCTCCAACAACCGTACGGTGCGCTTGGCCGGCTCCAACGACTTAAGATTCAAGTCATCCACATAGCCGCAGTCATCCTGCCCAGCAAAGGGTTCCCCATCCTTTTCCGCCCACAGCTGGCACTGTTTCAGGATGATCTTCCGGGCCTCCGAATGGTCGCCGATGGTTCTGACAAACAGGTCGCTTGCCCATGCCAACTTCCGGGTTTCCTGTACCAGTACACCCACGTTCTGGTTGCTTAAGCCATCCGGAGAGGCCGCGCTCTCCCCCGGGAAATCTTTAAGCATTCCGCCGATGTAGTCGGCATCCTGATTCATCATGATTGCAAGTTTTTTCGGCATGGTAACGGAAGTGTCAGAAGCCCCGCTTTTGGTATATGCATGTTCCCCTAACCAAAGCGAGTTGGCGAGTGGATGGCCGAAATCCTTCACCACCTCGAAACCTAACATGCGAAAATAGGCACTGTCACCGATGAGCAACTTCAAGATGAAATCTTCCTCTTCCAAACGTATGCCGACAGAATAAGCCGCGCTTCCGGGAAATCCTCTCCCAATGCCGACCTCCTTGACACAAGGCAGTTGCGCTATTTCGTCGGCCAAAGTCGCCAAATGAGGCACAGAATACCAGATGCCGCTGATGTAAAACAAGTCTTTCGTGTTCGCATGGGTAGGTCGCCTGATCATGTGCCACATCTGAACCTCCATTACGATGGCGATGGCTATCAGTATAACAGACAAGACGTTTTGGAAGATAATGAAGATTTTGCTGAGCCACATCTTGCTGTGATGGCGAAATGTACCCCGCACCACATCAATGGGTTCGTAATACGATGCATACAGTGCGGGTAACCATCCCGAGAGCGTTCCCATCAGCAAGATTCCGCTCAGATACGCGACTATATAAGTCGGTTTCATCATCAACTGCAATTGAATGTCGCTTTCCGGTGTTGAGCTGGCCAACAGCCAGTTCATCATGGGAACAAGGGCGTGAGCCATCAAAAGGGCGAAAACAAAACACACCGCCGTGAACAAGACGGATTCGACGATAAACTTGCCCATGACGGAAAGTTTCTGCGCACCCAAAAGCCTGCGGGTGGCCATCTCCTTGGCGCGTTTACCCACCAACGCCATGTTGAGGTTGACGTAGTTGACGAGCGCCGACAGAAGGAGAAGGAACACCACCGCTGACAATATCCGTATGCTGCTGAGGTTGCCGCTGCGTAATACATAATCGTTCTCAGTGCGGAAGAACATCTCCTTGAAACTGAATATTTTAAGTTCTTTATTTATCCACGATCCATAGTTTTGACGGCATACTTCAAGTATTTGTGCCTTGAAATCTTCTTCGTTGGTGTTTTCCATCCTGCGAATAAAGGTCTTCGTGCCGTCCACGCTGTGGAAAGGTTCGCGCCCAGCCCACCATTTCTCATTCACCGGAATCAGTACATCAATGTGGGCAACCAAGGTGTTTTCTGGACCATCCATGATGCCGCAAATGATGTATTCCTCCTCCTCTCCTTCTATGACGAAACGTTGTCCTATAAGGTCGCCCTTTTTCTCCAGACTGTTCGCGAAACTCCGGCTGACAATGGCGTTATGGGTGCCGTCGAACGGGATGGCTGTGCCCTCCACAAGGCTAAACTGGGGAAAGATCTTGAAGAACTCCGCATCCACCTGACGAACTTCCGCTTCATAGTTTTTTTTATGGTAAGAAATCTCGTCGGTGGCATAGCCAAAGCGAGCTATAGCCTCGATTCCAGGCACCTGCGCTTCGATAGAGGACTTATCCCACACTGAAAGTCCCAAGTTAGAGGTGGTTCCGAGGCCGTAAATGCGGTCATGGCCAGGTTGCTGATACACGACGGCCAGATGTTGCGTCACGTAACTGCCGATTAGGATGACGAAGGCGAGGCTCACGACCAGCCCCACCGCCTCAACGGCGGTGTAGAGTTTGTTGCGACTGAGGAATTTAAGGTAACTTTTCATATTTTTTTGTTTTAAGCCCCACACTGCGCTTCGCTTGTATGGGGTTATTAGCGCTTCGCGCGTCTTGCATCTCCGAGGCTGCTTAAGGATTTATTTTTTTTATAAACATCCATACATCGTTCTTCATCATTCTCATACATCATTTTCCGTGCCAAAAACATAAACCTTTGGTTGTCAATCATCTAAACATCAAACAAAAGGGCCGCTGTAAAGATTTCTTACAGCAGGTGTAAGGTTTCTTTACAGGTATCATCATTTTTTCAAAGGTCATCATTGAAACTTTCATAATGGCAAAAATACTATTTTTGGGACTTGCCATCGCCCCTTTGCAAAACAACTTCCTTGGCGCAATCTCATAAAAAAACAGAGATTACGCCAGAATTCTACCACAAGGTTGGCGCAATCTCATATTTACGAAAACCAAAGCGTTGTCCATAACCAACAGTTTATAAGCATATACTATCCCCATCATTCATAATTCATAATTCTTAATTCTTAATTTCCAACACTTCCGCCTCCCCGTATCCATCATACGACGACGTAATCACCTTCTCGCCCGGTTCAAGACCTTCCAACACCTCGTAGTACTGCGGGTTCTGGCGACCGATGCGGATGTCCCGCTTCACGGCACGTTTGCCGTCGGGGGAGACCACGTATATCCACTTGCCGCCGGTCTTCTGGTAGAAGGCGCCGCGCGGGATGAGGACGGCCTCCACCGGCTGACCGAGCTGCAGGTTCAGATAGAACGTCTGACCGTTGCGGATATTTTCCGGCTGACCGTCCGCAAATTTAAAGTCGGCCTTGAACTTGCCGTCTCGGACTTCGGGATAGACCTTGCGTATCAGCACGTTGCACTTGCCGCCCTGTCGCTCGAAGTCGGCCTCCAACCCCGCTGTCACCCGGTCGATGTAGTGCTCGTCAATCAGGGCTTCGATCTTGTAGTTGTCCTGATTGTTGATCTGTCCGACCTTGCTGCCCATCGCGACAGACTGTCCGAGCACCACATCGACGAGGCCCAGCTCGCCGTCAATCGGGGCTTTGATGGTGAGATTCTCTTTCCTGTGCCGTATCATCTGCATGTTAAGCCGCATGTTCTCCAGGCTTTCGCGCATCTGCCGGATCTCCACCGACCGGTAGAGGCTGTCTTGCTTGGCGCGGTTCTCCACCAGCCTGAGGCGGTCTTGGGCCAGTTGGTAATCCTCCTCGGCCTGCAAAAACAGCTCCTTGGCGATGAGATTGTCCTGATAGAGAGACTTTTGCGACTCGTAAGTGCGTTTCTTGCGGCGCACCTCCATCTGCAGCTGCAGTTTCTCCTGCTGGAGGCTCAGCTTCTGCTGTTCCATCTGGATCATCGTGTTGCGGAGGATGTTCTCCTTCTCGGCGAGGTCGGCCTCAGCGTTGAGAATCTGCATGTCGAGACTCTCGTTGCTGAGGACCAGGATGACGTCGCCCTCGCGGACGTGCGCGCCCTCCTCCGCGACGATTGCCTGCACCACGCCGCCCTCCAACGGGCTGAGCTGCACAGTGGTCATCGGTACCACGCGCCCGCTGATGCGGATGTAGTCGTTGAACTCGCCGCATCGCACCTCGCTGACGGTGATTGCTTCTCCGCCCACACGCAATTTCCTGGCGTCGTCGCGCAGTGCCAGCCACCCGATGAAGACGAGTAGCAGCGCCCCGCCCCAATATGGCAGTGCCTTGCGGGTAAAGAGTTTGCGGATTCCTTTTGCTGGTTCTATCTGTCTGTCCATAACTACTAACTGCTAACTACTAACTCCAAAATAATATCTCACCACCCACGTCTTCAGAAACAGCTGCAGCTTCGCGTTGAGCAGTTCGGCGGTGGCGTTCAGGTGGTTGTCGGCGACGGTCCGGTAGTCGAGGGCGGAGATGAGCCCTTGCTCGAACTGTCTGGCACTCAGCGTGTAGAGTTGCTGCTGCAGGGCGGCGTGCTGTTCGGCCTGACGGAGGGCTGCGGCGGCCCCGTCGCGGTCGGCGAGAGCGCGGTGGATTTCGGCCTCCACGGTCTGCCGGGCCTGTGCGTATCGGGCTTCCGCACGATCGCAGTCGTTGCGTCGCCGTGCGATTTCCGTCTGCCGCGACAATCGGTCGTAAATCGGGATGCTCAGCGACAACTGCACGTACTCGCCGCCGTTGTCGGAGAGTTGCTTCCAATAGGGAACGGGCACGTAGTCCGTGCGCCCCGGGTAGGTGAAGTAGGTCGAGGACCATCCGCCATACAGCGACAGTGACGGTAGCAGCTGCCACTTCGCGGTTTTGAGGGCGAGGCGGGCGGTCTGCCGCTCATTTTCGGCTATGATTACGGCCGGCAGACGCTCCGCCGCCCGATCCACCTCCATTGCACGTACCGCATCCGACAGCACCGTATCCGTTTCCACATCCGCGACTGAGAACGGCTGTTCTGTCGGATATAACATAATGTCTTTCAACGTGATATAGGCGTTCTGAAGTTGGTTTTCACAGACGATGAATCTGTACCTGCGGTCGGAGAGGTCTGCCTCCATTTGCAGCACATCCGCCGGCGATTTCTGTCCCAACTCCTTCTGCCGTTGCGCGAGCCGCAAGGCCGTCTCAGCCGTCTCCGTCTGCGCTTGTAGCGTTTTCAGTAACTCCGTGTAATAGAGTACGTTGCAGTATGCCTCCATCGTGGCGAGGCGGATCCGGTCTTCGCTCTGCTGGATTCTCGTCACGCCCGTCGCCTCCGCCAGTTTCGTGATTTTCATGTTATTGACGGCTCTGAATCCATTGAAAAGGGTGATGCCGGCAGAGACACCGTAACCATTGTGGAAGGAGGCGGTGGTACTATAAGTATTGGTCTCTGGGTCGATGGAACGGCCGAAGTTGGAGTAAGCGTAAACATCGCCGCTGACCACCGGGGTGAAGGCGTTGAGGATGGCGTTGCGGCGGGCTAACTGCGCGTCGCCGAGGTCGGCCTGCAGCACGCGCATCTCCGCAGAATGCGACAAGGCATAGCGGATACAGTCGCGCAGGGTCATCACCGCCGTGTCCTGCGCGTACGCCGTTCCGAACAACAGCATCATCAATAGGGATATGGTCGTACTTCTTGACATACTTTCTCGTTTTTGCCGTTGTAGAGACGCGCCATGGCACGTCTCTACAATTCCGAAAAGAACATGCCAAAAGAATGCCAAAACCGTAATGTGCTGGTTGTTAGATACTCAGCGAAAGAAGGCGAAAGGAAAGTGTAAGAAAATCTTACAGGGTGTAAGGGGATTTTACAAATCAAGCGAACACCATTGCGAAAATCGTCTGGGTGGCGTCGCTTTGGACGAGTGTGAGGGTACCGTGATGGGCGGACATGATGCGGCGTGACAAGCTCAGTCCAACTCCCGTTCCCTGCGGCTTTGTGGTGAAAAACGGCACGAAAATCTCCTCCGTCTTGTGCAACGGAATTGCTTGTCCGTTGTTGCTGACACTGATGACGGTCCGATCCTCTTTGTCCATGTAAGCGGAAATGGTAATGGCCGTGGCCCCTGCTTCTATCGCATTCTTTATCAAGTTGTTGAAGATATGCATAATTTGCCCTTCATCGACGTATAGCAATAGGTCTGGTGTTTTGGCCTGATAAGTCAGCGTTACCCCTTTTTCCTGTGTCCGGGATTTGTTCAGTCGGATGGCATTCTCCACCAGATTATCGACCATCACGGCTTTGAAGACCGGCGGTACCGCTTTGGTGAAGTTGCGGTACGATTCCACGAATCGGATCAACTCTTTGGATGAGGAGGAAATCGTTGTGAGGCCGGCTTTCACGTCCAGCTGATCGTCTTTGGAGAGGGCATCGCTGAGGGCGGCAATCGGGGTGACGGTGTTCATGATTTCGTGCGTGATGACCCGGAACAGCTTTTTCCATGAAACTTCCTCGTTCTTACGGCTTTGGCGTTCCATGATGTCACGAATCCGGTTGAGTTCGCGGTTCATGGCGGAGTCGTTCCGGAAACGGAAGTTGGACTCGCCGTCTTCCAGGGCGTCCATCATGTAGGCCACCTTTTCACGGTTGCGCTTGTTGACCCACCATGCGGTCGCGATAATGGCGACCAGTGAGGTTACCAACAAGAGGACTATCCATAGCCATGTACTCATATTCCGTATTTTTTCAACCGATTGTATAATGTGGGACGGCTGATGTTCAATGCTTTGGCTACCAAAGAGAGATTGCCGTTGTACTTTTTCACGGCGTTGCGGATGACCTGTTCTTCGGCATCTTCTAATGTTTCCGCAACAGACGAGATGCCGGTGTTTAGTGCGGATTTATCAATTTGCAGGTCTTCGGGTTGAAGAATGGAGTTGTCCGCCAAGATGACGGCCTTTTCAATGCAGTTTTGCAATTCGCGTACGTTGCCGGGCCAGCGGCAGTGACTCAACAGCGCAATCGCCTCATCGGAGACGCCGGTTACATTGCGGCGGTATTTCTTGGCGTAACGAATTGTGAATGAGTTGGCTAATGCGGCAATTTCGTCAGTGCGCTCACGTAGCGGCGGCAGTTGCAGGGTCACGGTGTTGATGCGGTAGTAGAGATCTTCGCGGAAACGGCCTTCGCGCACCATGGCGGGCAGGTCGCGGTTCGTGGCGCAGATGAGCCGGATGTCGATGGGCACGGACTTGGTGTCGCCGACTTTGGTGACACAACGGTTCTGCAAGACACGTAACAGCTTGGCTTGCAGGTTCAACGGGATGTTGCCGATTTCATCCAAGAAGAGGGTGGTGCCGTTGGCCAGCTCAAATTTGCCCGTATGGTCAGTGCGGGCGTCGGTGAAAGCCCCTTTGACATGTCCGAATAGCTCGCTTTCGAAAAGGGTCTCCGATAAGGAACCGATATCGACACTCACCATGGGTTTTCCAGCGCGTGCGGATAGTCGGTGTATTTCGTTCGCTAACATGTCTTTTCCAGTGCCGTTCTCGCCGGTGATGAGAACGGTGGCCTCTGTCGGGGCGATTTTTTCCGTCATGCGGCGAAGATCGGTCATTTTCGGGGAATCTCCCCACAGCATGGGCATCGCGGTGTCGGACTGCTGGGAAGGAACCTTGCCTTTGCGTTGTTGGCTGGCGGCCTCAAGAGTTTCCATCAGCTTGTCGTTGTCCCAGGGTTTCACGATGAAATCGAAGGCCCCGCGCTTCATGCCTTCCACTGCAAGGGCGATGTCAGCGTAGGCAGTCATCAGAATCACCACAATGTCAGGGAATTGCCGCTTCAGCTCGGCGAGCCAGTACAATCCTTCGTTGCCGGTGTTGATGTCGGACTCGAAGTTCATGTCGAGCAGGATCACATCGGGGCGGAAACGCTGCACCGTGCTGACGAGCACTTTCGGGGAAGCAATAGTCTCCACGGCCGCGCATTTCCCGTCCAGCAGAATCTGCAACGTGGTTCGGATGCCCGCGTTGTCATCAACGATAAGGATATTGTCCCTTTTCATATAATTATGCATTATGCATTCTGAATTCTGAATTACTTCATCCCTCGTGCGGCCTTGATTTTGTCATACGCTTCGTTGACCTTGGCGAATTTTTCTTCGGCTTTCTTGCGGACATCCTCGCCGAGGTGGCTTACCTTGTCGGGGTGGTGCTTCATGGCCGCCACACGGTAGGCCTTCTTCACCTCTTCGTCGGTGGCGTCAGGGGAGACTTCCAAAATCTTGTAGCAGTCGTCTAAGCTCGGGCCGGAACGCGGGGTGTAGGTGCTGCCTCCGGACTGGTCGTAGTAACCTCCTCCGTAGCCGCCCGAATACCCGCCACCATAGCCTCCGGAGTATCCTCCACCATAGCTGCTCCCTGCGGAGAAGCTGACATACATCATCTTGAGGGCTTCGTAGGTGACATTGTCCACACCGCACCAGCCGGAAATCCTGCGGATGGCTTCCAGTTCCTGTTGGTGGGCGTTCCCGTCGGCAGTGGCGAAACCGAAGAGACACTGCAGGATAGCCATTTTCTCATGGATGGTGGCATACTGGCGGATTTTTTCGCAGGCATTCTGGCACGCACTGTCTGTGTCGTCGGCATTCAGGATGTCGCGGAACTTGAGCATCAGTTGCGAGATGTCGCTGTGCGGGAACGTTCTCTGGAAATATTGTTTGCAATAGTTTAGTTCGGATTGGAGCAGGCGGTTATTGTCGGCCTTGGCTACATATCCGATAAGTGTAAGTAGCTGCTCTTCAAATTGTTCTGGATTGTTGTAATACTGCTGACGGCTCTCGTTGAACTCCTCCTGCGCTCTTTGCGCTCTGCGTCGGTTGCGGATGCTGTCGAACAGGGAGCCGATCAGGAATCCTCCGAAAGCTCCGCCCAGCCCGCCCATTGCGAGACCGATGATGCTGAAGATGATGGTGTATAACATTGAATGGTTATAGGTTATGGGTTATTGGTTATTGAAGCTGTGGGTTATAGTTCAAGGTTCAAAGGTTATAAGGTTAGAGTTCAGTGGTGAAAAGTCATAGTTATAGTCATAGTCATTGTCATTGGTCTCTCGCCAGTGAATAGCCAATAGCTAATAGCCAACAGCTAAAAGCCAATAGCCAAAAATTACCAGATGTGTGCGTCTTCGTTGAACCAGGTGCCTTGCAGGCGCATCGTTTGTTCGATGACGTCGCGGACCGCACCGTCGCCGCCGTTGCGTATGGAGATGTAGTCGGCCAGCTCCTGTATTTCGATGGCGGCGTTTGCCGGACAGCATTTCACGCCGGCCAGCTTCATCATCGGATAGTCGGGGATGTCATCGCCCATCACCAGCACCTCCTCGGGCTTGAGGTCGTTGTTGGCCAGATACTCGTTGAAGACTTTGATCTTGTCGCTGACATGCAGGAAAAACTCCATGCCGTGGAAATCTCTGAATCGCAGCTTCATGGATTCGGCATAGCCGCCGGAAATAACAACCACTTTGTACCCTTTCTTGAGGGCATAATGCAGCGCATAGCCGTCTTTGACATTCGTGGCGCGCACCTGCTCGCCATCGGCCGTCACATAAACCATCCCGTTCGACAGCACCCCGTCAAAGTCCAGGATGAAGGCGCGTATTTTGTTCAGTTTCTCTTTATAGTTCTTCATTGTTTTCCTCTTTGGCTGTGAAATTATGCATTATGCATTATGAATTATGAATTAATATGTTCAACGAGCATTTCCTCTTTCAGATCGTCGTAGTCGAGTTGGACGGAGTCACCGGAGGTGAGCGTCATGTTGAGGATCTCTTCGGCGAGGACGTCTTCAACGTATTTCTGGATGGTGCGCTTGAGCGGGCGTGCGCCGTAGTTGGCGTCCCAGCCGTTATCGACCAGGAAGTTCTTCGCCTTCTCGGTGATGCTGATTTCGACGTTGAGGTCTTTCACGCGCTGCAGCACCTTCTTAAGTTCGATGTCAATGATTTTGCCAATGTCCTCTTTGTCAAGACTGTTGAAGTAGATGACATCATCCACGCGGTTGAGGAATTCGGGGGCGAAGGTGGCTTTGAGCGCCTTTTCGAGGATACCCTGCGCCACTTTTTGCTCCGCGGCCTTGGTGGCGTCAGTGCTGAATCCCATGCCGGTGCCGAAGTCCTTAAGCTCGCGAGTTCCCACGTTGGAGGTCATAATGATGATGGTGTTCTTGAAATCGACTTTCCGACCCATGCCATCGGTGAGCTGACCTTCGTCAAACACTTGCAGCAGAACATTATAGACATCGTGGTGCGCTTTTTCAATTTCGTCAAGCAACACGATGGAGTAGGGCTTGCGACGCACCTTTTCGGTGAGTTGGCCGCCTTCCTCGTAACCGACGTAGCCCGGAGGCGCACCGATGAGACGGGAAACCGTGTGCTTCTCCATGTACTCGCTCATGTCAATGCGGATGATGGAATCCTGGGAATCAAACAGATACTCGGCCAATACTTTCGCCAAGTAGGTTTTGCCGACACCCGTGGGTCCGAGGAAGATGAAAGTGCCGATAGGCTTGTTGGGGTCTTTCAGGCCGGCGCGGTTGCGGCGGATGGCCTTTGCAACCTTCACCACCGACTCGTCCTGCCCGATGACCACTCCTTGCAACTCGGTGGCCATCTGCATCAGACGTTCGCCCTCGTTCTTGGCGATGCGCTGCACGGGAACGCCTGTTATCATAGCAATCACCTCAGCAACAATATCTTCCGTTACCGTCGGGCGGTTTTCGTTCACGCTGTTCTCCCACGTCTTCTGAATCAGCTTCCGCTCTTCTTCCAGCATCTTGATTTGGTCGCGGTATTTGGCGGCATCGTTGTACTGCTGGTTCCGGATAGCCTCCTCTTTCAGTTTTTCCTGTTCTGCAATGGCTGTCTCTGCGGCAACCAACTCTTCCGGCACATGGATGTTCTGGATGTGGAGGCGCGCTCCAGCCTCATCCATCACATCGATGGCCTTGTCTGGTAAGCAACGGTCTGTGATATAGCGGTTTGACATGGCGACACAAGCCTTGATGGCTTCGTCGTTGTATTTCACCGCGTGGTGGTCTTCGTATTTGTCTTTGATGTTGTTAAGAATGTCCAACGTCTCTTCCGGGGTGGCAGGTTCGAGGATTATTTTCTGAAAGCGGCGTTCGAGGGCACCGTCCTTCTCGATGTGTTCGCGGTATTCGTCGAGGGTGGTGGCGCCGATACATTGCAGCTCACCGCGTGCGAGGGCGGGCTTGAAGAGGTTGGAGGCATCCATGCTGCCGGGGGCGTTGCCGGCGCCCACCATCGTGTGCAGCTCGTCGATGAAAAGGATGACATCGGTGCTTTTTTCCAACTCTTCGAGGATGGTCTTCACGCGCTCTTCGAACTGGCCGCGGTATTTGGTGCCCGCCACAAGACCGGCCATGTCAAGACTGACAATGCGCTTGTGGAGGAGCGTGCGCGACACGTGCCCAGACGAGATTTGCAGGGCAAGGCCCTCTGCGAGAGCAGATTTTCCGACGCCCGGCTCACCGATGAGCACGGGGTTGTTTTTCTTTCTGCGGCAGAGAATCTGGGCGATGCGCTCCAACTCTTTCTGGCGGCCCACCACAGGGTCGATTTTGCCTTCGGCGGCCATCTTGGTGAGGTCCTTGCCGAAACTGTCGAGCATCGGAGTGGCCGATTTGCCCGCATCCTTGCCTTTCCTCACAGTGCGGCGTTCGTTTTCGTCATCTTCCTCTTGGAACTGCCCTGCGGCAGACAGAGAATCGGAAAGATGCAGCTCGTGACGCAGTTCGTCCTCAAACGTCTCAAATGTGATTCCTGCCTGTCCCAACAGCATCTTGATGGTGTTCTGGCTGTCCAACTGCGCGGGTTTCAGGATGGCGAGGACAAGGTGGTAGGATTCCACCGCCTCGCTCCTGTATTGTTTGGAGAACAGGTAAGACAGATGCAATCGCCCTTGAGCTTGCACGCTCATGGGGATTTTTTCCACAGGATTGTCTGCCTGACTGTCCGGCATTTCTAACATTTGTTCCAGTCGGGTGCGTAATCCGTCAAGGTCAATTTGAAAGACGGAGAATATTTTTTTAGTGACGCTTTCCCCGGGATAGCGGAGTAAACAAACCATAAGGTGTTCTAAGCCAATCTGTTGAGAGTGATATGTTTTGGCCAGTTCATGAGCTTCGGCCAAAATATAGTTCATCTCTTCGGAATATTTGATGTCCATAAATAAGGTCTTTAAAAATTGGGGGCAAATGTACAAAAATTATGCCAACATAAGTGGATTTTTTGTATTTTTGCCATTTCATCAGTAAAGCCATTTTTATGTTTGACAAAATAAAAAAATACTTCCTGAAAAAGCATATCGCGGCAAAAAAACCGGATAAGCATAGAGAAGTGTGCGCTTTGGAAAAAGCCAATTCGGTCGGCATTATTTGCGAAATCACAGATGAGGATTCCTACAAATCCATCTTCCGGATTTTCACACAACTTCAACAGAGTGGAAAGATGGTGCATCTTATAGGCTATATTGATGAGAAATATGTGCCTTTTTATTGTCTGCAACAACTTTCTGCGGATTATTTCTGCCAAAAGCAGCTCACTTGGTGCGGTGAACCCAACGTGGTTCAAGTTCAGGATTTCATTAATCGTGACTTTGACATTCTCCTTGATTTCAACTATCGTTACCACGCTCCTGTTGAAGATATTCTCTCTATTGCCGCTGCCAGATTTGTGATTGGCAGTTGTGCTGATTATCAGGATATTTATGACCTTTTTATTCAAACAGAAAACGGGAATTATATACAGTTTTTGAATTCCGCTTTCAAATACACCCAAAAACTTGCCGGAAAATGAGAAACAGTATTCAACAGATGTTCAGAGGATTGGGTGTCGCTTTGATAACGCCCTTCAAGAATGATGGTCAGATAGATTTTGCAAGTCTTTCCGCATTGGTCAACAGGGTGGTGGAAGAAGGTGTTGATTATCTTTTAGCGTTAGGCACCACCAGTGAGTACCCGACGCTTTCACCTGCAGAAAAAGATGATGTCCTAAGCTGTATTTTAGAGGCTAACGCGCATCGTCTCCCTGTGATGGTGGGCTTGGGCGGTCCGAACACGCAGTTCATGATTCGGAAACTGGAACATCTCGCCCAATTCGAAGTGGATGCCATCTTGACCGTAACACCCTATTACAATAAACCGTCGCAAGCCGGATTGGTGGCTCATTACAAGGCTTTTACAAGTGCAACAGACAAGCCTGTGTTCTTGTATAACGTGCCGGGTCGAACTTCCTGCAACTTGGAGGTGACCACAACGCTGCAGATTGCGGCGGAATGCCCGAATGTGGTTGGCATCAAGGAGGCTTCCGGTTTTATGAAGCAAATCCTGCAACTGATATGCAAACGTCCCGACAATTTTCTGGTGATTTCCGGTGATGACCTGCTGACGTTGCCGCTCATGGCCGCCGGTGCTGACGGGCTTATCTCGGTGATGGCCAACGCCTATCCGGGAAAAGTGGCCCAGATGGTGCATCATGTCATGGACCAGCAGCTGGAAGACGCCCGACTTATCCACCAGCAATTGGTGCCGTTGACGATTGATTGTTTCAAAGAGGGTAGTCCCGCTGGCGTGAAAGCGATTATGGCAGCCAAGAATATGATAGAGAATGAGTTGAGGCTGCCGTTAGTCCCCGTTTCCGAGAAATTGCAGAAGGAGATTGAACAGCTGGTCGCAAGTTCTTCGTTCTGATTTTCTGCGAATGCGATTGAATAAAAGGTCTTGTCAGTAGCCGTCAGGTTATTTTCCGGCACACTTGGGGCAAACACCTTTCACTACATATTCGGTGTCTTCCACAGTATATCCCTCAGGCAGCGTCACTTCCGGAAGGATGACATCCGTCAAGCATACGGTCTGATGGCATATCCGGCAGTTGAAATGGACGTGTCTCATCTCAGACTGGGCATCGCCAAAATGGCGGATGCAGTATTTTTGGGAACCGGAGCCATCGTCGATGGTGTCTAACAGATGGTTTTCACTCAACAAACCCAATGTTCTGAAGAGGGTGGATTTATCCACAGTGGGGAGTTTTTGCTCCAGTTCCGCCAGATTGAATATGCCGGAAAACTCCCGGTGAATCGTTCTCCAAACCAAAAGCCTCACCGCCGTCACGCGGATGCCCGCTTCCCGCAAGATTTGTTCATCTGAAACCAATTTCTTTTTGTTTATGTCCATAATTGTGATTAGTGAATAGTGATTGGTGATTTGTAGAGACGTTTCATGAAACGTCTCTACATTCATCATTCTACATTTTACATTCTACATTTTAGTGTCCTCATCGCATTCAACACCGCTAACACAGTCACCCCGACATCGGCGAAAACGGCCATCCATAAGGTTGCCAAGCCGACTGTGGCGAGTATCAGTACGGCCACTTTGACTCCGATGGCGAACCAGACGTTCTGCCGGGCGATGCGCAATGTGCGGCGGGCAATCTGGATGGCAGTGGCGATTTTGGAGGGCTTGTCGTTCATCAGCACTACATCGGCTGCTTCGATGGCCGCGTCGCTGCCTAAACCGCCCATTGCGATTCCAATGTCGGCACGAGCCAGCACGGGGGCGTCGTTGATGCCGTCGCCCACAAAAGCCACCGCGCCTTTGTCGTGCTTTTCAGCCAAAAGCTGTTCAATATGGCTGACTTTGTCAGCTGGCATCAGATTCGCATGGTACTCGCTGATTTGAAGCTTTCCCGCAACATCCTTGCCTACCTCTTCGCGGTCGCCGGTGAGCATCACGATGCGGCTTACTCCGAGATTCTTCAACATGGCAATACTTTCCGCACTGTCGTCCTTGATGCGGTCGTTGATCACGATGTGGCCCGCGTATTCGCCATCTACAGCCACATGGACAATGGTGCCGACCAGATGGCAATCGTGCCATTTGATACCGGCGGTTTCCATCATTTTGGCGTTGCCCACGCAGACGATTTTGCCGCTTACATTAGCGCGAACGCCTTGTCCGGCAATCTCTTCCACGTCTGTGACCGAGCATCCGTCGGTGGCTTCGTTCGGGAAGGCGTCTCTAAGGGCCGCGCCTATGGGGTGCGTGGAGAAGTGTTCCACATGCGCGGCAAGATGCAGCAGTTGCTGCTCGTCAAGTTGTTCGGGATGAACAGCGTCCACGGCGAATTGTCCGTGCGTCAGCGTACCGGTCTTGTCGAAAACCACAGTGCTGACTTTGGAGAGTTTGTCCATCAGGTTGGCCCCTTTGACGAGGATGCCGTTGCGCGACGCGCCGCCGATCCCCCCGAAGAAGGTGAGCGGCACGCTGATGACCAGGGCGCACGGGCAGGAGACCACTAAGAAGAGTAGGGCGCGGTAAAGCCATACAGGAAAGGCTGTGGCGAAATGGCCAGAGAAGAGCGGAGGCAACAAGGCCAGCGCGATGGCCGCGAACACCACTACAGGAGTGTATATGCGGGCAAACCGTGAGATGAACGTCTCGCTCTTGGATTTCCGTTCTTTGGCATTCTCCACCAACTCGATGATTTTGGAAGCGGTGCTCTCCCCGAAATTTTTGGTGGTGCGGATCCGGATGACCCCCGACAGGTTGACACACCCTGAGAACACTTCCTCGCCAATGCCTGCTTCACGGGGCATGCTCTCGCCAGTCAGAGCCACGGTGTTTATCGCTGATTGTCCTTCCGTGACAACACCGTCAAGCGGGATTCGTTCACCCGGACGGACGATGATGGTTTCGCCAACGGACACCTGTTCCGGCTTCATGGTGACGATTTCGCCGTTGCGTTCCACATTGGCGGTGTCGGGGCGGATGTCCATCAGATGGGCGATGCTGTCGCGGCTCTTGCCTTCTGCGTAGCCTTCAAAAAGTTCCCCGATTTGGAAAAAGAGCATCACGAATACCGCTTCCGGGAACTGTGTTTCGGCACCGGGCAGGAAACCGATGCACAACGCGCCGATAGTGGCCACCGACATCAGGAAGTGCTCGTTGAGCGCATTGCCGTGAACCAACCCTTCCACCGCCTCTTTAAGTGTTTCAAAACCGATGAACAGATAGGGGACGAGATAGACCAGAAGGAGCTGCCATGTTGAAAGACTGCAATATTTTTCAACCAAAACGGCCGCAATCAGCAAGATTACGGTGATGGCAATCCGGATGATTTGTCCTTTCAAATTATTTTCGTGATGATGATGGTGTCCCTCCCCATGTCCATTGCAGTGGTTGCAACACTCCCCATGGTGATGTTGTGATTCTTCCAGATGATGATGAATATGCTTCATAAGTCTTGTTTTTCCGTATTATTCATTACACACAGGCTTTTCACCTGCTTTGATTTTCGGTGGCAAAAGTACGGAAAACAATACGCAACCCAGTTGCAAACACGTGTTTTTGGCTATATTTGCAACTGGGTTGCGGAAAAAGGGTAGGGTGAAAAATGTTTTATTTTGCGAAATTCAGCAGGCAGGTAAAACGAAGCCCTATTTGAATTTGGTGAAGCACGTCCTGATATCCTTCGTCGCTGATGGCGTAGGGGATTCTGTTCTTGTAGGATCCGCGTGACACTTTCGGCATATCTTTGGTGATGCCGAAGTCAACGAAACCTCCCAGATAGAAACGAGCCCTCGGTTGGTCAGTGTCTTCAAACGGGGTGAAATGGCCGAAAGAACCGCCTATCTCAACACGTCCATAGAGTTGGAAGGGGTTTTGGTAAAGGAGTTTTTTCGTGGTCTTGTAGGGATGGGGATCCTCCGGATTTAACACAGGACCGATAATGGTGGCGGCATTGAGGATGTTGTAAGCGGGAACCACACCCACTTTGAAATAGAATTTGTTGAACTCACCGCCAATCATGACAGGAAAATTCATGTGACCGTTCCCGAGCAGTTCCAAAGTCCCTTCGGGGATGGTTTTTTTACCAATCGTAATCGGTTCTTTGGAGTAATTAGTTATCACTGAAGCACCTATTTCCGTCCCTATGCTGAACGTGAAATGGTTGGCATACAGCTGGTAGCCGATGCCGAGGTTTTCGCTTCCGCCAAAAAATGGGCTGAAATTATAATGGGAAGTGGACCGTATTTGGCCAGTGCTTGCAGTGCTTGCATTCAAGGAAAGGAAATGCCGGACCGGCTTTTGTGCGCTCAAGTTAAAAACTCCAAACAGGCAAACAGCCAAGAGGATAAGAGTAGATTTTTTATTCATTGCTAATGATTTTTTGAAAAAACGGCGGCAAAAGTACAAAAAATACGCAAACAAAAGAAAAGGAATGAACTTGCCGTTTTTTGTTCTTACTTCTTTAGAATCAGATAGATGAAATAAGGAGCTCCTGCCAAAGCGGTGATACTTCCCACGGGAAGTTCGGCGGGTGCGGCGATTGTGCGCGCCAAAGTGTCAGCAATCAACAGGAAAAAGGCTCCGAAGAACAAGGAATAGGTGAACAGCCTCCGGTTGTTGCTGCCGAATAGAAGCCGCGCCACATGCGGCATGATGAGCCCAATGAAGCCGATGGAACCGCAGAACGACACCACCACGGAAATTAAAACGGATGAGGTGATGAGCACGATGTTGGTTGTCTTTTGCGTGTCAATGCCCAACGTCTGTGCCGTTTCCGTCCCCACCTGCATGATGTTCAAGGATTTGGAATAGTAGAAAAGGATGCAGATGCAGGCAACCATTATGGGCAGCAGCCAAGCAATCTCAAACCAGGAAACATGCGTGAGGCTGCCCATAGTCCAAAAGTAGATCTTATGCATCTCCTTTTGGTTGACAACCACTAACAGGGTGATGACAGCGGAGATGAAGAAATTGAGGGCTATGCCGATGAGCAGCAGGGTGTTGGTGTTGTGTTTCCCTTTGATGCGGGCTATGCCGAGAATCAGCAGGAGAGTGAGCAAAGCCGTGGCCAAGGCGGGCAGGGTGATGCCGAAAAGAGCCGCGTCCCAGCCGAGGATGAAGGCGATGGCCGCGCCTAATGAGGCACCTGAAGAGATGCCGAGGATGTAAGGGTCGCAGACAGGATTCCGGAAGATGCTCTGGAAGACACCGCCGCAGATGGCCAGCGAGGCGCCCGCCAGCACACTCATCACGATGCGCGGAATCCGCAGCTGCCAAAGTGTGACCTGATAGTAGTCGGCGATCTGCAGGTTTCGGAAAAGACCGAATTTTTGTCCTGTGCTTTGCAGAATGACTTCCATGGGGATAGAAATCACCCCGATGCTCGTGGCCACGAACATGCTGCCGAGCAACACAACACCCATTACAACAGGCAAAATCCAATTTTTTCTCTCTTTTTCCATAAAACGCGGCAAAAGTACTATTTTTTCTCTTTGATGTTTGCTCTATAACACAGATTCAGACTGATGTGGCGACAAAAGAAACCCTCACAACGTTCGTTAATCTCAATTTGCAAATAATGTAGAAAAACACTTGGTGGTTTGCTTAAAATTTTGTATTTTTGCAAATTTCATAAAAAGTTGAACTTAAATCAATAATATACAATCAATAAAGTACTTCAGATTATGTCAAAAGCATTGTTTTTAGGTGACGAGGCGGTGGCTCAGGCCGCTTTGGACGCCGGATTATCCGGAGTGTATGCCTATCCGGGCACTCCTTCAACTGAAATCACCGAATTTATCCAGAACTCCAAGCAGGGCAAGGCTGGCGAGGTGCACAGCATCTGGGCCGGCAACGAGAAGACCGCCATGGAGTCCGCCATCGGCATGTCCTACGCGGGCAAGCGCGCGATGGTGTGCATGAAGCACGTGGGTCTGAATGTGGCCGCCGACCCGTTCATGAACTCCTCCATCACCGGTGCCAACGGCGGTCTGGTGGTGGTGGTCGCCGACGACCCCTCCATGCACTCATCCCAGGACGAGCAGGATTCCCGCTACTATGCGAAATTCGCGCTCATCCCGTGCTTCGAGCCTTCCAACCAGCAGGAAGCTTACGACATCACCTACTATGCGTTCGAGATGTCCGAGAAGTTCCGCACCCCGGTGGTCATCCGTCTCACCACGCGCCTGTCGCACTCCCGTTCCGGCGTGGAGCGCAAGGCCGAGCGTCCACAAAACCCGCTCAACATTGAGAAGGATCCGAAACAGTTCATCCTGCTGCCTGCCAACGCACGCAAACATTACCGCAAACTGTTGGACAAACAGGTTGATTTTGAGAATGACTCCCTCAACTCCCCGTTCAACAAATACATTGACGGCACCGACAAGAGCATGGGTATCATCGCTTCCGGTATCGCCTTCAATTACCTGATGGAGAACTTCGAGGGTGGCAAATGCCCGTATCCCGTGCTGAAGATTTCCCAATACCCGCTGCCGTCCAAGCTCATCGCCAAGATGATCGACGAATGCGGCAAGGTGCTCATCGCCGAGGAGGGTTATCCTTTCATCGAGGAGCAGGTGCGTGGCGTGCTGAACCGCACCGGCAACATCATGGGCCGTTTGAGCGGCGAGCTGCCTCGTGACGGCGAACTCAACCCGAACCTTGTGGCCAAGGCCCTCGGTCTGCCCGACACTTACGGCGCACCCGTCCCGGAACTGGTTGTTCCGCGCCCGCCCGCATTGTGCGTGGGTTGCCCGCACATTGACTCCTATACAGCCCTCAACAAGGCGATGGAGAAATATGGCAAGGGCAAAGTCTTCTCCGACATCGGCTGTTACACCCTCGGTGCGCTTCCGCCGTACAACGCCATCTACACCACTGTCGATATGGGCGCTTCTATCACGATGGCCAAGGGTGCCGCCGACGCAGGTCTCAGCCCGTGCGTGGCTGTTATCGGTGACTCCACCTTCACCCATAGCGGCATGACCTCCCTGTTGGACTGCATCTACGAGAACACTCCTGTTACGGTGCTCATTCTCGACAACAGCACCACCGGCATGACTGGCGGTCAGGATTCCCACGCGCTTGGCGTGCTCGGCGAAATCTGCAAGGGCCTCGGCGTGAAAGAGGAACACATCCATCGCATCAACCCGCTCAAGGCTCATCTCGAAGAGAATGTGGCCATCATTGAGAAGGAAATTGAATACCAAGGTGTTTCCGTGATCATTCCGACCCGCGAATGTATCCAGACCTTGAGCCGTCGTATGAAAAAACAACAGGCCGCGAAGAAGTAATGGTTATGGGTTATTGGTTATTGAAGCCAATAGCCGATAATAAAATACCAAAGAAGTAATAATAACGTCTGTTGTAGAGACGTTTCATGAAACGTCTCTACAGGGGTAAAAACAAACAAAAACGAATAAAAATATGAAAATCGACATTATATTAGCAGGTGTAGGCGGCCAGGGTATCCTGTCCATCGCCACGATTGTGGGCGCAGCCGCCATCAAAAGAGGAATGTACATGAAACAGGCCGAGGTTCACGGCATGAGCCAGCGCGGCGGTGATGTGCAGTCCCATTTCCGTCTTTCCGACCAACCCATCGCTTCCGACCTTATCCCATTGGGCAAGGCCGACATGATCATCTCCGTGGAGCCGATGGAGTCGTTGCGTTATCTGCCGTGGCTGAAGAAGGACGGCTGGTTGATCACCAACGACCAACCTTTCGTTAACATCCCGAACTATCCCGATTTCGACGCTTTGAAGGCCGAGTTGGCCAAGGTGCAGAACTGCGTGGCCATCAACGCCGACCAAATCGCCAAGGATCTTGGTTCCGCCCGTTCATCCAACATGGTGATTCTCGGTGCGGCCTCCCCGTATCTGCAACTGCCTTACGAGGAGATTGAGAATGCCGTCCGCGAGAATTTCGCCCGCAAGGGTGAGGACATCGTGAACGTGAACCTCGCCTGTATGAAGGCTGGCCGTGAACTCGCCGAAAAGAAATAGTCTGCTTCCTGCCTGATGAATAATCTCATAGAATTTTTCAAGAAGGCATTTCATATCATCGTACTCGCCGTTCTTCTGATTCTGAGTATCGTGATGCTCGGCAAATCGTTGGCTTTCAACGAGCACCGTCTTTCAAGGGCAGTGCAGAGCGTCGTGGGACCGATTCAGAAGAGCGGTGCGGGTATGGTGCATCGTTTCCGTTTGGGACCTGAAAACGAAGCGCTCGTGGAACAAAATATCCGACTGATGCGTGAACAGGAAAACATGTTTCTTGAGAAAGTGGATACGGTGCTGACAGAGATGAGCAAGCCGGACTCCACCAACCGTCGGCAGGTGCGCCTTTACGACTACACTTTCGCCCACGTCATCTTCAAGACGGTGGATCGCGCATTCAACTACATGATTGTGGACAAGGGCTCTAAAGACGGTATCGAACGCGATATGGCGGTGCTGTCGCCCGAAGGCGTGGCGGGTGTCGTGACGGATGTTTCCTCCAATTTCGCCACCATCAGGCCGATTTTGCATCCGGAATCCCGAATCAGCGCGGTGGTGACCCCTGCGAACCAGAACGGCACTGTGGTCTGGGAGGGTGATGACCCCCGCGTGGCATCCCTCGAAGCCATCCCACAACACTCCGAAATCAATATCGGCGACTCTGTGTTTACCAACGGATTCTCCAACATCTTCCCGAAAGGTTTGTTCATAGGCACGGTGAAGAGTGTGCAGGTTGGCAACAATGCCAGTTTCCTGACCATCAAGGTGAATCTGGCTACTAAATACGCCGATGTCTATACCGTATATTTAGTGGAAAATCTGTTTAAGTCCGAAATAGACTCCTTAAAAGCCAACTTCAAAGATGAATAACGTCATTTCCAATATTTTGCGGTTTTTGATAATGCTGATTGTCCAGATTGTGATATGCCAGCATGTTTGCCTGTTCGGCTATATGACACCGGCACTCTATTTACTGGCGTTGTTCTTGCTCCCGTTGGAGCTGCCGCTGTCGTTGCAATACCTCATCGGTTTTGCTTCGGGTTTCGTGGTGGACGCATTCGCGCACACGTTAGGCGTTTCCACGTTTGCCTGCACCCTGATGATGTTTGTTCGCCCTTTCATTGTCCGATTCCTCAACGGCGCGAATATCAACAGGTTCGAATCAATTGACCGGCCTGAGCCGGGCGTGAAGGACTTCCGCTGGATTCTCCTGTACACATTGATACTGACCGCTATTTACCAAGTCGTTTCCGTACTTCTGGAAACCATGACTTTCAAGAATTTCGGGCATACTTTCCTCGTCATGATCGGCAACACCGTGTTCACCGTATTCGTGGTGCTCTGCGTTGAATACATTTTCTATAACAAAGTCAGGAATGAATCATAAAGTCCGTTCTCTGATTTTGGCAATGGTAAGCGCGCTGTTCCTTTGCTCGTGTAGCTCTGTCAGGCATCTTCCTGAAGGTGAGAGTATGCTGGTAAAGAATAATGTGACCGTGATAGATGCCAAAAGCCCGGATTTCGACAACCTGAAGACATACGTGCGCCCCGTCACCAACAAGAAATTCATGGACATATTCCGAGTCAAAACCGTGTTATATGACTGGGGACAGCCCACATACAATAAAAAAGGGGAAACGAAAGACAGCAAGTTCAAGCGTTTTTTGAGAAATAAAGTCGGGGAGGCACCCGTCCTACTGGACAGTGTGGAGATTGGCAATTCTGTGGATCAGCTGAAAATAGTGATGAAACAGCTCGGGTATTTCGATGCGCAGACAGATTTTCGGGTTAAGTTCAAGGGCAAGAAAAAGAAAAAGTCCAAAGTGGATTATTATGTTACGGCTGGTATTCCATACACCATCAGCCATATCGACTACGATATCCCTATCTATGATTATAAGCGCATTGTGGTGCTGAACAAGAGTGGCACGTTGCTTTCTGACGGGATGCAGTATAACGAATCGCTTATCAACCAGGAGTTTACCCGTATTATCAATCTTATCCGCGATGAAGGCTTTTATTATGTGGAGAAATCCATTATTCGGGGAGAGGTGTCGTATGATCCGCCTGACAGCCTTGGGAATGACCCGAGGTCGGTTTCACTCAATATTGTGATGAATATACCGCAGAACGAGAAAGCCTCCCGTTACCTTTACAAATACTATTTCAAAGACAACTTTGTAAATCCAGACGTTCAGCCAGCAGGAACTGACGGACTGTCTTTTGATACTGTTTATTACCATCGGAGCGGTAAAAATGACAGCTGTGATATCTATTTTGTGGAAACCTCATACGATGGATGTCCTCCATATCGGGATTTTTCGTATCGACTCCTGTCTAACACCATTTATAGTCAGAGCGGTCAGCCTTATTCGCAGATGGCGCGCACCCGTAGCAGCCGAGCCCTGACAAGTCTCGATAATTTCGACTACGTCAGCATACTCTTTAAGGAAGACGAATCTATGCTGGATACGATCAATAAAAAAGGATACTTGGATGTGTTGTACCGTCTTACGCGCAAGAAACCGCACAGTGTGGGTGGGCAGTTGGAGTTGCGCAATGACAAGTCCAATATTTCGCTCAGTTATACCAACAGGAACCTTTTCAAAGGTGCGGAGCATTTGACGGTCAATCTGTCCGGTGGCTATTTTTACTATTCGTTGAACAATTTGTTTCACAAGAAAAACACCTTTTCCTATCCTGAATTCGGGTTTTCAGCCACTTTGGATTTCCCGAACCGGCTCTTCCTGTTCAATCGGCATGTCGGAGAGAATTCCATTTCAAAAAGTACATCGCTCAATGTCGGGGTCAACTATTCTGGTCTTTACCGCAGGCTGATGTATGCGACAAGTCTTACCTACCGTTGGAATCCGTCTTATTATATGTCGCATAGTATCAGCCCGATAGATGTTGCCACCATCAATAATAGTGATAAGCGTTATACAAGATTACTGAATTATGAAGATTACCCTGAATCCTATCAGCAAAGATTCGGCAAATTTTTTCTCCTTTCGTTCAAGTATTCTTTCAATTATTTGATTCCCAAGTTGATGGATGATAAGAAACACAACATGCACTTGCGAATTAATTTTGAATCGACCGGGCTTTTCATGAGGGGGTTGAATGCATTGATTACTCCGAGGGAACGTTGGACGCTTGGGCAGAACAAATTGGATACGTTGGGTTACGAATACACCACTTTTGAGAAGTTGGATGTGTTATGGAATTACACCTACACCATTAACGGCAACAATTCCATAGCGATGCGTTCCGACATTGGGGTTATAATTCCTTTGGATAAGGGCTCCTATGTTCCCTACGAAAAGGGTTTCTATATGGGAACCAGCAGTAGTATGCGTGGTTGGAGCTACCGCGGATTGGGCCCGGGCAGCTATGTTCATTCTCGTGACACATTGTACACGGGAGACATCAAATTGGAGTTTAACATCGAATATCGCGGAACGCTTTATCGTTCGTTCAAGTACGGAATATTTGCCGATGTGGGCAATATTTGGTTGGCGCGCAAAAACGAAGACATGCCAGGGGCAGAATTTTCCTTTAAACGTTTTTACAAGGAGCTTGCTGTGGATGTCGGTCTTGGTTTAAGGCTGGATTTCAATTTCTTTGTTATACGTGTGGATTGGGCTCTTCCAATTTATGATCCAACCCGCAGCGAAGAACAGGGACGTGTTATCAATTTGAATTGGTTGGCTGAACCTCATCGCCTGCGGTTCGCTAACGGTTTGAAATTGGCGATAGGGTATGCGTTTTAGCGGCTCATTTACCACAAATTTCTGTTAGCATTTGCCACAACAGCCTTGTGGGCAGCCCCATCACATTGTAATACGAGCCACGCACCTCGCGGATGCCTACGTAGCCGATCCATTCCTGCACACCGTAGGAGCCGGCCTTGTCGAAAGGTTTGTACGTGTCTATATAATATTGTATCATGTCGTCGGTCAGTTCGTCAAACACCACTTCGGTGGCGCGGAAATCCGTCAACTGTTTTTGCGGCGTGGCCACGGTCAGACCGCTATAGACCGTGTGCGTGCGGCCCGACAGCATGTTCAGCATCCGCATTGCGTCCGCCTTGTCCTGAGGCTTCCCGATAATCTCTCTATTCACTACCACAATCGTGTCACACGCGATGAAGAGAGTCTTTGGGGCGTACTGCGCCATGTCTATGGGGGAGAGTTTCAGTTTGGACAGGTGCATCACGATCTGCTCGGGCGACCATGACGGGTCGTAGGTCTCCTCCACATCCGTCTTCATCACGTCAAACTCCACACCCATGCCTGCAAGGAGTTCCCTGCGACGCGGGGATTTCGATGCGAGGTATATTTTGTATTGTTGTAATTCGGTTAATAGCATTGTTCCTTATTAAAACGTAGTAGAGACGCAAAATTTTGCGTCTCTACCATAAGATTCATTGTCTGATTGTGTCTTTAACCTTCCAACTGTATTTTTACATCATTCAGCACGTTCATATAGTTGATGAACGCCTGATATGGCGACGAATAAACCTCAAAGTTACGTTTCACAAATCTGTGTCCGAACCATTTGGAACTCATGAAGTTGAAGTGGTCGGCGGCTTGGAGTCGAAGCCAGCTCAGTTTCGCTTCCATATTGTCGGATTTCTGGTACAGGGGTTCTAACTTGAAAAGTTGGTTGAAAGCCTCCTGCTGCAGTTCGTTGCCGAGCCACTCATTGGTGTCCTTCTCTTCTCCCGAACAGGAGATAGGCCATGGGGCATACATCGTGGCGGGACTCAAATCCATGTCTATCACATCTTTGGGTGAGATAAACGAGTAGTTCTCGTGCTTTATCAAGGTGTTGACTAACGATTTGAAGAACTCGAAAATGCCGGTATCGCCGGTGTAGTGTTCTCCGATAGTCTCATAGTCCCAGAACAGGTTGATGAGCGGCGTGTCGCTTTCGGTATTGACGTTGTCAAGGAAACGCAGGTATTTCTCGGCGGTCAGCGGGTACTGGTCCCAGCCTTGGTCGCAGAAACGCAGCGTGATGTCGTCACAGAGCTGGTAGGAGCGCAGCAGCAGCCGGACATCCGTCTGGTAGGGGTTGCAATAGAGGTAGGTAGGACTCTTCCAGCCGAGGATGTGCCGTGCGCCTTCGGTGAGGATGACGCGGTAGCCGGCATTACCCAACCATTCGCCGATTTCATCGGAGTAGATGATTTCAGTGTTGCAGAAAGAGACCGGCTTCACCCCGAACGTATCCATCAGCAGCTGCTCCTGCAGGTGAACCTGTTCCATGAAGGCACTTTCGCTGTGCAGCGAGGCGATGCTGTGGGTGTAGGTGCTGCCGGTGATTTCCACACAACCGGTGGCAATTAGCTCCTTGAAACTGTCGATGACTTCCGGACAATAGTTCTTGAACAACATGATGGAACTGCCCGAGATGCTGAAGCTGCAACGGAACTGGTCAGGGTTCTGTTTGATGATTTCCAGTAGCATCTTGTTTGCCGGCAGATAGCAACGTTCCGCCAGACGTTTGGTCAGATACTGGTTCTGGTAGTCATCGAAGTAGTGATGGTCCTGGTTGATGTCAAAAAAGCGGTATGTACGCAGACGATACGGCTGACTAATCTGAAAGTGGAAACATATTTTATTCATAATGCAACGTTTTTTCGTAAATTTTGACTAATTTCTTGGCCACATGCTCCCATTTGAGGCGATCGACCTCGGCGGCACCCTCTTCGGCGAAAAGCTTCGAGAGGGCAGGGTAGTGGAGCAGACCGTATATGGCATCGGCGGTGGCGTCGATGTCCCAGAAATCTACTTTGATGGCGTGGGTGAGCACCTCGGAGACTCCGGATTGTTTCGAGATAACCACGGGCACTTTCGCGCGCATGGCCTCCAACGGCGAGATGCCAAAAGGTTCCGAAATGGAAGGCATCACATACACGTCGCTCATGCCGAACATCTTGTTTATGTCATCGCCACGCAGAAACCCGGTGAAGTGAAAACGGTCTGAGATGCCCAACTCGGCCACGCGCTCGATGATGTGCGGCATCATATCGCCGTCACCAGCCAGCACGAAACGCACGTCAGGGTCTTTCTCCAAAACACGCTTGGCGGTCTCCACGAAATAGTCGGGACCTTTCTGGAAAGTGACACGCCCTAAGAACGTCACGATTTTCTCTTTGACGAACTTTTTGCGCTCCACCACTTTGTCGTTGGGCTCCACGGCGTTGTGCAGTGTGAAAACCTTTTCAGCGGGAATGCCGTATTTGTTGATGACAATGTTACGGGTAAGATCGCTCACCGCGCACACCGCATCGGCGGCGCTCATGCCCTCCTTTTCCATGCCATAGACGATGTCGTTGTAGTTCTCGCCGCTACGGTCAAACTCTGTGGCGTGGATGTGTACCACCAACGGTTTTCCGGAAGCGCGTTTGGCAGCGATGCCGGCACGGTAAGTCAGCCAGTCGTGCGCGTGGATCAGGTCAAAGTCTTCGTTCTTGGCAATCTCCGCCGCGATGCTGGCATACTGGTTCACCTCCTGCATTAGGTTGGGACCGTATTTTCCGGAGAAAACGTATTTCCGCTTCTCCCCGGTTGATTGAAAGACGCCGCTTTCAATCTGGCTGATGACGTTGTAGTAGTCATCCATACCCACATACGGGACAAGTCTGCTGTTGACTTGGATGTAGGAGGTCTCTTTGGAGTGAAGGAAATATTCGGAAGTGCGCGGATCGACTTCCACATCACTGCCGTTCACGATTTTGACGTATGAGGTGTCCTCGTCGCCGGAGGCCTTGGGCATCACGAAAGTCACGTGTACACCATTGAGCGCAAGCCCTTTGGTGAGCCCGTAGCAGGCCGTGCCCAAACCGCCGGAGATATGTGGCGGAAACTCCCATCCGAACATTAATACTTTTATAGCCATAGTTTATAGGATGTCATCTTATTTTTGTACTTGTTCAATTTTCCATTTCATATAGAGCAGTGCGGCGACGCTCCATGCCTGTGAGATGCAGCCGTTGGGCTTGTACGGCGGATCCCCGTCCGTGATTTCGGCAATCGTGGAAAGTCCGTAGGAACTCATGCAGCCGTCGAAGCGGTAGAGGATGCGGTTAAGCACATCTGGGGCGCTTTCGGGATAGACCTTGAGAATGCAGTCTGTGAAAGGGAACAGCAGCCACGGCCATACAGTACCTTGGTGATAGGCTGCGTCGCGTTCCGCTTGCGTTCCGCTGTAGTGACCCTTGTATTCGGGGTCTTTGGGTGACAGGCTGCGGATGCCTTTGTCGACCAGCAACTCCTCGGTGACGCGCTTGAGCACCAACTGACGGATTTTCTCGCTGATAGGAGAGAAAGGCAGGGATGCCGCAATGAGCATGTTAGGACGAACTTGGAAGTTCTTGTAGCCGCCATCCACATAGTCGGCTAAATAGCCAATCTCCTTTGACCAAAACGTCTCTTTGAAGATAGTGGGGAAATTGGATACAATCGGTTCCCATTCGGCGACGAACTCCTTGTCGCGGCTTCTGCTCGCAAGGTCGATGGCAAATTTGATGTCGTTGTACCACAGCGCGTTGATTTCCACTTGGCAGCCGGTGCGCGGGGTCACGGGACGACCATCGACAATGGCGTCCATCCACGTGAGGGCAAGACCTTCGCCCCCGGCATAGATGAGACCGTTGTCCAGTCTGTGGATATGGTTCAGGGTGCCGTCGCGGTAGGCGCAGAGGATGCTTTTGATAGTGTCGCCATATTTTGTCCAAAGGACCCTTGGTTTATTGATGTGATCATAGTAAATCTGCAGAGCGCGGATGAACCAGAGCGGTGCATCCACGGAGTTGTAGGAAGCACCGTTGCCGGATCCTATGTTGGGGAACAGTCCGTCCTTGAGGTCGGCAATCATCGTGTCGGCGATTTCCTCGAAGAGGGCGTTCTTTTTCAGCGGCAGGGTGAGGCCGGGCAGGGCGATGAAGGTGTCGCGGCCCCAGCGTCCGAACCACGGGTAGCCCGCGATAATGTCGGTGCGGCCGTTGCGCTTCACGATGAACTGCTCCGCCGCATTTTCCAGACAATTGGAGAACGTGGAGCGTGTGGGATGCTTCTTCGCCTCTTTGGCGTAAATGTTGGCAATCTCGGCAGCCTCCACCGGTTCGGTGCTGATGCAAAGGTACAATTCCTTGTCAGCCACCTTTGCCGTGATAGTGCCGGGACGCCACAGGTCTTCATGACCTTCGTAGCCGCGCTTCAGCTCTTCTTCATATTCAATATTATAGTACCAGTCCGGATGATGCTGGTATTGGATCGGTTCCGAGAATTGGAAATAGACTGGCGTGTAGTTGTCGTACATGCAGAAGCCGACACCATTTTCAACGGTTTGATAACCGGAATGTACATTATTGTTGGCGTGTGTGAGTTGGTGAATGCTGCGGAAGGCCAGCAGGGGTTCTATCTGCATACAAACGTCCTCAACGTTGTCGAGGAAAGTGTATTTGATGATCAGCCGGTCGGCATCGTGTTGGAAAAGCAGCGACTTTTGGAAATTGAATTTCCCGACGCGGTAGTCATACACCGGCACGCTGTCAGCGGAGAATTTCTGCAGATATTTGTTTCCTTTCGGGTCAATGACTTTATTCTTATACTGGTGGATGCCTAAATGGAAATCCATGCTGTTGACCACGATGTTCTCGTTGATGCCGGAGACCAGAAGGTGGCGTTCGCCGCCGAGGTTGTCCTGCGGCACAATGAACAAGCCGTGGTATTTGCGGGTGTTAAGTCCACACAAAGTCGTAGTGGCAAAAGCACCTGTTCTGCTGCAGCGCAAAATTTCTCTCTCCTTCGCGAAATTGATGTTCACCAATTTCTCCTTGTCAAATGCAATATAACTCATCTTATATGTCTATATATTCGTTTATACATTATATATGAACCTGCAAAGATATATTTTTTTGCTCATAAGTTGCTTATGTTTTTTTCATTTTTTTTTAACCCGGTTGATATAGTGCTCTTTTCCTTGGGTAGATTGACTATGAATGGGCGATGAATGGGCGAAAAAAAAATCCCGGGCCGTCAGGTCCGGGATCTTTAAGGATGATATTATTCCGAAAAATTAGCGGGCAACCGTGAATTTCTGGGTTGACATGCCGTTTTCGGTGGAGATTTTCACCGTATAAACACCATTGGCGAAGCTTGTGGTGCTGATTTGGGTGTTCACATCATTGATATTGTAGGAACCGACCATTTGACCCATCATGTTGTAAACCTCAACGCGGTTAATGTTGCTGTTGGCATTGATGTTGAGCACGTTGTTGGCGGGGTTCGGGAAGATGGTGGTGTTCAGCTCGTGGTTCTCAACACCGGTACCAGGAGTCACGCTGACATTGTCAATCTTCATCAAGAAAATGTTATTCGTATTGTGGTTTCTGAAAGCGACATAGACATTTTGGCCGGCATAGTTGCCACCGATGTTGACGCTTCTTTGCTCCCATTGGTCAGACTGGAGCGTCTCGTTGAATACGCTTGTGAAAGTGCTGGGGTTGAGGGAGGTGGACAGCATAACATCATAGTATTCGGCCGCATAGTCGGCATCGATAGCTGATACATACCAAGTCAGTTTAGCGCCGTTGCTCGGAATAACCAAAGCAGGAGTGATCAACCAGTTGTCAGGAGTAAGTTCTCCGGTGACGTTACTGTAAGAGCCAGAGAGGACGAAACCGTCGGACTCACCGTAACCACTGCCAGAAAGGTCAACGCCAGAGTAGTAGGAAACCGGGTTGTAGCTGTCTTCCCAAGAAATGCCGTCGCCGTCTTGATCAAGGATGGTCCAGCAAGCAGGCATACCCTCTTCGAAATCTTCGGTGAAGGGCAGTGTCTTAGGATTAGAGCAGTCAACAGCGCTACCGGAGACGGCGATGGTCTTGCTGGTATTGCCGCTGGTCACGGTGATGGTACCGTTGTGATAGCCAGCTGCGCTCGGATTGTAGCGGACATAGAGTGTGCCGCCGGCCTGAGGCAGAGTAGCGGTAGCTGCGTAGGAGGTGCCGTTAGCGGAAACCTCGAAGTTAGCGGGAGCGGTTACATTGATGTCGCTGGTAAGCAAAGCACCAACAACAGAGGCGGTCCGTACAGGAGCGGTTGCGCCGATCATGATGCTGCCGAATGAGATGCTTTCAGGAGAAACAGTCAAAAGGGGATCGGTTTGCGCAGCCAAAGAGAAATTGTCAATGTAGAAAGCGTCTGCCATCTCAAACATGCCATAATATAATCCGGAACCGAGTTGAGAGACACCCACAGCCACATATTTTGTGCCAGCAGGAACAACGGTGGAGTAAGAAGCAAATCCATCTGTTGCGCAGAGGACATCGCCTTGCCATGTGAAGCTGGCGGCGTTGGCATCAGTGCTGGAGTAACCAACATGGAAGTAGGTGGGAGCTGTGGCTGTTGTACCGAAGTAGTTGATGTAATCGAAAGATACCAACAAGGCGGCGTTGCCGTGAATCTCGGGGGTGACGATGTAATCTACACCTTCCATGCCAATAGCGTAATCGCCTTCAGTGCCGGTGCCGGCAGGGAAGATGACTTCGGGGTCATTGCCGACAGACCAGCAGGTGGGAGGAGCAATGCCAGCATTGAAATCATTCGTGTAAGGAACCGTAATGCCAGGGGTGCAGTCCACGGATTCGCCAGTGAGGGCGACTGTGTCGTTGTAGCTGGTGGAGGTAACGGTCAGATTTCCGTTGAAGGTGCCGGCAGCCGTGGGGGCGAATCTTACGTATATGGTGTCAGATATTGACATTGTAGGATTGGCAGGGATGGTCTGAGTGGTAGCGAATGTGGTGCCGTTAAGGGAGACCTCATAAGGTGCTGTGACGGTCACGGTGAAATCTTCGTTAACATTCACGGTGTGCATGACAACAAATAACGGGTTCGAAACGTCACCCATGGGCATGGGGCCGAAATCCAAAGTGTCTGCGTTGAGAACCATGCTTGATTGAGGTGCGCCGTTGAAAATATTGAAGTTGGAGAGATACAATCTCAGCTGATCTGCATCAGAAACACCATGGATGGCGATTCTGTAGTTGCCGGTGAAGGAAGAAAGATCAAAGAACTGTGTTTCGTATTCCGTGTTATGAGCCTCAATTACAGGACTTAATGCCACCGTGTCTACGCCAATGGCAAAGATTTGGAATTTCTCAAACCAGCTTGAGCTACCTGCTCTGTAGTCAATGGATCCGGTTTGGTCGCCAGTGAGGGTGAAGTAAGGGGAAATCAACCAGTCATCCATTTCTAAAGAGCTGTTATAGCGGATGGAAACATAGCCATCCTCAGGGCTGAATTCGAAAGTATAATCATCATTATTCGCATTGATGACTTCCCAGCATTGGTTAGCGACCTCGTCAGTGAAACTGTAGCTGTAGGGAATAGTACCATTGCACTCTATTGCTGAACCGTTCAGGGAAATGGTGACATCGGTGGCACCCGTTGATGAAAGGGTCACCGTGCCGTTGTCTGTGCCGACAGCCGTCGGAGTGTAGCGCAGATAGAGGGTGCCGCCGGTGGCAGCGACAGAAGCAGTCGTACCGTAGGTGGAACCATCAGCAGAGACGCTGAAAGGAGCCGTGGTGGTGGCGGTGATAGCTGCGGTGAGGTTGTATGAAGTGACATTCACCGTGGCATTTTTGGAGCTGCCTAACAATGCGGTGCCGAAGTCAACATTTTGAGCATTAGTGGCAATTGTCGGGTCGGTGGGTTGAGCGAAGATTTCCACATCATCCAAATTAAAGACGAACATGTCAGTACAATTGAAGTGGCGGAAGGCGATACGAACCGTTTGGCCAGTGTAGCTGGACAAGTCAACGGTCTTCTGTTTCCAAGTGCCTTGAACGCGGGAACCACCGTTGGCGTCGATAGTTTCCTCATAGATGAGGGTGAAATCGGCCGGGGTTGTTCCGGCAGTCGTGGAAATGTACACGCCATAGTGTTCAGCGGCATAGCTGGCATCCTGTGCGCAAATCCAGAAAGTAAGGTCGGCATTGCCGGTCAGGTTGATGGCGGGTGTGATCAACCAGTTGTCCGGAGTGAGAACGCCATAGACGTTACTGTACGATCCAGAGAGGACAAAGCCATTGGAGTTGTTGTGTCCAGAACCAGAGAGATCAGTGCCTTCTTGGAAATAAGAAGCGGGATTCGCACTTCCTTCCCAGCAATAACCGTCTGCGTCTGCGTCAACAGTTATCCAACCTGTAGGCAGTGCACCTGTTTCGAAGCCTTCTTGCAACAGATATTGAGCATTAACGCTGAACATCATAGCCAGGAAGACCAATGTCAAAGTAAAAATCTTTTTCATTTTTTTTTGGTTTTGATGAATAATAAGGTTAATTAAACTTGTTTATTTGAAAATTTCAATTCTTTTATTGCACAAAAATTCACGCTGCAAAGATACTATTTTTTTAGTTATGTGATTTATTTCGGAAAGTTTTTTTCAACATCGTTCCATAGTATATAATATAGGTACGTAAAATACAAAAAATGTGTACATTTGCGCCCTTAAATTAAAACTGGAATCGTGAACGATAACAAACTGTTTGATGTGCAGGAAATCCGTGATTGTGAACGGTTTACGATGGAAAAAGAGCATATCTCGTCCCTGGAACTAATGGAATGGGCTGGCGTGGCTTGCGCTGATGCCATCGCTTCAAACACATGGCTTGGAGGGTATGAAAATGTATATGTTTATGTCGGGGCTGGTAACAATGGCGGAGATGGTGTTGTCATTGCGGCACACTTGGTTGAAGCATCGTTCGTACACGGCAATATATATGTGGTGGTATGCGCATCGGAAACCGCCCGTTACAGCGAGGAGATGCAACATCAGTTGAAACGATGGAATGATATTGCAAAGCATTGTGATAATGCTAAATTGATATACTATTCTGTTGAAAATCAGCCAGAACCGACAAAGGACGATTTGATTGTGGACGCTCTGTTCGGTATCGGCCTCAACAAGCCTGTGACGGGCTTCTATGCCGATGTCATCCGCCACATCAATGCTTCCGACGCCTATACCATTTCCATTGACACTCCTTCGGGACTCTTCGTGGACAAGCCTACCCCCAAAGACACTGCGGTGGTCATTGCAGACCAAACCTTGAGTATCCAGTTTATGAAAACCGCTTTTCTCCTGCCCGAAAATCATCCATTCGTCGGGGAAGTCGAGGTGGTGGATATTGGCATGGAGGCACCGGAAGACAAGAGTGAGTCGAACCGTTATCTTCTCACAGGGCATGATATGAGGACCTTGAAGTGCCTGCGAAACCCATACGCACACAAGGGCACGTTTGGGCACGGATTGTTGGTGGCTGGCTGCGACCGGATGCCGGGTGCGGCGGTGCTGTCGGCCACGGCGGCCATGCGTGGCGGCATCGGCAAACTCACCGTGCATACGGTGCGCTCGGTGCGTGATATCCTCGCCGTAACTTTGCCAGAAGCGATTCATGACATTGACGAAAACGAACAGTATGTCAGCCATATAGATTGGAACAAACTGCCCGAGAATATCTCGGCAGTGGCATTTGGCCCCGGATTGGGAACGGCAAAGCAGACGGTCTCGGCCATGAAGGACATCCTCGACACGGTGAAGCTGCCGCTTGTCATTGATGCCGATGGGCTGAACATGCTGGCGGAGAACAAGACTTGGTTGGCTTTCCTTCCGCCATATAGCATCTTGACCCCGCATTTTGCTGAATTTGAACGTCTTGCAGGCAAACCTTCCGATGATTTCGACCGACTGGAACGCGCCAGGAGGTTTGCACAACGCTATTCGGTAATCCTTGTCCTCAAGGGACATCACACGGTGGTGACATTCCCCGACGGCCGGCAGTTTTTCAACACCACGGGCAATTCGGGCATGGCCACGGCCGGCAGCGGTGATGTGCTCACCGGACTCCTGCTCGCCCTGCTTGCCCAAGGATACGATCCTAAACATGCGGCTGTCCTGGGTGTCTATCTCCACGGTGCCGCCGGCGATGCCTACACCGAAGACTATGCCGCCAGCACTCTCATCGCCTCTGACTTGCCACGGTATTTCTCCGATGCCATATCACGAATGATGAATGATGAATGATGAAAAGGCGATGAAAAGGCGATGAAAGGGCGATGAATAAACGATGAATAAACGATGAATAAACGAAGAGTCATACGAAGAACCATATATAAAACCGGCATGAAACTAACAAAGAACGATGTGACTACTATTGACTCTCAAATCGAAAAAGCCCAAGTCCAAAAAGGGCTGAAAGCCCTCCCCATGTTAACCTATGGTGAACGCAGTGAGCCATAGGGATGAACAAACAAATGAACAAACGAAGAACAATATGATAAAGCAAACCATAACCACAGTGATGATGCTGATGCTTGCAACCGCAGTGATGGCGCAGGTGAGCATCCAAATGGAGATTAAAAACACGAACTCATTCGATTCCATTTTCGTGAAGAGCGAAGCCAAATTGCAGACCAAGCAGATGTTGAGGGCGGCGTTCGCCCCCTCGGTGACCTTACAGGACAAAGAGTCGTTGAAGCCGGGCATGTACGAGATTTTAGGCGACAGCACGTTGTTGGGTGTGATATTGGTCCCGTCGGAAAAGAACCAGAAATTCTCGCTGAAGATTGACGGGGAGAATGTCACGTTTTCCAACTCCAAGGAGAACACGGGTTACATCAACTATGCCAATGACATGGCTGTGTTTACCCAGCGGATGGATTCACTGAACGCGTTGTTTCAGGACGCACAGAAGAGTATGCCGCAATACATGCTGAAAGTCTTTGTGGATTCCCTTTCGGCCTCGGCACGTCGCATTAACAAGGAGATGCGGGAATTTCAGAAACGCACGGCTGCGGCCAATGCGGGTTCGTTGCTCGGCTCCGTCATCGCAACCTCCACGTATCTTGAAGACCCGCCGCAAGAAGTTGTCAATGACCGTCGATTGTTCCAAAAGTATTATCTGGAACATTTCTTTGACAATTTCGCTTGGAACGATCCGCGCATTTTCAACACGCCGGTTGTCGCCAACAAACTCAAGGAATATTGCAACATGATTTACCAGATTGACAATCCCAAATACGACACACTGGTGGTGGATGCGCTGAACCGCGCCAAGGTTAACCAAACCTCATACGAGTATTTGTTCGATGCATTGGAACATGTTCTCGGCAGTAACATTTCTCCCTACAAAGTGGAGCATACCTACATTGCCATGCTCAAAGATGCCCTGAAATATCCGAAGTTGGATGAGAACAGGAACCGCAGATATACAAGAGAATTAGGCTTTATCGACAAAAACCATGCCGGCGATACTATCCCGAACTTCAACATGGTATTAGCGAACGGCGACACCTTATCCATGTACGACATCCAAAGCGAATATACGCTGCTCTATCTCCAGCACCCCACCTGCCCGACTTGTCATCAGGTGCGCAACCGCATGAAGGATTTCGACAAGCTCAACAAGGCTATCGCCTCAGGGAAACTGAAAGTCGTGATGGTCTATTTTGAGGATGACCCGCAGGTTTGGAGCAACTATGTCAACTCCCGGGAAGCCAATCCGAAATATGTGCAGGGTTGGAACTATGACCAATCCATCGATGACAACGACCTCTTCGACACCCGCACCATCCCCTACATGTTCCTCCTCGACAAAGACAAAGTGGTTATCAAGAAGGATTTGTTAGTGAATGAGATTGAACCGTATATTGAGTACTTGAAAATTTATTAGACTTGAGACTTAAGACTTAAGACTTGAGGCTTAAGATAACGAGTGATACGAAAAATAAAAACAAATTGAAAAATAATTAAATATGTCAAACTAGTAAGAAATAACGTAGAGTTCCCAAAGTCTTACGTCTTATGTCTTACGTCTTAAACAAAAAGAAATGACTGAAAATCTATTCCTCCTGATTTTTATCGTAGTAATCGCCTTCCTCCTGTTTCTGGATCTGGGAATCCTGCACAAGAAAGATCATGTGGTTACATTCAAAGAGTCTGCCACTTGGACTGCCATTTGGGTGACGCTGTCGCTGTTGTTTTTCGTGTTCCTGCGTTTGCAGGGTGACATGGTGGTGGATGTGCATGACAAGGAGCAGTTTGTGGCGCAGAATCAGCTGTATGACCATCAAGTGACGTATGACGACGCCCTTTCTTGGGACGAGAATATCAAACATTACAAAAGACAGCTTTCGTTGGAATACATCACCGGCTATCTGATTGAATTGTCGCTTTCCATCGACAATGTCTTTGTGATGATTATGATTTTCCTGTCGTTCGGGGTGGCGAAACAGTATTATCACAGGGTGTTGTTTTATGGTATCCTCGGGGCGATAGTGTTGCGGTTTATCTTCATCTTCGCGGCAGGTGCCCTTATCCAGCGGTTCCATTGGCTGTTGCTCATATTCGGCGCGTTCCTGATTTATTCTGGTATCAAGATGTTCCTTGACCGGAATAAAGACGAGTCAATTGACGTGGAACATCATCCCGTAGTGAAATTCTTGACAAAGAGAAAGTTGAGCACTTCTTCTTTCGATGGGCACAATTTCTTCACGAAAGTGGATGGCCGCTGGCTTTGCACACCGTTGTTTGTGGTGCTGATGATTATTGAGTTCTCGGACATCATCTTCGCCTTCGACTCCATTCCCGCCATTTTCTCCGTCACACACGACCCGCATATCGTGTTCTTTTCCAATATTTTCGCGATTCTCGGCCTTCGTTCCATGTTCTTTATGTTAGAGAGCATCATGGACAAGTTCGCTTACCTGCGCATCGGCTTGTCAGTGTTGCTGACCTTCATCGGTGTGAAGATGTTCTTGCCGCTCCTTGGTGTTGAGGTTGGCATTGTCGCCTCCCTGGTGGTCATTATTTCTATCCTGACCCTCAGCATTCTGTTGTCAGTGCTCTTCCCTCCGAAGAAAAAGGAAACGGCTAATAGCTAATAGCCAAAAGCCAATAGCTAACAGCCAAACACTGCCACTTTTCCGCATTGCTTAAGGAAGTCGGAGATGGTTTCCTTCGCTTTCTCTTCGGCTTTCGCACGGTTTTCGGGGGTGTTGTAGCGGTTTCTGATTTTGTTCTCTACTTTCTGAATCAGGGGCTTTGCCTCGTATTGTACTGCGTTTTCCTCGCTTTCGCTGTCTGATTTGAACCAAGCTTTCAGGGTTGATTGCGTGAATTCCACATCGGGAAGCGTGACTTGCACGGTGTCGGAGTTCTCTACTACATGGTACTGAACCTTGTCTAAATTCATGGTAAGACTCACCTGTTGCCGCAGAATCTGCACGCAATCGTGCTTTTTCTTGAGGATTCCGTTGTCTTTCCCAAGTAAGGAGCTGCCAATGCCGCTGCCGTAGAAGGCGTCCTTGGCATAGTCTTCCGTGACGGTGGTGTAGAGGTACAGCACCCCGATAGGTCGTGTGGCTTCGATGACCGTTGGTGTGTCTTTCAGGGTGAGCTCGTCTGAATCCTGACGGTGGCTGAGACGGCTCAGCAGCACCACTCCTGCTGTCAGCAGGATGATGACGATGGCGTATGTTAAGATTTTTTTCTTCATTGTTCTTTGTCTTTTGTTCCCCACACTGTGCTACGCTTGTGTGGGGTTATTAGCGCTTCGCGCGTCTTGCCCCTTCGGGGCTGCTTAAGGAAAGTGTTTTAAAATATTGGAGACTTTTTCGTTGCTTATAGCCTTTGACTATTGTATGAAAACGGGGTGGAGGCCAATGGCGTTGAGCAGGGAAGTGAAGACGGCTTCGGTGTTGTGGGTGAGTTCGTCGGCGAGTTGCGATTGGAGTTCCTTGTCCTGGTTCACCACCTCTTCGAAGGCCATGGCTTTGATTTGCTGGATGGTGGTTTCGCCCACCTTGTCACGAAGACCGGTGGAGAGCGTTACAATTTCATTCTGGTTGGTGACGGGGTTATACGATTTGTCAATGATTTTCGGCTTCGGCAGTCGGATCAGCAGCGAATCGTCCCCGACAAACTGCAGGTCGGATTCTTTGAGCTCGTTGAGGTCGATGCCGTAGCGGATGGTCACATCCACGGGAATTACGCAGAGCCGTTTGCCGAGTTTCCATTTGGCGGGGTTCAGCGAGGTGAGTTGTGTCTCGGAGTCGTAGATGCCCATCTTGCGGATGGTGACTTCCGTGGTGGCGATTTGCGACTGGGCCTGCAACACACCTAATATCTCGCTTTTCTCCGGCAGCACTCTCTCCTGTTTTTTCGCTGGCCAGAGCAGAACAACCGCCAGCAAAACGATGCTCGCGGCCAGTATAATCCAGTGTTTCTTGTTCATATTGCTCACTGATGTTGTAAAGTTCGTGTTTCGATTAACGTATATAGACTCGGATTTAGACTAAAGATTAAACTTAGACTTAAACTTAGACTTAGACTTAAACTTGGACTTAGTCCATTAACAAATCACAAATTACTGTTACTATTTTTCCCGCAGCGACATGGCAAAACCTCCGCACGGGGCCATGCGCAGCTTCAAGGCACTCTTGGCCGTCACCGTTTTCTTGGAGATGGTGTAGGCTTGCGGGTTGTATTTCAATGGCACATTCTGGTTCCTGAATTCAGAGTTGTCCGGTAGGCCGCAGGCATCAGGGGCATCGGCATAGATGGTAGCTTCGTATTTCACGCCGGGTTTCAGGAAATCCAGCTTAACCTCGACCTCACGGGCGTTCTCATTGGTGATGCCGCCCATGTACCACACGTCACGAGGTTGCGGTAGAGACGTTTCATGAAACGTCTCTACGGAATCAGGAATGTCATAGACGAACCGTGTCGCATTGGCAATCACGCCCTTCTTGCCGTCAGCCAAGGTGCCGACACCGTCGGCGGCCTTGTTCAGCGAAGAGATTTTCGGATGACGGGCCGTCACAATGTAGTCGCCCGGTTCGGCCATGATATAGATGCTGGTGTCCCAATCCACCGCCACGTCCTTGATGAACTGGAAAGCGTCCATGTAGGGTTCGTAGTGCTCTGGAAAATCGGCGGCCATTTGCAATGGCGAGTAGAAGGTGACGTAAAGACCTAATTGGTTGCAAATTGTAAGATGCATGAGCTCCTTGCTCCATGGGGCGTTTTTGCTCATGTCGGGCTCGAAAATGCCGGGCGTGTAGTCCATCGGGCCGCCCTGCAGTCGCGTGAACGGCAGGATGGTGGTGTGACCGGGATGGATGCGGCCGCGGAATTCGGTGCCCATGGCACTCTCGTTGCCAATCATGTTGGGCCAGGTGCGGCACAGACCCGTCGGGCGCACCGCTTCGTGCGCGTTAACCATGATGTGATGCTTGGCGGCTTCCACGATGGCATAATGATAGTGGTTGTTGATAGGCTGGCTGTAGTGGCCTTCGGCAAATGGGATAATGGTACCCACGTAGCCGCTCTTTACAGCATCATAGCCATACTTGTTCATCAGCGTGTAGGCTTTCTCCATCCAACGTTCGTAATTCACGGTGGAGGCGGAACTCTCGTGGTGCATGATCAATCGGATGCCCTTCTCATGAGCATATTTGTTGAGTCCTGGAAGGTCGAAGTCGGGGTAGGGGGTGAGGAAGTCGAAAACGAACTCCTTCTGCTTGCCGTACCAGTCTTCCCAGCCGATGTTCCACCCCTCGATAAGGAGTGCGTCAAAACCGTTGGCGGCTGCAAAGTCGATGTAGCGGCGTACGTTCTCGGTGTTGGCGGCATGACGGCCATGCGGTTTCGCTTTCGTGTAGTCAGTTTCGCCAAGCCGCACAGACGGGAAGTCGTTGGTGTAGCTCCAGCAGTTCTTGTCGGAAATCATCTCCCACCATACTCCCATGTATTTTACGGGGTGAATCCACGAAACATCCTCCAAGGCGCATGGCTCGTTGAGGTTGAGGATGAGGCGCGAGGCGAGCACGTCGGTGGCTTTCTCGCAGACCATCACGGTGCGCCAAGGTGTGTGACAAGGTGCCTGCATACGACCTTTGTATCCGGCAGCGTCGGGGCAGAGCCATGCCCGGAATGTATAAGCTTTTGGCTCTTGGCTATTAGCTTTGGACTTTTGGTGAGAGAATGCAAACATCGTGTCCCAAGGGTTGATAGACAAGTCATCCATGAATTCGAGGTGCATGGTCGGATAGTCGAGGGTGGCGGCCTCGTGGATGTTGATGTATAGACCGTCGTCCGTTTTCATCTGCAAAGCGGTTTGCACGCCGGTCTTGGAGAAAGCGGTCCAGGGCCAGCCGCCGTTCTTGTGCCCCGCATCCCACAAGTCGCGGATTTCGGACAGCTTTGACTGCGTGTAGTTGTACTCCTGCGTGTCAAGGTCGCCGGGAATCCACCAAGCGGTGTGGTCGCCGGCCATCGCGAATTCGGTCAGTTCCTCTTTGAACCAGAAGCAGACCAATGCGTTCTCTATCGGGAACTCGTAGCGGAACCCGAGACCGTCGTCATAGAGACGGAAACGGATTTGCATGACCGTGGCTTTTTTCTCCGTGGAATGATCCATGCTTGCCACCGAGCCGATGGGTTGTTCGAGGGTCACGAGCATCTCGTTGTAGTGATTGCGGATGTGCGCTTCTTCGCCCCACACGGGTTCCCACGTTTCATCGAAAGTACTGTAAGTCTTGTCTTTAATGACGAAGGCGTGCGCCAGATCGTCGCGCCATTCGAGAGTGAAGCCCATGCGCGAGGGCAATACCACGGGCTTGCCGTTGCGGTTGAGCGAATATTGCGGTACACCGTTCACCACAGCAAACTTCAGCTCCAACTGGTGGTCAGGACTTTGCAGTGTCAGTGCATCTGCGGGCATGGCGGGTGCTTTGGGATAATGTTTGGCGAATGACGGCAATGTTAGAATTGCCGTGAACAACAAGATGAGAGCGCATATTCTTTTCATAATCTGAATTTATTTTTGAGTGCAAAAATATAAAATAATTCTTTGGCTTTTTTGCTATAGAAGCCTTGTCATTTAGGTAGTGTGACCTCCATTTTCTGTATTGGGATGAACTCTCGTGAAGAGAGTCGGATGGGGATGTTAGCGGTTCTCCCATTGGGGCGTAGCATTTTAATACCGATGACTTTCACATCGTTGATATAGTCCACAGGCTTTTTTAGTTCGCTGAGGGTGCCGGTGGGCTCAAAGAGGTTCATGGAGCGAACGGTGCCCGGCACAATGACAGTCATGTTGTTGACGGTCAGGTTGGGCCAGCATTTACGGCTGAGCTCTGGACGACTGTTTGCGGCCGTGTCTAACAGCATCACATTGACCAGTGAATGATGGCGCATGGTGAGTTCGAAGGTGCAGTCTTGCATCACAATGTCAAAAGGGGTGTAGGCGTTGTAGCTGGAACGGATGCGCACGGGGATGCAGTCCACGAAACGGCAGGAATCGAAGGTGACGGTACCGTACATGGATGAGAATTGGGTCTGTCGTTGCCGCAGAGTGCATCGCTTGAGCAGAACATCCCGTCCGTAGCAGTGGATATCGAATCGGTTTATGTCGCAGTCAATCAAGGTGGTGTTGGAGAGGTAGTTGGTGCCGAAGACCCCCCAATTCCCGTCCGCGGTCACTCGCTCGAACGTGGTTTCCCACAGGTTGTTGAGGGCAAAGGCATAGCCATAGTCGCGCCAACGTCCGTATCCGGAGTAGGTGCCGTCCACGGTCACATCGCGGAAAGCGATGCGTGCCGAACTGCTCACGTTGAACACACCGTCGGCAATCATCTTGCTCTTGGGTGTCGTCACATGCACATTCTCCACCAACACGTTGAACTGGCCTTTCAGGTAGAGGCATTCGGTTCTGAAAGTGGAGCTTTCCCGTCGGTGCAGGGTCAAGTTTCGGAAAATTTTCTGCGAAGTGTCCACCTCGAAAAAGGATGCATTGAGTCGGGTGGAATCGGTGCTCCACGGTGCGATGGGTGTGTTCATAGCTTTCCCGTTATGAACCCAGATGAGGTCCTGACGGAACACGCGGTAGCCGTAGCCGATGCGCTCCGTCCATGGATTGTCGTCTTTCAGAGACAGAAGCTTGTCCCCAGATGCCAACTCCGGAATCATTCGGAAATCCCCATTCTCAATTCGGTGTTTTGGAAGCGTCAGTTCTTGTTGTCGGTTGAGCATGGTGAACAGTGAGCCGTGGCGGGCGTGATTGGTGACATAGAGTACAAGTCCGCCGAAATCGGTGTGTGTGCCGAGCGGGATGCTCTTGAAGTCGGCCGGGAGCTCGATTTCAAGGGTGTCAATGCCTTCGTAGTTTACTTCCAGGCCGCGTGCAAGTGCCTCGGCATGTGCGTGATACAAAGCCCAATAACGGGCGGTATCATTCTCCGCTTCTCGTAATCCGAAATCAAATGGGGAAACTTGTGCCATAAGCATAGGGATTTGTGTACTGGTTAGTGTCAACATTAAAGCCACCAACCAGAAAGATCTTTTCGGTTTCATAAAGATATGTCCAAAAGTTTTTCTTCAATCTAACTGATAATCAATTTTTTATATTGTTAACGAGGAGCTTTGATTCAAAAGACAAAAATACGATATTTTATGTATTTTTGCCGCTATGAAAAAACTGATTGTTTGTTTGGCAATATTTGCCGTGGTTTTGTCGGCTGTGGCACAGGAGAAACCGGAAGTGTCGCGGTTTTATGGTGGTGTTCGTGTCGGTTTCACGGCATCGCAGATTTCCGGCGACGACCTGTCGGGGTTTCATCAGTTAGGCGCTTCTGCTGGGCTTTTCGTCAATCATGCAATTGTTTCGTCAGGAAAACTCAAGTTGCAGTTGGAACTCGATTTCACGATGAAAGGAAGTCATTCCTACACTCCTCCCAAACAGCAGTATGAGACGGAGTTTTACTCCCTGCGGTTAGGCTATGTGGAGATGCCTCTGTTGTTGGAATGGGCTGTCGGGAAGTGGACAATGTGGGGCAAGCCTTTCCAGTTTGAGTTGGAAGTTGGGCCTGCGTTCGGAGTGGTTGTTCTGCAGAAAGAATGGGAAGGAACCGGATTGATAGTCGGAAGACCTCCTTTCCGGCGATTCGAGTTCTCTGGGATGGCGGGATTATCTATCAAGATAGCAGATCATCACAGTGTCAATCTGCGCTATAGCAACTCCCTGATTCCTGTGCGCATCCCCACATGGGTCTATGGCCGCGTGATCAAAAAACAGTTCAATTCCTTGATAATCACTAGTTATTGCTACCAATTTTGAATGTCTCTTCCGAATCCCAATAGGCGCGGATGGAAATACTTTTAGGGAAGGCGAATACCTTCTCCGGTTGCTGTTTGGTCAAGTACTTGCCGGTGTCCCAGACCCCATTGTTGTTTTCATCGCAGAAAGCGTTGATGCGGTAAGTGTCTGGGTTTAGGTATGAATAGGTGATGGTCGTCGAACCAGTCAATCGGTCCTCCTGTATTTTATGATCCCCTTTCCAAAGGGTGACGACATAGGAATTCCCGTCTTCAGGAAGTTCATAGTTCATGATGAGCGTGCCGTAATCTTTGACGGATTTGGCGGAGAATTGTGTCTTTAATGTGTCGTTTGTGAGTCCGTTATACCCGTAAAATACGGAATCGGGAATCATTACCGTATAACTTTTCTTCTCCATGTATTGCATAGGAATCGGCAGCTGAATCACAAATGTATCAGGGACAGAATACCGATAGACGACCGTATCTTTAACGGATTGCTGTTGAGAATACACATAAACATTGAAGGAGTCTGACGGACGAATGGGGTAGGGGAATTTCAGCATCAATGGCTTATTGTATTCACCTGCATTCAAGAAAGTTACGTTGATTTTTTTTGTCTGGTTTGAACGGCCTCGTCCGCTTGTTGCCTTTTCATGATAAGGTGCAAGATCTACGGTGTCGAGATGATTGTCGGCGTTGAAGAAGTAGGTGGTAGTATCCGACATCGGTGATTTCAGGTACCAGGTGATGGTGTCTTTGGTCTCGTTGAAGCGTTCAAAATATTCCAAACGATTGTCTGCAGGAGTAGCGGAAAAAACATTAACTGCTGATTTATAAGGGAATATGTAAACTCCAGAAGCGGGATTTTCGTATCGTTGCAGCATTTGGGAGGTGTCAGAAGCCATAAAAGAGTAGAGAGTCAGCAGCGGCAGTGAGGCTTTGAGGGAGTCGGCGGCGCTGTCCGGTAGTGCCTTATATGCGGTGACGGTCTCCTCCAGGAAAGCAATTTCCTCATTGGGGAGATTGTAAAGTAAATCGGAATTTATATCTTTGAGCGCGAATATTTTATAAGTCCCTTCCGTGATGTTTTGAAAAAGGAAACTGCCATCATCATGGGTTTTGGTTACGTAGTCAGGCCTCGTAGTGAGCGGCATGGAATCGGCCGTGTTTTTGTACAACAGCACGTGGAAATCCTTGGATGGCGCCAACGTTTTGGCATCCAATATGTTGCCGCGAATCATGTAGTCATCCAGACTGTCACCTGTGGAGAAGCTGTAATGGAAGTAGCTCAAGGGTGTGTTTTCGTGGTAATCCCGTATGCAGTCGGAGAAGACCATGTTGTAGGTGGTGTTGGCCCTCAGGGTGTCTTTGAACTTGATGACGAGGGATTTGCCTTTCAAGGTGTATTGCGGCGATTCCGCCATCGGAGGCGAGATGAGGACGTTCGTTGTCGGGTTGTTCAGCGTGACATATTCGTCAAAAAAAATCCGGATCTGTTTGTCTTGGAATCGCACAGACTGATTCTCGGGAGTCATCTTCACCACCTTTGGCGGTGTGGTGTCCCTTGGCCCGCCCGTCGGACTGGAAATCTTCGCACAGCCCGCGAAAAACGCCGCCAAAATAATCATTGCCGCAATAACATCAATACCTTGTCTTTTCATCTAATTCTCTAATTCTCTAATCATCTAATCCTCTAATCATCCTATTCTCTAATTAAAACGGAATAAATCCGATCCCCAGCTTCAGTCCGAAACAGTAAGCTCCAAGAATACGGGTACGGGCGTAATTGTCATATCGCAAGGTGGATTCTTCATAGTAAATAGCCGAGCTGTCCTTGATTCTGGCAAAAGGAACCTTGTAGCCGCCAAAAGTGGTGCCGAGACTTGCACCCAGCGTGAGTTTGAGACGGTTCAGCAAGATGAAGTCGTAGCCATATTCGATTTTCAGGCCGAAAATGTTGCCTTTGTTCTCTATGATTTCCTCGTATGGCTCTTGCGTACCTTCGATGATGCCGATTTGTATGCCTTCGGTGTCCATTTTATAATGGTAGAAGAAGCCGTCAAAAATGAACTTGAAGTAATGTCCGAGCGGTGCGAAACGGTTTCCGACATATTGTTTGTAGTAAGCGTTAAAGCCGTGTGCGATGATGTTCCCGTAAAGCTCAGCTTCGCCCCAATCTGTATAGCCATAGTATTGGTGTCCTATCCGGAGGCGGCAGTCGCTGCCCTTGAAGGGCGAATTGTAGTAGTTGTATCCGACGCCCACCGTTCCCTTTTTCCACACCATCAGCTCGATGTTGGGTGTAAGAAAGTAGTTGAGCCCCAGATAGCGTTGCGCCCCTTTAGGGATGTCCCAGCCCGAACTCACTGGATTTGGGCTCAGCCATGCGGGTGAAATGTAGCCCTCCATGTTCAGAATCACATGGTTGCCTAAGAAGTTGTACATCCTCGGTTTCACGTAATCCTCGACCTTCTGATAGACATGTCCGTTCACGTAAGCCTTGCGTATCACTTCGGATTTGGAATAACGGCTGGAGACTTCCGTCTTGCCATCGACCACATCGATGACGCGGAAATTCACATCGACATCGTGTTGGCGGAGACTCAGCACGGTCGCCACGACGGGTAGGGAGTAGGGGAATACGGGGACGAGCCAGGGCAAGGAGAGCTTGTTGCCGAAGAAACCGCGGCCGGGAGCGTCCGTTACATGCACGAAGCAAAGCTTGCGGCAGCCCAGCTCGGCGGCGATGTCATCGAGGTATTCAGAGGTGTGGTAGCGCATGTCAAGGCCGCCGGCGTTGGTGAAGTCATCGTTCCAGAGGCGCATTTTCACGTAGTTGTTGTATTTTTCCGTTTCCGGCTTGGAAAAGTCCATGGTAAGCGTGACCGGAGTGATCTTTTGACGTTTGAGGGCGCGGCACATCAGCTTCTGCAGCTGCTCGGCGTTGCGCTTGTCGGCGGAAGAACTCTTGACGTGGTGGTAGTTGTCGTAAATGTGGTAGATTGGGGTGGCAACCAAAACCAACTTTTCGTTTCCGATTTTGGCATCGGAAACGGACTCCAAAACGGCCTGCATCTCGGCGTTCACCACCGCATCGTTGACCCAGGTCTTGAAGAGCGAGTCGCTGTGGATATCGACCAGCATGTAGTTGACAGTCTTGAACTTAGGGTCAGGAAGCACTTTTGCGTTCACGCTCTGCTGCTTAATGCGGTCGTACTTGGAGTTGGTGGCTGCGGGGCGCGTGGTGTCGCCACCCGTTTTGGCGATTTCCTCCAGGGTGGTTCCTTGCGGGTAGTCACAGAAATCGATGTACCTCATCTTGTTCTTCACGAAGATGTCGTGGATGAGGTCTTTGGTCACGTTTTGCAGGTATTCGTTCTCGGGGGCGGCCTGCAGCGCGGTCCACGCTCTGCGCAGCGCCAAGACGGCATATTCGTTGCGGTTCATCTTGGAAAGGAAGTAGTTGACCTGTTGCTGCTCGCCTTCCACGTCGCGGTAGGGCTCCATATACGAGCTGGTCTGCCCGGAGCCCTTGTGCTTGGCGGCTCCGTAATAGGCGGTGGCTTTGGCGCGGCCCAGGTAGGCGTTGTCCGGGAAGTGCTGTTCCATCACATGGATGTTGTAGATGGCCTTGTCGTAGTCGTGGTTGATGAGGAAGCGGTCGATGCAGGCGAAGCGGGCCACGTTGCGCAGGCGCGTGAACTGCTCTTCCGGTTGCACAAAGCGCTTGCGGCCTTCATTGGAGAACTTGCCCACCAAGCCATTGGCCAACGTGCGTCGTTTCTCCACGTTGGGGTGGGTGAGCAGCGTGTCGATCATATTGGAGCGGTCGGGGATGTTGGCGACCGTTTTCAGGAAGTAATTGTCCGGGAATTGATAGAAGCCGGCCTCCACCTCGGAAGGCTGGAACGGGATTTCATCGAAAGGCAGGTCGGCGTAGAGCAGCACATCGAAGAGACCGTCGAGGATGTCGTAGCTGTATGGGGAATCCTTGTAGTAGGTGAGCAGTCCGACGCGGTCAGCGGCGAATTCCTGTTCGCGGGAGAACTGGTGGTGGCGCATATAGCGGCTTACTGCATCTTTGTCTTTGCTTTTCGAGTTGTCGGCCTTGCTGTGGTGCTCGCTGTAGTGGGCGATCTCATGCGCCAGCACGAAGGCCAGTTCCGCCTCGTTGGTCACCTGCGCCAGCATCCCCAGGGTCACCAGGATAGTGCCGTTCGGCAGCGAGTAGGCGTTCACGATGGTGCTCTGCAGGATATAGACGTGGACTTCCTGCTGCAGCTGCGGGTGGTTCACCAACAGCTTCTCCTTGATGTTGTCGAGATATTGGTTCATCTCGGTGCCGTAGAGGATTCTGCCCTGATTGAGCATGGAGACGAGGAACGGACTGTATTCCTTGGCCGACTTAGGGGTGTTTGCGGCCTTCTTCAGATCGGCGGGGAAACCGCCCTGCGACTCTATCGGTGCGTAGTTGTTGACCGAGAGCTGCGGCTGCGCGAAACTCGCAACAGAACACAAAACCAGTATTGCCAATAAGATCTTCTTCATAGTGCTTTTTTTCAAACTGCAAAAATAAAACTTTATTTATTCCTTACGATGCAAATATTCAGAAAGGTTGCAGCTTGATGGTGAACTTTTTCCCTGTATCCGGCTGGCTTCCTTTGTTTTGTTTGCTAAGTTTCACGTTTTCAGTTTGTTACCGTTTCTTAACATCCGAAAAAAAAGCGTACTTTTGCCGATTGAAAAAATCAATGATATTTGACGATGAACAAAGCGAGGATTTGGACATTAACTGTCATTTTAGTTGTTTGTAATTCAATAAATTGTGTTTTTGCGCAGAAGAACAAGGTGGATTACCCGCAGGCCGAGTGGTCGAAGGCGGCGGTCATCTTGATGCACACCCCCGGACAGGAACTGTTCAATGGGGTGATTCATCCTTCTGCGGGGCTTTTCGAGGACTATTTCGATGTAGATAAGGCGGCAGCAGAACATCGGAACTACATCAAAATGCTTCAGAAGAACGGCATCAAGGTCTATACAGTGCGGCAGATTTTGGAAGAGACGGGCATTGACAGCTTGCGCGTCCTGGCGGGTGAGCTGCTCCAATACGATGTCACCACGCTGGATGATGACGCGGCGGCTGATGCCGACCGTTACAAGAAGGAGGTGCTAGGCAAAATGAGCCGTGCCGATCTGATCCGCTGCATCCTGTTGCAACCCACGGTGGTGCTATACAAAACTGGTACGAATACAGGTTACGAAGCCCAATATGTGCAAAATCCTCTGATGAACCTTTACTTCACCCGCGATCAGAGTATCTCTACTCCGCGCGGCCATGTGATATGCAACATGAACTCCTTGCAACGGGAACCTGAGGCCGACATTATCAGTCTTTGCTACGCGCACCTCGGCCTGAAACCGATTTTGCGTATCCAAGGCGAGGGGCGCTTGGAGGGAGGCGACTACTTGCCCGCCGGAACCCTGTCGTTCATCGGATGCGGTATGCGCACGAACGATGAGGGCATTCGGCAGATGATGGATGCGGACGCTTTCGGCCACGACACCGTGGTGGTGGTCCGCGACCACAAGTTCTGGCAGATGCAGATGCACCTCGATACCTATTTCAATATTATTGATAAAGACCTTTGCACGCTGACTTCCAGTCGGTTGAATGCACAGAAAGACGATCCGGAATACGTTACTTGCGACCTTTGGGTGCGTGCGCCCGGCACGAAAAAATACACTCTTTTGCAGAAGGACCGCTCTTTCGTGGAATTCCTGCAGGATCGTTTTGGGATTATCCCCATTGACAGCGAAGATGAGATGCACTATGCCAACAATTTTCTGACCATCGCGCCGCGTCACATCATGGCGGTGGGCGGTCAGTCGAAGGTCTTGCAGCAGCGCTTTGCCGATGCCGGCGTGAAGGTGGAATGGATCCCGTTGGAGAGCCTCATCGACGGTTACGGCGCCGCCCACTGCATGACGCAGGTCCTGAAGCGGCAGGCACGCTGGTAGTCGCGGTTAGAAAGGTAAGGGTACGGTTAACTGCTAACTGCTAATTACAAATTACTCATTACTAATTTCCACCAGCAGTCCTTTCAGATATTCCCCTTCCGGGTGGTAGATGCTCACCGGGTGACAGGGGGCGTGCTGCAGGCGGCTGACCACGCGGACGTTCTTGCCGGCGAGAGCGGCGGCGGAGAAGACGAGCGTCTGGAAGTCGTCGCGGCTGATGGCCTGCGAGCATGAGAAGGTGAAGAGCAGCCCTCCGGAACGGATTTTCTCCATCGTCTTGCGGTTGATGTTTCGGTAGCCCTTCAGGCCCTGCTCCTTCACGCGGTGGTGCTTGGCGAAGGCGGGCGGGTCGAGGACGATGAGGTCGTAATGGTGGTCGGGCATCCGGTCGAGGTAGGCGAACACGTCCTCGCAGACGGTGTTGTGCCGCTGCGCGAAGTTGCCGCCCATCAGGCGCACGTTCTCCTCCACGAGGTCGATGGCCTTCTGCGAAATATCTACGGAGTCCACGTGTTGCGCCCCGCCGCGCAGGGCGTAAAGGGAGAAGCCGCCGGAGTAGGAGAACATGTTGAGGACGGTGTGTCCCTTTGCCAGCTCGCCCACCATGGCGCGGCTCTCGCGCTGGTCGAGGAAGAAGCCGGTCTTCTGTCCGTTGAGGATGTCGATTTTGAAGAGGATACCGTGCTCGGAGGCGATGACCTCCTCGTCGGGCTGTCCGTAAATCCAGCCACTTTCCATGGCAACTCCCTCATCCTCAGCGGTCTCGATGGCGGTTTTGAGGCAGATGGCCTTCGTGTCGGGCAGCAGTTCGGCGAGCAGTTCGGCGAGGGTTTCGCGCAGACGGTACATGCCCATGGAGTGCACCTGCATGACGAGGTGGCGGTTGTAGGCGTCGATGATGAGACCGGGCATGCCGTCGCCCTCGCCGTTGACGAGGCGGTACATGTTGGTCTGCGGGTTCGGCAGCAGGATGCTTTTGCGGAAGGCGATGGCGTTCAGCAGTTTCCCGCGCCAGAAGTCGCGGTCGATGTCGCGCTGCACGAAGCTGAAGAGGCGCACGGCGATGGTGGTGGGCTGGTAGTGTCCGGTGGCGAGGTACTGGCGTTGTGCGTCATAGACCTCCACGATGTCGCCGTCGCGCAAGTCCTTGTCTTTTCGGGCGATGGCGCCGGAGAAGACCCACGGGTGCCGCCGTTGCAGGGATTTCTCCTTGCCGGGGCGCAGGATGATGCGGGGAAAGGTATGGTCATTCATGCCGCAAAAATACGATTTTTTCGGGTGGGGCTTGGAAGGCGCGATAATTATTCTTTTTTGTTCAAAAGCAGAACAATCCAAATCAAGAGACACAAAATGACAAGGTCGCTTATGATTAGTGCAATAGCAAAGCTGTTAATATGTGAAGTATAAGAGGATTCAGTTAGAGTATATTTTCCGTCAAGCATGGCAGTTAACCATATCATAACTTCTGCTATGACAGCGATGAGCAAGGCTAAGAATGCTGAGATAATAAAGATTTTGTGCCGCTTCATATATTTAGAATAGGTTCTTACTTGGCAATTTCAATAATGGGCGCACCAAGTGCTTGCTGAATCAAAGCGACAGTTTTGCAAGTGAAATTGTGGCCGAAAGAGAACCATCTCGACACTTCGGATTCCTTTTTTCCAGTCAATTTTGCCAAATCACGTTTGGTCATACCTTTATCTTGCAGAATTTGGTATATCTTTTCGGAAATACTGAAATTCAAGTCAAAGGCGGCACGTTCTTGTGGTGTTATTGAGTTGTGTGCTTCTTCCAGAATGGGTGAAAAAATCTTTGTGTTCATATCGCTTGTCATGATAACTGAAATACTTTTCCTTCAATTCCTGTGATTACATTCTTTTCGATAGTTATGGATCCTTCTTTTTGTGCTTCTGCAAGTAATTTGTCGAATTCTTGCAAATCCATCACATAACCGCTCAATTCAGTGTTCTCTTCGTATGTGCGAGTGTTTTTTAGTCCTCCATTGCCAACAATAAGTATTTGGTCGGATATTCGAAGACAATATAGTCTTAGTTTACGTGAGTCTATAGATAATGCTGCCACTCTGTCGTTCATCTTACCTTCTGGGCGGAAAAAGCGTTCGAAAGCACCAACAGCAACAATTTTCTCTAATGCTAATATGATTTTTTTGTAATCAATATTAAGGGTGGCATCGTCTTTGAATTTTTGCACAAAAGTTTCATATTCACTAAGAGCATTGCCATCGAAGCAAATAGAGTATAGGCTGACGTTGTCCGTTTGTTCCAGTGTTTTGAGAGTTACTTCCTTCATCTTTTTGTCCTTTTTGAAAACGCGGCAAAGATAATGTTTTTATTCAAATGTTTAACATATATGTGAAAAGATTTTTTGATTGGAGAATAAACAGAAATTTCAATGTTTATGGAATCTTGATTGTTTAGTCCTTGATTTTGAAATACTCCAGCAATGCCTTGTGTTGGTCTTGTGCCGTAAGGCAGATGTCGCGAAGGTAGTCGTTGAGACTAATGCCGTGTTTTTCGGCAAACCGGGTAACTGAGATGTGTCCCGCACTATCGGCAAGATTCTTAATAAAACTGCGGAGAAGATACGTTTTTTTGCCGATGACGGCAAAGTGTATTATCTTCGCTTCTTCGCATACTTCCCCTTCACAATCTCATAAGATCCTGTAACCAGCACTTTGAGCAGTTCGTCGGCGATGGTCGGCAGGTGGATGCCGATCCAGTACTTGGCGCTGAAGTGGCTGTCGGGGGGCGTCACGCCCTCGGCGGTGTCGAGCAGCTCGGGGATGCGCTCGGGCGGGCATTTCACCACCACTCTGAGGTCGTTGAGGTCGCAGTAGCAGAAGGTGTGCCCGCTGACGTAGAACACCAGCACGGAGTCGCCGCCGGGCATCTTCGCGAAGGGCAGTTTCTCCTCCACCTCGCCCAACGAGAGGCAATATTCACGGAATTCTTCGATATTCATGATGATTAGGTTTTGGCCGAGGATCTCGCGAATCACGCGGAAAAAATCCGTGCGGATCCGCGCGATACGCGGAGATTAAAACTTCCCGAAATAGTATTGCCCTTTCCCGACGCTCGCCTTGCCGTACTGGATGTCGTTTTTCGGGCAGTGGTGGAAACAGGTGTCGCAGTTGGTGCTGTTGCCGCATCCTGAGAAATAAAAAATCATAGTATGAAATATTGGTGTAATTACGATATTTTCGGGTGAATATGAGCAAGGCTAATGATGCTGATATAATAAGGATTTCACGTTGTTTCATAACATAGATTGAAAGTCCACCCCCAAAAAGAAGAGTCCTTATTCGCCAATCAGTTCCAACGCTTTTTCCAACAACTCGTCCCGGCCGTCCTTGATGCCTTTGACCGTGGGCCAGACATATATGTCGGGGATGATGCCGACGCGCTGGGTCTCCGTGCCGTCCGGATAGTAGATACCGATGCCGGAGAAATAGGAACAGACCCCGCCCGGAAGCTGGATTCCCACCACATTGCCGTCCGCGCCCGCCGTTGTGTTGCCGATAACGGTGCTGTTCGGGATCGTGCGATACATCATGGTGCAGAACTCCGCATGACTTTGCGAATTCTCATCGATGAGAATGACGGTTTTACCCCCGTAGGCCTCTTTGCCTCGTCCTGTGTAAACCGACTTTGTGAGGACAAATTCACCTGGGTTGCTTAAGTTTGGGGTCGTAGATTTGAAAAATGGCCTTGATTTGTCAGACAAAATGCGGTAAAACGCATAATTGATGGTCTCATTCGGATATTCCCGCAAATCTAAAATCAGCCCTTTCGTGGTGTGCAAGGTGTCCGCGATGCGTTGCACCCAAGCTTCGGTGATGTCATCCATCGATACATATCCGATGCTGTCGCCAAACACTTTGTAGCAAACACTGTCGGTTGCGAAACTGGGAGCCATCTCCTCATTGTTATATCGGGCGATGGTGACCTCCTTCTGGACGTTATCCGACAGGAATTTGAGACTGACGGTGGGTGTAAGGCCGGCGCAGACCCACCACGCCACCTGCCGCAGTTTTGCGCGGTGGTTGGAGGCCGCATAGTGCGGAGCCAAGCTGTCAACCCAATACGAAACCGGTTTCCCGTCGATGTGCGTGATGACATCCCCGATGTGCGGTCCCGAACTGTCGATTTTTGACGCATCCCAATAGCCGGAGACCACCAGCGTGTCGTTTTTCAAGAACCTCACCTTGAACGGGGGACGGTAATTCTCCGACGATTTAGCCGGTTTGGAGGACCAGACCACTCCGTGCGTGTCGTCGCATTGGGCAATCAGTTGCCGGACTGCTTGCCAATAGGATTTTTTGTCATCGGCGGATAGGATAGAAGGAATGTACTTTTTCAGAATTGTATTCCAGTCTGTGTCAGCGAGTTGCTTATACGGAAAAAAGTAATTTACCATGTTCCAGTAACGGTACAGGGTCAGCAAGCGGTAGCCGGCGTCAGGACACTCCATATCCTCGTATGGGTTCTCGTGGATGAATTTCGCCACCTTCAGCCACGGAGACTCATAGGTTACGTAATAGTAGCCGTTATTGCGGTTCTGATAAACATTCATCAGCACTTTGTAAAGCTTTGGGGAGAGTTTGTCAGGATTAATCCATGACAAATCGGGCTTCAGAACAGCGTTCGTGTCAACGGGTTTAACGTCTTTGTTGACAGGAATCTTCCCGAAATGAGAAATCCATTTGACCAGGTATGTGTCGCGCTGCTTGTTGTCCGTAACTTGCAGGTAGCCGGGCAGCATACGGAAAAGTTCGTAATCCCAATTGTAAGTGCCTTTGGATATAAGTGGGTGATGATATTTCAGAAAGCCCCAAACACGACCTAATAGCTCAAGGTTGTCCACCAATTGTGGGGTTATTTCAGGAAAAACCACGTCGGAACCGTGGTCATACACCGTGTCTCGGACTGCGACAGACACGTTGGAAGGTGTTTGTGCGAAGGAGATGGTCGCACAGAAAAGAAGAATGACGGTGTATAAGATTTGTTTTTTCATAATCTTAGATTTACAGCTTTGGTTTTTATGCGCAAAAGTAGATTTTTTTTCATTCTTGTTGACGGAGTGTCCAAAAAAATCCTATTTTTGCATCCCGTATTTTAAACTGGTAATGATATGAAAAACGGTTTTGATAACGGGAAGTATCTGAAAATCCAATCGGAACACATCAAAGAGCGCATCGCTCAGTTCGGACACAAACTTTACTTGGAATTTGGCGGGAAGCTGTATGACGATTTCCACGCCAGTCGCGTGTTGCCAGGATTCCAGCCGGACAGCAAGTTGCGGATGCTCACCCAACTGCAGGACGATGCGGAGATCATCATCGTTATCAGTGCCGTGGATATCGAAAAGAACAAGGTGCGCGGCGACCTGGGCATCACCTACGACGAGGATGTGCTGCGCTTGCGCGACATCTTCATCGCCCGCGGTTTTCTGGTCAGTGGCGTGGTGATCACGCACTACAACGGCCAGTCCAGCGCGATGGCCTACCGCGAGCGTCTCGAGCGCATGGGCATCAAGGTCTATTACCATTATCTCATAGAGGGTTATCCCACCAATGTCGATCTTATCGACTCGCCTGACGGCTTCGGCCGCAACGAGTACGTGGAAACCACCCGTCCGTTGGTGGTCGTGACGGCGCCCGGTCCCGGCAGCGGCAAGATGGCGGTATGCCTGAGCCAGCTCTATCAGGAAAACGTGCGCGGGGTCAAAGCTGGTTATGCCAAATTCGAGACTTTCCCCATCTGGAACCTCTCGCTGAAGCATCCTGTCAACATCGCATACGAAGCCGCCACCGCCGACCTCGACGACGTCAACATGATCGACCCGTTCCATTTGGAGTCGTACGGCAAGATGGCGGTCAACTACAACCGCGACGTGGAGATTTTCCCGGTATTGAACGCCATTTTCGAGGGCATCTACGGCGAAAATCCCTACAAGTCGCCCACCGATATGGGCGTGAATATGGCCGGCTACTGCATCTCCGACGATGCTGCCTGCTGTGAAGCCTCCAAAGACGAGATTATCCGTCGTTACTTCACCGCGTTGTGCAATGTGGTGGACGGAAAAGCTACTGAGCAGGAGGTCAACAAGATTTCGCTGTTGCTGAAGCGCGCGCAGATCACGGTGGAAGACCGCAAATCCATCATTGCGGCTCGCAAGCGCAAGGAGGAGAGTGGGGTGGCCGCTTCCGCCATCGAATTGGCCGACGGAACCATCATCACGGCCAAGACAAGTCCGTTGTTAGGACCGAGTGCCGCATTGCTGCTCAACGCCACGAAATATCTTGCGGGCATCGACCACGAGGTGCGGTTGATTCCGCAGGCCATGATCGAACCTATCCAAGAGACCAAAGTAAACCTTTTGCATGGTCACAACCCGCGCCTGCACACCGATGAGGTGCTCGTTGCGCTCTCCATGCTCAGTCTCAACGACGAGAACTGTCGAAAGGCATTGGCCTGTTTACCTCAATTGGATGGTTGTCAGGCACATACCACCGTTATGTTGAGCGAAATTGATCACAAGATTTTCAAGAAGTTGGGAATCGGGCTGACGTGCGAGCCGATTCGGAAGGGGAAGTAGAGACGCGCCATGGCACGTCTCTACAGGTGTCCCTTAGACAAAAAACAGGGCCGCCACAACCGGACAGCCCTATTCATAATTCATAATTCATCATTCATCATTCAT
>JAFXTE010000079.1 GCA_017525245.1 Bacteroidales bacterium | reverse complement strand
TCACTGCCGAGATTTGCCTGGGCGAGACTTACAATGCTAACGGCTTCGACCTCACGCCAACGGTAGCGGGTACGACCACGCACACGCAGACCTTGGCGACGGTTCATGGTTGCGACAGCATCGTGAACCTGACGTTGACGACGCACCCGGTTGAGACGACCAACCTCACTGCCGAGATTTGTCTGGGCGAGACCTACAATGCTAACGGCTTTGACCTTACGCCGACAGTAGCGGGCACGACCACGCACACGCAGACTTTGGCGACGGTGTATGGCTGCGACAGCATCGTGAACCTGACGTTGACGACGCATCCGGTTGCGACGACCGACCTCACTGCCGAGATATGCTTGGGCGAGACTTACAATGAGAACGGCTTCAACCTCACACCGACAGTAGCGGGCACGACCACGCACACTTTGACCTTGGCGACGGTACATGGCTGCGACAGCATCGTGACGTTGACGTTGACGGTGAACAGTCTCAACTTGAATGTAACCTCTCACTCCGACGAACTCTGCGGTGACGATGGTAGCGTGACGGTAGCGGCAGCGGACGGCCTTGCCCCGATAGAGTACTCCTTGGACGGTGTGACCTATCAATCCTCGAATGTGTTCGACGGATTGTCGGACGGCAGCTACACGATTCATGCCACGGATGCCAACGGCTGCGAGGCCACGACGACCGTTACGATCGCGCCGGCCCCGATTGCCGTGCTGAACCTCACTTGTCCGCCCACACACTACGACACGTTGGCGTATGGCGACTGCGTGATGGAAATCTATCCTGCGGAATTTGGTACGCCGACCGCCACGATTTATCCTGCGGAGTGGCCGTTTGAGATCACCAACGACATTCCTGCGGATAATCTCTACTATGAGGGCTCGACCAAGATCACCTACACGATGACAGACCAAGTGTGCGGCAACACAGTGACGTGCGACCAGTACATAGTGGTGGTGTTCCCGCAGTGTCCTGACGCTATTGACTGCGAGGGTAATGTCTATCATGGTGTCCGTATCGGCTGCGACTGCTGGACGCAGACCAACCTGCAGTCCAACTGCTACGGTGAGCCGAACGAGTGCGTGATAACCGGCACGTGTGAGGATCCGATACCGTGCGTGTATGAGTACGAGAGCGACCAGTTCCCGGATGTGGACGAGAATGTGGACATCTATGGCCGTCTGTACTGCGCTGAAGCCGCGTTGGACGACAGCGTGGTCAACGAGAACGGTCACATCCAGGGTATCTGTCCTGAGGGCTGGTACTTGCCGACACCGGAGCAATACGAACAGTTGTACCTGTACGGCGGCGGTACGAGCATTCTGACCGCTGACGGATTACGTTCACCGTTATACTGGTTTGACGGCGGCGGCAACAACGCCACGGGCTTCAGTGCGTTGCCGGCAGGTATGTATAACGGAGCTACGCAGCAGTACGAACGCATGACGTTGGATGCCTATTTCTGGGCCACGGAGATTATCCATGGCGAGGTTCACATTACATCGTACAGACTGCAGTATGACTGTGACGACATCCAGCGTGTTGATATTGATTCTGGCTACGGCATCAGCGTGCGCTGCGTCAAAGAGAAGAATTAATCCTGATTAGTAATACTATTTACGAATATATGTTATTAGGGCTGTCAGCATTTGACAGCCCTATTTATAATTCAAAAAAAACGTGCAGAGATTAATTATAATCCCTGCACGTTTTTTATACAATTAGAGACGCAAAATTTTGCGTCTCTAATTGGGTTTCAATGATAAATGTCAAGCTTTTAAACGTGGCACGTTTTGATGTCGTACCCGAACACGGATCCCGGCACAACCTCCTCTGGCTCTTTTCCGTAACGGAGCACAATCATGTTACGCGTGCCCTTGAGGGTGATGCGCTCGTTCTCAACCCAGAGGGCGGTGCCTTCGCGCAGACCCACAACGGTTTTCTCCTTGTTGACGGCCAGATACTCGTTCAGGCGCACCTGACGGGTTTCGCCGCCGTGACGGATGCTATCGTTGATAGCTTCCGGGTAGGGATCAATGTAGTGCGGGTTGATCTGGAACGGCACGAGGTCGAAGCAGTCGAAGCTTTCCGGCATCACGATGGGCATGTCGTTGGTGGTGCATAGGGTAGGGCAGGCCACGTTGGAACCCGCACTCCAGCCCATGTAGGGGGTGCCCTCCATCACCTTGCGGCGGATGGGCTTGATGAGCTTGTTGCGGTGCAGCTCGGCCACGAGGTGGAAGGTGTTGCCGCCGCCCACCATGATGAATTTCGCCGCGTTGACCGCCGCCACGGGGTCGCTGACCTCATGAACGGAGACCACTTTCTTGCCGAACTTCTCGAACACACCACGCACACGCGCCGTGTAGCTGTCGTAGCTTTCGGGATAGACCTTGCCGCCCACATCCACGCCGGCGTAAGGCACAAACAAAATTTCATCAGCCGTGCCCTGCAGGAATTCCGCAATCAACGGCTGGCACCAACCCAAGTAGGGTTCCTTGTAGTTGGTGGAGTTACTTATAAGTAATAATTTCATTTTTTTCGTTTTTTTTTGAGGGTGAGACCCCACACTGCGGCTTCGCTTGTATGGGGCTATTTGCACTTTAACAGGCTTCAATAACCAATAACCTATAACCAATAACCATTTATATTTGCGGGCCGAACGGAATCAGGGCTTTGCCTTGCTCGGTGTCGCTGAAGTTGGCGAAGTTCTTGATGAAGGCTGCAGCCAACTCGTTGGCGTTCTTCTGGAAAGCGTCTTTGTCGGCCCAGCTGTTGACGGGGTTGAGGATGTTGTCATCGACACCGGTGACATGCTTGGGAATCACCAAGTTGAAGGGTTTCACGATTTCGGTCTCGCAGCTCTTCAGCTCGTCGTTGAGGATGGCCGTGATGATGGCGCGGGTGGCCTTCAGCGAGATGCGCTCGCCGACACCGTAGCCGCCGCCTGCCCAACCGGTGTTCACTAAGTAAGCCGTGGCATTGTGCTCTTCGAGCTTCTTGGCCAGTTCTTCGGCGTATTTCGTGGGGTGCAGAAGCAGGAAGGCTGCGCCGAAGCAGGAGGAGAAGGTCGGTTGCGGGGTCACGATACCGCGTTCCGTACCAGCTAACTTAGCTGTGTAACCGCTTAAGTAATAGTACATTGTCTGCTCCTTGTTGAGGATGGAAACGGGAGGCAGCACGCCGAAAGCGTCGGCGGAGAGGAAGATGATCTTGCTCGGATGGGTGCCGCGTGACACAGGACGTACTATATTGTTAATATGGTAAATGGGGTAGGAGACACGGGTGTTCTCGGTCTTCTCGGCAGAGTTGAAATCGATGTTGCCTTCCGCATCGACTACGAGGTTCTCCAACAGTGCGTCGCGTTTGATGGCGTGGAAGATGTCGGGCTCTTTCTCTTCACTGAGGTTTATGCACTTCGCATAGCAGCCGCCTTCGAAGTTGAAGACGCCGTTGTCGTCCCAGCCGTGCTCGTCGTCGCCGATGAGGGCGCGGTTCGGGTCTGTGGAAAGCGTTGTCTTGCCGGTGCCGGAGAGGCCGAAGAAGATGGCGGTGTCGCCGTTCTTGCCCTCGTTGGCCGAGCAGTGCATGGCAGCTATGCCGCGCAATGGCAGGAAGTAGTTCATCACGGAGAAGATACCCTTCTTCATCTCGCCGCCGTACCAGGTGCCGCCGATGAGGGCCATGCGCTCCGTCAGGTTGAAGGCCACGAAAACCTCGCTGTTCAAGCCCATCTCTTTCCAATTGGGGTTGGTGGTCTTGCCGGCGTTCAGCACCACGAAGTCGGGCTCGAAATCGGCCAATTCCTCTTCTGAGGGACGGATGAACATGTTCTTCACAAAGTGGGCCTGCCAAGCCACCTCCGACACGAAACGCACTTTCATGCGGGAGTTCTCGTTGGCACCGCAGTAACCGTCCATTACATAGACCTTCTTGCCGGAAAGCTGTTTCTGGCAAAGTACACGGAAATGCTCCCAAGTCTTGTGGTCAATGGGCTTGTTGTCGGAACCCTTCTTGTTGGGATCGTACCACCATACGTTGTCTTTCGTGTTCTCATCTTTTACAATATATTTGTCTTTGGGCGAACGGCCAGTGAAGATGCCGGTATCGACGGAAAGGGCTCCCGATTTGGTCAGGTAAGCCTTCTCATAGCCCGTCAGTGCGGGGTTGGTTTCGTGTTTGTACAGTTCATCGTATGACAAATTGTGGTAAATCTCAACTGGGTTTTCAATGCCCAGTGCTTGCAATTCTGCTCTTAAATCTTTCATATTTATTGGGTTTGATTGATTAATTTCGTGGGGGCAAAGATACGATTTTTATGAATGTAGAATGTAGAATGAAGAATGTAGAATGAAGAATAAGATGTTAAGTTGAAGTTTCGTGAATATGTAAGCCAACAGTCAACAACTAACAGCCATTAAACAGCAAAAAACCAAAAAAAATTCTAAAACATACTCCGTATGAAAAAAAATTATACCTTTGCACCCGCAAAAAAGGAGAAACTCAAATTCATTTTTTATAAACCTCAAAAAAAATTAAAAATTTATGAGAAAAAAAGTAAGAAATGTGATCATCATCGGTGCTGCTGGAAGAGACTTCCACAATTTCAACACCTTTTTCCGTCACAACAAGAACTACAACGTAGTCGCTTTCACCGCTGAGCAAATCCCCGGTATTGACGACCGTATGTATCCGAAGGAACTGGCTGGCGAAGATCTTTATCCGAAGGGCATCAAGATCTATCCGGAATCCAAACTGGCCGAATTAATCAAGGAATTCGACGTTGACGACTGCGTGTTCGCATACAGCGACAAACCGTACGCATACGTCATGGGTATCAGCGCCATCGTGAACGCCGCCGGCGCCAACTTCTGGCTCATGGGCCCGAAGGACACCATGGTGAAATCCAAAAAGCCCGTCATCGCTGTCGGTGCTACCCGTACTGGTTGCGGTAAGTCCCAGACTTCCCGTAAGATCATCGAATACCTCGTTGGAATGGGCTTCAGAGTGGTCGCCGTGCGTCACCCCATGCCTTACGATCCCGATTTGAACAAACAAATCGTCCAACGTTTCGCTTGCGTTGATGACCTCAAATATCAAAACTGCACCATCGAGGAGATGGAAGAGTACGAACCCCATGTGGTCACCAAACGTAACGTCATCTACGCTGGTGTTGACTACGAAGCCATCCTCAAAGGTGGTAAGACCAAAGATCCTCAAACCGGCAAGTGGGTCGAAATGGCTGGTGCTGAGAACGATCCCGACGGTTGCGACATCGTGCTGTGGGACGGCGGTAACAACGACTTCCCGTTCTACGTTCCCGATCTGACCATCGGCGTGGCTGACCCGTTGCGTCCCGGCGCTGAGGTGAGCTACTATCCTGGTGAGGTTGTTGCCCGCATGGCTGACGTCATCGTCATCAACAAGATTGACTCCGCTTCTTTGGACAACATCAACACTGTCCGCGCCAACTTGCGCAAAATCAACCCGACTGCTAAGCAGATCGACGCCGCTTCTATTCTCACGGTTGACAAACCCGAACTCCTCAAGGGCAAAAAAGTCCTCGTTGTGGAAGACGGTCCTACATTGACCCACGGTGAGATGAAGATCGGTGCCGGTACGGTTGCAGCTCTGAAACACGGTGCTGAACTCGTTGACCCGCGCCCGTATGTCGTTGGCAAACTTGCTGAGACCTTCAAGATTTATCCGAACATCGGCACCTTGCTGCCCGCTATGGGTTATGGCAAAGAGCAGATGAAGGACCTCGAGAAGACCATCGCCAACACTCCTTGCGATGCCGTCGTCGTCGGTACTCCTATCGACCTGCCGCGCTTCATCAAGATCAAACAACCCGTTGTGAAGGTCGGTTACGAACTGCAGGAGATCGGTACTCCTACTTTGAAGGAAGTTTTGGACGAATTCGTTGCCAAACACAACCTCAAACCCAAAAGACGCAAAAAATAATTTGTTTTTCGCATAATTTTGATGAAAGGCGTGCCGAAAGGTGCGCCTTTCTTTAATTTGTGACTGGTGATTTGTGATTTGAAAATAGGCAGTGATTACAGTTCACTAATCACAAATCACAATTCAAAAAAAAAATTAAACATCTTAATCGGAGGGAAGTCAAGAAAATGTATTTTTGCAGCATTAATTAAAATGGAATAGAAATATGAAGAAAAGAATACTTACCCTTGCGTTGCTGATGTCGGTCGTTATGCTTAACGCTCAGTCAATCAAGCTTTTTTATGGATCCCAAGTGTTGAATGACAACGACACGATTCTTGAAATTCTGTATGATGAAGAGAATGAAGTCAACACATTTGTGGGTTATCAGAATATGACAGGGAGTCCAATAGTGTTCCGCGTACAAAAAGAGGCTCTGATTCTCAATACGGAGACGACGGACATTCTGTTTTGCCTCGGGGAGTGCTACACCGGCAACCTTTCCCAACCTATTTCATTGGGCGCCAACGAAACCGTCCCGACAAATTCAAGTAACGCGTTCCATGCCACATACACAGGCTGTAAAGACGCAGCATTGGTCAAATATACTTTCTACAATACGGAAAACGAGTCCGACAAGGTTTCCTTCTATATCCAGTACTCCGCAGAAGGCACAGGCCTGCGCGAGAGTGAACCGCAGGTGTCGTTGCGGGCATATCCCAATCCTGCTGTCAGCACGGTGAGCATTGATTACATAGCCCCTGCAAACAACACATCGCTGGTGATCAAGAATCTTGCAGGCCGCGAAGTTTACCGCGCTCCTGTCAGTCAAAGCGGCAAGAAGCAGATTGACGTCACCAAATTCCACGCGGGTATGTATTTTTACGGTTTGGAGACTGACGGCAAGATGCTCTGCACCAAGAAGCTCTTAATCAAGTAACTCATAACCATTCTGTTTGTCTGTCTTTTCAATAGTGCCATGTTCACGCGGCATTGGCTTTCCGTAACTCAATTCCAATGGGATGCTGTTGCACGCCCGAATAGTTGGATTACATTGATATTCTGTCTGTTGTTGTTTATTTTCACTATGACGTTTCTCACCTTCCGCAGGAAGCTGACGCTTATTTTCAGGGCATTGTTTTCCCAGCGCCATTTTTCTCTCTTGCAGCGTGAAGGCAAAATCATTGAGGACAGAAGGTCTATTTTCGTGCTTGCATTCGATTTAATCACCATTACAACAGGGCTGGCCATGTTTTGTGGCACGTTCATTCCCAAGGCGGTTTCCAAATGGCCTTTTATCGCCTACATCGGCCTCTTTTTGGCGATGTTGGTCGCAGCCTACGTTTTCAAGCTGCTTTGTAATGAAGTTTATGCTTTCCTTTTTGACCGAGACAAGGAACGCACGTCTGTCAACCAGTACAAATTCATTTTTCTGACAGACATTTCCGTTTTTCTGTTTCCGATGCTCATTCTCACGCATTATTCCGGTTTTCGTGCTGTCTATTACTTGATTGCAGTTGTCTTTGTGGCTCTGTTTGCCGTCTGGGTATATCGAATGTTAAAAATTAATTCCATGAACGGCCATAGGTTTCATTTTTTTCTCTATTTTTGCACCCTTGAAATTTTGCCTTGGGCTTTATTCCTAAAGGTATTGTTAAATATTTAATATCAAGACAGATAAGTAGATAATTGTTGAGAATATCAATACGTTAAAATGAAGATAAAAAACATATTAGTTTCCCAAAATGCGCCAGAGGATATTGAAAGATCACCTTACGCAGAACTGATAAAAAAGTATAGCATCAACGTTGATTTTTATAAGTTTTTCAAGATCAATTGCACTACGGCTCTTGATTTTCGTAAAACACATATCAATATCTTGGACTATGAGTCCATTGTCTTTTCCAGCACGAACACGATTGACAAATTCTTTGAATTGTGTAAAGAATTGCGGGTGGAAATGCCGGAATCAATGAGGTATTTTTGTGCCACAGAGCCTATTGCGCTCTATTTGCAGAAATACGTCCCTTATCGCAAACGCCGTGTGTTTGCCGCGAAAGACGCCCATCCCAGCAGCTTCTATGAACTTCTCATCCGAAACAAGGAGATGAGTATGTTGATACCATGCAGTCAGGACGGTATTCCTTCTCAGCTGGAGCAAGTTCTGGTGGAAAATAAGATTAAGTTCGCACAGGCCGTTGTCTTTGTGATCGCTCCTGCTGATTTGGTTCATGATGTCAATATTGAGAAATATGACATGATTGTCTTTTTCAGCCCTAACGGAGTGAAATCGCTGCAAGCCAACTATCCGGATTTCCAGCAGGGTGAACTCGCCTTTGCCGCACTTGGAAATGCCGCTAAGCGGGCTGTGGAAGAGGCTGGCTGGAAATTGCACGTCATGGCTCCCACCAAGGATTATCCGTCCTTGACGGAAGCTTTGGATGCCTTTTTGAAGGAATATGCTGGCCGCAGACGTTAATTCACCGGTTTTTCCGAAATCAATTCGTCTGAAATCTTCGTTGCGCATAAAGAGCATTGTGCAGCAACGCTGTTTTGTCTTCTCTTTTCCAATCAAATGTTTTTATAATCTTGGCTCCCAAGACACCAAGGTGGCGATGATTGTGTCTAAAAAGCGTTTTACGCACGCGACGGACCGCAATCGCGTGAAAAGGCTTATGCGTGAAGCTTACCGCCTGAATCGCCATCGGTTAGTGCTACCTGACAAGTTTGGCGTGGAGATGTGCTGGATGTATGTGGGCGGGGATTTGCCGAATTTCACGCAAGTATGTGCGGCAGCAGAGCACGTTTTTGAGGAATTGCAGGCTGTCGTGAATAAGGAAACTGAAAAATGAGGAAATTCTGCTTGTTCGTGCGCTCATGGGTCTCGAAATTCCTGATCGGACTGATCAGGCTTTATCAAATAACCCTTTCCCCTCTTATCGGGCGCTCCTGCCGTTATACACCGACATGCTCCAACTATGGCATCCAAGCCATCAGGAAACACGGTCCCATCAAGGGATCATGGCTTACGTTGAAACGCGTGCTTTCCTGCAATCCGTGGGGCGGCAGCGGCTACGACCCTGTGCCGTGAAACTCGCTTTTGGCTGTTGGCTTTTATTAGCAGCGGCACTTGTTGGACACAATCATTAAAAAACAGGATACAGGGGGCAAAAATTAAGAATGCTGTGTGGCTATGTTGATTAAAAGGAAGTTAGCAATGTAGAGACGTTTCCTGAAACGTCTCTACTGTAATATCTTACTCCTACATTTCCGTTGCAGATGTGTCCCGGTGCGTCCTCCACAGAAACACGATTCCCATAGCGCTCACCAAGGCGCAGGAGATGACCACAAGGGTAGAACCATGGATATCGGTGAATTGCAAATTGTCGGTATCAATTCCTCTCCCTTGCAGCGTGAAATCCACCAAAATAGAGAGGGCGTTGTGCAGCACATGAGCCAAAACCGGCAGCCATAGAGAGCGGCTCCAATAGAAAAGGTACCCCAGATATACCCCTAACGCAAATCGTGGAATAAATCCATAAAACTGGAAATGCAGAACGCTGAATATGAATGCTGTGAGCAGGATGCCCACATGCGGGTTTTTGGTCCATTTTGTCATCAGCGGTTGCAGAGCCCCTTGGAAGAGAAATTCCTCACATACACCGGCTAAAACGGCCAGAACCAACAAATTTGAAACCAAGTCCCATGAACTTCGCTGGCTTGTAAGCAGCTCCAGAATGTGGTTGGCGGCCTCCTCCAAATCGCGCATGAACTCCGCCAAGGCACCCTCTTGTGGCATAATGGCCATATTGAAAGCAGACAATACACCGACGACGGGAAGCAATGTGACGGACAGAATCAAGACAATGTTGGTCATAGAGGCGTTCGGACGGCGGTTCGCGGCATTGTAATCGAACCATTGACGGTCCTGACAGTAGGCGAACAGCAGTGCCGGCAGCAGAAAAGTTCCGATTGTGGCGAATGTCTGGCTGATGCGGATGGCCGTGACCGGATCAGAAGCCTCCAGCATGGAAGGGGTGTGGTAAATCAACAATAAAACAAGTGACGCCAAAGAGGAAAACAACAACATACCGCCTAACATAAACAATGCTAGAACCAAAAGTTGGATCCAATAAGTTTTTTCTTGCAGTTTCATTTTTTGATGTGTATTGGATTACTTGATTATTGATTTTGAAATGAGACGTAAGAGATCAAGGGTTAATCGTCTTACGTCTCATTTCTCAAGTCCTCAGTCTCAAGTCCTCAGTCCGATTATTGTCTGTTCACAACAATCTTCCGTGTAACGGTTTTGCCGTCGTTAAGCGTGATTTTCACAAGATAATATCCGGTGGTTAAGGTTGACACATCAATTCTTGTGAATTCCGGTGAGTCAGCATTTTCACGACGGATCAGTTTTCCGTCGGGACCGAAGACTTCCACCAGATGCATCTGATCACCGCTGATGTTCAATAGTGCGCTTGTCGGATTCGGATAGAACGAGAATGTTTGCAGCGTGAGGTCATCAATACCATCATTGTTGACCACAATGAGGGTCAAGTGAATGACACTGTCACAGCCATAAATCGTGTAGTATTGGATGTCATAGTCGAATGTCCCGATTTCGTAGGGAGTGATGACAAAGGAGTCGAAGGAGTATTCATGCTCGCGGATGGCGGTGTCGCTCACGAAAACGTCAAAAGCGGGGTGGACAATGAGATTCAGGACAAAGACACTGTCGCAGCCGGACTCTGTGAACAGACTGTCGTAATAGGTGCCTTCTTGGTCATATTCGCGTCCACGCCATTCAAAAGGTACGTTTTCACAAGTTTGTCCATTGGTTTCGATCAGATATGACGGCAGCACTTCCAGCATAATGAAGATGGTGCTGTCGCAGCCTTGGCTGTTGACGGTGGTTCGCTGGTCATAAAGGATACTCGGGTGATCGGTGGGGATATTGAATCCGTTAAGCGTGTAGGTCTCTCCGGCGCAGATGATATCTTGAATTGTAGTGTCGCTGGATTGACTGATGGTCAGCTGTAATCCGAACACGTCTTGGCATCCGAAAGCGTTGGGGATAGTGTCATAGTAGCTGCCGGCAGTTGTTATCTGGTGCCCACGCCACAAGTAAGGAAGGCCGCTTGTGCAGGCCGTGTCAATGAGCAAACTGTCTATTGAAGGATAAACCACAAAATTGAGAGTAAAGACACTGTCACAGCCGTCCACGGTGGCAAGTGAGTCGTTGTAGTCACCGCTTTCGGTGAGTGACATGCCGCGCCATTCGTAAGGCAGGTCGTACGCGCATACCGCAGCCGATTCGGTGACTTGATATGACTGGTTGACATTGAGGACAAGACGATAGATGCTGTCGCAGAAGGTCTCTTCCGTTTGGAAATAGATATTGCGGATACCGGCTTCGTAGATGATGAGGTCATGCCAGAGGTAGGGCAGGTCGCTGCTGCAGACCGTGACCGAGTCTATGAACAAGTAGGAGGGGTTCACCGTGACGGCCACCTGATAGATGTCTGAGAATCCTGTGGCTGTGTTGGTGACGGTGTCGTAATAGATGCCTGATTGGGAAAGGAACATGTTGTGCCATTCCGCTGTTTCCCCTTCGCACAGGACAATGGGGTCGCTTTCAATCACTTGTGCCTCGTATGCTATAAAATGCAGGCGATAGATACTGTCACAACCATGCATGGTAGTCAGTGAGTCGAAATAGTCACCGGATTGGTTGATTTCCATGCCACGCCACCAGTATGGCAGCTCTTGGATGCTCAACGCTTGTTCCTCATTAATCAGATATTCCGGCCATTCGCGGAGGTTGAAGGTGACAATGCTGTCGCAAAGGCCTTCACGCGGGAATGCCACCTCATAGATGCCTTCCTCCTCGAAAAGACTTCCACCATAGCTGACCGGGAGATCGCTGGGGCAAACGTACATTTCCTCTTCGCCACGGGCGGATGGGATTACGTTGAACAGAACCGTAATCATACTGTCGCACATGGTTATGGCATTCAGATGGACATCGTGTTCACCAGCAGTATTTAAGGGAGTAGAGCCATAGATGTAGGGCAGTGTCTCCTCGCAGACCGTAACCGTGTCATATCCATGATAGGTGGGGTTGACGATAAGCGTAAGGTGGGTGATGGTGACGCAGTTGTCGAGGTCGGTCTCTTCAATGTCATAATTTCCGGCTTCCGTGAGAACCACTTCGTCATTATAGGAATAAGGAAGTTCATTGTCGCAAATGCTTAATAAAACGTCATGTTCTGCGTTCGGAGTGACAAACAAATGCAGATTCCATACACTGTCACAACCGTTTACACTTTGGAGGTTGACGCTGTAGTTGCCGGTTTCGTTGAAAGAGAAACCTTCGCAGAAAACGTACGGCAAGGCACCGATACAGACGGTCACGGAGGTGTCTTTCTCGAATGAGGAGTTCACCTGCAAATGCAGATGAATGACGCTGTCGCATTCGTGGATGGTCTGGAAGTGTATGTCGTAGTCACCGGTTTCCGTATAGCTGAAGTACTCGTTGTTGTCCCAAACGAACGGAAGATCCATGTCACAGACATTGACGAGCGTGTCGGTGGAGAAGTTAGGCAGGATGGTCAGTGTTACCGTAGTCGTGCTGTCGCAGCCGTGGATGTTAAGATCGCTGTGGGTCAGGATGTGTGTTCCGACTGTCGTTACCAGCGTGTCAAAACCGTAAAGGTTCATAGGTTCGCCCTGGCAGAGCGAAACGGTGTATTCAACGTCAGACGCAGGTAGTATGGTGAGATGGAGGGTTACCGCGCTGTCACAGCCATGGACAGAGTTGAAATGCTGGGTGTAATCGCCAGACTCGGTGTAAGTTTCATCGTTCCAAGTGTAGCTGACGCAAGCAGTTTCCGAAATCTCGTTCTGGAAGAGCGGGAATATGGTCAGATGAATGGTGACGGTGCTGTCGCAGCCAGCCATATTGTCAAAGGTTTGCGTGTAATCGCCGGATTCCGTGTAGTGCATGTCGTTCCAAATGAACTCCTCACAGGCATTCACTGTCAGCTCCACAGTGTCGGTCTGGTTGATTGTCAGGTGCAGTACCACCGTGCTGTCGCAACCGATAGCTGCGGGGAGTGTGTAAGAGTAGTCTCCCGACTCGTTAAGTGACATGTCTCCGAAAGAGTAAGGCAGCTGGTCGCTGTTGCTGCACAAGGTTACAAATTCTTCGTGAGTGACAGCGGGCATGACGTAAAGGGTGAGGGCGATAACGCTGTCGCATCCGCTGGTTGTCGTATGGGCAAGAACGGTGTCGAGTTGTCCTGCATTGGAGATGTTGATGTATTCATTGGTAGCGGGATAGAGGTAGGGGATAGGTGATTGACACACAGTCAGAGTGTCTGTAAGATAGTAGGTCGGGTTTACGGTCAGATGCAGGTAAACAACACTGTCACAGCCGAAAGTGGTTATGTGCATCTGGTCGAAGTCGTATTCGCCGACTTCCAGATTCGGGATGTTAAAACCGTTGTCCGAATAGCTTTCCCCGAGGCAGATTGATGCTTGGATATGCGTTTCTGTCGGTTCTTCAACGAATAGGTGAAGCACTGTTGTGCTGTCGCAGTCGTGAATGTCGGGGTAGGTGTGTGTGTAGAAATCGTTCTCGGACGGTGTCTCGATGTTGAATCCATAATCTTGATAGGATTCACCGGTACAAATGTGCGCAACGATGGTGTCGCGTTTTTCCGGATAGACGGTAAGGTAAAGGATGACGAGGCTGTCACAGCCTTGTTCGGTGGTCAGTGAGTCGGTGTAGGTACCCGTTTCGTTGAGGGTGCGCCCGTTGAAGTCGTAGATTTCGTCAAAACAGACGGCAGCTGTGATTTCCGTTGTCATGACGGGATGGACGGTAAGGAACAGCGTGATGGTGCTGTCGCATCCATAAACATTCGGGATGACGTTGGTAAGGGTGTATTCGCCAGCTTGTGTGAACAGCGTGTCGAAGCTGTTGGCAGAGTATCTGCTGCCTGCGCACACTTCATCGTAGAGAGTGGTTTCGTGGACGGGATTGACGGTCAGATGGAGGGTTACGGTGCTGTCGCAGCCGTAAGCTGTGGACATCACTTTGGTGCAGATGGTGTCTCCTGTCCTTTCTGGCGTGACGTTAAATCCGTTTTCGAAGTAGATTTCATCAAAACAGATTGTTGCAAAGATGTCCAAAGCTTTCAGCTCATGAACGTAGAGGTGAAGGACGACAGAGCTGTCACATCCGTTCTGTGCAACTGTGTCGAGCTGGTAATACTGGGTCTCTGTCGGTTGGTTGATGTGGAATCCGTTCTGGTTATAGGACTCTCCGATGCAAAGATGGGCGGTTATGGTGTCGCGGTATTCTGTACCCACGGTGAGGTTCAGGGTCACGATACTGTCGCATCCGTTGATGGAGCTGAGATTGGCGGTGTATATTCCTGACTCCGTGAGTGTTTGCCCGTTGAATTGATAGCTTCCGCTCTCACAGATGGCACTGGTGATGGTCTGCAAGTATGACGGACGAACGGTAAGATGGAGCGTGGTGGTGCTGTCGCATCCGTAGATGTTGTCATTGTGGTGCATCAGCGTGTATTCGCCGGCATTCGCGCACAAGGTGTCAAAACCGAATTGGGTGTAGGCGTTTCCAGAGCAGATTGTGTCATACAGTTCCAGCTGGTGAGGCGCATTCACTGTGATGTGCAGTATCACTATGCTGTCACAGCTGAAGATGTTCTGTAATTCCTGTGTGTAAGTAAATTCACCCGGTTCAGTGGCTGTCACATTGAAGCCGTTTTCTGTGTAGGTTTCCCCGTTACAAAGCGAGGCGTTCAATATGATTGTGTCAGGCTGGTGAACGATAAGGTGAAGAACGGTGGTGCTGTCGCAGTTGTGGATGTCATAATCGTAATTGTAATGGAAACCGCTCTCTGTCGGATTGTAAATGTCGAATCCCTCATCATGGTAGGAAACACCATAACATGTGTGGGCGGTGATGGTGTCAATCTGTTGCGGGAATACAGTCAGATGGAGTGTGGTGATGCTGTCGCAACCGGTGACGGACTGCTGGTTGTCAAAATAGGTGCCGGATTCCGTAAGCGTTTGTCCATTGAATTCATAGCTTTCGTTATAGCAAATAGCACTTTCCAGCACGGTGTTGAAAACGGGGTTGACAGTGATATGGAGAACCGTGGTGCTGTCACATCCGTGAATCGTGGTGTCGTAGTGTATCAGCGTATATTCGCCGACTTCAGTGAAGGTGGTGTCAAAACCGTTCATCGTGTAGGCACTGCCTTCACAGATTTCGTCATTGATAATCACATTCTGATTGTGGTTGATAGTCAGATGCAGGTTGATGATGCTGTCGCAACCGTTTGCAGTAGTGTATGTTTGGGTATAATCTCCAGATTCATGATAGGTTTCCGAATTCAGCGTGTATTCTTCACAGGCGGTGACAACGAGGTTCTCATGATAAGCAGGGTTGATGGTCAGATGCAAGGCGATGACGGAGTCGCATCCGAACATGTTGGGATAGCTCTGATAATAAGTCCCGCTCTGCGTGTAAGGAACATCATTCCATACATATTCTTCGCAAGCGACGGCATAGATATTCGTTGAGTCGGAAGGTGTGATGGTAAGGGTGAGCGTTACGACACTGTCACATCCGTTTGCCGCTGTGTACGTTCTGGTGTGGACACCGGAGTTGGTGTAAACGCTGCCGTCCCAGTCATAATGTCCACATGCGCTGATTGCAATCTCATTGGTGATTTGCGGTCTCACAAACAGGTGCAGTGTGACCAAGCTGTCGCAGCCGGTGGAAGAGAGGGTGTTGGTCACAATGCTTGTCTCTCCGGGGGTGACGAAGGTCTGGTCAACATTGTGGTTCTGGTAATGGACGTTTTGGCAAGTGGTGTCATAAATGTCTTGAGAAGCATAGTCCTCGTTGATTGTCACAGTCAGCGGGGAGAGTTCGCTTTCGCAAGAAGTGAATTCGTTGAAGAGGCTGACATAGAAAGTGCTGGTTTCATTGACTGTGGTGTTATAATGGTTGCCTTCGGAGAGGAAATCGCCGTTCTGGTTATACCAGCGGTAAAGTCCGTTGCCGGAAGACACGTAGTTTGCAAGGTCTGTGGTGAGAGGACCGCAGTTAGAAACCGGGGTGGCTTGCGGTTTGCTGGGCGGGATGTTCACGGTGGCGACTACGGGAATCCTCGCACTCATACAACCTGTGGTGGTGTTGTAGCTCTGTACATAGAATGTGGAGGTGGCCACGATGGTTCTGGTGAAGTCAAGACCGATGTAGAGAGGGTTGTTGGTATATTGGTTGGAATACCATCTGCAGGTGGAGGCGGTTTCATCCACAACCGCATTGAATGTCACAGCACCTGCGCCGCAACGTGTGACAGGCTCCACTTCAGGTTCTGTAGGAATCGGATTAATGGTGATGTTTATGGGTGTCCGATCGCTCTCACATCCTGTGTTGGCGTTATAGCTGGAAGCGTAGATAGTGGTGCTTTCAGCAAACGAATACTGGAAATTGTTGGAGGTCATGAAGGGAACGGCGTCGGTCTCGGAAGCGTACCAGCGGCAGACAGTGCCGTTAGTACCGGCAGAGCCGTTCAAGGTGATGCTGTTTTCACCGCAGTTCGTGATGCTGGAGGGGGAGATGTTGGGGAGGCTGGGTTGGGGGTTCACAATCAAAGTCAGCGTGATGGTGCTGTCACAACCGGCGGCATTGGTGGTGGTGATAACGGTGGTTCCGCCCGAGGTGAACGTTCTCCCGGCGTAATGGAAAGGCAGTTGGTTACTGCATATCGTAATCGTCTTGGCGATTTGGACAGAATTGTGAACCGTCAGGTTGACGGTAACGGTGCTGTCGCAGCCGGAGACAGATTGATATTCGTCAGTAATCGTTTGCGAAGAAGTGTATGTTTGACCGTTCCAGACAAACTCACCGCACACGGTGGTATCGATGGTCTGATTGAACGATTCGTTGATGTCCAGATGCAGGGTCACAATGCTGTCGCATCCGCTGATGGATTGCAGCGTGTCGGTGAAATTGCCGCTTTGCGAATATGTTATTCCGTTCCAGACGTATGGTTCACAAGTGCTGACCGTGAATTCGTCCTGATAGGTTTGGGCGACCAGTGCGGTCACATTAACTGGGGCGCTCTCGCAGAGGGTCTCGTTGTCGAATGCGACTGCTTTGAAAACCGTGGTGGTGGAGATGTTGGCGGAGTAGGTGAGCCCTTCGGCAAGGAAGTTGTTGTTGGCATCGAACCATTTCACGGACAAACCACCGGCATCGGCGACGAGGGTGGCCTCACCCGGGGCGCAAAGCGGTGCGCAACTTACTGTCGGTTCCGCCGGCAGCGGGTTCTTGATGATGTTGATGGCTACAGGGTCGCTTTCGCAGTCGCTGTTATATGCCGTGGCATAATAGGTGGTACTGCTGCTCACATTTCTCACCTGATAGGTGTTGCCTTGACCTTTGTAGTTCATTTCGCTGTCGTACCATTTGACGTTGGTTCCGACGGCAGAGGTGGCGGAGAGCGTCACGTTGATGGTGCTGTTGGAACAAACGGGTTCAGGATCCGTCACAACGGGTGGTTGCGGCTTTTGATAGATGGTGACGGTCAACGGCACAAGGGCGCTTTTACAGTTGTTTTCGTTGACGGCTGCCGCATAGTAGGTGGTTGTTTGTGAGATATGTTGAGTGGATGAGATGGTGTTTTCGCCTTGCGCGTCGGAATACCATTGAATAGGGTCGGAGGAGGTGGCGGTCAGCGTGATGTCACCCTCTCCGCATTGCGTGATGCTGGACACGGTCGGGGCGGAAGGTGCGGCGTAGATGCTTGCCGTTACGGGAGCTCTGTCAGACAGACAGCCTGTTGTGTTTTGGGCACTCACGTAGTAGGTGTTGGAAACGGTGAGTGTTGGGGTGTTGAAGGTGTCGCCTATGGCCAAAACCTCTTGGGAGGTATTGCTGGCGTACCAGTAGCAGCTGGTGCCCTCCACCGAGGAGGCTGTCAGGGTTACGGAGCCGGGGCCGCAGCGGAAAGCCGGAGTCACTGTCGGCATGGCGGGGGCGGGGGCGGTGGACAACGTGTGGGTGAGACTGCTTTCACAGCCGTTAAGCGATGCTGTGACAGAGTAGAACCCTGAGTAGGCAGCGGATATGGTGTTCCCCGTAGCACCGGTTGACCACACGAAGTTAACTCCTGGAAGGTTACTCGAAGCGACAAGGGTCGCAGGTGTGTTGCCACAAATCAGGGAAGGTCCGCTGATAGTGACCGTTGGGGTGGGTTTGCCCTGAATGGTCAGCGAGGTGGTGCCCGCACAACCTCCCGTGGTGCTGCCGGTAACGGTGTATATGCCTCCCGTGGTGATTGTCAGGGTGGAACCTGTCTCGGAACCGTTATTCCAAGCGTAATTGGTTGCCCCAGAAGCGGTCAGGACTGTCTCTGTTCCGTTGCAAATGACCGTGGGACCATTGATGGTGATAACAGGGGCGGCTTGTACGTCAACATTGAATGAACTTACCTTGGTACATCCTGCACTGGAAGTGCCGGTGACGGAATAAGATCCTTCCGTGGACACATTAATGGAGGCCGTTGTTGCCCCTGTGGACCATGCGTACGAATAAGCTCCGCTGGCCGTCAGGTTAGTGCTGGTGCCTTCGCAGATGATGCTGGAACCGGTAATGTTCACGTTAGGAATGGGGTTGATGGTCACATAAGCAGTGGCGTAGGCAGAACATCCGCCAGTGTTGGAGGCGGTCACCGTATAGTTTCCGCTTGTCGTGGGGTTGATGGTGGCGTTGGTGCCCATGTTGTTGCTCCAGACATAGTTTTCAGCCCCTGAAGCGGTCACGGTGACAGGCTCCCCTTCACAAACAGTGTAATGGCCGTCGGGACTGTTGAGGGACAAGTCCACCGCCGGATGCATGTTGGAGAAGTGGATGGTGTAAACGTAGGTGGACGAGTCGTTGTGCATGACGGTGATGGTGGCTCTGGGGTTGCTTACGGTGGCTTGAGTCACAGATATGTTAAGTATGAGGGAGGATTTGGCAGTAGCACTGATGGTCGGGATTTCCGACTCGCTGTGGTAACAAATCTGATCGCTGTAATTGTAGGTGATAGCACCGCTGTTGATAGTCTTCTCGTGAGTGATATATTCGTGTTCATTGAAGAAATTCTTAATCTGGGTGTTTTCCACTCCGTTGATTTTCAAGGAAGACAAGCTTTTGTCGTAGATGCAGTAAATGGCATCGAAGGCCACACTGTCGTTCAGGCCGACATTCCCGCGTCTGTTGGTGCTCAAAGAAGCCAGAATGTAATGAGGCTGTTGTGTGTTTGAAAGGGTAGGGGTGGAGATGGGCTGGTTGTTGGGCTTCCAGTAACGGAATTTGAAAGCGAACCTTGTCCATTGTGACTTATAGACACCGTTGACGGGTGTCGTGGCGGGGTTCGTCATCTCGCAGTAGGCATTCGCGATTTTCCCCGTTTGGGCTGTGCTGGCAGTGTGACTGGCCACATCCCTGTAATCCACATCGCCATGGATGTGGACTCTCATCATGGCTTTTGGGTATTCGTTTTGCAAAAAGCTGAAGCGGGCCCAGAGGGAAATGGAGTCCGGCCTGCCTGTAAACGCCCATCTGCAGGCCCCACTGCGTTGGGTATAAACGTAGTTTGACGGATCTGAAAGATTCTCGGAGGCGATGACCGATTTGCCTGTGGTGAGAATGCCGTTTACCGTCCGTCCGACTTTTTCCACAGCGTAGAGTTGGATGGCTTTTCCGGTGCCGTTATAACCGTTCACCCTCGCATGGTGGTTTTCGAAACCACCCGCAGCAACAATCATATCGCAGGTGTTGCTGCTCATCACACATGCTGTGTTGCTGAAGGAGTACCAGTAGGCCGGTGTCGGCATCTCTGTGGATAATCCGCCCCAATAGTCATAGTTGTTGTTGGGCAGCTGGAAATAATTGTGCTGTCCATGCATCACGCTTACAAACATCAGCAGTAAGGTGAACAAATAGAATTTCTTTTTCATAAATTTGTTTCGTTATATTTTACAATTTTAATCCAAAAACCATGTATGTCAAAAGGCATTTTATAAATATGTCTTAATTTACAATAGTTGTATTGTATTGATTTTCACCAAAATAGAATTAGAGCATAAGAAAAAAACCTTTGAAACACAAACTTGCAAAAATACATTTTTTTCACTGCACTCCCTTAAAAAAAAGCGTATGGAAGTGAAACCTCCATACGCTTGGGTGTTATCGTTTAAGTAGGATATCTATTTAACTTTGATGCATCTGATGCTCATCTTGGTTGCTTTTGATGCACTCTTGTAGAGAAGGTCGGAGCAGTAGTAGGCGATTTCCACGGCAGTCATTTCACCTTCGGCGCTGCCGGAAGATTTCGTCCAATAGCAGGCCGAGAGCAAGAGGCGTTTGTAGAGACCGTCTGCCGGGTCGTAGTAGCCGCCAGCAGGCGCCGAGAAACTGATGAGGCTGCCAGGAATACCGGCACAGCCAGTAAGCCAAGTGGACAGGTCGCTGCTCTTCAAGGAAGACACGCTGCCGCCAGCCGCTGCTACCAAAGCCTCAAAGTCTTCCTTGGTAGGAAGCGTCCATCCTGCGGGACATGCGCCTGAGACGGAGCTAGCTTTCGTCGGCTGCGGTTCTCCAGCGGCATCATACCAGTTGTAAAGAAGTCCGAATTGATCCACATAGGATTCATCATCTTTGAATGGGCTGGCACTGCTCAAACCTGTTTCTGCACGCAGGTTTTCTGCAAACCAGCAGTCAGAGCCGACTTTTATGATAGGATATTCATAACCGTCGTACGTCAAGCTGGTAATCTCAACCACGTTAATGTGGTATAAGACACTGTCGCAAGAACCATCAAATGTAGTAATGGTGAATTCATCTGTGGTAGGTTCGGTGTATTCTCTTTCAATAGAAGTGTTGGCTACCGTAAAGGTATGCGGGAAGTGACAGACCTGGATAGTCGTGTCGATAGTGATCGGGGTGTTGATGGTGAGGTAAAGCGTAACCACAGAGTCGCAGCCGTTGGCCATCGGGAAGGCATGTGTATATTCTCCGCTCTCTGTGATGTTAGCGTACTCGTACCAGTTGAATGATTCGCACTCCACGGCAGTGGTGTCGCTCGTCACTCCGTGTTTGATGGTGAGATACAGCGTAACCACCGAATCGCAGCCGTTGGCCAATGGGAAGGTGTGCGTGTATTCACCGCTTTCTGTGAGGTTGGCAAATTCGTACCAATCGAAGGAATTGCACTCCACAGCAGTGGTGTCGCTGACGATATTATGGTTGATGGTCAGGTTGAGGGTGACAATGGAGTCGCACCCGTTAGCATTCGCACCGGCAAAGGTGTGCGTGAGGTTGCTGCAGCTTTCGGTGATGTTGAGGTGTTCGTACCAGTCGAACGATTCGCAAGCGATGGCTGTGGTATCGCCCATAGTTGGCTGATTCACTGTGACGGTGAAGGAACCCTCAGTGGTGGTGGTACAGGAGACCTCGCCTTCAGTCAGCGTTGCGGCGGCGGTTACTATGTAGTTTCCGCTCTCGTTGACGATGGTGGATTCGCCAATGGCATCATTGCTCCAAGCGTAGGTGATATCCCCATTGTTGCCGTTGACGGAAGCTGTGAGCGTGGTGTTTTCGCCTTGACAGATGTACATGTCGCCGTAAATGCTCAGCGTTCCGACAACCGGATTGAGGATGGTGAGGTGCAATGTGACGATGGAGTCACAGCCGTTGGCCATCGGGAAGACGTGCGTGTAGTTGCCGCTTTCGGTGATGTTGGCGTACTCGTACCAGTCGAAAGTGTTGCACTCCACAGCTATGGTATCGCTGATAGCATTGTGGTTGATGGTCAGGTTGAGGGTGACGATGGAGTCGCAGCCGTTAACATTCGCGCCGGCAAAGGTGTGCGTGAGGTTGTTGCAGCTTTCGGTGATGTTGAGGTGTTCGTACCAGTCGAAGGATTCGCAGGCTGTCTGTACGTCAACACCTGTTGTGGGCATGTTCACGGTGACGGTGAAGGTCTCTTCCGCCGTGGCTGTACAGGTGACATTGTCGGCAGTCAAAGAGGCCGTGGCAATTACGCCATACTCGTTGGTCTCCATCGGGTTGACATTGATGGAAGCACCCGTCTCTTGAGTACTCCAAACGAAGGTGACATCACCGTTGTTGCCTTCAACAGAAGCAGAGAGTTCAGTGGTTTCGCCTTGGCAGATGGTATTGTCACCGCTGATGGTCAGCGTGCCGACATTCGGTTTGAGGATGGTGAGATGGAGGGTAACGATGGAATCCACTCCGTTAGCGGCAGTGAAGGTGTGAGTGAGATTGTCGCAAGATTCAGTGATGTTAAAGTATTCATACCAGTCGAATGTTTCGCAAGCTACCGCTGTGGTGTCATTTGTCACGTTTTGATTGACGGTGAGAACCAAGGTGTCGGTGCTTGGACATCCGAATTCGTTCGTGTAGTCGAAAGTAACGATGCCGCTGGTACTGTATGTTTCACCATGCCAGATGTAGGAGTTGATGGCCGTCACGGTCTCCACATTGTGGGTGCCGTGGTTGATGGTCAGGTTGAGGGTGACGATGGAGTCGCAGCCGTTGATATTGGCGCCTGTAAGAGTGTGCGTGAGGTTGCTGCAGCTTTCGGTGATGTTGAGGTGATCGTACCAGTCGAATGACTCGCAAGCGGTCTGTACGTCAATACCCGTGGTGGGCATATTCACCGTGACGGTGAGGGTCTCTTCCGCCGTGGCGCTACAGGTGACATTGTTGGAGGTCAAAGTGGCCGTGGCGATTACGCCATACTCGTTGGTCTCTGTCGGATTTACGGTGATAGATTCGCCAGTTTCTTGAGTACTCCAAATGTAGGTCATGTTGCCGTTGTTGCCGTCAACAGAAGCGGTGAGTTCCGTGCTTTCGCCTTGGCAGACGGCATTGTCGCCGCTGATGGTCAGGGTTCCGACATTCGGTTTGAGGATGGTGAGGTTCAGCACCACAATGCTGTCAGCACCGTTGACGGCTTGTAAAGTGACCGTCGGGGTGTTGGTGCTCTCCGTGTAAGTCACACCGTTAATCCAGGTGAAGGCGTTACAAGCAGTCTGGTTGTCAATAGTGGTGGAAGCCTCTAAGATGGTGAGAACCAAAGTGTCGGTGCTGGGACATCCGAATTCGTTCGTGTAGTCGAAAGTGGCGATGCCGCTGGTGCTGTATGTTTCACCATGCCAGATGTAGGAATTGTTGGCGGTCACGGTCTCCACATTGTGGGTGCCGTGGTTGATAGTCAGGTTGAGGGTGACGATGGAGTCGCAGCCGTTGATATTGGCACCCGCAAGCGTGTGCGTGAGGTTACTGCAGCTTTCGGTGATGTTGAGGTGTTCGTACCAGTCGAAGGACTCGCAAGCGGTCTGTACGTCAATACCCGTGGTGGGCATATTCACCGTGACTGTGAAGGTCTCTTCCGTCGTGGCGGTACAGGTGACATCGTTGGCGGTCAAAGTGGCCGTGGCGATTACGCCATACTCGTTGGTCTCTGTTGGGTTGACAGTGATGGATTCGCCAGTTTCTTGAGTGTTCCAAATGTAGGTCATGTTGCCGTTGTTGCCGTCAACAGAAGCGGTGAGTTCCGTGCTTTCGCCTTGGCAGACGGCATTGTCGCCGCTGATGGTCAGGGTTCCGACATTTGGTTTGAGGATGGTGAGGTTCAGCACCACAATGCTGTCAGCACCGTTGACGGCTTGTAAAGTGACCGTCGGGGTGTTGGTGCTCTCTGTGTAAGTCACACCGTTAATCCAGGTGAAGACGTTACAAGCAGTCTGGTTGTCAATAGTGGTGGAATCCTCTAAGATGGTGAGAACCAAAGTGTCGGTGCTGGGACATCCGAATTCGTTCGTGTAGTCGAAAGTGGCGATGCCACTGGTGCTGTATGTTTCACCATGCCAGATGTAGGAATTGTTGGCGGTCACGGTCTCCACATTGTGGGTGCCGTGGTTGATGGTGAGATAGAGGGTGTCGGTGCTTTCGCAGCCGTCATTATTGTTGTAGTCATAAGTGTAAGTGCCACTGGTGGTGTAAGTATTGCCGTGCCATTCGTAGCTTTCACAAGCAGTCTCCGTCTCGGCATTGTACGTACCGTGGTTGATAGTCAAATGCAGTGTGACGGTGGAGTCCGCACCGTGCTGGTCGGTATAAGTCCTCTCATAATCACCCGAAGCGGTGTAAGTCTGCCCGTCCCATTCGTAGGATTCGCAGGCGGTGGCGGAGAACTCATTGGAGGAAGAGTAGAATACGGTGAGGTGCAGGGTGTCCACCTGTTCGCAGCCGTTTGCATCCTGATGGCTGTATAAGTAGTTGCCGGAAGCATTGTAAGTCTGCCCGTTTCCATTCGTCCAGACGAAGGAGTCGTAAGCGGTTACCGTGTAAGCCTGGTGTTGCGGGTTGTTAATGGTGAGATAGAGGGTGTCGGTACTTTCGCAGCCGTCATTATTGTTGTAGTCATAAGTGTAAGTGCCACTGGTGGTGTAAGTATTGCCGTGCCATTCGTAGCTTTCACAAGCGGTCTCCGTCTCGGCATTGTACGTACCGTGGTTGATAGTCAAATGCAGTGTGACGGTGGAGTCCGCGCCGTTCTGGTCGGTATAAGTCCTCTCATAATCACCCGAAGCGGTGTAAGTCTGACCGTCCCATTCGTAGGATTCGCAGGCGGTAGCGGAGAATTCATTGGTGGAGGAGTAGAATACGGTGAGGTGCAGGGTATCCACCTGCTCGCAGCCGTTTGCATCCAGATGGCTGTATAAGTAGTTGCCGGAAGCATTGTAATTCTGCCCGTTTCCATTCGTCCAGACGAAGGAGTCGTAAGCGGTTTCTGTGTAAGCCTGGTGTTGCGGGTTGTTGATGGTCAGGTGGAGGGTGTCGGTGCTTTCGCAGCCGTCGTTATTGTTGTAGTCGAAAGTGTAAGTGCCACTGGTGGTGTAAGTATTGCCGTGCCATTCGTAGCTTTCACAAGCGGTCTCCGTCTCGGCATTGTGGGTGCCGTGGTTGATGGTGATATAGAGGGTGTCGGTGCTTTCACAGCCGTTGTTATTGGTGTAGTCGTAGGTGTAAGTGCCGCTGGTGGTGTAGGTCGTGCCGTGCCATTCGTAGCTTTCACAAGCAGTCTCCGTCTCGGCATTGTACGTACCGTGGTTGATAGTCAAATGCAGGGTGACGGTGGAGTCCGCGCCGTTCAGGTCGGTATAAGTCCTCTCATAATCACCCGAAGCGGTGTAAGTCTGACCGTCCCATTCGTAGGATTCGCAGGCGGAGGCGGAGAACTCATTGGAGGAAGAGTAGAATACGGTGAGGTGCAGGGTGTCCACCTGTTCGCAGCCGTTTGCATCCTGATGGATGTATAAGTAGTTGCCGGAAGCATTGTAAGTCTGCCCGTTCCCATCTGTCCAGACGAAAGAGTCGTAAGCGGTTTCTGTGTAAGCTTGATGTTGCGGGTTGTTGATGGTCAGGTTGAGGGTGACGATGGAGTCGCAGCCGTTGACATTGGCACCAGCGAACGTGTGCGTGTATTCGCCGCTTTCCGTGATATTTTGTCCGTACCAATCGAAGGATTCGCAAGCGGTGGCTGTGGTGTCGCCTGCGGTAGGTGTGTTCACGGTAACAGAGACGTTCTTGGTATCCGTGGCCGTACAGTTGCTGATGGTAGCGATGGCGGTCACTATGTATTCACCACCTTGTTCGGATGTGATATTATTGATGGTGATACTCTGTTGTTCGGAGGTGAAGTCGTTGGGACCTGTCCAACTGAAGGAGACAGTGCCATTGGGGACCCCGCTTAATGTGGCGTTGAGGGTCACATTCTCTCCTTCGCAGACAGTGTTGTCGTAGATGTCAGACAAGGCTACTGCCGGAGTGTTGACAGTTACGTTAGCCGTGGCAGTCATAGAGCAGTGAGTAGCAGGGTCGGTGACAGTAAGCGTGTAGGCGCCGTTCATGTTCGCATTGGCTTCAGCGATGGTCGGGTTCTGCTCGCTGGAAGTGAATCCGTTCGGACCTGTCCAGCTGTATGTGGCATTTGCCGTGGAGGAGGATCCGGTCAGCTGCAGGGTTTCACCCGCGCACGGGGTGTTGGCGGCGGCTGTGGCATCCACAGTGCTGCCGGTGGTAATCACGGTAACAGCTGTCGTATTGGAACAACCGTTGGCATTCTGCACGGTGATGGTGTATTGTCCGGCATCCAGTCCGCTGAAAACGTTTGCTGTCTGGAAGTCTGTGCCGTTGATGGAGTAGGTGAGACCATCGGCGGCGTTCGTGACAACAATGGAACCGTTAGGCTCATCACAACTGGTGTTGTCGGTGGTTGTAAGGCTCGGCGCGGCGGGCAATGCCAGTGTGGTCACCGTGGCGGTGGTTGAATTTTGACAGTTGTTATTGTCAGTGACAACAACTGTGTATTCACCGCTTTGTGTGACGGAGATACTTTGGTTGGTGGATTGGTTGTTCCACATATAAGCGTAACCTTCGGTGGCGGTAAGTGTCGTGCTTCCGCCCTGACAGAACTCGGTTGTTCCGGTGATTTCGACCTCGGGCAGTGCGTTGACTGTCACATAGACCGTTTGGTTGGTTGTGGCGGTGCAGTTGTCAACCGTCGTGGTGGCAAACACGGTGTATGAGGTGTTCTCTGTCGGGGAGACAGTGATGGCGTTGCCTGTGGCATCATTGCTCCAGCCGTAGGTCACATCACCGTTGCTGCCGCTGACAGAGGCGGTGAGCGTCGTGCTTTCGCCTTGGCAGAGGGATGTGTTGCCGCTGACCGTAAGTGTGCCGGCCACTGGTGTGTTGACGGTCACGTTAACCGAAGAGGTCATGGAGCATTGAGTTACAGGGTCAGTGACAGTGAGCGTGTACATGCCGTTCATCTCCTCACTGGCGTTTTCAAGGATGGGGTTCTGCGCCTCGGAAATGAATCCGTTGGGACCTGTCCAGGAGAAAATTGCGCCTTCCGTTTCCGTTTCAGCAGTAAGCATAAGGTCATCGCCTGCACACGGGGTGTTGGCGGAAGGTGTAGCATTCACAGTGCTGTTCTCTGTATCCACAGTCGCTGTAATGGAATTGGTGCAGCCGTTAGAGTTTTGAACGGTAATAGTATAAGTGCCTGCTGGCAAATTGCTGTAGAGAGGATTGTCTTGGAAATTCCCGTTGTTGAGGGAGAATGTGCAGTCGTCGCAGCCGTCAACCATGACAAAGATGCTGCCGTTGGGTTCGGCGCAGCTGGTATTGGCTGTCATATCGAATATCGGGGCGGCAGGCCGTGCTAACATATTCACGGTAACGGTGACGGTGCTTTGGCAGTTGTTGACATCGGTAACGGTGACGGTGTATTCGCCGCCTTGTGTGACGGTGATACTCGGTGTGGTCTCACCCTCTTCTGTACTCCACAAGTAAGAGGAGAATCCTTCAGAAGCGGTGAGGGTTGTGCTTCCTCCTTCACAGAAGCTCGGCTCGCCGGTGACGCTTGCCAAAGCAGGTAAGTTGACATTCACGAAAACCGTGGAGGTCTCGGAGCATTGGGTGGTGGGTTCGGTCACTACTACAGTATATTCACCCATCATGTTTGTTCCGATTTCGGCAATGGTCGGGTTCTGTTCGTTAGAGTTGAAATCGTTGGGGCCTGTCCAAGCGTATGTCGCGCCTTCGATATTAGGAGTGACGGTCAGATGCAAATCGTCTCCCAAGCAAGGGGTGTTGGCGGAGGCTGTTACGTTAAACACCACCTGGGCAAAATTCAAGGTCGTGGATGCAGAGTTGGTACAGCCGTTCCCATCTTGTACGGTGACCGTGTAGGAACCGGCGCCCAAACCGTTGAAGACAGGATCGCTTTGGAATTCTTCGTTGTCAATCGTGTAGGTGTAACTTTCACCGGGGTTTGTGACGGTGATGCTTCCGTTAGGTTCACCGCAGCTGGTGTTGTCTTGTTTGGAAAGTTCCGGTGCGGCGGGTAAAGCGAGCATGTCCACATGAACGGTAGCGGTGTTCTGGCAGTTGTTGTCGTCAAGTACCGTGACGGAGTAGTCACCGCTTTGGGTCACAGTGATGCTTTGACCATCGGAGTCATCGTTCCATGAGTATAAGTATCCTACAGGGGCGGTGAGCGTCGTGCTTCCGTTTTCGCAGAAAGTGGTCTCGCCGGTGATTTCTACTTCAGGTATAGGATTGATGGTCAAGTGCAGGATTACAACACTGTCCACGCCACTTTCTGTCTCGAAAGAATGCTCATAATCGCCACTTTCATTGTAGGTGTTATTTTCCCAAGTGTAGGAACCGCATCCGCTTTCCCAAATCTCGTTTACCACAGATTGCATGATGGTGAGGTGCAGGGTGACGATGGAGTCGCAGCCGTTGGCGGCAGCGGCGGGGAAGGTCATAGTGTAGTTGCCGGATTCCGTGTACGTGACACCGTTCCATTCGTAGCTGTTGACAGCATTGTCAACGGTGATTTCTGTCTCAACAGGTGCTGCGATATCGTCCACCCAGATACCTTCGAGGGTGGATTGGCAACCGTTACCATCTAAAACGGTAAGGTTGTATTCTTCAGATTCCAGTCCGTTGAATACAGGCGAGGCTTGGAATTCTTCGCCGTCAATGGAATAGAGATAGTCGTCGCCAAGAGGCTCGGTGACAGTGATGCTGCCGTTGAACTCACCGCAGTTAGTGTTGTCAGTGGCAACGACCTCGGGCTCTGCCGGCGGATTGCTATAGGTGACCTCAATGCTTCCGCTATTCTGGCAACCATTGCCGTCAGTGACTGTGACACTGTACGTGCCTGCAACAGAGACGGTGATATTCGGGTTCGTATTATTGTTGTTCCATATATAATTATTGTATGTCTCTTCCACACCGATGGTGGTGTTGGAACCTTGACATAAGCTGGGCGTGCCGGTAAACGTGATGGCCGGGAGGTCATATACCGTGATGGTGCCGCTCACACTGGCGGTGCCGCATTCGGAGTTGTTGGAGACAGTATAGTCGTAGGTGCCGGGAGTTGATACCGTGCCTGTAATGAAACCGTTGGCTAGAACCAATCCTTCAGGAAGACCTGTAGCGGAGAGGAGGCCGTTCTGCCCGTCAACCAAGATGCTCAGGGTGGCACCGGGGCATACGGACGGGTTGATTGCCGCTTGTGCGATGCTCACGGTGGGCAGCGGCCTTACTATGACGCTGACATTTGCGGTGCTGGTGCAGCCGGTGGCTGTTTCAGTGACAGTGAGTGTGTAAACACCTTCAAGGTTGGCTGTGGCATTGGAAATGGTAGGGTTCTGATTTTCGGAAATGAAATCGTTTGGGCCGGTCCATTCAAAAGTGGCATCTGCAGTGGAAGCCGAGCCGATCAGAATCAGGTCACCGCCTGCGCAAGGATTGTTGGCCTGTGCTTGGGCGGTCACGGTGCTGCCGGTGGATCCCACCGAGACCTCTTTCGTGGAGGTACAGCCAGCTGCGTTCTTGACAGTCACAGTGTAGGTGCCTGCCGAAAGTTCGCTGAATACTGTGGATGATTGAAACTCTGTGCCGTTGATGGAGTAGGTGAAGTTGGTTCCTGTTGGAGCGTTCACCGTAATGCTGCCGTTGTAGGGTGCAAGACAGCTGCTGTTGCTCACTGTGGAAACGTTCGGAACGGCGGGGCTGCCTTGTGCTATGATCGTAGCAGAAGTGCTGTTTGTACAGCCGTTGTCACCTGTGACGGTCACGCTGTAGGTGATTTGTCCGGCATGGTCCGGGGTGATATTGTGAATCGCATTGGTGGAGTTGTCTTCCCACACGCAGGAGACGAAGTCGCCTTCTGCAGTGATTGTTTCGGTGTTCCCTTGACAAAGCGTTTCAGGAGCGGTGATGCTTACATTCGGCTTTGTCTTGATAATGACAGTGCCTTCGGCAGTGGCGGCACCGCACTGGTTGTTGCTGATGGCGGTGACTGTGAAAGTGCCGCCTGTCGCAGGAGAACCTGTGATAGTGCCGGTGTTGTTGTTCACCCCGCTGAAATGCAGTCCGTTGGTTAATATGGAGGCGTTAGAGTTGCCGCAGTTGGTCGTGGTGACGGTGATGGGGCTGATGTCCTCGTCCTCGCAAACCTCGATTGTGCTGTTGGAAAGGGTGACTGTGGGCAGCGGTTTCACTGTGATGGCACCGTTGGTTTGGGCGTTGCCGCAGTTGGTTGAGGTGGTAACCGAAATGGGGAATGTGCCGACTACGGTCGGATTACCGGTGATTTGGCCCGTGGTGTTGTCAAAGCTTAAACCATCAGGAAGACCTTCGACTACGGTTGTGTTGTTGAACGGCGATACGGAAAGTCCCTCAACAGCCGCATTCTGACAAACGCTGAAGGAGGAAGGCGAGAGGGTCACCGTGGGGGTGGGGGTCACCGTCACGGTACCCGTGTCGCTCACAGTGCCGCAGGAACTGCTGGTCACCATGACGTAGTAGGTGTGCGAACCCGTTGTCGGCGAACCCGAGATTTGACCGTCGGAGTAGGAGAGACCAGTACCGTTAAGGCCGCTGACATTTATATTTCCACCTGAATAGTCAACTGTGATGGTTGTGAATTCGGAACTATTGCAGAGGGTTTGGTTCTTGTTGTTAGAAAGGGTGACACTCGGTCCTGGTGTCAGAGTGACAGTACATTGTGCTGTCGCTGTTCCGCAGTTGTCGCTGCTGGTGGAGATGGTGATAGTGCCGGCTTCGGTCGGGATGCCGGAGATTTCACCTGTCTCCGGGTTGTAGGATAAGCCATCGGGCAGGGTGGGGATGACGTTGCCGCCAGAGGTGGTGGCTATGACTGGCGTAATGGCAGAACCTACGCATGCTGACACACTGTTCAAAGAGAGGGTGGCCGTCGGTTGCGGGTTCACCGTGATGGTTCCGCTGGCTGAGGCGGGGGTGCATCCGTAGGGGCTTACCACTGTAATGGTGTATTCGCCAGTGCTGTTAGGAGTACCGGAAATGACACCGTTGCTGGTGTTGAAGCTTAATCCTAACTCGGTGATATTGGAACCCGTAGGGCTGCCATTATTGATAGTGGCTGTGATGTTGTTGATTGCGTTACCTGAACAGACTGTTTGGCTGCTGTTGGTGGAAAGGGTGATGGTTGGCAGCGGGTTCACCGTGACGGTGGCCGTGGCGGTGGCCGAACAACCATTCGATGCCGTACCCGTCACTGTGTATGTGCCAGTGGCGGTGGGATGTACGGTGGCTGTGTTGCCTAAGCCGCCGCTCCAACTGTAGCTGTTAGCACCAAATGCCGTAACGGTGATGTCCTCGTCTTCACAAGCCGTATAAACCCCATCATTGTTCAGGGTGATGGTAGGCAACTCGGGAGGTGTGAATTGAATGAAATAATCGAAAGTGGAGTTGTCGTTGTGCTTCACATGAATGGTGGCTTTATATCCGTTCTCAGCACTGGCCTGTGTGACAGTGAATTCAGTGATGAGTTTCGATTTCGGGGTGGCGTTTACTTGTGGAATATCCGTACAAGAGATGGTGTTGGGATAAGTCCATGTCGATGTTCCGCTGTTGTTGAAGCTTGGGTTACCCAAATTGTCGTATGTGCGTGAAGGCTCGTGTGTAAGCCATTCTGCCGCGTTAAAAACGGAGAGTGCAGCACTGGAAGCTACCCCGTCAATTGTAACGGTCGCAAGCCCCTTGTCATATATGAAATACAAATCGTCCATGATAAACTCGTCACCGGTATTGCCGTTTCCAGCAGATTGGCTCGTGGACGGAGATGCTAACAAATATTCAGGACGGGATATTGTATTATAATTATTGTCCCCGTTGTTTGCGAAATTAGTTGTGTTGTAAGTAAGGACACTAACACCACGTGCCCAATTCCCATTGCTTGTAGGAAAAAGAGGCGTGGCTTGGAAAATGATATTCTCGGTGGGAGATAAATCGCCATTCGCTTTGTCATAGAAAGGCAATCCTATGTGTCCAAATACCTTTATCATCGGTTTTACAGAGGAGGAAGTCCAGTTCGTCTGATAATACATAGAAAGGGAATCCGGACATCCAACAAAGGGGAAATTGAACTTACCGTTGCCGAAGCTTGTGTAACTTGTGTTGTTGTTGTTATCATAATTATAGTTAGCCCCATCTCCAGCATTTAACATGTTGCCAACGTATGTTACGCCGGTGGTCATGGTTCCGTTTGCCTTTACTCCCACAATACTATGAACAACAAGTCCAATGGAATAGTTTCCGCTATGCACTTTATTAGAGTTATAGGAATAAGTACCGTTTGGTGTAAGGGTGTTGGATGAACCATATCTGATATGGTGGTTTGCCCTGCCTGCCGCTAAGTTGATTTCATCAAATGTGTGCCAAAATGTTGGAATGTAATTGTAACCAGGATAAGAACAACCGGAAAATAAACCTTCACCCGCACAGGATGCATTTGAATGGTTGTCCCAATGTTCAAATCCCGGGTTGGGGAACTGGGTGTTGGCTTGGGTAATGGTTTGTCCCATGGCTGTGCCTGCCATCAAGAACAGCAGCGCACACATAAAGGTTAAATGTTTTTTCATACTGTTTATTTTTATTATTCTTTCTTATTTTCCTTTTAAGATGTTTTGTGGGAGGCGGGTGGGAGAGGGGGCAAGGTTCAAAGTTCAAGGTTCAGAGTTTAAGGTTCAGAGTCGCACTTCTAATACCAAAATAACAAAACGGCGGCAAAAATACAAAATATATGACACACTCGGTCGAAAATCTGATGTTTGAAATTTTAAATATTTGATTCTTAGTGAAATAAAAATGTTAAATTATGTTAAACCGATGAGACGCGCCGTTGGCGCCGTCTGTACGGTAAATTGCGAATGAAAAAAATAAAAAAAATAATGATTTAATAATTAAAAAAAATATTATTTTTGCCGTTGTTAAAACGAAAATGATATTTATCGAAAACAAATTTATTATTAATGAAATCAAAATGAAAAAACAAGAAAAATTCAGAGGAAAATATCGGATTAAATCGTCGCGGGCACAATGGCATTCCTATGATGATGGGATATTTTTTGTCACTTTTTGTACGAAGAATCGCCTGCACTCCCTTGGTGAAATTGTTGGAGGGGAGATGATGTTGTCGAAAATTGGCGAATATACGGATCATGAAATCCGTGATGTCGGTGTCCGCCGTCCCTACGAGGTTTGGCCTAATAGGAGGATTGCCTCTTCGAACGTGACCTCCTCCTCGGCGAGGCGGGCGGGCAGGTAGCCCATCTCCGCCGACTTTTCGGCAGTGAACAGGAAATAGGTGCAGGTGCATTCGGCGCAGCACACCCCGTCGGGACTGAGGATTTCGCCGTGGACGACCGCGAGGTTGCGGCGTTGCTCCACTAACTTGGCGTTCAGTCGGATATACGGCCACAGCGTACTCACCGGTTTGCGATAGCGCATCTCCATCTTGGCGGTCACACCGGAGCCCTGTAGCTGGTAGAAGACCACCCACCCGCAAATCTCGTCCAACAAGGTGGCCTGGATACCGCCGTGCAGCGTGTCGATCCAACTCACGAAATTCGGGTTCGCCTTCCAGACGGAGACCACCTGTTCACCATCCCAGTAAAAGCGCATGTGTACGCCTTGGGGGTTGCCGGGGTTGCACCCGAAACAGTTGTATCCGTGTGTGTTGCCTATCCAGGGGTTGATGATTCTTTTCATAATGGTTATGGGTTATAGGTTATTGGTTATTGAAGCTTTGGGTTATGGTTTATAGATTATAGTTTATAGTTGTTTATAGTTTATAGTTTTTGGTTATTGATTGGTTCGGGGTGGTTGAAAAAAACGCGGCAAAAATATAAAATTTTGCAAGATATTAAGAAAAATGTATCTTTGCGGTCTGAATTTTTAAAATTAAATGTTATGAGTTACAAAATTATTGACGTAGAAGGAATCGGCGGTGTTTACGCCACGAAATTGGCAGAGGCCGGCATTAACACGGTGGAAGAGCTGTTGGAGGCCGCCAAGAAGCCCGCAGGCCGTGCTGCCCTGGCTGAGAAGACCGGCATCTCCCCGAAACTGGTGCTCACATGGGCCAACCACGCCGATCTGATGCGCATCAACGGTGTCGGCCCTCAATTCTCCGAACTCCTTGAAGCCGCCGGTGTGGACACCGTGAAAGAATTCCGTCATCGCGTGGCCGAGAACCTCGTCGCCAAGATGAACGAGATCAATGAGCAGAAGCACCTCGTGGGCCGCGTTCCTACCGTTGCCGAACTCCAGAAGATGATCGACCAGGCCAAGGAGATTGAGCCGATGATGGAGTATTAATTGGCTTTTGGCTTTTGGCTATTGGCTGTTGGCTTTCTAAACCAATCAACAGCCAATAGCTAAAAGCCAATAGCTAATAGCTAAAAAAGTGTATCTTTGCCGCTCAATTTTTGATACGGAAAATATGGATGATAGTTTATGTAAATTATTGATAACCAAAGGTGAACTGAAACAAAGCATCTTTACTGTAACGTTGGAGACGATGCAACTTTTCAAGGATGCCGCGAAAAGTTTCGAGGAACATTACCGCGACAACTATGCCGATGACCACGACAGCATTCCGGTGCTCTTCACCAACAAGAACCAGTACCAGTTCATGCTCAAGTTCGGCGGCGATGTGCTGATCTTCCTTATGCACACCAATATCTTCGAGTTCTCCCGCGATCACGAGGTGATGCGCACCCCTTACATCAAAGAGGACAAGGATCGCTCTTATTGCGGTATGATTCAGATTTTCAACTTCTTGGGCGATTCCTTGAAATACGACCGCGTGAACGACCTCGGCTATATGATTGGACGTATCTTCATTAACAAGGAGGGTCATTATTATATAGAAGGCAAACGTGAGTTAGCGCAGGTCATCAACAATTTCAGCAGCAACGAAATTTCTGCGGATGCGGTCAAGGAAATCCTCAGTTCCGCCATTCGATATACGCTGAATTTTGACCTTTTGGTGCCAAATTATGAGGATATGAAGATCATTACAGTGAACGATATCCTCCAATTAGAAGAGCAAACGAATCTTCTAAGAACTGGTAAACGTCTGGGATTCAGGTTTGAACAAGACAAAAACGAATAAGAAAAAATATTTTTTCAGATTTGGCGGAGCATATCAAAAAAAGTGTACTTTTGCCGCGTCAAATTTGACATCAGATGGCGTGTTCGTCTAGTTGGCCTAGGACGTAAGATTTTCATTCTTAAAATCAGGGGTTCGAATCCCCTACACGCTACCACCAAGCAACCTCTAACAGGTTGCTTTTTTTATATCTAACTACCACCCCCTAATAGCCTAAGTCTAAGTTTAAGTCTAGGTCATAGTCATAGTTATAGTCATAGTCATAGTTCCAAGTCATACCCCCCCATGCCCTCCGCACATCGCGTCATCCCCGTCTTCTTGCCGATGCTGGCCTGCCCGCACCGTTGCGTCTATTGTAACCAGTATGTGATTTCCGGACAGCAGAAACTGCCTTCTTTAGAACAGGTTACTGCGTTGATAGACCGAAATTTGCAAACTATTCCGCATGATTGTCAAAAGCGAGTCGCTTTCTTTGGTGGGAGCTTCACTTGTCTGCCCGAACCGGTGCAGAACCGCTATTTAGACGCGGTGCAGCCTTACCTTCAAGAGGGACGCATTGAGGGCATACAGCTTTCCACCCGCCCAGATTATATCGATGACCATATTCTGCAAAATCTTAAGAGCAAAGGTGTTACGCTGATTGAGTTGGGTGCGCAATCGTTGAATGATGACATTTTGGCTCGTTGCGGGCGCGGGCATACGGTGGCGGACGTGGAGAATGCTTCCCGCCTGATACGTAAACACGGCATCGACCTTGGACTGCAGATGATGATCGGGCTTCCCGGTGACACGAAGGCGAAGGCGTTGCACACGGCGGAACAGATTGTCGCGTTCGGTGCCTCTTGCACTCGCATTTATCCAACATTGGTCGTTGACGGCACCGCGCTGGCCGATGATTACCGTAACGGAAGATATGTACCCTTGTCGCTGGAGGACGCTGTGGACTGGTGCAAGGAGCTTTACCGCTATTTTCAGACGGCAGGTGTCACAGTGTTGCGTATGGGTCTGCACCCCACACAAGATCTTCGAGAAGGGGATCATTTGCTTGCAGGCCCGTTCCATATCTCTTTCAGAGAATTGGTACACACCGCGTTATGGCACGATCGCATCGCAGATCAGATTGCACGAGAGGGTAGGGAAGATGTCGTTGTAGTGGTGCCGCCCGGCGAGATGAATTACGCTGTCGGCTACGGCTCCGCGAATCGCAAAGCGTTTCCGAAGGTGAGACTTAAGACTTGACCTTGAACCTCGTAAACCGCACACATCCAGCGCGTAACAAAAAAAAATCAAAATCCAACCGTTATCTGTTTTATATATATTATATTTGCAGCCGCAAAAAAATAATCCGTTTTTGCGGTTAATTTGTTTATTATAAAATAGTTATATATATGAAGATTTCTTACAAATGGCTGAAAGAATTGCTGAAATTCAACTTGTCGGCGGAAGAGACTGCCGCGTATCTGACAGATTGCGGATTGGAAGTTGAAGGGATAGACACGTTTGAGACGGTCAAGGGTGGTCTTCGCGGTCTGAAAATCGGCGAGGTGCTCACCTGCGAACCGCATCCCAACTCTGACCATCTTCACGTGACCACTGTCAATGTGGGGGAGGAAGAACCGCTTCACATCGTCTGTGGGGCTGCCAATGTCGCGGCAGGTCAGAAAGTGGTGGTCGCCACCATCGGCACGGTGCTTTACAACGGTGACGAGTCTTTCACCATCAAGAAATCCAAACTGCGCGGCGAGCTTTCGGAGGGCATGATTTGCGCGGAGGACGAAATCGGCCTCGGCACATCGCACGACGGCATCATGGTGTTGCCCGAAGATGTTGTGCCTGGCACCCCTGCGGCGGATTATTTCAAGATCGAAGCGGACACCATCTTCGAAATCGGGCTTACCCCGAACCGTTGTGACGCTATCTGTCACTTCGGCGTGGCCCGCGACCTCTATGCTGTCCTCGTCCAGCATGGCGTCTCCTGCTCCACGCTGGTGCGCCGCAACGCCCGCGAGGTGCAGCCCGTGGCCGGCGTCCACTCCCGCATCGACATCGTCATCGAGAATCAAAAGGACTGCCCCCGCTACTCTGGCGTGCTCATTGACGGTATCAAGGTGCAGGAGTCTCCCGAATGGCTGCAGACCAAGCTCAAATCCGTCGGCGTGCGCCCTATCAACAACATTGTGGACATCACCCAATACATCATGCTTGAGTTGGGACAGCCCATGCATGCCTTCGATGCCGACAAAATCGAGGGCAACAAGGTGATTGTCAAGAATCTGCCTGAGGGAACGCCTTTCGTCACCCTCGACGGCAACGAGGTCAAACTCAGTGCCGACGACCTGATGATTTGCAACGAGAAGGAGGGCATGTGCATCGCCGGTGTTTATGGCGGCTTGCACTCCGGCATCACCGAAAACACCACCCGTCTGTTCCTTGAGAGCGCTTACTTCAACCCCGTGAGCATCCGCAAAACTGCGAAACGCCACGGCCTGAAGACCGACGCATCGTTCCGTTACGAGCGCGGTTGCGACCCGTCCATCACCGTCTATGCGCTGAAACGTGCTGTGGAATTAGTGATGGAGTTGGCCGGCGGCTATCCCGTGATGAACATCCTCGACCGCTATCCCAATGAGATTGAACCCGTGCAAATCACCCTTTACTATGAAGATGTCAACCAAGTGGCTGGCAAGGTGATTGAGAAACAGACGATTACAAAGATTTTAGTATTGCTGGATATGGAGGTGAAGCCTGCGGGTGACGACAAACTCATCGTGACCGTGCCCCAGAACAAGGCCGATGTGACCCGCCCGATTGACCTGATTGAGGAAATCCTGCGTATTTACGGATATAACAGCATTGAGATACCCACAACGCTGACTTACGACATGTCTTGTCTGCGGCAGGGCGATAACGCCTACCAGATGCAGACGACCATCTCCAAGTATTTGGCAGACAACGGATTCTATGAGGTGATGAACAACTCTCTGACCAAGGCTGAATATGCCCAGCGTTTCGATTTTGTTGATGAGCGCGAGACGGTGAAACTGCTCAACCCGCTCAGCAGCGAACTGAATGCCATGCGTCAGAGCCTGCTTTTCTGTGGATTGGAGAATGTGAGCCGCAATGTGAACAACAAAACGGCTGACCTTCGCTTGTTCGAGTTCGGAAAAACGTATCATCTGAACCCGCAATCGGTTGTGGGTGACGATGTCACCGTTCGCTATCAGGAACGCGATATGATGTCCATCTTCGTGACGGGCAAGCAGGGCGACGACAACTGGGAGGGCAAGTCCGCAGAGGCCGACTTTTTCTACCTCCGCAACATGATTGACAATTTCCTGCTCAAGGTCAACTTCCCGATGGAGAAGATCCAGCTTGTCACGGACACGGAGTCGCGCATGTTCGCGCAGCATGTCTCCTACAAGGTGGATGATGTGACCCCGATTCACGTTGGTGTTCTCCGTGCCGATATTCTGCGTTGCTTCGACTTGAAAAAGACGGTCTATTACGCGGAAATTGACGTTAAGGCCGTCAATGCGCTGCGGAAAACCGTTGTCAACTATACGCCCATCAACACGTATCCTGCCGTGCGCCGCGACTTGGCGTTGGTGGTGGACAAGAATGTGACGTATGACACGTTGGAAAAAATCGGATACAAGTACGCTTCCAAGTTGCTGAAGCAGGTCAGTTTGTTCGATGTCTTTGAGGGAGCTGCCCTCGGCGACGGCAAAAAGTCGTATGCGTTGAACTTCGTGCTTCAGAGTGCCGACAGAACACTCACCGACGAGGAAATCAACAAGACGATGAACAAGTTGGTGGCGGCGTACGAGCGTGAGGTCGGAGCAAAATTGCGTTAACGGGTATTTCTTTACGGAATGCTAATTTACAAGGGTTTAGAGAATTTGCCGGGCTGGGACAACCCGGTGGTTGCTGTCGGCGCATTCGACGGTGTCCACTTGGGGCATGTCCGTATTCTGCGATTTTTGATCGAACAAGCCGCACGGGTTAACGGCACCAGTGTAGTGCTGACTTTTGACCCCCATCCCCGCACCGTGCTTCACCCCGATTCCTCGTTCTTCACCATCAACAGCTTGGATGAGAATCTGAAACTTATTGAGAAACAGGGTGTTGATGCTACCATTGTGTTGCCGTTCTCGTTGGAATTCTCCCAAAAGACCTACCAGCAGTTCATCCAGGAGGTCATAATGGGTACTCTACAGGCCCACACGTTGGTGATGGGGCCGAATCATGCCTTCGGGCATCACCGCGAAGGACATCATGACAACATCAAGGAATATTGCCGTGAACACAGTCTCCAAGTGGTGGACATCCCCGAAGAGATGTGGCACTCCGCCGGCGTTCACTCCGCCGTCATCCGCGAACACATCCTCAAAAAGGATTGGGAAACGGTGGACGCGATGCTGGGATACGAATATAGACGTAAGACGTAAGATGTAAGACGTGAGAGATTATAGACAAAAATAGATGAATGAACATAATAATTTAGATTGTAAACAAAGTACAAAAGAAATGTGTATCAACAAAGTCTCAAGTCAAAAGTCTTAAGTCTCAAAACGATAAACCCATAAATAAAGAATACGAAAAAAGAAACGATAAACAGTTAATAGTAACTATAAACCAATATATGAGCAAGAACTTAATCATCGTCGAGTCTCCGGCGAAAGCGAAAACCATCCAGAAGTTCATCGGGAAGGATTACACCGTGATTTCCAGTAAGGGTCACGTGCGGGATCTTCCCTCGAAAGGGATGGGCATAGACATCGCGCACGATTTTGAACCACAGTATGAGGTGTTGGATGACAAGAAAGCCCTCATCAACGATATCAAGAAAAAGGCGGCGGAGGCCGACACTATCTGGCTCGCAACCGATGATGACCGCGAGGGTGAAGCCATTTCGTGGCATTTGATGGAAGTGACCAAGATGGATCCAGCGAAGGTGAAACGTATTGTGTTTCATGAGATTACCAAATCCGCTATTGATGAGGCTTTGGCGCATCCCAGAACGTTGAATGTTGATTTGGTGAATGCGCAGCAGGCTCGTCGTGTGCTGGACCGTCTCGTCGGTTTCGAGTTGTCGCCGGTTCTGTGGCGCAAGGTACGCCCCTCACTTTCAGCAGGGCGTGTGCAGTCGGTGGCGGTGAAGCTGATTGTCGAGCGCGAACACGAAATCGAGAAGTTCAACAGCACCTCCTCTTACAAGGTGGACGGCATTTTCAACCCGCTGCGCGACAAGAAAATCGAGCTGGACGCGGAGCTGAACAAGCGTTTCCCCACCAAGGAGGAAGCCCTCTCTTTTTTGGAGCACTGCCGGAATGCGTCGTTCAAAATCACAGCCATTGAGAAGACCCCGGGCAAGAAAAGTCCTGCGCCGCCGTTCACCACCTCCACACTGCAACAGGAGGCGGCCCGCAAACTCGGATTTTCCGTCTCAAAGACGATGGTCGTGGCACAGCAGCTCTACGAGGCCGGTTACATCACCTACATGCGTACCGACTCCGTGAACCTGTCGAACATGGCGCTCGCCGTCGCCCATAAAGTCGTGGCTGAGAAATACGGTGAGGATTACGCCAAGACCCGCAAGTATGTCACCAAGACCAAAGGAGCACAGGAGGCGCACGAAGCTATCCGTCCCACGGATATTTCTCGGGAAACCATTCCTGGCGACACTTTCGCCAAGCATCTCTACGAGCTGATCTGGAAGCGCACTATCGCCTCCCAGATGAGTGATGCCAAAACCGAAAAGACCGCCATCACCATTCCTGTTGAAGGTCGCGCTGAGAAGTTCGTCGCTTCCGGCGAGGTCATCCTGTTCCCCGGCTTCTTGAAAGTATATACGGAATCTAAAGATGAGGAAAGCGAGGAAGTGAAGGGGATGTTGCCGCCTATGGAAGTGGGCGACGACCTGAATGCCAAGCAGATTATGGCGACCCAGCGTTATGCGCAGCCGCCGGTGCGATATACCGAAGCCAGCCTCGTGAAAAAACTGGAGGAACTCGGTATCGGGCGTCCTTCAACGTATGCCCCCACCATCTCCACCATCCAGAAGCGCGAATATGTGCGCAAAGCCACACGCCAGGGCAAAGAACGCCAGTATTTCTGCCTCACCATGACCGCTGACGGGGTCAAAGAGGAGAAGAAAAAGGAAAAATATGGCTATGAGAAAGACAAACTCATCCCTACGGATGTGGGTATTGTGGTGAACGACTATCTCCAGGAGAATTTCAAGGAGATTATGGATTACGGTTTTACGGCTGATGTGGAGAAGGAGTTCGATGATATTGCGGAGGGCAAGGCCAACTGGCAGGATATGATGAGCCGTTTCTATGGCGGTTTCCATCAGCAGGTCGATACGGCCATCAACTACTCCACCAAGGCCAGCGGGGAGCGGCTTTTGGGCTATGACCCCAAAACCAACGAGAAAGTCTTCGCGAAATTAGGCAAATACGGTCCGATGGTGCAGATTGGCGAGACCTACGCTGACTCGAAGCCCCGTTACGCACGTCTCCAAGCCGACCAGTTCATCGACACCATCACACTGGAGGAAGCCCTGGAGCTGTTCAAACTGCCGCGCACTCTTGGCGAATGGAACGGCAAGGTGGTATCGGTGGGCGTGGGTCGTTTCGGGCCCTACGTGCGCTATGACGGCACGTTCGAGTCCATCCCCAAAACCGATGACCCCTATTCCATCACGTTGGAGCGTTGCATTGAGCTTTTGGAGGGCAAGATGAAGAAAAACGCCGAGAGAACTCCGCATCTGATAGGCCATTTCGATGGCAAGGAGATTTTTGCCGCCGCCGGTCGTTATGGCCCTTATATTAAATATGATGGAAAGAATTATACCCTTGATAAAAACATGAGCCTTGACGACTTGACCGAAGAGCAGGCGATTGAGCTTATCCAGAATAAGGAGACGCGCAATGTTCTGGTGTCATATTCCGAAGATGCCAATCTGAAGGTGATGAACGGTCGGTACGGCCCGTATATCACTAACGGAACGGACAACTTCAAGATTCCCAAAGACATGGTGGCCAACAGGCTTACCTATCAGGATTGTGTCCGGATTATGCAGGAAACCGCCCCGACGGCCAAGAAACGTGTTGTCAGACGTAAAAAATAGGAAGGATGGACTTGTCTCTCTATTTTGACCCTGTAACCATAACGTCACTGCATATTCCTGATGCGGAATCCCTGACGGACAGATTGTTGTATCGTGTGATGATGTACAATCCGGAGGCGTCTGTGAATATCTCGGAGGCGGATATCGCCATTGTGGGTGTTCCCGAGGTGCGCAACGCATGGCAAAACCCGTCCTGTTCGTTGGCCCCTGATGAAATCCGTAGACAGTTCTACCAGCTGTACGCTTGGCGTAAGGATGTGAGAATCATTGATTTGGGAAATCTTCGGTTGGGCAAGAGTGTTGAGGACACCTACCATGCAGTGTCGGAGGTGGTAGCCCATCTCGTGGAGAACAATGTCGTGCCGGTCATTCTGGGCGGCAGCAACGACTTGGCTTTCGCCAATTACCGTGCCTACGAGATGATGGAGCGTGTGGCCAATGTGGTGGCTATCGACGCCTGTTTTGACCTCGGGAATGAGGGCAAACCCATTCGCTCTGACGCATACGTGAACAAAATGGTGCTCCAGCAGCCCAATTTCCTGCTGAACTACGCCAACATCGGTTTCCAGAGCTACATGAACAGCCCTGAATCGGTGAACATGATGGAGAGCCTTTTCTTTGAGACCTACAGAGTAGGGCTGATGCGGAGGAATTTGGATGAAGTGGAACCTGTGGTGCGCAACGCGGACATGGTTTCCCTCGACATTTCCGCTGTCCGTCGTCCCGATGCCCCAGGTTGTCCGCACAATTCCTCCAACGGCTTCTACGGGGAGGAAATCTGCCAGATAGCCAAATTCGTGGGACTGAGTGACAAACTCTCCTCGTTCGGCATCTACGAATACGACCCCACGCTGGATTTCAACAACCAGACCTCCCAGCTCATCGCCCATATCCTTTGGTATTTTGTGGAAGGATTCATCTTCCGCCAAAACGAAGGCCAGTTCAAGAACAAAAGCGATTATAGGCAGTTCAATATCTCAGTGTCGGGCGCATTGGAGGAGATGGTCTTCTTTAATAGCAAGAAATCAGGCCGTTGGTGGGTGGTTGTCCCGATGTATCAGAAAGGCAAGGATCAAGTGCAGCACTATTATCTCCCCTGTTCCCCACGTGACTACCAGCTGGCTTGTGAGGACAAAATCTCCGACCGCTGGTGGCGCACCTATCATAAGGTGAATCAGTAAGTTGTTGACTTAAACTTAGACTTAGACTTAGACTTAGACTTAAACTTAGACTTAGACTTAAACTTAGACTTAAACTTAGACTTAAACTTAGACTTAAACTTAAGATTGAAAATTATTAACAAAAATTATATCATTATGAAGAAAGGATTTTTACTTGTTTTAATGAGTGCGCTGGCTTTTTCTTTCGCCAATGCGCAAGTTGATGAAAAGACTGCAGCCGATGAGGCTTTGAAGACCAAAGTGAAATCTGCCGAGGTTGACAGTGCCAAGCATTGGAAATTCACCGGTGTGTGCGGTCTCAATGCCGCACAGACTGCGCTCTTCAACTGGGCCGCAGGCGGTAACAACAACGTCACCGGATTCGTTTTCGCCAATATGACGTTGTCGTACAAGAAGAACAAATGGACCTGGGACACAAACTTGGACACTGAACTGGGCGAGATGTTCTCAAACGACTATAAGGAGGGCTACCGTTGGAGAAAGGCCAACGACAAAATCAATCTCACTACAAAAGTCGGTTTCCAGATGCATCCGCAATGGTATCTCACCCTGTTGGGCAGCTTCCGTTCGCAGTACGCGCCAGGCTGGGATTACAAGAAAATTGACGAGGGCATTTGGAATGCTGACACGACCTTTGTCGTGGACGCGAATGGAGAACGTGTGGATCGCTCTTTGATTTCGAAATGGCTGTCCCCGTCCTACACGGATTTGGCACTCGGTATTGAGTATCGCCCGAACGACATCTTCACCATTGGTGTTTATCCGATTGCCGGTCGTATGACCACCTGTTTAGAGGAAAGCCTTCGTTCCAATTACGGTCTGCCTATGCGCGAGGATGGCACCTACAAGGCTGTTGGCCTGAACATGGGTCTCCGTATTAATGGTGGCATCAACTACACCTTGGTGAAAAACCTCAAGATTATCTCCACCATTACATTATTCACGCCTTACACGGCCAGAATCCATGACAAAGAGAACGGTCAGAAGTTCGGTAACTTCGATGTGGATTGGGATGTGGCTATCACCTATAACTTCCTTAAAGTGTTTAGTGTCAGTTTGATGACCTCCTTGAAGTATTATGACAAGGTGATGATTGACGGTCCGGCATGGCGCAAATACCACGAAGGTCCTCGCGCCCGTGTGCAGTTCAAGGAAGTGGTCGGTTTAGGTATTGGTTATAGTTTCTAACTTTTTTTAGGCAATAGGCAACAGGCAATAGGCAATAGGCAATAGTGTTAATGTTGTAGAGACGTTTCCTGAAACGTCTTAAGAAATATCGCCATAGCCAACAGCTAACATCCAATAGCCTATAGCCAAAATAAACGCTCTTTATTTACTGGAAATGAGACAATTAAGAATCACAAAACAGGTTACGAACCGTAGCGAGACACCCTCGCTGGACAAGTATCTGCATGATATAGGCAAAGTGCCGCTGTTGACCGCCGACGAGGAAGCAGAGCTGGCGCGGCGCATCAAAAATGGTGACGATGATGCGCTGGAGAAATTGACAAATGCCAACTTACGCTTTGTCGTTTCAGTTGCCAAACAGTATCAGAATCAAGGAATTACATTGTCGGACTTGATTAATGAAGGTAACCTCGGGCTGATTAAGGCGGCGCATCGCTTTGATGAGACCAAGGGCTTCAAGTTCATCTCGTTCGCGGTGTGGTGGATCCGTCAGGCTATCCTGCAGGCCATCGCAGAACAATCCCGTATTGTACGACTTCCCATGAACAAGGTGGGTGTCATCAACAAGATTTACAAGACGATGGGTATTCTGGAACAGGAACTCCAACGTGAGCCGAAAGTGTCGGAGATTGCCGAGCGCATGGGCATGACCGAGGAGGAAGTCAAGGATTCCATGAAGAATTCCCCCAAACACCTCTCCATGGATGCCAGCTTGACATCGGATGACGATACCAATATGTACGATGTACTCCGCAACGAGGACACTGTTTCCCCAGACAAGGAATTGATTTACCAGTCGTTGCAACAGGAACTCGGCAACGTTATCGATACCCTGCCGGCTCGGGAAGCTGAAATCCTCAAACTTTTCTACGGATTGGGCAGCAAGCATCCCATGACTTTGGATGAAATAGGGGAGCAGTTTGATCTCTCCCGCGAGCGCGTTCGCCAGATCAAGGAGAAAGCCATCCGCCGACTGCGCCACAATGCTAAATGCAAAGTGTTGCAATCGTATTTGTAATGGTTATGGGTTATGGGTTATGGGTTATAGAAGCTTGTAGTTAGTAGTTTATAGCCAAAAGCCAAAAGTTATAGTCATAGTTAAAGTTATAATCAAAAGAATGAACAAATTAAGATTAAAAGATATCATCAAGACTCCTGAGGTTGTCGGGATTGGCAACCCTGTGGATGTCAAGGGTTGGGTGCGTTCCAGACGCGGCAACAATTTCGTGCAGTTTATTGCCCTCAATGATGGTTCCATCGTGACCAACCTGCAGGTGGTGGCTGACACGGCAAAATTCGACGAAGCACTTCTGAAGCAGATTACCACTGGTTCGTGTATTCACGTGACTGGCAAGTTAGTCGAGTCGCAGGGCAAGGGACAAACTGTTGAGGTGCAGGCTGAAACGATTGAGGTTTATGGCAGCGCCGACCCAGAGCAGTACCCGCTGCAGAAGAAGGGGCATTCCATGGAGTTCCTTCGCGAAATCGCCCACCTGCGTCCCCGCACCAACTATTTCGGATGTGTGTTGCGTCTGCGCCACGCTATGGCCTTCGCCATCCACAAATACTTCAATGACAGAGGTTTCTTCTACCTTCACACGCCGTTGATTACCGCATCAGACGCGGAGGGTGCCGGCGAGATGTTCAACGTCACTACCTTCGACCTCAACAACATCCCGCGCACTGAGGATGGCCAGATCGATTATAAGCAGGACTTTTTCGGCAAGCACACCAATCTGACAGTCTCCGGACAGTTGGAAGGAGAGTTAGGTGCCATGGCCCTCGGCAACATCTACACGTTCGGCCCGACGTTCCGCGCCGAGAACAGCAACACACCGCGCCACTTGGCCGAGTTCTGGATGATTGAACCGGAAATGGCCTTCTACGACATCAAGGACAACATGGACTTGGCCGAAGATTTCATCAAGTACCTCGTCCAATATGCTTTGGATAACAATATGGATGACCTCAAGTTCCTCAACGATATGTTCGACAAGGAACTCATCGCCCGTTTGGAGTCTGTCACCAAGGTTGACTTTGTGCGGTTAGGTTACACGGAAGCCATCGACATCCTTCTTCAAGCCAAGAAGAAGTTCGAATATCCGGTGAAATGGGGTATTGACTTGCAGTCTGAGCATGAGCGTTATCTGGTGGAGAACCACTTCAAGAAGCCGGTTATCCTGACGGACTACCCGAAGGAGATCAAGGCGTTCTACATGAAACAGAACGACGATGGCAAGACGGTGCGCGCCATGGATGTGCTCTTCCCGACCATCGGCGAGATTATCGGCGGTTCCGAGCGTGAAGCCGATTACCAGAAACTGCTCAACCGCGTACACGAGTTGGGCATGACCGAAGAGCAATACTGGTGGTATTTCGACACGCGCAAGTTCGGTTCCGCGCCGCATTCCGGTTTCGGTCTCGGTTTTGAGCGTCTTTTGCTTTTCGTCACCGGTATGACCAACATCCGCGACGTGATACCGTTCCCGCGTACCCCGCAAAACGCTGAATTTTAATTTGTTATATGCCTTCTTCAAATAATAGTTTATCTTTGGAGCAAAAGAACGTTCAACGGCAGGTCGGCCTGCCGTTGACGTTACAACTCATGCACTTGGTGGAGCTGCCGTATGCCTCTTTGGAACAGGAAATCCGCAATGCTGTGGATGACAATCCGGCGTTGGAGATTTACGACGATGATGCGATGCCTGCGGAAAACGCGGACGACACCCCTCGCGAGGAATATGACGACAACGGTGATCCATTGGAATTGTCTAATGAACAACTTCCTGACGATGAGATTTTTAAGGAAGAATACTATCGTGATAGCGACGATTATGACGACGGTTTCTCGGATCGGCAGCTGGAAAATTACATCGCGAAGCTGAATGCGCCTGACGACACACTTCGAAACCCGAAGGCGGATGTCTATTACGAGTCGGTGCGCGAACGCTGGCAGTGGCAGCTCGGTGAGATGGATATGACCGACCATCAGGCCCAGATTGCCACCTATTTGATGGGCACGCTGGACGACAGCGGTTACCTTCATGCTGACTTGCAGGCGATTGTCAACGAGTTGCTTTTCACGGAGAATTTGCAGACAAATAGGGAAGAGGTGGAGTATGTGCTGACGCATTTCGTGCAGGAGCTGGATCCTCCCGGCACCGGTGCGCGCACCCTGCAGGAGTGCTTGCTTCTGCAACTTGACCGCATCCCTGACCAAACACCGGCGCATGCCAATGCCCGCATCCTCATCACGCAGTATTTTGACCTGCTGACCAAACGGCACTACGACAAAATCCTGACGTTGATGTCTCTGTCGGACGCGGAACTGAGAGCCGCCTTGGATGTGGTCCAAAAACTTGACCCGAGGCCTGTTTCGCAGGATTCGCCGCTGCAGAAGAACGCCGAGGCCATTATTCCGGACTTCATCATTACCAACCGCGATGGGAAACTGATTCTGACGTTGAACAATCAGTATGTCCCCCAAGTGCGTATTAACAAGGAATTCAGCAATGCGTATCGTTTTCTGTCCAAAGAGGAATACAACCGTCGCAAGGCGGAGGCCGATCGTTTCATGAAGAAGTATGTTGATGACGGGAACCAGTTCATCAAAACTCTCGGCTTGCGCGAGGAGTTGCTCTTTAACACGATGTACGCCATCATGCAGCATCAGCGTGATTATTTCATGACAGGGGATAATAAGGATCTTAAACCAATGATTCTCAAAACAATAGCGCAAGAGGTCGGGGTGGACATTTCCACCATCTCCCGCGTCTCTAACAGCAAGTATGTGCAGACGGATTTCGGCATCGTTCCACTAAAGCACCTTTTTTCAGAAGCTGTGAATGACGATGACGTCTCTTCCAAGGAAATCAAGCAGATTTTGGGCGACTTGATTGCGGACGAAGACAAGAAAAAGCCGCTGTCGGACGACAAGCTTTGCGCTATGTTGAAGGAAAAAGGTTATGATATTGCTCGTCGCACTGTGGCCAAATACCGGGATCAGTTAGGGATTCCGGTGGCGCGACTGCGGAAGGAGTTGTGATGCGATGATAAGATGATAATAAGATGATAAGACGATGAGATAAATAGTTCTCGCAAGTGTAATCAGCCAAAAGCCAATAGCTAAAAGCCAAAAGCCAAAAAACCTTATGAAAAAAATAATCACATTTTTATTGTTGCTTGCCTCTTTTGGGATGATGCAGGCGCAAACTACTGAATTAACGAATTTGGTGGTTTTTGTCCGTTTTGCGGATGATGCGGAGATTGACCACCCGTTTTCGCAAATCGACACCATGTTTAACGGGAAAACGCCGGGTTATCTCAGCGTCTATAATTTTTATGACGTGATGACCTACGGCAAGATCCATTACAATACCATTTATACGAACAACATCCAGAACGGGGTGATTGTCTCGTATCAGGATGTACATCCGCGTTCATATTTTGAACCTTATACTCCGTGGAACCCCATCGGCTACACGGAGCCGAATCCGTTCATGGGCGTTTCCATGCGCGAGGCGCAGTTGTTGGGGAGGATCGTCAGCTATGTCGATTCCATGCATTTAGTCGATTCGAATGTCAGTCTTGACGGCAATGCTGACGGATTGCTCGATAATCTCAGCATTATAGTGAAAGGCGGCACGGGTGAGTGGGCATCCATCCTCTGGCCCCACATGGAGTATTTCCCGTACGATTCGCTTGATTATGAACCGAAAATCAACGGGTTAAGAATCAATACGTTCAATTTTGAGTTCGAGGGTGCGCCCCCGGCCTTGTTCAGTGCCCATGTGTTCCGCCACGAGATGGGGCATTCGCTCAACCTGCCAGATCTTTACCATTACATCAATTACGGAGACATTTCAGCTGCCGGAACGTGGGACATGATGTGCAGCAACTATCAGAACAACCAGATGGCTGCCATTTACAAGAACAAGATTCTGCATGTGTCAGATGATCCGATAGAAATCACGGAGGATGGTGACTACACGCTGCTGAGTGTAGGCTCCAGCCCGTCGCAGAACTGCTATTACATCAAATCGCACATTGACCCCACGCAGTGGTATGTGTTCGAGTATCGCAGTCAGGCGGATCTATTTGACGAGAGCATTCCCGGCACAGGACTTCTGGTGGCCCGGTGGAACGACACCGTGTCGTTGGATTACAATGGCATGTTCGCCAACGCTTTCTTCGATTTTTATAACCAAGCGCACCAATACTGGATTTTCCGTCCGGGCAGCGCGATTGATACAGTGAACGGTTGGATTTCTGAAGCGTACTTCAGTCAAGCTTCCGGTCGCACGTCCTTTGGTCCGACCACCGACCCGCATCCCTACCTGACCGACGGCACGCCCGAAAACAGCTTCGAGATCACCAACATTCAGGAAAACGGCAACCAGCTGACGTTCCACGTCCATTTCTTCGACACGGGCATTGAGGATCATCAATTGGCTGGCAATGTGCGCGTTTATCCGAATCCAACGAGCGATTTCGTCAATGTACAATGTACAATGAACAATGTACAAGTGGGGATTGAATCTGTGGAGATTCTCGATGTGTGTGGTCGGTTGGTGAACACCGTTGTAGGGGCGAATAATTATTCACCTCTACAGACGCGGATTAATATCGGAAATCTTCCCGATGGTGTCTATATGTTGAAAATAACCACCACGGACGGAACATCCTGTGTCAAAAAAATCGTAAAAAATAGCTAATAGCCAACAGCTAAAATCCAAAATCTTACCGGATTATCGTAATTGACCCGTGCCATTGCGTGGTCTTCGCCTTCCCCTTGTAAGTGAATGAATAATAATAGACCCCGTCGCTGAGGTCGTTGCCGGTGAACGGGTTCGTTCCTTCGTGGATTTGGCCGTCTTTCGCCCACGTGTCGTAGTTCTTCGCATGGAACACAACTTTGCCCCAGCGGTCGCTGATGCGCAGCTCGTTGTGGCGGTACTCGTCGGGATCCTCTGGGTTGATGTCTGTGTTGAGGTTCTCGATGGCCCACACGTCGTTGATGCCGTCACCGTTTGGCGTGATCACGTTCGGGAAAATCAGGTTGTCTTCGATAATCACGGAGTGGCTTATTGAGTCACCGCAGCCACCTTGGGTGGTCAGCGTCAGGGTCACAATGTAGTCGCCCCAGCTTGAGTAGGTGTGTGTGGTGGTGGTCTCGTTTTCGGCCTCCTCGCCGTCACCGAAATCCCAAACCAGATGGTTGGTCGGGTTGTCCATCACGTTGTTGGACAGGTAGGCGGTGAAATTCACGTCGCCACCGTTCTCGCTCATCATTGAAATCTCCGGCGAGGCTGCAAAGTCGATGTCAGGCTGCGGCGAGGTGGTGATGTAACTCCATTTCGTGACCGAATCCTTACAACCTTCCGGCATGGTGATGACCAACTTGACGGAATAGGTTCCGGCATCCTCGAACGTGATTACAGGATTGTCCCCGCTGGAATAGTTGACGATATTGTAGTTTTCGTCAAAAAAGATCCACTCGGTGGTCAGACTGTCGGGGTTCGGATAAGAAAGGTCGGTGAAATGGACGGTGAGCGGGGTGCAGCCGGAAAGCACGTCAGCCTCTAAGTCGGCGCGTGGCACGGGGTAAAAATGTACCAAAACAGTGTCGGAACTCTCGCAGGCCAGCGAGGCATCATTGTCCACCGAGACGTTCAGGATGTATTCGCCGGCGGTGATGGCCACGATGGAGTCGCCGGTGTCGCCGGTGTTCCAGTAGTACTGCACGCCGTCGGTGCTGTAGTTGGCTCGCAGCACGGCAACCTCGCCGGTGCAAAGATACTGGTCGGGGCCGAGGTCGGGCTTGTAGGAGTTCACTAACTGGATGTTGATACTGTCCAACAGCCAGGTGTTCTCACAACCGATTGTGCTGTGTGCCAGCAGGTAATAGTAGCCTGTGTCGGCGAGCGTGAGGTCGTGGAGAACGTACGGTTCTTGGGTTAGCGTGTCGCCCGCCGGTGTAATCAGGAATACCGTGTCGATGTTTTCCGTGAGGTAGTTGAATGCAACAGAGTCGTGCAGACAGTAAAGGTCGCGCATAAAGACATCAATATGTCCCACGCTGCTGTAGTCGCTGAAATAGCCCAAAGAGGAGGACATGCCGGAGTAGTAGTCGAGGATGCCGAGGTGGAAAGGACCGAGGGAGTTTTGGATCATCATGACGGTTTGCGTTGGAACAGAGCTTGAGAAGTCTTTGTAGCAGTAAGACCATGCGTTGTTGTAGGGTAGAACGGTGAAGTCGTTGGCAATCAACGGGATGTTGGTGTTGCCAGCGGTCATGGTGAAGCCGTTGACATAGCTTGTGGGCACCACGATGGACAGGCGCATGTTGGTGGAGTAGGAGGGACGTGCATAGACGACCTCTTGGGAGCCAGTGCATCCCAAAGCGGGGAGTTGTGTGCCGCCCGCCTCACCGTCGGAGCCGGTCACCTGGAACACGTGAATCGGTTTGTCGGAGGTGATCATGGTGGCGATGGTCGGCGAGTTGCTGGGCATATAGGTGTAGCTCTGCCCCGTGTTCAGGGTGACGGTCGGCGTGGCGCTGCCGTTGATATAGACGTGGGTGGTGTCCTGTGTGGGGATAATGCAGATGTTCTCGAACAGCCGGTTGTTGTACATGGCGATGAAAAAATCGCCGGCGTATTCGTCCGGGACAACCTGTTCGCCCACCAAATCCTGGCCGGAGTATCCGGAAATCTGGTTGCTAGCCACGGAGTCGTCGGTGGAGTTCACCGCAATCGGCTTGTCTGAGGTGATGCGCGTGTTGGTGAGGTGCCCGCCGGCTGACTGGTCCAGCGACTTGATGCAGTACGATTGTCCGGCGTTGAGCGTGATGGTGATGGGGGTGCCGGCCGCGATGCCGCCAGTTAGCGGTTGCGACGGGATGATGGTCACGGTGGTGTTGTTCTCCGTGGCCACGATTTCAATGCTGTTGCGCGGATCTGACGGAGGACCATCCACTAAGAAATTCTGCATCGGGATGGTGAAGTCTGTGCCCAAGCCGTTGCGCCCTTTAAGGGTGTAAATCTCGCTGTTGTTGGCACCTAACTGGTAGTAGGTGGTGATGTTGGCAGTGGAGGTGATTTTGAAACCGTAGTTGCATACGGTGTTTTCGGGGGCTGTTTCCACAATGTTCTCTTGGCTGGTGACATCTAAGGCGTAATAGCTGTAGGGGCTTAAGTTCACGGTGACGGGGGTGAATCCCGGGTTTGCCGGCTGCGAGATGGTGACGGTTGCGGGACTGCTGAACGAGGTGAAGCAGAAGGTGATGGGGTTGTGCGCGTGGTTGGCGGAAATGTCCGGTGCGGCAAACCAGAAAGTGTTGTCGATTTGGGCGCTCAGCGGCAAAATGGCCGCAGCAATCATTAACAAGGGGAGAATCACCTTGCTAGCAAGAACTCTCTTACAGTTATGAACAACAGCCTTCATATTAACACGCATACAATATACTATAATATTCGGCAAATATACATTTTTTTTGAACGGAATAGATTTTCTGTGATTGGACGTTTTTTTCTTTGGGCGCCCCGGCGCGGCGTCACCACCATTGTTCCGACCCCCCTTTCAATAACCCATAACCCATAACCAATAACCATTACAAAGCCGCCGCGCCGGCCGGGCTTTCCGCTCAAATGTCCGGCAGCACCGGCCAAGGCACTCTGATGATTCCCCCCTTTAGGGGGGCCAAGGGGGGTAAGCACCCGCACCTTCCTCCTATGATGGGTTCCGCACCCCGAATCTGGCTACAGACATGCAACCGCTAACGCGGTTGACGAAAAATCAATGCGTCAACCGGCCAAGCGGAACCTCCGCCTCGCCAGTGCAGGAAGAAACCCCGTTCATCGTTTTTCATCGTTTCACCGCTTCGTCGTATCAACATTTTTCGTACCTTTGCCGCCACAAATAAAATCTATTCGAAGAGGTGGGCGATTTTTCCAACAGATACCAACACAGGGTTGTAGAGACGCAAAATTTTGCGTCTCTACAACGGTCATGTTTATGCAATAACAGTATTATTCACATATAATTTTAGTATTATGAGAAAGATTTTCACAACATTCATCCTCATCCTGCTCTGCGCTACCTCCCTCTTCGCGCAGGCGCAGTCGGTGACGCTGACGTTCACCGGACGCGATGCCAACAACCATTTTATTCCGCTTAACCGTGTGGTGATAGGCAATGTGACCCAGAGTTGGCAGGAGACCATCTACTATCCTGACACCGTTTTAGTGATGGGAGGGACGGGTGTTGAGGATATGGGGACGATGTGTGCATCGTCTCTACGGTTGTCGCAAAACAACCCCAATCCGTTCGACGGCACCACGTTCGTGAATATGGAAGTGGCGGAACCGGGCGATGTGGCCATAGAAATCACAGATATAACCGGGCGTACCGTAGGGGCGAATAATTATTCGTCCCTACAACCGGGTATCCATGAGATGCGCATCACCCTTGCCTCCGCAGGCATCTATTTCCTGACGGCCCGCCAAAACGGGCGGACGGCCTCGGTGAAGATGGTGAACAGAGGCAACGGCGGCGGTGATGCCGTTACAGTTGTTGGTATCGTAGAGACGTTTCATGAAACGTCTCTACCGCACCCTAAAAACGCCCACCGTGGTGCCACCGGTAACCCGTTCAATCTTGGGGATGAGATGATATACATCGGTTATGTCATTGTGAATGGTGTGGAATATACGAGCCAGACCGTCCACCAGAACCAGATTGTGTCAGAGAATATTGTGTTGAATTTCGATATCACATCCCCTACGGGTTTGGCTACCGTGACCACTGATGCGGTTGCGAATATTACAGGTACCTCTGCGACATGTGGCGGAAACGTGACAGCGGATGGCGGTTATAGTGTGATAGCGCGCGGGGTTTGCTGGAGCACCAGTCCCAATCCCGTTTTTAATGATAGCCACATTTCCAATGGGGACGGTTTGGGGGCATTTACCTGTCAGCTCGCCAATCTGTCTGAGGGTACCACCTACTATGTGCGTGCCTACGCGGTGAACAGCGTGGGTACGGCGTATGGGAATCAGGTGAGTTTTACAACAACGACCAATATAGACGGCCAGCCTTGTCCTGGCGCGGCCACCGTCACCGACTACGACGGCAACGTGTATAACACGGTGCAGATAGGAGACCAGTGCTGGACGAGGGAGAACCTGCGTGTGACGCACTATAGCGACGGCACACCCATTCCCGCCGGCGGTGACAACTACAGCTACACGGCACCGTACTACTACAACTACAGCAGTTCAGGCATCCCGCTATCGGAGCGAGGCTACCTCTACAACTGGCCAGCGGCGATGCACGGAGCTGCTTCCAGCAGTGCCGTTCCGAGTGGGGTGCAAGGGGTCTGTCCTGTGGGCTGGCATTTGCCGAGTGACGCGGAGTGGACGCAGCTGACCGACTATGTGGGCAGTGCGTCCGAATACCTGTGTGGCGGCAGCAGTGGTAACATTGCCAAGGCGTTGGCCTCCACGACAGGATGGAACACAACAACAAGTTACTGTGCGGTGGGTAACGACCAAGGTACAAACAACGCTTCGGGCTTCGGGGCCGTCCCCGCTGGCTACTGGGGCTACGGGTTCTACTACGCGGGCTACAGCGCGTACTTCTGGTCCTCTACGGAGGACTACAGCTACGCCGCCTACCTCCGCGACATGTACTACTACTACGCCGGCGTGTACTGCCCCAACGGCAGTGAGTACAACGGTTTTTCTGTTCGTTGCCTCCGCGATTAAAAAAAAACATTATCCAAAACCGGAGGGCCGACGATAGGAGGCCAACCGGTTTTGTCCTTTTGGAAAAGAGCGCTTCCCCAAGCGCGATAGCGCAAGGGGGAACGCGAAAAAAACGAATGCCGCCTGTGGCGGTCGGTTTCGGCAAAGCGTGTTGTTTTCGATAGAAGATGGTGGCCAAACGGAATGGTGCAATTGCTGGTCGTGTCGGATTCAAGGTTTGTGGCTGTTGAAAACTTTTTTCACGCAACTGATTGAATATAAAGAAAAAGTGTATATTTGCACGCTCATTAGAAAAACTGGTTTTTGAAGTTCAATTGTCTTGTTTTCAGGAAGTTGAATGAAGGAGCAAAGTGTCGAAATGAGCGTACAAAGTCAAATTATTTTATAAATCTAACCAAAAATGTCAGGATTAATAGGAAAAAAAATTGGGATGACTAGCATCTACGATGCCTCCGGCAAGGTTGTGCCGTGCACGGTGTTAGAGGCTGGTCCTTGCGTGGTCACGCAAGTCAAAACCGTCGAGAAAGACGGCTACAGCGCTATCCAATTGGCTTATGACGAGAAGAAAGAGAAAAACACGACCAAGTCGCTGAAGGGTCACTTCGCGAAGGCCGGCACCACGCCGAAAAAGATCATGCGTGAGTTCACCCGCTTCGAGGAAGGTCACCGCAAGTCCTTGGGTGAAGTGCTCGACGTCACCGTCTTCGAGGAAGGCGAGTTCGTGGATGTCAGCGGCACCTCCAAAGGTAAAGGCTTCCAGGGTGTTGTGAAACGCCACCACTTCCGCGGTGTCGGCGACGCCACCCACGGCCAGCACAACCGCTTGAGAGCCCCCGGTTCTATGGGCGCATCCTCTTATCCGTCACGCGTGTTCAAAGGCATGCGCATGGCCGGCCAGATGGGCAACGCCAAAGTGAAGGTCATCAACCTCCAGATCGTCAAGATCGTGAAAGAGAAGAATTTATTATTAGTTAAAGGTTCCGTTCCAGGAGCCAATGGTTCATATATAATTATTGAGAGATGGAGCTAACAGTTTATAAGATAGACGGCAGCGCGACTGCCAAGACGGTTACCCTGAACGATAAGATCTTCAATGTGGAACCGAACGATCACGCCATCTGGCTTGACGTGAAACAATATTTGGCAAATCAGAGACAAGGCACGCACAATACGCTGGAACGCTCCACCGTGTCAGGCAGCACCCGCAAGCTGAAACGACAGAAAGGCACCGGCGGCGCCCGTGCAGGTAGCATCAAGAGCCCGACAATCCGCGGCGGCGCCACCGTGTTCGGCCCGCATCCCCGCGACTACGGTTTCAAACTCAACAAGAAAGTGAAACGCCTCGCCCGCTTCTCCGCCCTCACCTACAAACAACAGGAAGGCAAGATCACCGTGGTGGAAGACTTCACCTTCAACGAGCCCAAAACCAAGGAGTACAAGTCCATGCTCAAGAACCTCAAGCTCGAAGGTCAGAAGACCCTGCTGCTGCTGCCCGAGAACGACCGCAACGTCTTCCTCTCCGGCCGCAACCTGCAACGCACCAACATCATGCGCGCCATTGATGCCAATACGTATCATGTGCTTAACGCCAACAGCCTCATCATCTGCGAAAGCAGCCTGAAGGAACTGGAGAAAATGTTAGGCGAATAATTCAATAACCCTTAAAAAGTCAGAACAATGAGTGTCATAATAAAACCCATCATCAGTGAGAAGATGACAGGCGTTGCGGAGAAATACAACCGCTACGGCTTCATGGTGACGCGCGAGGCCACGAAACCCGAAATCAAACGCGAGATCGAGTCCGTCTATAACGTGAAAGTGGTGCGTGTGAACACGCTCATCCAGCGCGGCAAAACCACCGCCCGCAACACCAAGGCTGGTGTCATCCTCGGTCAAAAGAACAATTTCAAGAAGGCTTACGTCTTCGTCGATAAGGAAGATAAAATCGATTTTTATAGTAACATTTAATAACGGGTGACGGTTTCGGCTATTGAACTTCAATAACCAATAACCAATAACCTATAACCTTTAAAAAAATGGCATTAAAAAAGTACAAACCAGTAACGCCGGGTCAGCGCTTCAAAGTGATTAGCGCTTACGATGACATTACCACGAGCAAGCCCGAAAAGAGCCTCCTGTGCCCGAAACACAGCACCGGCGGCCGCAATAACAGTGGTAAGATGACGGTACGGTACCGCGGTGGCGGTCACAAGCAGATGTATCGTCTCATAGATTTCAAGAGAAACAAAGATGGTGTTCCGGCCACCGTAAAGACCATTGAGTACGATCCGAACCGCTCGGCACGCATTGCCCTGCTGTTCTACGCCGATGGTGAGAAACGCTACATCGTGGCGCCTCACGGCATCAAGGTGGGTCAGCAGATCATCAGCGGCACGGGTGTCGCCCCCGATCTTGGCAACAGCCTCCCGATTGGCGAGATTCCCCTCGGTTCCATCATCCACAACATCGAGATGCGTCCCGGTCAGGGCGGCAAAATCGCCCGCAGCGCCGGTTCCTACGCGCAGCTGATGTCCCGTGACGGTCGCTACGCCATCATCAAACTGCCTTCTGGCGAAACCCGCATGATCCTCTGCGCATGCAAGGCCACCATCGGCATCGTCTCCAACGGGGACCACAGCCTCGAGGTGTCCGGCAAGGCAGGCCGCAGCCGCTGGCTCGGTCGCCGTCCGCGCAACCGCGGTGTCGTCATGAACCCTGTCGATCACCCGATGGGTGGTGGTGAAGGCCGTGCATCCGGCGGTAACCCGCGTTCCCGCAAAGGTATGCCCGCTAAAGGCTACAAGACCCGTCATCCGAAGAAGAATTCTTCCCAGTATATCGTTGAAAGAAGAAAGAAATAACCTAAAAACTGTTGATTATGAGTCGTTCATTAAAAAAAGGACCGTATATCCATTACAAACTGGAACAACGTGTGATCGCCGCTCAGGAGTCTGGAAAGAAATCGACCATCAAGACTTGGTCTCGCTCCTCCATGATTTCCCCCGATTTCGTCGGCCTTACCATCGCTGTGCATAACGGGAACAAGTTTATCCCCGTGTATGTCACTGAGAATATGGTTGGTCACAAACTCGGTGAGTTTGCGCCCACTCGTATCTTCCGCGGTCACGCAGGTCAGAAGGACAAAGGCTCCAAGTAATCGCCTCTGTCCCGCTTTAGGTTTCTTCCCTCGAATTTTGCAATTTGAATATAACAAGGCTTCCGGAAACGGAGGCCTTTTTCTGTAAATGGTGAATTGTGATTAGTGAATTGTGATTAGTGAAATGAAAAAACGCCGTTGCGGAGGCAGCGGCGTTTTGTCTTGCAGTCGGGAGTGGCTATTTTACTCTCTTGAAATTAATTTGTTCTTCATACCATTCGTCTCCCCAAGTCTCTTTAAATCCCCATACCATCTCGGTAGAAGTGCATTTAATGACATCAGCGGATTCACCGTCAACAATGATTTTTTCAGTTGACTTGTCGTAAATCCACGTTCCACTATCAACTTGTCTTCCGTTGTAGTACATATAGCAATTCCCATCTTTTACGAATTCATATATGTAAACTTCATCGGCATCGGGATAGTCAAAATCCCATTCCGGATCTTCGTTGTCCCGGTATTGCTCGCTGACCAACTGCCATTTGCCGGTAATTTTCTTCTCAGAGGCCTTAGAACAGGATGTTCCTAATGCTACCAGTGCGAAAACCACTGTGAAAATAAGTAAATGTTTTAATTTCATAACTTTTAATTTTTGGTGAATAATAAAGTGGATTAAGAAAGTGCAAAAATAATAAAAATAAATATGTACGCTAAATGTTTTTTTTCAAAGGAAAATGTATTTTTGCCGCTGTAAAAATAATTGAAATCGTCATGAAGAAAACCCTTATTGCCGTTGGATTTTTTTGCGGGCTGATGGTGATGCTCGCCGGTTGCAAAACCAAAATCGACACACAGGCGTTGAACACACTTACCTCCCTGTCGCAGATAACGCCGGCGGACATCAAAACGCGCCCGATGTCATTGGCTGACTCAGTAACGATTGGAGGCATAACCGGCACTATCAAAATAGAGACGGATTTCCCTGAATCCGGTAACTTTTTTGTTGTCAACAATGTCCGTGAGTGGATGTCGGAACAGATGGGTGGCACCTACGAGGGTAGTTTGGAAAATGGCGCTAAAATGCTTGAGCATTATAAAAGCAGTGTGTTGAACGATTTTCAGCAGAACGTTATCCCCGACATGCCCCGAATCAAAGGTATGTCCTGCTATAAAGACATTAAGCTCACCAAAATGTATGAGACGGACCGTTACGTCACCTACCTCTACACGCAGGAAGGCTACGCGGGCGGCGCGCACGGCTGGTATCTTATGCAGGGACAGACGTTCCGCAAGTCCGATGGACGCCGCATTGACTACGACATTTTCCGCGCAGAATTGATGGATGAGCTGGCGGATTTGGTTAAGGATAACATTTTCACGCAATATTTCGAGTCGAATACCGAAGATATGGAGAATCTGCTCACTATGGAAAACAACGATTTCTTCCCGTTGCCGCAGAGTGCTCCGATCTTCCGTGAAGATGGCGTGGAATTTGTCTATCAGCAGTACGAGATAGCCTGTTATGCGGCCGGAATGCCCGCCTGTGTGATCTCATACGACCTCCTCGAACCGTTCCTGACCCAAGCCGGCAAGTGGCTGGTGAACGTCGGACACGTGGCGGAGAATTAAAAGTCACTGCATGTACCATTCCTTGAACTCCGGGACCCTCGACTTGCTGATGGTGATTTCCTCCGGAACGGGCACCGACAGCGTGAGCCGCAGCTTCCCGCCGAACCATACCGTGATCCCTTCGATGGCCTTGTGCGCCACCACGAACTGACGGTTGGCGCGGAAGAACAGCCCCGGGTCTAACTGCTCGGCAATCACGTCCAACGGCTTCCCAATCACCACGGTCTTGCCCGGATAGGTCAACGCCCGCGACACCTTGTCCTCCAAGTAGAAACAAGCTATCTCATTGACCGCCAGGGGCACCAACTTGTCCTTAACGGGGATGAGGAAGTAGGAAGGATACCGCTGCGACTGCTGGCTGAACATCTTGACAAGCGCGTCAAGCTGCTGATTACCCGTTGTGTCGTTTCCATTCCCCGACAAAATGGCCCATTTGTCCAACGCCCGCTGCAAATCCTCCTTGCCGATGGGCTTGAGCAGGTAGTCGATGCTGTTCACCTTGAAGGCCTGCAGCGCATATTGGTCGTAGGCCGTGGTGAAGATGATCGGGCACGGGAAGGACACCTTGTCGAAAATGCGGAATGCGTTGCCGTCGGCCAAGTGGATGTCCATGAACACCAGGTCGGGGAAAGGGTGCGCGGAGAACCACTCCACCGTCTCCTCCACCGACTGCAAAACCTGCTCCACCGTGCTCTCCGGCGACACCTCGCCGAGCAAATGGCTGAGCCGCTGCGCCGCAATGGCCTCGTCCTCGATGATTACAACTTTTTTCATTAGTGAATGGTGAATTGAGTTTTGAACCTTGAACTTTGAACCTTGAACTTTGAACTTTGAACT
>JAFXTE010000078.1 GCA_017525245.1 Bacteroidales bacterium | reverse complement strand
TCTGAAAATATTTCTAAAAGAGCAAAAGACCCTGAAGTATGGTTGGATGAAGTATACAAAACCGAAGAAGAAAAAAATGAGTATAAATGTAAAAATTATATAAATAAGGACTTCCGCTTAGAATGGACCAACATAAAAGATTTTGAGAATATGCGTCGAGAGAATATTAAAAAACAACTGCAGGCTTTATTCAAATTACAAGTAAAATTATGACACCACAAAAATTCATCAACTTCTTCGTAAAGAAGTCAGCACATACAAAAGTTTCCTTGAAACCGACAGTCAGGATTGGATTGTCAAGGGATTCATTGATATAGACAAAAATACTTATACTATCACGAATGACTTGAAAGTCGTTTCAAAACGCAAGTAGTTTAACTCACAAACCGTTAAAAGATGAATGGAGCAACCCCACATATAGTTCAATATCAAGGTTCAAAAAGAAATTTGGCACCTCAGATTCTTCGTTATTTCCCACAAAAATTCAATCGCCTAATTGAACCTTTTGCAGGAATGGCTGCAATTACCATTGCTGTCTCCAAACAACGACGAGCAGAACAGTATGTGTTAAATGATTTGAATGAGCCTCTTATTAATATTCTGAGAGAGGCCATAAACAACCCTCAAAAACTCATTGAAGAATACACAAAGGTATGGAGTGAGCAAATTAACTTTGAGGGTGGCAGCGTTGAACATTTTTATAAAATCAGAAAAGATTTTAATGATGGCAACAAAAGTGCAGCAAACATGCTGTATTTATTGGCTCGATGCGTGAAAGGATCTGTTCGATATAGTTCAAATGGTATGTTTAACCAGTCTCCGGACAAACGTCGTATGGGAACTAATCCTAAAAATCTTGCGCCAAATGTTTATATGATCTCGAGTTTTCTAAAAGGCAAAACGGAGTTTTCGTCTGTTGACTACCGGGAAGTGACAAAGATGGCCAAACGAGGCGATATTGTTTATATGGACCCTCCTTACCAAGGAGTCTGTACCACAAGAGACAGTCGATATTTTTCGGGGATTTGTTTCGATGACTTTGTGGAATGTGTTGATGATTTGAATAGTAGGGGAATTGATTTTGTCATCAGTTACGATGGAACTTGCGGTGAAAAGCAATACGGTGTTGATCTACCAAAAGAATTAAAGCTTAAGAAAGTTATGCTTAATGCTGGTCTCTCCAGTCAAAGCCTTTTGCTTGGAAGAAAAGAAAAAACTATTGAAGCACTGTATATCAGTCCCAATTTATCTGATATTACCACTTCAATAACAGAAGAACAATTATTATTATTTGCATTATGAAATTATCTAAAAAAATTCTGAACCGATTAAATGCTATTACAGACAAACGACCATCTACTGTAATTCAGCATATTATAAAACATGGATACATCACAACTGAAGAACTTGCCAGCAAATATGGATACGAACATGCACCCCGTGCCGCGAGAGATGTACGTGAGCGTGGGGTAAATCTTGTAACTTATAGAGTTAAATCTTCCGATGGCAGAAACATTGCGGCCTATAAATTCGGAGACCCTGTTTTCGTTGATAATAAGATTTCTAAAGTGGGGGGACGAACAGCTTTGTCTCAGGCTCTAAAAAAAGCCTTAATTGATAAATATGGAGCGGTATGTTTTGTCTATTTGCAACCCATGGAAGATCGTTTGCTTCAAATTGACCATAGAGTGCCATACGAGATAGGAGGAGAACAAACGGATAATATCGACTGTTATATGCTTCTAAGTCCATCTGCCAACCGTGCAAAATCATGGACGTGTGAACATTGTCCAAATTGGACAATTAAGGATATAGAGTTTTGCAGTAATTGTTTTTGGGCACATCCAGAGAATTACTCTCACATTGCTGGACGTGAAGAAAGACAGATTGTGATTACCTTTTCTGATAATGAAATTGAAGATTACAATCAGTTAATTTCGTTAGTCGGTAAAGAAAAAGCTGAAGACAAAATCAAGGAATTGATTTCTGATTACATCAAAAAATAACAACACTTGTAGTTCCTTTGTCACCAACCTCATACAGGCCAAATAGAATATGCATTTTATTTTCACTCAGAAATGTTCAGGCTTCCCATTGATACTCAATGCTTGGAAACAGGCTGGTTGGGGCGAACCGGAACTGAAAAACCGTCTGGAAGTGGATGAGGTCGCATTGGTGCTCCCAATACCCAATAAGACGAATGGCGATGCAAATGATAGGTTAAATGATGGGTTAAATGATAGGTTAAATGGTAGTTTGATGGCTACATATACCATTGTTCGTTCAAATCCGGGAATCCAACGTAAAGACATTTCTGATATTTCAGGGAAGAGCATTCCCACGATTGACCGACATATTGCCATACTTATGAAAAAGGGATTGATTGAACACAGAGATTCAAAGAAAACTGGAGGATATTATGCTAAATGATAAATTGGGGACTGTCCCCCAAAGTGACCCCAAAGTGACCCCAAAGTGACCCCAAAAGCGGCCCCAAAGTGGCCCTCAAAGTACCAATGGGTAATTGACAAAAAAGACGCTCAATAAATAACACCAATAGGAATTCATGAAAGAGGAATGTTTGATATGTAAGGCGCAGTTGGAATATCTGGAAGTCGATGAACTGATGGAGTGTGCCATCTGCCATAAAAAAGAGAATAGCAAGACTCGTTGCGTTAAAGGCCATTATGTCTGCAACGACTGCCATACCGCAGGGCTTGACACCATTGTTGGCCTTTGCCTCAAAGAGACATCGAAAGACCCTGTCTATATCATCAAGCAGATGATGGCCTTGCCGTTCTGTCATATACACGGTCCTGAGCATCATGTCATGGTAGGTGCTGCCTTGTTGACAGCCTACAAGAATGCAGGAGGGCAGATAGACCTTCAACAGGCACTCTCCGAAATGATGAATCGTGGAAAGTGTGTGCCGGGCGGGGCTTGCGGCTTCTGGGGTGCTTGCGGTGCAGGAATCAGTTCAGGCATGTTCATCTCCATCATCTCCAAGTCCACACCATTGACAAAGGAACCGTTTGCTTTGTCTCACAAGATGACGGCAAAGTCATTGAGTGAAATTGGCAATATCGGCGGGCCACGCTGCTGTAAGCGCGATTCCTATCTGTCCATTTTGTCCGCCATAGATTTTGTCAAAGAGCATTTCGCTGTGGAAATGGAAAAACCGATTGTGGTATGCGAGCACTCTAAACAGAACAATCAATGTATTGGAAATCGCTGTCCTTTTTATAAGAAACAATAAGATAAATTCCAATTTATAAACATGAAGAAAGTCATCGTAATTTCAACCAGTCTCCGCCCGGGCTCGAACAGCCACGCGATGGCGGAGCAGTTTGCCAAAGGCGCAGAAGCCGCCGGGCATCAAGTGGAGTTTGTCTCGCTCAGAGGCAAGGAAATCAAATACTGCGTCGGCTGCCTGTCGTGCCAGAAGACAGGCGCGTGCGTCATCAAGGACGACGTGCCGGCCATCATGGAGAGCGTCTTGAACGCCGATGTGGTCTGCTGGGCCACGCCCATCTACTACTACGAGATGAGCGGCCAAATGAAGACCCTCATTGACCGCATGAACGCGATGTACCCCAAGGATTACAAGTTCCGCGACGTCTATCTGCTGACCACGGCCGCCGAAGCCGAGGAGTTCGTGCCGAAACGCGCCGAGGGCGGCCTCACCGGCTGGATCGACTGCTACGAGAAGTCCGCACTAAAGGGCCACCTCTTCTGCGGTGGCGTGGGCGGTCCGAACGAGATTGCCGGCAACGCCAAGCTGCAGGAGGCGTTTGAGATGGGGAAAGGCGTTTGAGTGACTTGCAGGAAAGGCGGCCTGCGGCAGACAGTGCTTACGAAAGCCCTATATGTTCTTGGTCTCTTACTTCTTCACAAATTCCACCCGACGGTTCTTGGCGCGGCCTTCCTCGGTGGTGTTGGGGGCTATAGGGGAGTGTGAACCTTTGCCCACGGCCATGAGGCGCGATTTGTCGATACCCAGTTTCACTAAGGCGTCCACAATGGCTTCGGCGCGCTTCTGGCTCAGCGGGTCGTTCACGGCATCAGTGCCGGTGTTGTCGCAGTGGCCCTGCACCTCGAAGTTGAGGTCGGGGTGCTCCTGCATCAGTTTGGCCACGCGGTTGATCTCCACGGTGGATTCTGGCTTGAGGTCGGCCTTGCCGCTCTCGAAGGTGATGGCGTAGGTCACAATCTTGCCGTCGGTGGTCAAACGGTCGTATAGCGGCACGGCGCCCTGGGCGATGCGCACATTGCTCAACCCCGTGTAGCGATAGTATGCTCCGCTGGCAAAGAACAGGTAACCAGGAGCCTTCATGGCCGGCACGTTGATCATGCGCACGCCGTTTACATAGCCTTTGAAAGCCCGCTTGTTGAACGAGAAGGCGAAGTGGTTCCACTCGCCGGCAACCACCGGGTTGTCTTTCTCCAGATAGTCGCTGGTTCCCGAGGTCAGCCCCAACATCTTCTCTCCACTTGACAGGCTGCTCCCGTCCGGTTTCAGCAGAGACCACGTCAAGTTGCACGACCCATCTTCCCTGTACCAGAAACGCACATAGCTTGAAGCGTTATAGTAGCTTTCGTCGCCGCGGTCGCCGAAATAAAGGTTCATTTCGAGCAATGTCCCCTCCTCGTCCCCCGTGTTCACCGGGGCCACGTAGAGGTCGAACTCCACCGTGAACACCTCAGGCAGCCAATCCCATTTCTCTTTCATCAGCGGCATCACCTGTCCCAGACCGTTGTCGGTGAACGCCAGCACATTGCGTTCCTTCTGCTGTGCGGTCTCCGCATAGCCGTCCAGCAGGTCCCATCTCAGCGGGAACTCCCCGAGTTTCTCGTGTTCAAAGTTGTCGTCGAATATGATTTCGTCGCCTGGAACAAAATCGCTCTTCGCATAATTGCTCTCCTGAGCGTTCAAGGTCATTCCGGCCAGCAGTAACAGCGCGGCCACAAACAATGATTTCTTCATGATGATAGTTTTTTCTGTTGTTTTCCCTATTATTACAAAGTGCAAAAATACAACATTTTCGGATGCTGTCGGGAAAAATCATAATGTCCAAAACATTTTCCGCCAAATATAAATTCCATCCCGCCAAATATTGTATTTTTGCGGCCTCATCATTTACCCTACACGCGCGAAGCCTCAGTGTGGGGGACAGTACAGAACAAAGAACGAATCAATATGGATAAAGAACAGAGATTTTGCCAGAGCTGCGGAATGCCGCTGACCCCAGAGATCTTTGGCACCAACGCCGACGGCAGCCAAAACGAAGAATACTGCATCTACTGTTACAAGGACGGTGCGTTCACCGGCGACTTCACCATGGAGGAGATGGTGGAGTTCTGCGCCCAGTTCGTGGAGGAGTACAACAAGAACACCGGTCAAAACCTCACCCGCGAAGAGTACAAGGGCGTGCTTCGGCAGTATTACCCCAACTTGAAACGTTGGCAACTACCCGCCGACCAACTGCCGCACGCCACCTCGCCCATCAAGCAGCAGCTTATTGATGAGGTCAATGCGTTGGGCATCAAGGGTATGCCGCACATCGACAACCTCTTCGTGCTGCAAGGCTCGTTCGTCAATCTGGAGTACACCATCAACGGCAACAAGGTGAAACTCCTCGACGACAATGCCACGTATTGGGGCAACCAGGTGGAGAAAGGCGACGGCCGTTGCTTCGGAATTGCCTGCGACGAGCACCACATTCTCGTGAGCGAGTACGGGAAAGATGGTGCGGATGCCGAGCTGGTGGTGTTTAGAAGGAGAGGATAACACTAATGAACATTCTCATTTTATCCGGCAGTCCGCGCAGGAACGGTAACACCGACCTGTTGGTAGATGCTTTCGCTAAAGGTGCTTCAGAAAAACACTATGTAGAAGTTGTTTCGGTGCATGATTACACGGTGCATCCGTGCATGGGGTGCAACGCGTGCTTCACTAGCGAGGGCAATGTGTGCGTGCAAAAGGACGACATGTCTGTAATATACAGCAAGTTAGCGAACGCCGACATGCTCGTCATTGCTTCGCCGGTCTATTTTTACGGTTTGAGTGCGCAGTTGAAGGCCCTCATTGACCGCTGCCACAACCCCATCCGTGACACCTTCCACATCCAGAAGGCCGCCCTCCTTTTGGTCGGCGCCGCCTCCCTGCCCGAACTGTTCGACAGAATCCTCACCCAATACCAGCTCTGTCTCAACTACTTCCACATCGAAGACGCAGGCCACGTGCTCGTGCGCGGCGCGAAGGAGAAGGGCGGCGTTCGAGGAACTAAGGCGCTGGAGGAGGCGGAAGCGTTGGGAAGAACGGTGTAAAGCTTTACTGACAAAGCATATCAGGTAAACATCCGAGCACGCGGAAAGAGGTTGTAATATGAACAAATGCCTCTTTATGTGTTCCCGAATCGAACATCCTTTCCCCCTTGTTCAGATGCCTTGGCGTACCATTCTTTGGCTTTGGCTGGATTCTTTTTAACACCATATCCATATTCATAAAACACCGCAAGATTGTACTGAGCTTCGGAAATACCTTGCTTCGCCGCTTTGGTGTACCATTCTATAGCCTTTTTGTAATTTCTTCTAACACCTTCTCCTCTTTCGTAGCAAACACCAAGATAGAACTCTGCGAAAGCATCACCTTGTTCTGCCGATTTGGAAAACCACCTTACTGCTTTTGTAAGATCTTTTTCTATACATTTCCCGTCTCTAAAGCATTTTCCCAATTCGCGCTGAGCACCTTCGTGCCCTTGCTTCGCTGACTCGGCATACCACTCTACAGCCTTTTTAAGGTCTTTTTTTACGCCTAATCCATTTTCATAACATTTGGCAAGATGATATTGCGCGATGTCCGCTCCTTGTTCAGCCGCTTCCCCATACAACTCCACTGCCTTTTTATAATTCTTTCTAACTCCGTCCCCATATTCGTAACAAAGTCCAAGATTGTTTTGTGCCCATGAATTTCCCTGCTCTGCCGCTTTCTTGTACCATTTTACAGATTGTTTATAATCTTGTTCTACACCTTCACCGTCCTTATAGCATCTACCTAAATTATATTGGGCAGTAGCATATCCTTGTTGGGCGGATTTAGTAATCCATTCCACTCCCTTTTCAGAATCTTTTTCAACACCAAGTCCATCTAAATAGCAATTTCCAATATCGTTTTGGGCCCCCAAATCACCTTGTTCCGCTGCTTTTAACAACCACTCAAAAGCTTTTTTATAATCTTGTTCAACCCCTTTCCCATTATAATAGCATGCACCAAGATTCCATTGGGCACCTATATCGCCTTGTTCTGCCGCTTTTGTGTACCATGCAACAGCTTTTACGGGGTCTTTCATGACTCCTTCCCCGTGGTTATAGCATACACCAAGGTTGTTTTGTGCTGGTGAATGTCCTTGTTCAGCTGCCTTAGTGTACCATTCAATCGCTTTGGCAAAGTTCTTCTTAGCTTTTTTGCCATATCTATAACGATACCCAAGTGTGAATTGAGCCTCCGCATCACCTTGCTCAGCATAAACCTCCAATTCTTTGGTATTCAATTTATTATAAAACTCTTTCTCGTTCTGTTCACTTTCGTTCATAATCCTAAACTTTAATATTCCACGAAATGCAATTCAGTGCGCCGCCATTGCGTACGGCTTCCAATGCCGGTACGCCAACGACTTTGCACATCGGCAACGCCTCAGCAATCTGTTGCAACGCTTGTTCATCCTCAGGGATTCCCAGCTGCGGGACGAGCACCAGATTGCCAACCTGCAAATAATTGATGTATGCCCAACTGTTTTTGTCTTTTTTCTCTACGTTGTATTTCAGCGTTTTAACATCGAAATGCTTTTCCAAGATCCGCAGGAAATCCTGTGCAAAAGTCTTGTCGAAATCGTTGTAGTTGGTCATCAGCACGCGGTTGTCCCCCAAGTAATGGATGATGCCGTCGCTGTGTCCATATATCTCTGGCTCGTCCCACGGAAGGAAAACGATTTCGCATTGGAATGCCTCTTCCAGAAGCCGTTGCACCTCGTTGCGCGATTTCTCTTTGTTTTCCACAAACACTTTCTCCGTCATCACCATCTTGTCGCCGCATTTCACCACGTTGCCGCCGTCGAGCAACAAGTCCAAAGTCACCACTTCTGCCTGATGCAGAAAATCCACGTTCCCCACATCCTTAACATCTGTGATATATTGCTCTTTATGTTTTTTCACCAGATAGTCGGGATAGTATTTGTAAGACACAAAACGCTTTTCATCCGTTTGTATGGGCATGTAGTCGCGACACCAAATGTCGTTGGTGTTGCTTAAAATCCGACAATCCACGGCATTGTCCCGAAGTGCCTTCGTAAGACTCTGACACAGTTCAGGGCACTCCTTCGAAAGCCAGTCGGAGAGGAAAACGGTGTTGGTAAGGTGGTCGGTGATCATAATGATTTTATTTCAGATGGAATATAGCTTAATTTTACTTTTGCGTATTTCCTGGCTTCATCACTCGTCATGTCTTGTAGATGTACTTTTTCGGATAGAAAATCTACAATCATCTTTTCTTTACCAAGATATTTACAATTTATAAATTTGTCATCACATAATACTGCTCTCAATTCACAATCAACATATCCTTTTTTTAGATTCATTCTTTTGGAAAATAAAACGTCAGCAGAAACATTATTTGGTTCTAAAGTAACTGGTGAGCATTCCAACTCCTTATAATTACTTTCTAAATGCTCGTCTGAGAAATCACAAGCCATTATTATCTTTTTAAGCACCTTATTGGGTCCCACAATTGTTTCACCATTAATATCGGCACTTCTTATCAAATAAGATTGATAAATATTTTCATTGTCGCTAATAACAAAATCGATTCCAGTTCGACTACCCCCTTTATATGAATCAGATGATTTTGTTCCCCACCTATGAACATAGAAATGATTTCTATTGTTTTTTTGTAAATCATTTTTATGAACAGAATCATCCTTGAATTCCCCTTCTTTTTCGTAGTAATACACTTCAATTTCTTTGGGGTAAATTTCAAGTCCTCTACATACTAATTTCCAATTTGTGAGAAAGTGTTCTGTTTCTTTTTGAAGTCTTCTTTTAATTTGTTCTTGCATACTTTTGTTTTTTTCTTTCATAATTAAACATTTTCATAATTTGATGCCTAACGTTTTTCGGCGGCAAAAATAGAACAAAGAATTCGTACCGCCAAATTTCTTTTGTTAAAAATTGTCAAGATTTTCCGAAAAGTTATTCGTTATATTATTGTTGCGGCGTAATATTGTAACTAAAAATACATTAAACTTTTCATACCCAAAACAGACACTGCGCATAACCGTTCCATGTCTCGGAAAAATGTCGTACTTTTGCCGATCCAAAATCTATAGCAGCAAGAAATTGAACAGAAAGAAAGATTTCAAACATTGAATGCTCATGAAACTACCAATCAACATAGAAGAACTGCTCGGCGGGAAGGCGGTGGAGAACGACCGCATTGAGTACAAAACGGGTTGGAATCCGGATGCCATCTACCGCAGCATCTGCGCTTTTGCCAACGACTTCGACGAGACGGGTGGCGGTTATATCGTCGTGGGTGTGAAAGAAGTGAACGGTCGCCCTGTCCGTCCCGTCATCGGCATCGACCCAGACAAGATTGAATCCATCGAGAAGGAGATGGTGGGCTACAACAACCTGATGCGGCCGTACTATCAGCCACGTCTGTATATTGAAGAAGCCGATGGAAAGACCATTCTGGTCATCAAGGTGTCTGCTGGCGAGCGTCGCCCTTACAAAGTGCCAGACTGCATTACCGCCAAGCAAAAAATGTACAACTATTATATCCGCTACAACAGCAGCAGTATTGTACCCAAGGATGAATATGAGAGGGAACTGATTGATTTGACCAACCGCACACCGTTTGACGACCGAGGTAATGACCAGATAACGTTGAAGGATATCTCGCCGCTGTTGCTGCACGACTATCTCGTGAAGGTGAAAAGCAGCCTTGCCGACGAGCCACTGACGGACAATATGGAGACGGTGTTGGAGCAGATGGAACTGTTAGAACTGACTCCAGAGGGATATAGCATCAAGAATGTGGCGGCCATGATGTTTGCCGAGCGTCCCGACCGTTTCTTCAAACAAGCGCAGGTGGAAATCGTGTTGTTCCCAGAAGGACGAGAGAGGAACCCCAACAACTTGATAGAGGTGGAACCCATCAGGGGCAGCGTGCCGACTATGATTAAAGAAACATTGAGTTACTTGCGCACCAACGTTATCAAGAAGAAGATAGTGAAGCCCAAGGATGACGAGCATTCCGACAAGTTCTACAACTATCCCTATCAGGCTTTGGAGGAGGCTGTTGTGAACTCGCTATATCACAGAGATTGGACTATACGCGAACCAGTGGAGATAACCATTGAACCAGATAGGATATCAATTCTGAATTTCTCTGGTCCCAACCATACTATTCCGATGGAGGCGGTGCGTGAGGGAATGTCGTTGCGCTCGCGTCGTTATCGTAACCGCAGGCTTGGTGAATTCTTGAAAGAACTGGATCTGACCGAGGGTCGCGGAACGGGTATCCCTACCATTCAAGACGAGCTGAAAGCCAACGGATCGCCCAAAGCAACCATCGAGACGGATGAAGAGAGAACATATTTCCTGATAGACATTCCTTGCCATCCGGAATTCTTGGAAGAAACACTATTGGTTGACACAAATGTCACCAAAGATGGCGTAAAAGGTGGCGTAAAAGAACAAGATGTCACCAATAATGTCACCAATAATGTCACCAAAGAACTAACTAAAAGACAGTATGTTATATTAGGAATGATTGCTGAAGATTCTTTTGTAACAATACCAGAAATGTCACTAAAGACGGGTGTTGCGACGAGAACTATCAAACGTGATATTGAAAACCTTCAGTCAAGGGGTATCCTAATCCGAAAGGGTGGTCGCAGAAATGGCGAATGGATCGTTTCTCGCCAATGATGGCGATCGAAAAGACAGCACTTGGGTGATTTTGACAACATAAAACAAATTGGCGTAAAAGAAAAAAATGTCACCTAAGATGTCACCAAACAACTAACTGAAAAACAGTTTACTATATGGATAATTTTAATACTACGGATCCCTCTAACGATTTTACCCACATCATCGTGCGCGACGCCACGGAGAACAACCTCAAGCACGTCAACGTCAGGATTCCCAAGGGGAAAATCACCGTGGTGACGGGCGTGTCGGGGTCGGGCAAGTCGTCGCTGGTGCTGGACACCATCGCGGCCAAGTCGCGGCGCGAGCTCAACGACACCTTCCCCTCCTTCACGCAGCAGTACCTGCCCAAGTACGGGCGGCCGCACGTGGGCGACATCCGGAACCTGCCCATCGCCATCGTCATCGAACAGCGCAAGCCGGCCTCCAACTCGCGTTCCACCGTCGGCACCTACACCGACATCTACGCCCTGCTGCGTCTGCTCTTCTCGCGCATCGGGCAACCCTTCGTGGGCTACTCCGACGCCTTCTCGTTCAACCACCCCTCCGGCAGCTGTCCGCGCTGCGGCGGATTAGGCGAGATCCGCGAGCTCGACATCCACAAGCTGGTCGATTTCGACAAGTCGCTCAACGACGAGGACACCATCCACTACATCGCCTTCGGCAAGGGCGGCTGGCGCTGGATACGCTACGCCCACAGCGGCCTCTTCGACCTCGACAAGAAAATCAAGGATTACACGCCCGAGGAACTCGACCTCTTCCTCAACTCGCCGCAGATCAAGCTGAAGAACCCGCCTTCCAACTGGCCCAAAACCGCCAAATACGAAGGGCTCATTCCCCGGATGTACCGCAGCATCATCAACTCGGAGGAGGGACTTCTCCACGCCTCCGTGCTCAACCCGATGCTGACGATGGGCACCTGTCCCGACTGCGGCGGCACGCGCCTCAACGAGAAGATACGCTCCTGCAGAATTTACCTCACCCCCGACCCCTCTCCTAAAGGCGAGGGGAGCGGACTCAATATCGCCGAGGTGACCGCGATGAGCATCAGCGACTGCCGCCAATGGATGGAGACCATCGACAATCCGCTGGCGGAGGACATCAAGCGGGCGACCATCGAACGGCTGTCGGCGTTGGAGGAGATCGGGCTTGGCTACCTCACCCTCGACCGAGCTATCGGCACCCTCTCCGGCGGCGAGGCCCAGCGTTGCAAGATCGCCAAATACATCAACTCACCACTATCCGACGTGATGTACATCCTCGACGAGCCCAGCGTGGGTCTCCACAACCACGACATTCTGCTGATGCAGAAGTCGGTGCAGAAGCTCAAAAACCACGGCAACACCGTCATCCTCGTGGAGCACCACAAGGAGATCATCAAAATCGCCGACCACATCATCGATATGGGTCCTGGCGCGGGGATGAAAGGCGGTGAAATCGTCTTTGAAGGCACATACGAGGAACTGCTGCACAGTCAGACGCTTACGGGTACGATGCTGAGCGCGACGAGTGCCATCAAAGAGCAGGTGCGCACGCCCAAGGATTTCTTCCTGTTGGAGAACGCCCATTTGCACAATCTGAAGAATGTTTCCGTCAAGCTGCCGTTGGGCGTGATGTGCGGCATCGCGGGCGTGGCGGGCTCGGGCAAGAGTTCGCTGATGGAATGTTTCCGGAACGCCTATCCTCACCCCGAAGACATCGTCTATATCAGCCAGAAGAGCATCGGCATCAGTCTGCGCAGCACCCCGGCCACCTATTTGGACGTGGCCGACGACATCCGCAAGCTCTTCGCCAAGACCAACAAGACCAAGGCCGACCTCTTCTCCTTCAACGGCAAGGGCGGCTGTCCCGTCTGCCAGGGCAAGGGCGTCATCGTCAACGACATGGCCTTCATGGATGCCATCGAGACCACCTGCGAGGCTTGCGGCGGATTGCGCTATTCGCCGGAAGTGCTCTCCTACAAGGTGAACGGCCTCAACATCGCCGAGGTGATGGACCTCACCGCCAACAAAGCCGCCGAGCTGTTTGCCGGAAGTATGATTGCCGAGAAACTGGAGCCGTTGCGCAAGGTCGGCTTGGGCTATCTCCATCTGAACCAGTCACTCTCCACCCTCTCCGGCGGCGAGCTGCAGCGCATCAAGCTGGCCTCCTATCTGCGCGATGCGGGCAAGATCTTCATCATGGACGAGCCCTCCGACGGTCTCCACGCGGGCGACATCAAGCGCATCCTGAGCCTTTTCGACACGATGGTGGAGGCGGGCAACACCATCTTCCTCATCGAGCACAACATCGAGATGCTGAAATCCTGCGACTGGCTCATCGAGCTCGGTCCCGGCGGCGGCGCGACGGGCGGCGACATCATCTTCGAGGGAACGCCCAGGGCGATGGCGGAGGATAAGGGGTCTGTCACGGGGGTGTATCTGCGGGTTAATTAGAATATAGAGACGTTGCGTGTAACGTCTCAGCATTCTAAGGTATCCGTTTGTATTCGTAATTTATGTATTTTTGCAAGTTCAAAGAAGAAACGGATTATGGAACATAAAAATAGCAAACAAGAAGAGTATCGTTTTTCGATAGAGTACTATATCTTCAGGGAGGGTGACAACCTGATTGCCTATTGTCCTTCGCTTGATATCAGCACATCGGGCAAGGATTATGGCGATGCGGTAAAGAATTTCTTCGAGCGTTTTCAGATATATGTCGAAACCTGTCTTGAGTTGGGCACACTTTGGGACGATCTGCGAGACCACGGCTGGAAAGTCACGGAGAAAAAACTCACCCCGCCAGCATTCAGCCGCTTGATTCGCAAACCCGAAATGTCCAAATTGCTTGGCGGGCACATTAATTACGAGAAAGTATCGACTCCGATGCGTATAGCAGCAATGGCATGAAGAAGTTATCCAACATTTCGGTTAAGGAATTTCGCGACATCTTGACTCTGTTAGGTTTACATCCTTTGCGCACTGTGGGTGGTCACGAGATATGGACAAAGAATGGTCTGAAACGTGCCGTTGTTTTCCAAACGCATGTAGAACCTATTCCGGAATTCATTGTTCGCAACGCTATTCGCGATTTGGGAATGTCTCGCGATGAGTTTATTAGTAAGCTTGAGGAAATGTAACAGGGCTTATTCTTCACGCCCTCTAACGACTGACTTATTCATTGTTTGTATAAGAGTTGGGGTACATCAGGCGAAGGCGGTTGCGCATGGGGACAATACGACCTTTCGTGGTATTATCGGAAAGGCATTGGTGTGGATCAAAGTGAAGAATTGGAATTTTTCTGGGCTATGAAAGCGGCTGAACAAGGCGATGATTATGCGCAAAACACCGTTGGAACCTTCTATAGTGGCGGAATCTCTGTGAAGAAAGACAGTGAAACGGCCATGCAGTGGTTTCGTCGTGCGGCCAAAAAGAAAAACGAGGAAGCTGCATATAACATGGCCATCCTTTATGAAGAAGGCGACGGTGTGGAGCAAAACTACAAAGAGGCTTTGCGATGGTATCGTTTGGCCGACAAATGGGGAAAAGAGGGAGTGGAAGAGGATATAAATCGCCTGAAGGCACTCGTCGGGGCATAAAATAGCCACGACAGCAATATCACATACTTTCGGGCTACATCTCAAAAAAATCGAACTTATCCGCACCTCGCAGAGCTGGAATGGCGCAGAATTTTCTTTTTTGTGCTGCCCATTGAACAAATAATGTGTATTTTTGCATCCTGATTTAAAAATGCGGAAACGTATGAGCACCGAGATAATGAAAAAGATCATCGCCGATTATTTCAAGACACAGCCTGTCCTGAAAGCATGGCTTTTCGGGTCTTTCGCCCGAGGCGAAGAGACACCGCGAAGCGATGTGGACATCCTTTTCGTACCTGACCGTTCTGGTAAACCCTTTACCCTTTTTACGCATGGTGGTATGCTGATGGATTTGCAGGAACTGCTCGGACGCGAGGTCGATTTGGTGGAGGAGGGAGCACTTCGTCCGTACGCCGCTGAAACTGCTAACCGTGATAAAATACTGATTTATGAGAGAAAGAGCTAGGGACAAAGGTTACGCCGTTGGCGACATTGCCGAGATCACGGGGTTGGCGGAGGAGGAGATTCTTGAACTGTAAATGAACCGTCAACAAAGGATAATCATAGAGTAAGATGAGTACACAAAAAATCGAACTTATCCGCACCTCGCAGAGCTGGGATGGCGCGGAACTACCTGATTACCTGCAAGGAAGACCCGAATTAGTGGTCATGAAATACGTCTTTCCCGTCGGGGAGAAGCTGGACTGGCATCACCATCCCGTGATGAACTACGGCGTGCTGGTGCAGGGCGAACTGACCATCATCGACCAAAACGGCAGAACGAAGGTCGTACACGAGGGGGAAGCCGTCGTCGAGATGGTCGGAACCGTCCACCACGGCGAGAACCGCGGCTCCGTGCCCGCCGTCCTTTACATGTTCTATCTCTCGCAGGAAGGCCTCCCGCTGTCCGTGCCGCACCCCGAGATGGAAGGGTAGGGACACGCCATGGAACATCTCTACTGGGCATGTTCATTTGATTGCACATATTCGAAATTTATATATCTTTGCAAAAGAAAATCATTATTAATAAATAGAAATCTATCAAAATGAGAAACATCCCCTTTATCGTCATCGCCGCTTTGGTGCTCGCCTCCTGCGGTCAGAACAACAAGAACAACCAACCCCAGCCTTCTGAAGAGGGCGCAACCGTCTATTTGACTCGCGACATCAGTCCCGAGGCGTTGGTGAAAATCTACAAAGCGCTGGGCGTGGAAGCCAAGGGCCGCGTGGCCGTGAAGATCTCCACCGGCGAGGGCAGCAACCCCAACTACCTGAAGCCCGAGCTCATCAAAGACCTCGTGATGCTGGTCGATGGCACCATCGTGGAGTGCAATACCGCCTACGGCAACGCCCCCGAAGACGCTAAAGACGAGCGCAACACCTCTGCCAACCACTGGAAGATTATCGAGCAACACGGCTTCAAACCGCTGTTCAAGGTTGACATCATGGACGAGGAGGGCGAGATGCACATCCCCGTGAAAGACAATTCGCACATCAAGTACGACATTGTGGGCTCTCACATGGCCAACTACGACTTCATGATCGCGCTCAACCACTTCAAGGGTCACCCGATGGGCGGCTATGGCGGCGCGCTCAAGAACCTCAGCATCGGCTGCGCCAGCCAGAACGGCAAGGCATACATTCACTCCGCCGGCAAGATGGAAGTTCTCGACATGGAAAAACTCTGGACCCCCGAGTACATCGGCGACCAGGACGGCTTCCTCGAGAGCATGGCGGCGGCCGCGCAAGCCGTGACCGACTACTTCCAGAAGAAGGAGGGCATCATCTACATCAGCGTGATGAACAACATGAGCATCGACTGCGACTGCGTGGATCATCCCGAGCCCGTGAAGCTGGAGGACTACGGCATCCTCGCCTCCACCGACCCCGTGGCTCTCGACCAAGCCTGCGTTGATATCATCAACCAGCAGAAGGTGACCGCCACCAACGACCCCACCGACCTGCTCTCCCGCATCGACCAGCAGCACGGCACCCACACCATCGACTGGGCGGAGAAAATCGGTTTGGGGACGAAGAAATACACGTTGGTGGAAATTGACAAGTAGCAGCTCTTCGCTAAGCCTCTGAACAACAATAGTTTCTTGGGAAATTGAAAAACCGTAAGTTTATAGGAACATTGGCAGGCATCGCCGCCGCCGTTTGTTATGGCACAAATCCGTTAG
>JAFXTE010000077.1 GCA_017525245.1 Bacteroidales bacterium | reverse complement strand
CATGGCACGTTTGGAGTCCCTGTTCGCCAACCAAGACTACCAAATCGCCGGAGATGCGGAGCTCTACTTCCACAATGCCGTGAGCCTCATCTTCCAAATGTTGGGCTTCTACACGGAGACCGAGCGACACACTTCCGACGGTCGCATGGACATGGTGGTGCAGACCGCCGACTACATCTACCTCTTCGAGTTCAAGTTGGACAAATCCGTCGAGGAGGCGTTGGAGCAGATTGAGGAGAGGGAGTACGCCTTGTCCTTCGCCCACGACCCGCGCAAGCTCTACAAAATCGGGGTGAACTTCTCCTCCGAGACGCGCCGGATTGAGAGCTGGAAGGTGGTAGAAGAGACTACTATTCGTTAACAATTCAACCCGTTATGATAAAAAAAATGACCCATTTTCTGGATATGGACGATGAACGGCTATATGAGCTGGAGAATGCCCGCTATGTGATTTTGGGTGTGCCCTACGACGGCACCAGCACTTTCGTGAAGGGGGCGGATAAAGGACCGCAAGCCATTCTGGATGCTTCTGACAGTCTGGAATTGTACGATATTCAACTCCAATATGATGCCTCTGTTTCAGGAATTTATACGGATTATCACAAGTACAACTTTAAGTCTCCAGACTCAATGGTAAAATCTGTGCATGACCGGATGAGACACTTTATGGACATGGGAAAACGCACCATTTTGTTGGGTGGCGAGCATTCAGTGTCGGTAGGTGCTATCCAGGCCATGGCTGAGTGTCACGACAACCTTTCGGTCTTGCAGATTGACGCACACGCGGACCTGCGTGACAGCTACCACGACTCCATCTACAACCATGCCTGCGTCATGCGCCGCGCTCAGGAACACGCCCGTGTGGTGCAGGTGGGCATCCGCAACGTCTGCTCTGAAGAACTGCCCAGCGTGGTACCCGAGAACATCTTCTACGCACACCTCATTCACAATAAGGAAGACTGGATGGAAAAGGCTGTGGACCGGCTCACCGACAACGTCTATATCACCGTTGATCTCGACGGCTTCGATCCTTCAATATTGCCTGCCACCGGGACCCCACTGCCCGGCGGTATGCAATGGTACCCCACCCTACAATTCTTCGAAAAAGTATTCCGCAACAAAAATGTGGTGGGCTTCGATGTGGTGGAGCTGTGCCCGCAGGCCGACAGCAAAGTATCTGATGTACTCGCAGCCACACTGGTGTACAAAATGCTGACCTTGTGGGAAATGTTCGGATAAACATTTGACATTCGTTCCGCTTAAACAAATTGGTACACAAAGCATTGCATTTCTACAAGGAAAAACATTCGTTTGATGTATTTGTAATTTATGTACATTTGCGACAAGAAAAAAGAATTCACCTCGTTTTGTAATGAATTGTAAACCAATAATATACATATTACTGTTAGGCACTTTCCTTTTTTGGGGGATGACTGTCTGCGCACAGGAACAGCAGAATGACACCCCGAAAATAGACTCCGCCATGGCAATTTCCCCTGACTACTCCCCCACCCGATATGCGCCATGGCCAGCCACTCAGTTTCTCCCTTTGCGCTACACCGTCATTGACACCACCCTCTTCCACATTTCGGAATACGATCCACTCCTACGAATTGAGAACCTCTACCAGTCCCTCGGCATTAATGGTCAGGCGCACAAATCCATGATTTTCGACATCCAAAAGCCGTGCGGTTTCTCCATGCTCAGCCTACCCTATCCGCTCTATTTCAAGAAGATGTCGAATTTGAAGATTTATGATGTCACGCCGTCTTTCACCAATCTGGATTTCTCCTATACGTTTCTCACTGCTTTTGACCTTCGGGCCACTCATGCCCAGCGTATCCGACAAGTCAATTTCGCTGTGAATTTGGATGCGACAAGCGACAAAGGCTACTTTATCCATCAGGAGGTCAACCGTTTGTCCCTTGACGCCACTTTAAGATACGAAACGCCCAAGAAGATTTACGGTTTTTTACTGGCATACATCTTCAACCACGGCAAGTTCTCTGAGAACGGTGGATTGCAATACAGTCCAGACTTCACCGACCGTGATCCGCGGCACGACTCAACTATCACTTACGACCTGACCAGCTTTCCGGTGATGTTCAGCAACGGCAACTCTAAAATCAACACACATGCTTTGCAAATCACTAACTATTTCAATATCAAAGATAAAAAAGACCGATATTTCGGAACTCTCAGCCATACTTTTGAATTCAATCACGTCTCCAGCCATTTCTCCGATTACGATCTGAATAACATGTTTTACCGAGACCGTTATTTCATAAATACAGACACTACCAACGACTCCATCCAATACTACTCCATTGCCAACACCGTGCAACTGTCCAATTTTGGTCCGACAGACACCATAGGTGACCAGTCCTATTTTCTCAGAATCGCCGGCGGTCTGCGTCACGAATATGTGAATGCTGTAAGTCCGCGAATGCAGGACAACAGCCTCTGTTTGTTCGCACGCACCACTATCCGTCTGTTCAAAGTCTGGGAAATCTATGGCCTCGTCTCCTACAATCTGTTCAAATACACCCAAAATGACGCACTGGCCTATGCTGGATTCCGATTCACCATCAACAAAAAGCAGCAACATTACATTGGCCTTGATGCCACTTTCAGCCGTCTCTCGCCCGACTACATCTTCAGCAACTATCTCGGAAACAACAATTTCTGGACGAATGATTGGAGAAAACAGAATTTCTTCAAAACAGGTTTCTATTGGACGATTTTCAACTATAAGGCCTCGTTCAATTTCATCAATGCGGGACGCTATATTTACCTTGACAACAATTTCGATCCAATCCAACTGGAGAAGCCTTTCCAAGTGGTTCAGTTGATGCTTTATGCGCCCGTACGGACCAAGCACTTCTGCTTAGACGCGCAACTGGCTCTACAACATGCCACCAACAAGGTGATTGCCATACCGCTTTTTGCCGGAAAGTTAGGGGCTCTTTACACCACTCGTATCTTCAAGAAACGGCTGCGTTTCCAAGTCGGTGTGGACTTGTTCTATAACACGAAGTACTATGCCGACGGCTACAACCCCGTCTTGCACCAATTCTATGCCCAACAGTATATCATCACTGGCAACTACCTGTATATCAACGCACACCTTGCCCTTCGCGTGAAGCGCATCTCGTTCTTCGTGCGCGGAGGCAATCTAATCGCCGGACTCCTGAGCTTCCGCTACATCACCACACCTGGATACCCGATGCAAGGGAGGAACTTCGAGGTGGGAGTGAACTGGAAGTTCTATGATTAGGCGATGAGGCGATGAGGCGATGAAACGATGAAACGATGAAACGATGAAACGACGAAACGATAAAAAAATGTAGGGACGAATGATTATTCACCCCTACGCCGTAAATATGTCGTTGTCCCCTGTAGAGACGTTTCATGAAACGTCTCTACAATTTCATCCAATTATCGAAATCCTCCGCGCTCACGAGCCCCAGTTCCAATGCGGACTCGCGCAACGTAAGCCCGTGCTCATGCGCGTGCTGCGCAATCTTCGCGGCGTTGTAGTAGCCGATGTGCGGATTCAGCTTCGTGACTAACATCAACGAGTTGTGAAGATGCATGGAAATGCGCTCCAGATTGGGCTTTATCCCCTTGAGGCAGTGGTCGTTGAAGGAGTTGATGACATCAGCGAGCAATCGTGATGACTGCAGAAGGTTGCGGCCGATAAGCGGCATGAAGACGTTGAGCTGCAGATGTCCCTGCATGGCGCCCGTGGTGATGGCCACGTCGTTGCCGATAACCTGGCAGCACACCTGCGACAGCGCCTCGCACTGTGTGGGGTTCACCTTGCCGGGCATGATGGAGGAACCGGGTTCGTTGGCGGGCAGAATCACCTCGCCCAAACCGCAGCGCGGACCCGAATTCAGCAAACGGAAATCGTTGGCGATCTTCATCAACGAGACAGCCAACCGTTTGAACGCTCCAGACATTTCGCACAGCGAGTCGTGGGTGGCCATCGCCTCGAACTTGTTCGGACAGTTGCTGAACTCGTAACCCGTGAACTGGTTGATATATTGCAATGCGATTTTGTCGTAACCGTCAGGCGTGTTAATGCCGTTTCCGACAGCGGTGCCACCAATCGGGAGTTCCATCAAATGCTTGAGACTCTGTTGGATGACCTCATATCCGTGCTCCAGCTGCGAGAGGTGGCCGGACAGTTCATCGCCCAATGTCAGAGGGGTGGCGTCCATCAGGTGGGTGCGCCCAATCTTCTTGATATCAGCGTATTCAGCGACTTTTGTGCGATAAGTTTCCATCATCCGTTCCAAGGCGGGCAGGGTGCGGGTGATGATACTCTTCGCGGTGGCGATGCGCATGCCCGTGGGGAAGATGTCGTTAGTCGATTGAGACTTGTTGACATCATCGTTGGGCGAGAGGAAAAGCGGGTAGTCGGTGAGCTGACCGCCATGCAGCTGCTGTGCGCGGTGGGCAATCACCTCGTTGACGTTCATGTTGGTCTGTGTGCCCGAACCGGTCTGCCAAATGTGCAGCGGGAACTGGTCGTCCCATTCTCCGGCGGTGATTTCATCAACCACACGCACAATCAGGTCGCGTTTGTCCTCAGACAGCACACCGCAGTCGTAGTTGGCACAGGCTGCTGCTTTCTTGGCTGTCGCGATGCCGTAGATGATTTCAATCGGCATGTGCTTCTTCCCGATTTCGAAGTTCTCCATAGCTCGTTGCGTCTGCGCACCCCAGAGCTTGTCGGCCTCAACGCGCATTTCGCCTAATGTGTCTTTTTCGATTCTGTATTCCATTTTTTTCAATTTTCGGTTTTTGAATAATCCGTCAATTATATCATCGCCTCATCGTCACAGTCTCCGCGAAATCTTCGGCAACACCTCGTCCTTCCATGTTGCAAAAGTGCCGTCGAGGATTTTCTGGCGAGCAGTAGTGACTAAATCGAGGTAGAAGTGCAAGTTGTGGATGCTGCCGATCATCGGGCCGAGGATCTCGTCCGAGACATACAGGTGTCGCAGGTAGGCGCGGGTATATTCGCGATCAGCAAAGAGGTCGCTATTGACATCCAGCGGAGTGAAATCGTTCTTCCACTTTTCGTTGCGCATGTTCATCATGCCCTCCCACGTGAAAATCATGCCGTTGCGACCGTTGCGGGTGGGCATCACGCAGTCGAACATATCCACACCGAGGGAGATGCACTCCACTATATTGGCGGGCGTGCCTACCCCCATCAGGTAGCGCGGTTTGTCCTTCGGCAGCACCTGACAGCAAACATCCGTGATTTCGTACATCAATTCCGTAGGTTCTCCCACAGAAACGCCACCAATGGCATTGCCGTCGCAGTTGGTGGAAGCCACATATTCAGCGGACTTCAGCCGCAAATCCTTGTACGTGCTGCCCTGCACAATCGGGAACAGCGTCTGCTCATAGCCGTAGTACGGCTCGGTCTCGTCCAGACGCGCAATGCAACGCTTCAGCCACTTGAAGGTGGTTTCCATGGAATTCTTTGCGTACTTGTAATCCGCAGGATACGGCGTACACTCGTCGAAGGCCATGATAATGTCGGCCCCGATGGTGCGCTCGAGGTCCATCACCTTTTCGGGACTGAAAAGATGCCTCGAACCGTCGATGTGAGACTGGAACCAGACACCCTCCTGTGGGTCGATTTTGCGGCGATGGCTCAGCGAGAAGACCTGGAAACCGCCGCTGTCGGTGAGAATCGGGCGGTCCCAGCCGTTGAATTTGTGCAGTCCACCGACCTCTCGCAGCACTTCCATGCCAGGTCGCATATACAAATGGTATGTGTTCCCCAAGATAATCTGGGCTTTCACATCTTGTTTCAAATCCCTTATATGCAGCGATTTAACCGCCCCCAAGGTACCCACGGGCATAAAAATCGGAGTCTCTATCAATCCGTGTCCAGTCTCAATCAAACCGGCGCGGGCATGGCTTTTGCCGTCTTCCTTTTGGAGTGTGAACTTCATATTCTCGTAGCGTTCAAATGTTCGTAAGTTTGTTTATATTTTTTTGGCAAAAATACATCTTTTATTGAAATAATACTTACTTTTGCCGCCAAACTATTAACCTAAACCGTTTCATAAAATGCAGATCACCCAAGTAGCACTGGCTATTTTTATTCTGTTTGGTGTTATAACGCTCATTCAATTAGTCTATTACTACGCCATCTACGGACGTTTCGCCTTTCACAAGAAGAAGGCCACGTTAGGATTCCGTGACATCCCTGTTTCCGTAGTTATCGTGGTGCGCGACGATGCCGCGCAGGTACTGCAAACCCTACCCTATCTTCTTGAGCAACAATATGGATTCTTCGAAATCGTCATTGTCAACGACCGCTCCCGCGACGAAAATTCCCTCCATGCCATCAAAGAATACAAGGAACGCTACCCGAACATCAAGATTGTGGATCTGAGCACAGCGGTTTCCACAAGCCGGGGCAAGAAGATGGCCATTTCCATGGGAATCAAATGCGCCAGCTACGACCACATCCTGCTCACCTCGCCGAACTGCAAGCCAGCCTCCAGACAATGGTTGGCAATGATGGCGCAAAACTTCCTCTTTCAGCATAAGATTGTGTTGGGCTACAACACCTTCGAGAAGAAGAAAGGGCCGTACAGCCACTTCCTTCATTTTGACAACTTGGTCAACGCCATGCAGTATTTCTCGCACGCGCTGATGCACAGCACTTACCGAGGCGATCTCAACAACGTGGCGTTCGTCCGCCAACTGTTCTACAACCAGAAAGGGTTTATCTCGTATAATCACCTGCTTTACGGCGAGGAGGACATTTTCATCCACCGCGCCTCAACCCCGAACAACACCGCCATAGAGTTTGAGCCAAATGCGGCCACCGTGCGCCAACACACCCCGCAATACCGTTTCTGGCGCATCCACAAAATCAGCCTGTTCTTCACAAGAAGATACAATTCACTGAAAAACAGACTTATGTTAGGCCTCTACGAACTGACGAATCTTCTGTTTTACGTTTTTCTCGTACTCTCCATTCTTGTGGCTCTGCATCAGCCGACAATCCTATACATCATCCTCGGCATCGCCCTGCTGCGTATTGCCAGCATGTATGTCGTCATGGGTATTTCAGCAAAAAAATTGCAGGAAAAACAAATTATCCCCTATTTTTTGCTCTACGATATACTATTTTCCCTGTTGAATCCGTTATACTGGCTTTCGGCTATCATCAATCATAAAAAAATCGCGAAATGATTAACACCTGCCAGACCGAAAAGGCGAAACGCGACTACGTTCTCCTGCGCAAGGCGCTGGATCACAACGACCAGCAGGCATACGCCGAGCTGATGCGGCTATACCGCGACAGTATCTACTACATGCTCATGCGCATGGTGAAAAACAAGGACGACGCCGAGGATCTGACCTTGATGACCTTCGGCAAAGCATTCCGTTATTTGGACAAATACACCCCGCAATACGCTTTCTCCACTTGGTTGTACCGTATTGCACTGAACAACAGCATCGACTTCCTGCGGCTGAAGAACAACATGCCGCAGTATTTTGAAGACGACCTTTACACTACCAGCACGACATCCATCATCGACCAAAGCGAAGACAATCTGCAACGCACCCCGGAAGACGAAGTCATTGACAAACAACGCTTGCAACTGTTGCGCGCAGCAGTTTCGGAGCTGCCCGAAAGATACCGTAAAGTCATTGAATTGCGCTATTATGAGGACCTCGCCTACGAGGAAATCGCCGAACGTTTGGGGCTTTCACTCTCCAACGTGAAAATTCAGATCATGCGCGCCAAAAACATGCTTAGCGAACTGATGCTCCCGATGCGGAACGCGATGTGATGAAGGGAAAGGCAACAGGCAAAAGGCATTAGTGAAACGGGGCCGTTCGATTGAACGACCCCGTCTCGTTATTTAGGAAAGTTTCAAGCTAGTACCTAACGACAAAAAGCAACGGATTCCCTCCAGCTTCAATAACCCATAACCCTTAACCAATAATCCTTCTATTGTCCTGACATCTTACTAACCCTCCGCACGGCGAAACGCCACACGAAGAAGAAAAAGACCAGGAATCCAACATAGAGGATTCCGGCCAACGGACTCACCTCTTGCACCATATCGGAGTCGCCATTGAGGTTATTGACGTACATCAGCAGAAAATCATACGTGCCGTGCAAGATAACGGGAATAATGTAGGCCAGAAAAAGGTAACGCTTTTTGTTCCCATAACGGAAGCGGGCCAATGAAAAGAAATAGCCCATAAAGATGGCGAAGAAGAAGTGGGCGGGGACGGCAAAAATTCCGCGGCCTACCGCCAAGCCCAAACCGCCCTGCATGATATACATCACGTTCTCAATGCCCGCAAAACCCAATCCCACAAACGCGGCATACTCCAAACCATCGTAGTACTCGTCAAAATTGGGATTTTTCCAGATGCAGAGATAAAGCATCAGCAACTTGCAGAATTCCTCCGGAAAAGCCGCCCCGAAAAAAGCAGTGTGGAAGGCGTCCCAACCTGGTGCGCTGGCTATTTTGGGCACAAGAAACTGCAACAGCCCCGCAACAGGAATGTCGATGAAAGCGGCCAACACGCCGAAAAGGAAAGCTTTCATCAACAACGGCCACGGTTCTTTGTTGAACGTGTCCCGTTTGTAGATGTAAGTCATCAGCAAGATGACGGGGAGCAGGGAGGCGATTAGGATTACGGACATATTAATGGTTATAGGTTATAGGTTATGGGTTATTGAAGCGGTAGTAATCGATTTCATCGTCTCATCGTCTCATCGCTTCATCGTTTCATCGTTTCATCGTCATTGGTCATCATCATCAAAATAGTTTTCTTTGATGAAATCAAGTTGACGACGTTCGCGTTTGGTGGGGCGGCCGAGGCCGTGCGGGCGGAACTCCTGGGTCTTGAGAGTCTTCATTCGGTCGTATTCGGCTTGAGGAGTGAGGTCGGTGCAGTATTGCGGCACCAACGGCGCCCCTACCCTGCTTTTCGGCGCATCCACCACCTCCACGGTCTTGTGCAGCGAGCCGATATGCACCTCATACACCTCGCCCACACGCACGTCACGCGATGGCTTCACGTTCTCACCGTTGAGTTTCACCTTCCCGGCGTTGCAGGCCTCCGTGGCGATGGAACGAGTCTTGTACAACCGCACCATCCACAGCCACTTGTCGATTCGGACGTTGAGTTTCTCCATTTTTAATGGTTATTGGTTATGGGTTATTGGTCATTGAATTGGGGGTGGTGTAGAGACGCGGTGCGCCGCGTTTCTACGATATTTTCTTCCATGTCATAGTGCGGCCCAGTGCGGGCACGCCAATGTAGCCGCGGACACGCAAGGTTTTGTCGTTCTCAAACCACATCTTGCACTTGTAGGTCTTGCCGTGCACGGGATCGTAGATTTCGCCATCCACCCACTGTTTCTTGTTCGCATCATACCTGAAATGGAAAATGAGCGGAATCTGGTCGCCAGGGGTGTTCCGTTTCGCCGGGTCGGGATTCTTGATGTCCCGCTTCGGGGTGCCATCCTTGAAATAGGGATTCTTCACCCAAATGATGCGGCCGCTGTAGGTGCCGGACTTGTCTTTGGTGATTTTCACCTTGCAATCCTCGTCGGAGGTGTCGTCCGAGATATAATACGTACCTAAAATTTTATCTGCGGCCTCCGTTTGGGCGACCGCAGATAAAGCAGGTACTATAAGTAGTGTGCAAAAAATGATGATGGTTCTTAACATTGACTTAGACTTAAAACTTAGACTTAGACTTAAAACTTAGACTTAGACTTAAAACTTAGACTTAGGCTTAAGACGGGACAAAAGCCTATGTCTAAGTCTTAAGTTTATGTCTAGTAAATTACGCTTCGGCGGGAGTTTCAGCAGCAGGTTCTGCATCTGCGGCGGGAGTTTCAGTAGCAGGAGCCTCAGCCTGTTCGGCCGCTTTCGGGTTGTTCATCATCTTGATCTTATACTCCAGATCAGCGACTTCCTTCTTCGCAAACTCGATTTTCTTGCGGAACTCGGCTGTGAGGATTTCAGCGTTCTTGGAGTTGGAGAAGAATCCCAAGTTATTCTCCCACAGTACGATATCGTCTTTCAGACGAGCTAACTTAGTGGTGAGGAAATTCTTCTCTTTGTCAATGAGCTTGTCGGCATTGGGGTTGCGCATGATGTCGTTAATCCGCGACTGATAGCGATTTTGGCGCACATCATCCGCACTCACCTTGAGTTCCGCGAAACGTTTGTTGATGGCGTTGCGGTACTCAGTGTAGATACGGTCTTTGTCGGCACGCGGCACGAAACCGATTTCCAACCACTCTTTCTGGTAAGCCTTCATAGCGTCGAGGTTGGCATTGCGATCCTCACCGAACTCGTAACCCAGAATCTTCTGAATAAGCTCCTCTTTCTTTTGAAGGTTTTCGCTCTCTTCGCCTTGCACGGTGTTGAAGAACTTGGCCTTGGCCTCGAAGAACTTGTCACAAGCGGCACGGAAACGTTTCCATACTTGATCGGAGTATTTGCGCGGAGTGGCGCCGATGCTCTTCCATTCCGTTTGCAGTGCCAGAATCTCGTCGGTAGCCTGCTTCCAGTCGGTTCTGTCAGCGATGCCCTCAGCCTGGATAGCCAAGTTCAGCTTCTGGTTGTAATTCTGCATCTGCGTGTCCTTGATCTGCTGGAAATACTCCTTCTTCTGCTGGAAGAACTTGTCCAGATTGGATTTGAAGCGCATCCAAATCTCGTCGTTCAGCTTGGCAGGAGCGGGTCCGAGCGTTTTCCAGAGGCTGAAGAGTTCGTTCAGCTTGTCGCTGATTTCATTGTATTCAGACACTTGCTCAACCGGTTTGGCAACCAACTCTTCAGCCTGCTCGCAAAGCACGACCTTGGCGTTGTAGTTATTCTGCTCTTCGGCGAACAGCTTGTCATAATGCTCTCTACGGCGTTGGTTGATTTGGTCGGAAGCAGTTTTGAAACGTTCCCAGATTTCCTCTTTCTTGTCATCCGGAACCGGTCCGATTTCCTTCCATTGACGGTGGAGTTCCTGCAATTCATTGAATGATTGATTGATAGAATCATTCAAAAGCAGAGATTCGGCTTTTTCGCAGATTTGCAGTTTGCTTTCGAGATTCTTCTTGTAATCCAGCATGCGCATTTCGCGGTTCATGCGGACAATGTCAAAGAATTTCTCAATATAGAAATGGTAATTCTGCCAAAGATTGGTGGATTCGGCTTGCGGCACAGGACCGACAGCTTTCCACTGTTCTTGGAATTCCTTCACCTGGTCATTCAGGACTTTCAGATTGGACTCTGTTTCAAGAAGTCTCTTGAGACCTTCTATAATATTGTTTTTAAGTTCTAAGTTCTTGGTTTTCTGCTGTTCCAGTTCTTCGATAAAGGCAGCTTTATTGTCTTTAAAGGTTTGGAAAGCGGTGTTGAAGCGTTTTTCCAGCTCGTCGGGTTCATTGTTGAACTCGGGCATGGCAGGAGCCTCCTGACCTTCGGGAAGCTCTGCGGCGGCTGCTTCGGCAGCGGCTTTCGCAGCTTCAAATTCGGCTTGACGAGCGCGTCTGCGTTCGCGAAGGAACTCAAGGGCTTTGGCGCGAATCACGCCCACGCGCTGCTTGATGATGTTGAAGTTGCGCTCAACAACCAACTTTTCAAGCTCATCCACGCATTTGGCGAGGTCGAAGTCGGCATATTCGGCTTCCACCTGTTCCAGAGTCTCCTCTGGTTGCGCAGGCTCTTCTGTTACAGCAGCATGTTCTTGAGCGGGTTCCTCCGCCACTTCCTTCTGAGATTCTGCCGGCATCTCCTGCGGTTGCTCAGCGGAAGTTTCGGGTTGCGGTTCCGTCACGGGTTCCGCGATTTCAGGTTCCACTGCGGATGCGGGAGTTGCATTCTCATTAACGGTTTGAGCTTCCTGAGAAGCTTCGAGGTTCACCTCATTGTTCTGAATTTCAGAATTTTCCGGGTGAAGAAGTTCTTGTGATTCCATACTTTTAGAGTTATTGGTGATTAATTTAAAACGGCCGCGAAGATACACTTTTTTTGGATTGAACATGTCTTCAGACGAATGATTCATCCATTGGTTCAAAAGGAACACATAGGTGACGATGAAAGAACGATGAATAGGCGATGAATGGACGATGAATATGAACAATCTTGTGGTGATTCTGAATTGTTGAACGGTATTGCAGCATTCATATATTTTTTATTTTTGCTCGTTTGTTACGTAAGACGTAAGACGTAAGACGTATGTCAATAACCTATAACCTATAACCAATAACCATTACAATGGCAGATAATGAAGTCAAGAAACTGGCCGGGCAGACGGCCATATACGGCGGCACCACCGTGCTCAGCAGGCTGCTCAACTACCTGCTCGTGCCGCTCCACACCTATCTTTTCAGCAACGCCGCAGACTATGGTGTGGTAGGCGAACTTTACGCATGGACCAGCCTCTTCATCGTGATCCTCACCTACGGTATGGAGACCGCCTTCTTCAAATTCTCGCAGGACGACGAGATCAAGGACCGTGTCTATAGCACCATTGTAGGGTCGCTTCTTCTCACCTCCACCCTCTTCATCGTGCTATGCTCAATATTCGCGCAACCCATCGCCGACTGGCTCCGCTACCCCACCCACCCCGAATACGTGCGCTGGTTCGCCGTCATCATCGGGATCGATGCCCTCACCTCCATCTTCTTCGCGCACCTGCGGTTCCTGAACAAGCCCCTGCGCTTCGCGGCCGTCAAGATCACTAACATCCTCGTCAACGTCCTCCTCAACCTCTTTTTCCTGTTGCTCTGCCCGTGGCTGCTCACCAAGAACCCCGACTCGGCCTTCGTCAACGCCATCTACAACCCTGAGATCGGGGTCGGCTACATCTTCATCGCCAACCTCGTGGCCAGCGTGGTCACCCTGCTGATGCTCTTCCCGGGCATCCTCAAGCAGAAGTTCGTCTTCGACTGGCAGCTTTGGAAGAAGATGTTCCGCTACGCCTTCCCGCTGCTGATCTTCGGTCTCGCAGGCATCGTCAACGAGACCATGGACCGCGTGCTCATCAAGCGTCTGTCGCTCGCCGCCGAGCCGCAGGCCTCCGTGGGCATCTACAGTGCGTGCTACAAGATCTCCATCCTGATGACTATCTTTATCCAGGCTTTCAAATACGCCGCCGAGCCCTTCTTCTTCCGCAAGGCGAAAGACAAGGACGCGAAGGAGACCTACGCCGAGGTGATGACCGCCTTCGTGTTGGTCTGCTCCGTCATCTTCGTCGGCATCATGCTCTACATGGACCTCGTGCAGTATTTCGTGGGGGCGACCTACCGCGTGGGCCTGCCCATCGTGCCCATCCTGCTGATGGCCAACCTCTTCCTCGGCATCTTCTACAACCTTTCGATTTGGTACAAGCTCACCGGCCAGACCAAGTTCGGGGCCTACATCGCCCTCTTCGGCGCAGCTATCACGCTGGTGCTCAACTGGATATTAATCCCGCGCTTCGACTATATGGGCGCGGCCTGGACCACCTTCGCCTGCTACCTCTCCATGATGGTGGTTTCCTACCTCCTCGGTCAGAAGTACTACCACGTGGATTACGACCTCAAGCGCATCCTCTTCTACCTCTTCTTCGCGGTAGCGGTTTATGGTCTGAGCATCGGTGTCAACAAACTCTTCGGCATCGAGAGCACGGGTGTCCGTTTGGCGGTTAATACAGTGATTCTGATTGGTTATTTGGGGGTGTTGGCGTGGATGAACCGGGAGATGGTACGGGGGATTTTGAGACGGAAATAATTAATTCATAATTCACAATTCATAATTCATAATTGATTTTGGGCGTAGTGGGTGACGTTTCCATGTGTCGCAAAATCTATCCGTTTTGGTGGAATGCCCCCCGATTTCCTATTTACTGCTTACTGCACTCTGTTACCCAAAAATCGTATTTTTGCCCCATATTCTAAATCGGAAATAATGACAAAATTCGTGCGAACCTTGATGGCGATTTGTTTGTGCGTAATGTCCAGTGCGTTGTGCATGGGACAGAACGTGAAAATCTACGACACCTCCAATTCCGGACTGATTGACAATGACCTTTGGGCCGTGGTAGTGGACCACAACGGCAACAAATGGTTGGGTACCATCAAATACGGGTTAGTCAAATTCGACGGCGACACGTTCACCGTTTTCAACAAGGAGAACTCCGCCATCAAAGGCGATTGCGTGACGACGTTGTTTGTGGATTCCAAAGGGAACCTTTGGGCCGAATATTCACGTCCGGAGGAGGGCATCGTCATGTACGATGGTAAAGTGTGGACGACATTCACAGCCGCCAGCATGGGGGTTGAAAGCATTGATGTGCGAGACATTCGCGAGACCCCCGACGGGACGATATGGTTTGCTTTCCCAAACAAAGCAATGATTTACAACGATGGGGCTTGGTCCACAATGAAAATCCCCGCCGACAACATTCTTTGCATGGATGTTCGGGAAGACGGCAGCATCGCAGTGGGTTGCAGTACACAGTTACTCATCTATTCGAACGGAAAATGGAAAAAATATACAGAAAAAAATTCCGAGCTGCAATTATCAACCATCCGCGGACTGAAGTTCCGTCCCGACGGAGCCTTGATGATCGGTTATGGCGGCGGTTTCGGCGGCGGCGGACTCTCCGTGCTGAGCAGCAACTTCAAAGTGTGGACCCACTACAACAAGTCCAATTCACAGATCCCCGACCACATGATCCGAGACATTGAATACGACGGCAAAAACTACTGGATGGCCTCGAACAACGGATTGGTGAAAAAGGACGGGGTTGACATCTCTGCGGTTTTCTTCAGGGAAGGGATGTTCGCAAATGTCATCAGTGACATCGCCCTCGAAGGCAAAATCCTCTGGATCGCCACCCAGTTCGGTTTGGTCAGATACGAGCCGTAAGGTGATGTTAATGTGCCGCTGAAGTGTCTGCGCTATCTCACGCACCCTTGGGAGAATTGGAGAGAGTGGAACTGATTTTCACCGTCACCCCCTCATCGGCCAAAATAACGTCAGGGAAATGGCGGGTGGCGCACTCCAGAAAGCAGTCCTCTGTTTTGTAGCGCGAGGAGAAATGTCCCAGCAGCAACTTTCCCGCACCGCACGCTTTGGCGAACTCTGCCGCCTGGCTTGCCGTGGAATGGTCGTACTTGCGGGCAAGTTCCTCGTCCCCTTCGCAGTAGGTGGCATCGTGGTAAAGCAGGTCCACGCCCCGCAACAGATCCGCGTACTGCATCACCGGACGGGTATCGGAGAGGTATGCGTAGCTACGCACCGGATCCGGCGGAGTGGTCAGCTTTTCATTGGGAATAATCTGCCCATCGGCGGTGGTGAAGTCTCCCCCACCCCGAATACGCTCGATTTCCGTGCGCGAGATGCCGTATTGCCGGATGCACTTGGGGATGATGTGCCGACTGCCCTGCTTCTCGCGGAAGAGGAACCCGTAGCACGGCACACGATGCTCTAACGGGAATGCCGTCACGTCGAAGTGCTGGTCCGAGAAAATCAGGGTCGGTTCCTGACAGACAATCGGAAGGATACGGATTTCGAAATCGGCGTGGGTGACGAAGAAGTCGATCTGCGCCTTGAGGATGTCCATGAAATCAGCGGGCACGTGGAGGTTGATGTCGGTGGTGCGCTTGTCGAGCGACAGCGACGAAAGCAGTCCGACCAGTCCGAGGCAGTGGTCGCCGTGGGCGTGGCTGATGAAGATGTGCTCCAACTGTCCAGGGTGGAATCCGTACCGCAAGAACTGCGTCTGCGTGCCCTCGCCGCAGTCGATCATGTACAGTTTGCCGCTGTGGCTGACGATCTGCGAAGAGGTGTGATGCCGTAGCGTCGGCTTTGCGCTCCCGCAGCCCAATATTGTGACGGTGAAATCTACCATGTCATATTCTTCTGTACAAAAAAAGCAATAATCAATGTACAACCTTGTCGTTTCTTTCTACTCCCCTTTTCCATCTGCCTCCGGACTGTCCGGTCCTATGCCGCGACCTTGCAAATCCTGGTCGTAGGGGTTGGGATAGAACCTGTTCGGCTGGCTCTTGGAAGGCTGGCTGCAGAAATCCATCGTGCCCAAGTTCTCTGTCGGGTGATAGATGGCGCAACCCAACAGGATGAACTCTCGGTCGAAGGAGAAAAGCGCCGCGTCACCCCAGTTGGCGTAGAAGCGACAATCCTCGAACACGGTCCCGATGCTGCCGTGAGACTCGATGAGCGCATATTCCTTGTTGCCGTAAAAGTCGCAGTGGGTGAAATGCGCGGCCTCGCAACCCTCTAAGGTCATGATGCCGTAAGTGCAGTCGCGGATTTTGGAACTGTATAGGGCGAAATTCTGTGTACTGCTGAGCTGCAGACCATAGGCACCGCAACCGTAGAGATCACAGTCTATGACGGTGTTGTTGCGTCCCCGGGAAACACCGACGACCCCGCCCGTGCAATAGCCGCCCGCAGTATGTCCGATGGTGAGGTTGCTCACCGTACACTGCTCACAGTCCACGAAGTTGAGACAGAAGGCGTAGCGCGGCTCCACAACAATGCGGGAGTTACCCTCTCCCTCAATGATGAGCTGCTTCATGTTCACCATCGTCAGCTGGCGGCCGTCAAACACCTCTTCGCTGACCACCGTGGCCCTGTCACCGCCGATGCCGCCCGAAACATCCGGCATCCACATCATGAAGCGCGTGCGGAACAGACTCTGGTCGTTGAGTAGCGGTGTGAGGTTAATTTCCGTATTCTTGGCCACCAAAATGTGACGGTAGGAACCGATAGCATTGAGGAACTGCTCGGAGGTATAGACGCGGATGCACTCCTCGCCGTTGCGCTGTATGGTCTCGCCGAAACTTCCTGTGATCCTTGATGCTGGCGCCGACACCTGCACGTTGCCGTCAGGAACGCCCAGCATCTGCTGGTCGAATTTCGCACCATTCCACTTCATCAGAATCTGAATCTCACCTTGCGGGGCGTAAATGACAGCCATGATGTCCTTTCCAGCCTGTGGCAGTGCATAACCCACCACGGCACTCGTGTGAATGCCCGCGCCCAAATCCTCGGCGGAAGTCACAGTCATGGTCTTGGTCTGGTTGTCGTAAGTATAGAACGTGAGTCCCGAAAACTGCGTGGTAATGGGTTGACCTTCAGCCAAAAAGCCATTGTTGACGGCCACCAACTTGTGACGGGCGTCCTGGCAATTCCAGTAGCAAAACTCCGTATATCCATACGTCTTCTGCGTTAAGTGCTTCTCGTAGCGGACATAGCCATTCTTCACATCCACGGTGAACGAGGCACCAGAACCTTCTGCCAGCGGCTTACCCTGCTGGTATCGTTCCCAATTATTTTTGACATCGTCCAAAGACTCGCCAAGGTCATCCTGCGAGAGCACAGCGGTAACGAAATCATTGATTGTGGGTCTGTTGCCCGTGTAATTGACGCGAATATCCTGCGCCTGAACAGCCAAACACGCAACAAGCGCGATAAGGGAAAAAACAACTCTTTTCATCTATTTTCAATTTGGGCGGCAAAAATAAACTTTTTACAAAAAACTATTACCTTTTGATTCCACTCCCATTCATCGTCTCATCGTCATTCACCGTACTCCATCCAACAACAAATCCCCCAACCCGATATGATACCCTTCGGAAACGAACAGGATATTGCCCTCTTTGTCGAGGATAAGACAGACAGGACGCTCCCCTGTGGTGTGCGATAAAGAACCGTCATGAACCGCATTCTTCAGGGCTGACAACACGCTCTCGGTGAGGTCGCTGACATTTTCGGAGACCACTTCCACATTGGCGGGCTGGTTATTCTCCGCCTTCCAATTCGCGTTATTGGCTATTAGCAAAACCTTGCCACCCCAAGCCTCATAGTCGGCCTTCTTCGCGGCGAGTTCCTTGGCCAAATGGTTGGTCGGTTCCGTGCCTGGAGCGACCAAACAGAGCACCATTTTTTCTTTATGCGATTCTTTAAGTAAATCCAATAATGATTTGTCATTCAAATCATTGACATTCATACTCAAATGGCCATAGTTGTTATCTCTAGGCACTAATTCCGGTATTGAAATAGTCTGTTTCTCATTCTCTTTCAACGGGAAGAAATAGAGTTCTGACAACACTTCACCATCGCTATAGCGGTTGCCGGAGGAAAGGCAATAATTACCCGGAGGAAGGTTGAGAACGATGTCTTGTGCCTCCACACGGGGATCGCCTTCGAAATCGTAGGATACATACTCGCCATTGTCAAAATGCTGCAACGTGTAATGAGTGTAATACGTGTAGCCTTTCGGGTTGTGAAGAGTCAGCGTGACCAACTTGTCATTCGGTGTAACTGACTCCTTCTCAAACGTAATCTCCTGCCAATCACCATTTTGCCAGACATAAATTTTGTTGGAAGCATTATCCAGATAACAAGGAATAAAGAGGCTGCGGCAGGCGGCGACGAAGAAGATGTCGCGGGAATGCTCGTCAGAACGGCGGGTCTTCATCACACCCATCGGGCTGATCGGGCAGTTGTAGTAGTTGCATAGCGGATCCACGGTTACGTTAGCTTTTGTCCAGTCTATCAGTTGGTTAACAGACGGGGTGGAATTACCGGAAAAGATATTGAGAAACGCCTCACGCAGGCCATGACGCCAGTCGCGGATCAGTTCGTTGGAGATGCGGGCAGGCAGAATACCTTTGATGAAAACCTCCACAGGGTACTTACCAGCCTTGTAAGTCACAAGCTGGCTCTCCAAAGTTTCCGCTTTTGTATCGCGCAAATCTTTGTCCGCCAATGCTTTGAAAAAATCTTTCAGATAAAGTCCATCCACCTTTTTGCTATGGTTTTGCAGGAACTTAATGATTTCGACATGGTTGCCCTCGCTGCGATGAATCACATCGTAGAATTCATCGGAAGTAAAATAGTCGTTATGGTATTTGTCGGTTTGCGTCTTGGTGGGAAAGGTGGCACGATAAGCCTCGCGCATCCTATCCTCTTTGGTCATCCGCTCGTTGCAGAGTTGTTGTGCAGAAACGCTTACGTTGTTGTCCAACGGCTTGCCCGCAGGAGGAACCATATCAAACGTCTGGAGGAGAACGCCTTCAGACATCCACTCCTTCGGCACTGTTCCGCCCAATTCCAACACCAGATGGTTCTGTTTGCGCAGATCGATCTTGTCGTATGCATACTCATCGCCCTTTTTAGCCCAGATCAGCAGGTCACCGAGACCCGTATTCAGCTTCGCACAACCGTTCACATCAGTTTTCACCTCCGCAAGTGTATAATATTCAGCGTAGTTGTAGAGCTTAAAACATACGGTAGCATCTTTCACGGGATGGTGTTTGAGATCGAAAACATGGACGTAGGCCGTAACCGTGTCAGCGTAGTTGGAGAGCACGTTGATGCAAGAGTAATATGGGGTTTTCTTATTCACCTCCTCAGGACCGTCGTAGCGGCCGAAGACGTTGGTATGTACCATCATCGTGCGTGTTGCGGGCACGGCAAACCAGCCCATGTTGAGGGCGGGCGCGGGCTCGCAGGCACCGAGAAACCACCATTTGCCATCCACCCAAACCTCCACCCAGGCGTGGTTGTCGTCGCAGTGCGCCCAGCGCGGGGTGTAGCACTGGCGGGCGGGAATGCCTACGGCACGGAGAGCGGTCACCGTGAGGGTGCTCTCCTCACCGCAACGTCCGTGCGAGGTCTTCAATGTGGCTAACGGTGCCGATGTTCTAGCATCAGCGGGCTGATAGTCAACGTATTCGTGGCACCAGTGGTTTACCTCCAACGCCGCATCATACATACTCAAGTTCTTGATGCGGTCCTTTAGCTGGTGGAAGATATACGACCGCGCCGTGTCCAGATTCTCGTTGTTCACGCGATAGACGACCACGAAATGGCGGAAGATGTCATCGGGAATCGTCTTGCCCCAGGAAAAGGTGCTCCGCGCCTCCAAAGCCGTGGCCACCTGCTGCTCGAAAAACTCGAAATCGTAGTCCGCCAAATCACTTTGCGGCATGTAAGCGTACAAAAACATAAGATATTGTGCCATTCTACGACTTTGCTCAGCCGATTTCAGATTATACATGCCGATCTGATCACGAACCTCCTCGGAAATATCCGAACGATTCAGGTAATCCTGCCGAACTGCCGCCCAATAGTCATTCTGCGCAAAACCTTTTATCGGTAAAACAGTCAATACCAAGAAATTAAGAATTAGCGAAAAGAATATTTTACGGTTCATATCATAATATATTTTGTCAAAAAAAACAAATGCAAAGATACACTTTTTGCCATTCTCCCTAATCTGAACTTGAAACTTGTCTTCAATAACCAATAACCCATAACCCATAACCATTAAAATTGTATCTTTGCCACCCAAATTCAAACCCAACGGAATGCTCTTCAACTCGATAGAATTTCTGATTTTCTTCCCGATAGTCACGCTGCTGTTCTATTTGATGCCGCAGAAATGGCGTTGGCTTATGTTGTTGGCCGCCAGCTGCTTTTTCTACATGTGGTTCATTCCGAAATACATTTTCATCTTACTGATTACCATACTCATAGACTACTCCGCAGGCATCTTTATTGAGAAATGGAAAGATGACATTCCCCGAAAAAAGACCTGTCTGGTGATTAGCATCGTATCCACATGCTTAGTGCTCTTCATCTTCAAATACTTGAACTTCTGCAGCGCGAATCTCGTGGCTCTCGCGCAGCATTTCGGATGGTCGCACCCGCAGAAAATCCTGGACATCGCCCTGCCCATCGGACTCTCCTTCCACACCTTCCAGAGCTTGAGCTATGTCATCGAGGTCTATCGCGGCAACCAGAAGGCGGAACGGCATTTCGGATATTATGCCCTTTACGTGATGTTCTACCCCCAATTAGTCACCGGTCCCATCGAGCGCCCCCAGAACCTGCTCCGGCAGCTCCACGAGCACAAAGAACTGCAATACGACAACATCGCCAACGGTCTGAGACTCATCCTGTTCGGACTGTTCCTGAAGATGGTGGTGGCCGACAACCTCGGAGCATACGTGGACAAAATCTACGAAAACCCTTTCGCTTACAGCAGCGGCGACATCCTTTTGGGTATGCTGTTCTACTCGTTCCAGATTTACGGCGACTTCTTCGGTTACTCAACCATCGCGCTCGGATGCGCCTTAACCATGGGATTCACGTTGATGGACAACTTCAAGACGCCGTATCTGTCAGGAAGCATACAGGAATTCTGGCGCAGGTGGCATATTTCGCTGTCCACGTGGTTTCGCGACTACCTCTACATCCCGCTCGGCGGCAACCGCGTCACCATCCCGCGATGGGCACTTAACACGTTGATAGTCTTTACGGTATGCGGAATCTGGCACGGTGCGAACTGGACCTTTATGATCTGGGGCTTCACCTACGGCGTATTACTGATTCTGGAACACGGTCTCCGCAACATCCATCTTTTCGACAAAATCGAAGGCAAAACCGGCCGGGCAATCATCAATATCTGCAATGTTGCCAAAACTTTTGTGATTGTCACGCTTTTGTGGAGTGTATTCCGGGCGACCTCTTTCGGGAACCTGCACGACCTCTTTACCGCGCTGTTCCACAACGGCACCATGGACAATCAGCTGCAAGTCGCGCCAATAGCATGGATTGCGCTGATACTCTTCATAATAGCGGACATTCTCATCCGCAAAAGCCGCTTTGATGTGTGGTGCGGGCAACAGAAAACGTTAGTCCGTTGGGGCATATACACTTTCCTGCTCTTCGCCATCATCGCCTTGTCGTCCGTCGAGCAAATCCCTTTCATCTATTTCCAATTCTAAATGACTGATACAACGAAACATATAATAAAAAAGCTCTTGCTCAAGCTGCTTGTCGTGATCCTTGTTTTGGCAGCGTTGGACATCCTTTACTATTTCACACTCTACCAAAAGGATATAGAAGAAAACTGCACTTTGATGGCCCTTTCCGAACGGGCGGCTGACGGCGTTGACATTGTCTATTTGGGCGAATCATCGAACCATACATACAGCGATTCCGACACCGACAAGCGCTTTATCTGTGAGATGATTGATGACTTGCTGCCGAACCATCATGTTGGCAATTTGGCAAAAGATGCGTGTCACGCAGGAGTTTATTATGACATTCTGCGCAACATCCCCCGTAGCAACGGTGTAAAGACCGCCATTGTAACGGTCAATCTGCGCTCGTTCACCTCCGAATGGATTTATTCCAATCTGGAGCCTGCTCTGCGGAAAGAACAGATTATGATGAAAAAAGCGCCGGCGTTATACAAACGGACGTTGTTAGCATTCAAGGCTTACCCGCAATGGTCGGAAAAGGAAAGGTCTTCATTGGTGAGGAATGGATTCAAGCGACAGACGTTTTCCCTCCCCCACCCGTCCCCGTACCACAATGCCAACGACTGGGATCGCGCAATTGGAGGCTCCTTCACCCTTTTCAACGGCACGCAGCCCTCAATGGACACCATTGCTCTGGCGTGTCACTACATTAAGAATTTCGCTTGCACCCTTGACGACAACAATCCAAGAATCAAAGACTTGGACAAGATTGTACGGTTATGTAAACAGCGCGGATGGCAGCCCGTTTTCAACATTTTGGCTGAAAATGTCGATCAGATTGACAGTATATGCGGTCCCGACCTGCTTGGGCTAATGGAACGCAACACGCAATATATAACCAACCGCTACGAACCGAAAGGCGTTATTGTGGTAAACAATCTTAAAGAGGTTCGGGACGCGGATTTCCGCGACCGCGATTTCCCGACGGAGCATTATCGGCAGACCGGACGGCTATCCATAGCAAAGAATGTGGCACATTCAATCAACTGATTATGATTCTCAAAAGAATCCCACACACATTCTTCATTCTACATTTGTCAACACTTCCAACAGCTTTTTCACCTGTTCCGCATCCGTCTCCCACGCTCCATCAGCACGCGTGATTTTGCAAGAGCCGTGAATCTCCGGAGCACCGGTTTTTTCCCGCAACATCGCTGCGTTTTCGGGGGTGACACCGCTTCCCGCGAGAATTGTGATGCGTCCATTTGCCTGCCTCACAAGCTGTTGCAGCATATCCGCGCCTTCCACAGCGGTAGGTTTGCAACCGGAGGTCAGAATACGGGCGCAACCGCACTCAATAATCTGCTCCAACGCTTTCAAAGGTTCAGGACAACGGTCGAAGGCACGATGGAATGTTACCGGCAGCGGGGCGGCTAATTTCACGAAACGACGGGTCAGTTCCGTGTCAATGCTTCCGTCAGGATGCAGAAACCCGACCACAATGCCGGCAACTCCAACCTTTTTGCAGTACTCCACATCCTCCATCATCGTTCTGACCTCCAAATCGTTGTAGCAGAAATCACCACTTCGGGGACGCACGAGCACAAAGACTTGCAATCCCAAATCCCGCACGGCAATGTCAATCATGGCGGGCGACGGCGTGGTACCGCCCTCTATCAATCCCTGGCAAAGCTCTATACGCACCGCGCCGCCAGCTTTCGCGTTCGCCGCCGACTGTATCGACCCGCAGCAGATTTCAATTTCCATTAGTAGTTCTCTGTTAATTCCCCGCGCAGGGACATTTTCAACAATTTCCGTATGGTATCCAATGGATAACCCTCGCCGAAGAGGTACATCAGTTTGGTAAGGGCCGCCTCGGTGGTCATGTCACTGCCGGAGGTGACACCGATGTCGGCAAGGTGCTTGCCTGTGGCGTAACGCTGCATCTCCACGCCACCACCGCCCTTGCATTGGGAGATGTTGACGAGGATGATGTCTCGGTCAATGGCGTCCTTGAGAATCTTAAGGAAATCCGGAGATGTCGGGGCATTGCCCACGCCAAAGGTCTCCAGTACAACAGCATGCAAACCTTCCGTGTTCAGCATGGCTTCCATGGTAGCAAGGTTAATGCCAGGGAAGAGTTTGATAAGCCCCACGTTGTTATCCATCTTGTGGTGAGCGATGAATGTGCCGGGAACGCTCTTAGGAAGCAAACAATGCTCGTTATAGGATATCTCGGTGCCCACATTTGCCAGATGTGGGTAGTTAGGCGAGTGAAAAGCGTTGAAGCTGGCAGCATCGTCCTTGTAGATACGGTTTCCGCGGAAAAGGGCGGTCTGGAAAAAGAGGCACACCTCGTTCAGCATAGGCCTCCCGTCTTTTCTGTCAGCGGCAAAACCGATGGCATTGAGGATGTTGCGACGGCCGTCGGTGCGCAACACGCCCAAGGGCAACTGCGAACCTGTGATGATGACGGGCTTGTCAAGATTCTCTAACAGGAAGCTGAGCGCCGAGGAAGTGTAGGCCATCGTGTCGGTACCGTGCAGCACCACAAAGCCGTCATAGTTCTGATATTCAGACTCTATCATGTCCACCAACCGGAGCCAGAACTGCGGGTTGGTGTCCGAAGAGTCGATGAGAGGCAGCAAGCTCTTGAAGGTGATGTCGCACTCCAGGAGGTCCAGCATAGGTAGCTGCTGCCGGATATTCTTGAATTCAAAAGGCTTCAGAGCCTTGTCTTCCGGGTCCATCATCATGCCGATGGTACCGCCGGTGTATATGACTAGTACTTTTTGCATTTTTTGAATGGTTATTGGTTATAGGTTATTGGTTATTGAAGCTGTTAATAGTTTGAATGGTTATTGGTTATTGGTTATTGAAGCTGTTAATAGTTAGTAGTTAATAGTTATTCCGATTCGGCACTTAACTGCTAACTTCTAACTACTAACTGCTAACTATTTAAGGATGTTCCCGAGAATGTCCCGCGAAATCTCCCGTGTAATCGTTCTCGTGGCGGCGGAGGTGGTGTTCTTGATGACCTTTTCCTTCGTGGAGGTTTTCGACTTGGACTTCTTGCCGGTCACCTTGTTGCTGATGGCCGTGCCCGCAGCCGTAGCCAACGTGCCGGTCACGGCGGTGATGATTGCCTTGAGCACCTTGCCCATGACACCTTGCTTCTTGGAAGATGTCTTCTCCCCCTTTTGTTCTTGCTTGGCTTCCTCTATCGCCTGTTTTTCAGCCTCTTGCACGGCAAGTGCCTCCTCCGCTTCCTTGATCAGAATCTCGAAAGCGCTCTCATTATCGACGGGCGTGTCGTATTTGCCATAGACACGACTCTGCTTGATGATGTCCATCCGCTGTCCCTCGGTGATAGCCCCGATTTGCGACAACGGGAAGAGGATTTTCGCACGTTGCACCATGCCCGGCGCACCTTTCTCGTCAAGGAAGCTGACCAACGCCTCACCTGTTTCCAAGTTCATGATGGCCTCGTCGGTCTTGAACGCCGGATTAGCGCGGAACGTGTCAGCGGCGGTACGCACAGCTTTCTGGTCTTTGGGGGTATAGGCGCGCAACGCGTGTTGGATGCGGTTGCCCAACTGTCCGAGGATACTGTCCGGAATGTCAGTAGGATATTGCGAGATAAAGTAGATGCCCACACCCTTGCTTCGGATCAGACGAATCACCTGTTCTATCTTGTCAACCAATGCTTTGGATGTGTCCTCGAAGAGCGTGTGCGCCTCATCGAAGAAGAAAACAAGTTTCGGTTTGTCAAGATCGCCGACTTCAGGAAGCGTGGAATATAGCTCGGAAAGAAGCCATAACAGGAACGTGCTGTATAGTTTGGGCTGCATCATCAACTTGTCGGCGGCCAGAACACTCATCACGCCCTTGCCGTTCTCCGTCTGGATGAGGTCGTAGATGTCGAAGCTCGGCTCACCGAGGAACTTGTCCGCACCTTGCGCCTCTAACTGCAGCAACGCCCGCTGAATAGCGCCGATGGATGCCGTGGAGACGTTGCCGTACTTCATCGTGTATTCCTTGGCGTGTTTAGAGACATACTCCAGCATCGCCCGCAGGTCCTTGAGGTCGATGATCATAAGACCGCGTTCGTCGGCGATGCGGAACACGATGTTCAGCACACCGTCCTGCGTCTCGTTGAGGCCAAGCAAACGCGAGAGCAACTGCGGTCCCATCTGCGACACGGTGGCACGAATCGGATGTCCTTGCTCACCGAACACGTCGTAGAACCGAACCGGACAAGCTTGGAAATCAGGATTTTCGAGTCCAAATTCCGGTAACCGTTTCTCAATGAACCCACTCATCTTGCCAACCTGACTGATGCCGGAGAGGTCGCCTTTCATGTCGGCCATGAAGCAGGGCACCCCTATCTGGCTGAACGTTTCGGCGAGCACTTGCAAACTGACGGTCTTGCCCGTTCCCGTTGCGCCGGCAATCAAGCCGTGGCGGTTGGCCATTTTCGATTGAATAGAAAGCGCACCGTCATCGCAATGCGCCACATAAAGTCCATATTCCTGATTATACATAACTTTTCAAATTACAAAGTAATACCATATTTCTGTCTGCAAAAATAAGTTTTTTTCGGATATGATGTACAATATTTTTAGAGACCTCGCGTTAACCATTTATTGAAAAAATTAGAAACAAATTTTCTGCCGATGAATAAATATTCTACACCTGAAATAAAGAGAACCGTCAAAAAAGAGAAACCGTCCAGAAGAATCATCAACAACATCCTCAATTATTCACAATCGTTGAGTGTGATTGCTGGTTTGGCGGCTAATCCGCTGCTTTTCATCAACAACTAAGCCATTATCGTACGGACAGATGCAGCACCATGCCGTAATCGGATTGGGCAGCAACAAAGGCGACCGCGAGTTCTATCTCCAGTCCGCCAGGTTCCTTATTGAAAAGGAATTGGGTTCTATTTTGCAACGGTCTTCCGTGATTGAGACCCCTTCTTGGGGGTTTGATTCAGACCCGTTCCTGAACCAGGTCGTCGTGATGGAGACCTCGCTCGAACCGTTAGCGCTTTTGGACGGCCTGCAATCTATCGAGCGGAGACTGGGGCGGACTCAGAAAAGCTACCTCAAGGATGGGAAGCCCGTGTATCATGCCCGCACCATCGACTTAGACATCCTGGACTATGACCGGATGCGGTATCACGACGAACGGCTCACGCTCCCGCATCCGCACATCGCCGAACGCGACTTTGTGCTCGCTTCCCTTAACGAATTGAACATTAACCTGACCGAACATGAAAATACCTTATAATTATGTGGTTGTAGAAGGCAGCATCGGCGCGGGCAAGACCACGCTGGCGACCATGCTCGCGTCCGAGCTGAACGCCGAGCTCGTCCTGGAGCGTTTCGCAGACAATCCATTTTTGGAGAAATTCTACAAAGACCCGGAGCACTATGCTTTTCCCGTGGAGATGACCTTCCTCATGGACCGCTACCAACAGCTCAAGAACCTGCTCACCGCCCGCGACCTCTTCACCGATTTCGTCATCGGCGACTATTTCATCGACAAATGCCTGCTCTTTTCCAAAAACAACCTCTCCAAAGACGAGTTTTCCCTCTTCAAGAAAGTGTTCGACACCATCGCCGACTTCCTCCCGAAGCCCGATCTCATCCTCTACCTTTACACCAAACCCGACCGTCTGCTGAAACAAATCGCCAAGCGGAACCGCTCTTTCGAGAAGGACATCACCATTGAATACCTGACCGACATTCAGGAGAAATATCTGACCTATTTCCGCGAGAACCAGCAAATCCCCATTCTGCTGGTTGACACCGAGAACATCGATTTCGTGGAAAACAATTCTGACTACCAGCATCTTAAGAACCTGCTTGTAAACCAATATGAAGCAGGGATACACCGGATACTTTTTTAATTCACAATGGATTTTTGAAAATATTTTTAGAAAAATAAAAACGTACCCATATTTTTACTACTTTTGCAAGGTTAAATTTTTAATGGAGAATAAACAATAAAGTTATATAACATTATGAAAATTAGAAGATTAATCTCTATTTTATTGGCGGTTGTCGTGGTGATTTTGGCCATTTTCGCCGCCCGCAGCATCATGCGCCCCGAAAAATTCAGAACCGTTTATCAGCTCCGCAAGGAGGCCAACGTGCAGAACCTGTTAGCCATCCGCAGCGCGCAGGCCGTTTACAAAAACGTCCACAAAGTGTATGCCGACGACATTGACAAACTGGTTGATTTCGTCAACAACGGAACGGTGATGATTGAAAAGAACGTCGGTAACTTCCCTGACACCATGAGCGAGGCACAAGCCTTCAAATTGGGTTTGATACACAAGGAAATCGTGGAGGTTCCCGCCATGGAGAAGATTCTTGACATCGACCACAAAATCCCTGCCGAGAACTTCAAGAATTTCCAATACATCCCCTTCTCCAACAAGGAGAAAAAATATGAGATCCAGACCGACTCCCTCTCCAGCAAAACCTACACCATTCCGGTTTACCGCATCGATGTGAGCCTTGACGACCTGCTCTACAACATGGACAAGTCCATCACCCCTGACAATGCAGGAGTCCTCACAAAACTCTGGAACAAGATTTTCTATAACGACCTGGCTAACGAAGAGCAGTACCGTTCCCAGTATGAAGCCATCTACATGGGTTCCCTGACCGAAGCCAGCACTGCCGGCAGTTGGGAATAATATCGCTTATGACACCTTTTATTCAACAATATTACGAGAAATCCATTCGCATCGCACCGGATGGATTTTCGTTTTTTAGGCTTACGGGGAATAAGATGGAATCCGTGTCTTTTTCCTATTCCGACAACACCCTGATCACAAACGAGGCACCCCGTTTTTTCAACCCCTCTGACGAAATCTCCGTGATTGTGGCAAAGCACACACCCATGCTGATTCCTGACGAGATTTACGATCCGAACCGCAACAACGAGTATCTTTCCCTGCAGTTCGACACGTCCCGTCTCGGAGAATCCTATTCGGACAAGCTCGGTGCCTATCGGGCGGTATATTTCATCACCCAAAATGAGAAAGACACCCTCGGACGACTTCCTTCCCGTTTCCAGACGGTGGCAGAAAACACGCTGTTCTATCGTTTCCTCTGCCAACAAAACGCCAATGACACCTTGTTTGTGGGCAGGAACGCGGATTTCACAGACATGATGGCCGTCCATAAAGGGGAGATTCTTCTGACTAACCGATTCCCCTTGGTGGAACCTGCCGACACGTTATATTACATATATAATGTCATCACGCAATTCCACTTGCAGGATCCCGCAATATACCTTCATTTTTTTGCCGAAGAGGACAAAAAACTGATCGCTCTTTTGAAAACGCAGAAGCTGAACCCGAATATCGTATAAGGCATGAGAATCATCAGTGGGAAAAACCGAGGCCGTCATATCGTTGCACCCAGCAACCTTCCGGTGCGACCGACCATGGATATGGGCAAGGAAAGCCTGTTCAACATCCTGAACAACTACTTTTATTTGGACAACGTCAGAGTGCTGGACCTTTTTTCCGGCACAGGCAACATCACATACGAATTTGCCTCACGAGGCGCATTGTCAGTGGTGGCTGTTGACGAGAACCTGCTGTGTACCAAATTCATACAGAAAACCATCGACCAATTGCAGTATAACGACCAGGTGACGGTCATCCGGCAGGACGCATTCGCCTACACTGCTGCCTGCCGACAGAAGTTCAACATCATCTTCGCCGACCCGCCATACGACCTTCCCAACATCGAAAAAGTCATCGACAACGTGTTCGATCATGAATTGCTGCTTCCCGACGGATGGTTGGTGATGGAGCATTCCGGAATACATGATTTTTCCGGCCATCCAAAATTCTACGACCACCGCCGCTATGGCAAACTCCATTTTTCCTTTTTTGTGAACATGTCCGAAGAAGAAAGCGAGGAGACGGATGGAGAATGAAAAACGTTATCTGATTGTGGGTTTGGGCAATGCCGAACAACAATACGCCGGCACACGCCACAACTACGGGTTCGAGGTGGCCAACGCTGTGGCAAAAGCCTTCAAAGCGGAGTTCAAGAGCGACCGTTTAGCGTACGTAGCACGCGCCTCGTTCAAAGGCCGCGAGTTAGTTATCATCATGCCAACCACCTACATGAATCTTAGCGGCAAAGCTGTTAAATACTGGCTTGCTGAAGAGAACGTGGCCGTTGACCACTGTCTGGTCATCTACGATGACATTGACCTGCCGCTCGGTATCTTCAAGCTAAAGCCAAAAGGCGGCGGCGGCACCCACAACGGCATCGGCGACATTATCGAAACCCTTGAGCGCACCGACATCCCGCGTATGCGCTGCGGTATCGGCAAAAACTACGCCCAAGGCTACCAAGTCGATTATGTGCTGGGGCGGTTCTCCTCCGAAGAGCTCAAGCTCGTGGAGCCCTGCATCGAACGCGCCGTGAGCGCCGTGAAATCCTTCGTTACGGTTGGAATGCAACTCACCATGAACCAGTTCAACACGAAGGAGACTGAGCGTGCGAAGGCGATGGAAGAGGAAGAAGCGAAGAAGGACGATGAATGAACGATGAAATGAGAACACGATGAAAAAGTGGATAATAATAACGGTTTTGGCGATGACGGCAACGATTGTCAGCGCACAAAAAGAGAATTGGTATCAGATTGGCTTTAAGATTGGGACGCAGTTTCCGATAGTCCATAACTACACCGATGTGGATTATCTGACCGGCACAAGAACGGTGCATTTCGGCGGTTATTTCCGTGCGGGAAAATATGTCTATGGCGAAATCGGGTTTGGATACCAGTACTTCAAAAACAGGTTCAGAGTAACACTCCCGAACGACAGCGTCACCGACGATCTGGTGGAGAACCGTTACTTAGTCATCCCGGTCAAAGTGGTCGGTGATGTGCGAATCACAAAAAAGATCTCCTTCATGCCGCAAGTGGGCATCTCCTACCAACCGCTGCTGAAAGTCACGGAAAACAATTTAGGGTACAGCAAAGAGAACATCAAGAAGCATTGGGTGCTGCTGACAGCGGGATTTGACATGCGGCTCGGATACATCACCATAGGCGTTGATTACCGCTACTCATTCCAACATTTCTTCCAAAACAAGGAAGGACAAAAGCCGCAATACATCGGGATTTCCGCCGGCGTGATTTTTTGACATAGACAAGTAACTTAAACTTAGACTATTACGATAATGCCGCTATCAACGGCAAAACAAAAATAAATTTCGGGATATAAAAAAAAAAGTGTATTTTTGCAGCGTCATATTGACAGGGAGCTTAGCTCAGTTGGTTTAGAGCACCTGCCTTACAAGCAGGGGGTCACTAGTTCGAATCTAGTAGTTCCCACAAAAAAAGAACGAGACGTCATTTGGTGTCTCGTTCTTTTTTTTCGTATCGAGGTAGTTTCAAGTTTCAAGCTCAAGGTTCAAAATTCAAGGTTTAGGGTGCTCGCCAGCGCACAACTGCTAACTGCTAACTGCTAACTGTTTACATCCGTATCTTCTTGAACATCCTCTTCCATCTCACTTTCCCTTTGTCGCTCCAAGTCTTGAACTTGTCGAGGGAGAGCCACACGATGGAGGCTTTGCCCACGATGTGGTCTTCCGGCACGAAGCCCCAGAAACGGGAGTCAGCGCTGTTGTGGCGGTTGTCGCCCATCATGAAGTAGTAATCCATCGCAAAGGTGTAGGAGGTGGCAACCTGTCCGTCAATGAGAACCTTCCCGTCTTTTACCTGTAAATCATGGCCTTCATAGTTATGGATGATTTTCTCGTAAAGAGCGATGTTCTCGGGCGAAATCTGCACGGTGGCGCCCTTTTGCGGAATCGTCAACGGACCGAAAAAGTCCTTGTTCCACTTGTAGTTGCTGTCGTGCGGGAAAATGTCAGGACTATAGACACCCTCTTCCTCCTCCAAAATCTGCACATCAAAACCTTTTTTCTTGATAATGTCCTGCTGCTCTCCATTCAACATCGCCACATAACGGTTGACATCCACCTGCTGCATATCTTCTTCATTGATATTCAGATTCTTGCGTTCCTTTTTAGAAAGTTGCAGACCTGTAGGGTGAGAAATCAGGCAGGCATATTGGATACGGTCGGGATTGACCGCCTTCTCTCCGTTAATATAAACCTGTCTGTCGATAATTTGCAACTTGTCTCCTGGGGTACCGATGCAGCGTTTCACATAGTTTTCGCGCTTGTCAACGGGACGGGCAATCACCTTGTATTCGTTCCAGACCGCTTCCCTACCCTTCCCGGGCACATACGCGCCGGGATATTTCATCCGTAACTGTTGAATGTATTCGGGTGCGTAACGGCGGAACACGTTGTTTTTCTCCGCCATGCTCGCATTCGGGTTAAGCATCGTCTCGTATTCACGGACGATGGCGTAGTAACTTTCCGCTTGCCTTTCCACCACGACCGTGTCACCGTCAGGATAGTTGAAGACCACCACATCGTTGCGTTTTATCGGTTTCAACGCCTTGGAACGCATATAGGGCAGCTTGATGATTTCCGAATAAGATTTCACCTCGGTCTTAGGCAGCTTGTTGTGGATAAACGGAATAGCTAACGGGGTTTGCGGTGCACGGACACCATACGCAACCTTGCTCACGGAAAGGAAGTCGCCAATCATCAAGGAGCTTTCCATGGAGGAAGTCGGGATGGTGTATAGTTCGAACCAGCAGGAACGGATGATGTAGGCGGCGGCCACCGCGAAAATCAGCGCATCTCCCCAGGAACGCGCAGAGGTCTTCTTCGGACGCTCCAGATTCTCCGGCGTGACATACTGCTCCTTCGGCGAGAATCCCAAATAAGGCAGGTAAAACGGGAAGAACAGCGTGCCGAAAATCAGCGGCAAGTAGCTGTATTTGTTGAACTGCCGGATGGTCTCCCAGATCATGTAGAAGAACATGAAAATGCCGAGATACGGAATCAGGAACAGCAGCATCCACCACCATTTGCGGCCGATAACCTCCTTGATCCACAACCAGATGTTGTAGAACGGAACCAGTGACAGCCACGGCTTCAGCCCTGCTTTCTTGAAAATGCCCCACATCCCGACCTGCCAGCCGAGGAAGGAGATGATGAGGATGATAATTAATGCGGTTTTTGATATGAACATCTTTCTAATTATGAATTATGAATGATGAATGATGAATAGCTTCCTTGAGCAGCCCCGAAGGGGCAAGAGCTCGGTAGACTCGTTTCAAATATCAATTGTTTTCTCAAACGGATACACGCCAGAAGGCCGCGACACCAGCCATTCGGCGGCGTGGACGGCGCCACGGGCGAAGCCTTCGCGGCCGTGGGCGGTATGGGTGATTTCGATAGTGTCTTCGGGAGATTCCCACACGATCTTATGCGTGCCGGGGACTTCGCCCTCGCGGATGGCCGTTATAGGCACCACATTCGTATGGTCACAAGGAGTCAACCGCCAGTCCTGCAGCGAATCGACCTCGCTGACAATATCCTTCGCAAGGTGGATGGCGGTGCCGCTCGGTGCATCTTTCTTGTGGATATGGTGAGTTTCCTCCATCGCCACCTTGTATCGGTCTTGATTATTCATCAACTTGGCTAACAATTGGTTGACTTTGAAGAAAATATTGACCCCGATGCTGAAGTTGGCGCCATAAACCAAACGTCCGTTGTGTGCGGCACAAGCCTGACGCACCTCTTCGAGGCGTTCGTGCCAGCCAGTGGTGCCCACCACAATCGGGACATGCGCCTCGAATGCGCGGAGCATGTTCGGCACCGCGACACCCGGTTCGGAAAAGTCAATGGCAACCTCCGCAGAACGGAATTCACGGTCAAGACGCTGCCAGTCCGCCTCGTTGTCGATGACGGCCACAACTTCGTGCCGCCGCTCCAGCAGCACTTTCTCCACGATGTGGCCCATTTTCCCGTATCCTAATATTGCGACTTTCATTATTCGATTCCTGCTTCTTGCAATAATTGTATTATTTCCTGATTTGTTATATTTTCTTTATAGGACTTGTCGTATATTGTTAACAAAGTCACCTCTTGTTGATTTAGTTCAAGTACAACGTTAACATGCGAAATGACTCTTGCTCCACCGCGTTTTCCTTTGCCTTTTGAGGTTATTGCGAAACGAATTTTATGAATCCCATGCCCTATAGAAGTTCCCGACGATGGGTTTTCCTTCAGATTAAGAAGAAAACTTTCAAAATCGTCCGCAAATGAAGGATAGCGTTTGGATAGTTTTTTAGATTCACGAGAAAAAGTCGGAGTGACAACGATTCTACAGTTCATAATGTACGAAGTTCATTTAGTAAATCATCGGCAGTTTGAAATTCAAGTTGACCTTCCTTATATTGTTTAAATTCGGCAAATGCTTCACGTATGTTTCCAACGACATCTTCTTTGGTCTCGACCTCCTCATCTTTAATGCGGACGAGATCTCTAACATAATTAATCACCTTGCGCATCAACCCCTCGTCTTCTGCAATGGGAGAGATTTCTCGCAACAGTTCGGTTTGTAATTCTACAGCAGTCATACGTCTAATCCTTTGTTTCAAAGTGCAAAAGTACAAAAAACGGACTATTTTTCCAATGCTTTTTTCACGGCCTTCTCGATTTCTTCCCCTCTCAAATCACGGGCAATGATTTTCCCGTCCTTGCCGATGAGCAGTATCTGCGGAATACCATCAACGCCGTAGGTATCGGTTGCATTCCGGGTGGCATCGGTCAGCTGTGTCCACGTCATGCCCAAATCCTTGATAGCTTTGGCCTGCGCCTCGGGTTTGTCCCACACGTTGAGACTGATTACCACAAAGTCCTTGCCACCATATTGTTCGTGAATTTTCTTGATGTAGGGGATTTCACGGCGACACGGTCCGCACCAGGAAGCCCAGAAGTCGATAAGAGCGACCTTGCCGTTGATCACCTTACTCAACTTTACTGGTTTCTTTGTCTTATAGTCCGTCAAGTTAAGGTCAATAAACGGTTTGCCCGCTGCCGTGTGGCTAATTTTTTCCATCGCCGCCAGTTTCGTCTTAAGAGGCTGATATGTAGTTACCACAGGAGCTGCCCCTTCCAACATTTCCACCACCGACTCATAATCTTCCGCCTCATATTCCAGATAATTCTCCATAACAAGTGCGCCCATGGCATTCGACTTGTTAGCGGTGTAAGTGTCTTTTACCATGAGAAAGAGCATCGTGGTCCTGTTTTGATACTCCTGCGCCAATTTCTCCCGCTCCTCCCTTGGCTTAGAAATCAACTGATCCAGTTTAGAATAATAGGCGTTGATGACACTTACCTCATTATTGCACCTTTTGGAAAAGTCATAGAACCGGTCATTAAGCGGCGTTCCAGACAACGAATCGGTCACCAAGTCGGCGTAGATATTGCCTGGTTCGCCAACAATGCGCAGGTAATAGTAACTGCGGGCATTGTTGTTTTGAGGATCCGTCTTTAGCATGCCCACGAACGGTTCCGACACATCGATGTCCAATGTAAAAACGCTGTCCACTATCTTTGTGGATGTCAACGACTTGCCGGTATTCATATTCAGCACTGCGATTTTCTTGCCCTGCAGTGCCGGCACGGCGACTCGTCCCGTAATATGACAATTCTGCGCCGAAAGCCCAAATGGGAGCATGAACAGGACAAATGCGGCTAAGATGATATTGGATTTGGTCATTATTTTAGTTTAAAGTTTAAAGTTCAAGGGTCTATGTTCAAGGGTCTATGTTCAATGTTCAATGTTCAATGTTCAAGGGTCTAAGTCTAAGTTTAAGTTTAAGTCTAAGTCTAAGTCTAAGTTTAAGTCTAAGTCTAAGTCTAAGTTTAAGTCTAAGTAGTTATTTGAAGCTCAAAGCCACTGAGATGCCGTATGATGGCGAGGTGCTGCCCGGGGTCGGCAACAACATCGGGCTCCAATACAGCGACAAATCATCAGAAACATCAAAGTAGTAGAGGTGCGCATCCACCATGGCATCGATAAAGTTTAGTGTATAGATGAGGGCGGTGGCCGCAAGACTGATTTCCATATTGCGGAGCGCCTTTTGGTGCATGGAAAGGATGTTCTCGTCATCAGAATTGGCCAATCCGGGAATCAGCAAGTCTGTATGCCCATCGCGACGGTTGATAAATTCCCTTCTGTACAAGAGCATGTCAGACGTGTATTTGTACAAAAAATAGCCGGACACCTCAAACAAGCCATAGATAATAGGCACTTTCCAATATTTGCGGTTATAAATCTGCCCGCCACCTGGAATGATGGAATACAGCATCGCGGCCGTCGGACTATGTTTGGCAACCTTCAGCGAATCATGTGCTTTCACACGAGAGACCTTCGGTGAGGTAATTTCTTGGGAATAAGCGAACAGACTCATGCAGAGCAATATAACACCCACAAAAATCTGCTTCTTCATTCTCATAATCATCACATTTGCAACAAGCTAACGCTGATGTTAACGATTTATTGCAAAACGTCCAGAATATGTTTTAACTCTTCGTCGGAGGAGAACGGAATTTGAATCGTGCCCTTCCCCGAGATATCTTTCTTGATATTCACCTTTGTGTTCAATTTCTTCCCCAAGGCGGTCTGGGCGTTGCGCACTTCATCGGAAAGGGTTATTTTCACCTTCGACTTTTTGTTACGGGTGCCCTCCAAGGCGGATTTCACCAACGATTCAGTCTGTCTCACAGACAGTTGATCTTTGATAATCTGCTGTACCAATTTGGCTTGTAACGCCTCGTCCTCCACAGGAACCAATGCGCGGGCATGCCCCATGGCGATCTGGTTGTCGCGCACGGCCACCTGCACGGGTGTTGAAAGCTTGAGGAGACGCAAGTAGTTGGAAATGGACGTGTTGGTCTTCCCTACTTTGACAGCCAGTTCTTCTTGGGTGAAATGACATTCTTCCATGAGCATCTGGTAGCTCAAGGCTATCTCGATAGCGTTCAGGTCGGTGCGTTGGATGTTCTCCACGAGAGCCATCTGGATGGAAAGGGCATCATCCACAGTGCGGACAAAGGCAGGGATTTCAGTCAATCCCGCCAACTGCGCGGCACGGAAACGTCGCTCTCCGGAAATGAGCTGGTATTTGCCGTTGCCTACCGGACGCACTGTCACCGGCTGGATCAGCCCATAAGTCTTGATGGACTGGGCCAATTCCGCCAACGACTCTTCATCGAAACGAGTGCGTGGCTGATAGGGGTTGGCTTCTATCGATTCAACACGGATGTTAGTATTACCACTTACCACCTGCGTATGCTCACTGTGCACGGGTATCTCCATCCCGCCGAGCATCGCTTCCAATCCGCGTCCTAATGGTCTGTCATTCTTTGGCATAATATTTTGATTCAGATTAATGTTTGTGAAGAGTGATTAGTGAATAGTGATTTGAACTTTGAACTTTGAACATTGAACTTTGAACATTGTTCATTATACGGTGTATCCGTTCTTCAGCAAGAACTCCTTGGCGAGGTTCATGTAGTTGACGTGGCCAACGGATTTGATGTCATAGACAGCGATAGGCACCCCATAGCTCGGGGCCTCGCTCAAGCGCACCGTGCGGTTGATGACGGTGTCGAACACGATGTCGCGGCAATGGAAACGCACATCCTCATAGACAGCGTTGGAGGACTTGAAGCGGTTCGTGTACATCGTCATCAAAATTCCTTCAATGGAAAGATTTGGGTTCATGTTCGACTGCACGATACGGACTGTGTTGAGCAGTTTGCCGAGACCTTCGAGGGCGAAATACTCGCACTGCACGGGAATGATGACGGAATCGGCGGCGACAAGCGCGTTAAGGGTGACAAGGCCCAGTGACGGCGCACAGTCGATGAAGATAAAGTCGTAATCGTTCCTGACATCCGTAAGTGCGTCCTTCATCCGATATTCCCGACGGTCGAAAGAAATCATCTCGATTTCGGCACCCACAAGGTGAATGGTGGCTGGCATCAAATAGAGGTTGGGGGTTTTCGTTTCCACAACGGCCTCCGAGGCCATCTTACCGTTCACAATGCAGTCATAGATACTTATGGTGTTGTCGTCCGGATAAACACCAACACCACTGGATGCATTGCCCTGTGGGTCAGCATCAATCAACAACACACGAAAATCCAGCAGCGCCAACGACGCTGCCAGATTCACGGCGGTGGTTGTCTTCCCTACTCCACCTTTCTGGTTTACAATGGCTACTACTTTCCCCATTTTATAATGAAAGATCTATGTCATCAAAGGTGATGCCTAAATCCATATCGTCATCCGTCTTCTCAAAATTGTCGTTCTCAATGAACGTGTCCTCAGGAACAATGCCATTTTCAATGAAATCAATCACACCCGTAAGAGCGTTCTTGAATTTTTCAAAATCCTCCTTGTAGAGGAATATTTTGTGTTTCTCGTAGAAGAAGTTTCCGTTATCAGCGTTAAACTTGCGTTTGCTTTCCGTAATGGTGAGATACATCTCCTCATTCCTGCTTTTCTTGACATCGAAGAAATAGGTTCTTTTCCCTGCTTTCACTGCACGCGAGAGGACTTCGTTTTTGTCTTGATTTTCCATAATGTCTAATACTTTTATTGATTCAAATGAGACCGCAAAAGTACGGAAATTTCGTTCACTTTGCCATCTTTTTTCAAAAATTATTTTCTTTTTTGTGATTGTTGCTGTTGTTTAAGCATTTGCGCCTGCTGTTTTTGCAATTCTTCCATCTTCAGCTGCCATTTGGATTTCTTGACGGGCTTCTTCATATTCTCCTGCATTTTGGCGCGAAGTTTGTTCTCATCGACTGCAACACGGAAGATGAACATCTGCAGGAATGTGACAAGGTTGAAGAGCAGATAATAGTAAGTAAGAGCGGATGCGAAATTGTTGAACATGAACAGGAACATGATAGGCATCATATACATCATGATGTTCATCATACGTTGCTGGTCCTTATTGCCCTGCGTGGGGGCCATCAACTTGTTGTTCAGCCAAGTATATACTATCGTGGCGGCAGTCATCAGCAGCGTGAAAAGGCTGACGTGATCGCCATAGAGCGGGATGCTGCGGCCGAAATCCCAGATAGAATCATACGTGGAGAGATCTTCTGCCCACAGGAACGACTGCTGGCGCAACTCGTATGCGGCAGGGAAAAAGCGATACATGGCAATGAGGATAGGCATTTGCAGCAGCATCGGCACGCAACCGCCAGCCGGTTTGACACCTGCGCTACGATATAGTTGCATCGTGGCCTGTTGCTTCTTCATCATGTCCTCGTCTTTCGGGTATTTCGCATTTATCGCCTCAATCTCAGGCTTCAAAACACGCATCTTCGCCGATGACATATACGTCTTGTAACTCACCGGCAGCACCACTATCTTGATGAAAATGGTGAGTATCAGAATGATGATTCCGTAGCTCAATCCGTACGCTTCCAACCAGTTGAAAATCGGGATGATGATGAAACGGTTTACCCAATGCAACAGGAAGAAACCCCAACCAAGCGGAACCTGACGCTCTAACTTCGTATCGTACTCCTTGAGTAAACGGTACTGGTTCGGTCCCACGTACATGTACATACCGAAATGCCCTTTGTTCAAGTCGGCGACCTCGAAATCAAGGTCGGCGGTGCAGTCTTTCAGAATGTTGTCACGTCTGTCTTCGGGAATTTGCACCGACAGGGAACCGGAAGAGAACGGGACCTCCTTAGACACCAAACAGGTGGTGAAGAACTGCTGTTTGAAGGAGACCCACTTCAGCGGGGCGGTGAAATCCTTTTTGTCAGGCTTACGCTCATCTAAGTTGCCGACATCATCGCTGTTATCCATATAATATACAGAGGTGATGTTCTTCTCATAATCGAAATTTTTCTCCACACACTTGGGCTGCGCCTGCCACTGTATCGTAAAGGCCCGGCGGTTCGGGTAGAGGTAAGGCTCCATATTGACGACATTGATTTCATAGTCGAACTTATAGTCGTCATTGGAGAATGTATAAAGATACTCAATGTAGGATTTTTGGTCAAGAACCTGACACTTTGTACTGTCGGTGCCGGCGTTAGGATAGAGTCTGAGGGAGAGTTTGTTGTGTTGCTCATCCACCACAAGTTCATCCGCATTGGCCAAAAAATAGCAATCACCGGTGGAGATTTCCGACTGGTCGCGGAGCATCAGCTTGATAGCCATGCTGTTGGAGCCGCCTTCGTAAATCACAAGGGGTTGCTTGGCGGAGTCCTTCGGCGTGTAGCGATAGACATCCTTAAGTTCGATTTGTTTGAGGTAGCCTCCTTTCTTGCTGAAGAAGTAGTAAGCCTTGGCGGTCTCAACCATATAGTCACCGTCTTCGGAGACTTGGGCGTTAGAGAAACGTTGTGCGGGGGTGAGTGCTGCCGTTGCGGTGGGTGCGACAGGGACACCGGCCGTGTCCGACTGATTGTCCAAGGAGAGTGTCTTTGCGGTTTCCGCCGTCTCTTTCTCAATTTCTTCCAACATCTGCGCTTCTTGCGCGGCTTTCTGCTTCTTCATCTGAGAGGTCTGGTAGAAGCTGAAGCCCATAAACAGGGCGAAAATCAGCAACAGACCTATTACCGTATTCTTATCCATTTTCCAAATTTAAATTGGCGGCAAAAGTACAAAAAAAAGTGCAACCATCCTCCAAAATTTCAGAACAACCGGCTATGCCCTTTTTTCAATTCTTCATCTGTAGGGACCATACGTGTTATCGTGTCCACATCGATGACAATCGGTTTCCCGTAGGTGACTTTTCCGATGACTTTGGATGTGTCTTTCAACAAAGCTTGTGGTTGTTCTACGATTTTTTCAATATTTTTTTGAGAAACGGAATGTGCGCCTTTTGAAACCGCATGTATTTCCTGTATTGCCAATGTGTCCTCCGCCACTTCGCTTGAGGCATTCTGCAAAGCCAATCCGGAATCTACTGCGGATACTACAGTTTGTGTAGGTTGGACAGAAGGAGGAGGTGCTTGATGCCCCTGTTTAAGCAGAAGAAAAGTGCCAACAGCAACAATGGAGGCAGCCCCAAGCACCCAATACTTTGCAGCCCCGCCATGCAACCCCGCTTTACGCTTATACTGCTTCCAAGCTGCCTTATCGTAAGGATAGGAGGCTTGTCCCGCTTTCTCTTTAATCAGTTTGTCAAAATCCGTCATATCATTCATTGTCATACAGTTTTATGGATTCCTTGAGGCGACATCTGGCCTGATTCACATGCCATGCAGACGTATTCTCTGAAATGTCTAACTGTTGGGCGATTTCGCGATGCGAGAACCCCTCGAAAACGAACATGTTGAACACAACCCGCGTGACCGGCGGCAACTGCTGGATTAACCCGACAATTTCCTCCGAAGAAATCTTCGATATGGCGTCATTCACATTGTAATCCGAAAAATGGGAGTCCTGAACATCGTCAATGTCCACCAGATTGACATTCCTATCATACTTACGCCGGTAATCCAGTGCGGCGTTGCACACGACCCGTTTCAGCCACGCCTCAAAAGAACCTGAGTTTTCATATTTGTCAAGGTTAGAAAACACTTTCAAGAAACCTTCGTTGAGCATATCGGCGGCCTCGTCCGTACTTCCGGCATAGCGCATGCACACACTCATGACACTGCTGTAAAAGTACTTGAACAGTTTGTGTTGCGCACGAGTACTGCCGCTACGACAGTCTTGAACCCACTGCAACACTTCCGACTGCTCTTTCATTTTATACAAACGTATTTTGACAACCGAATCTTGGGTGACAACCGAAAATTATTTCAAGAACTTGAAACCCAGCGAAAAAAGTATGGTATTGGCCATTTGAGTATGGGTGACGGTCGTAACCGAATTGCGAAAGTTATCCGCTGCTATACAATAACTTACATCAAAAGCAAACCGCCATACATCAATTCCAAGACCAATCTGTCCTCCCCACTGCAGAGCCCCTGCTTTCCAGTCGGTGCCAACCACATTGTCGGAGATTCTGAAATTAAAGCGAGGACCTACTGTAAAGTGGAATTTGAAATTTTCCTTGTTTATGAAATGGAAACCCAGCAATAAGGGGACTGCTATAGTGTGCTGTCGCAATTTCTCATTAGTGGATATCTCCTCTATAGCATTCTCCTTGAAAGTGGAATTCTTGAACACATAATTCACTTCGGGCTGAAAAAAGAGCTTGTTCCCAAGCCTCATAAAAACACCGGCTTCCATACCGAAATCCATGTTTGTGAGGTTCATGTAATTAGTCATGTTACCAGCCGCCTTTATGCCCAAAGCCACTTGACCCTTGGCTTTACCGACGGTAAACATGTTCAATGTTATAAAAGACACGAATAGAAACAGGGCGAATTTCACTGGAAGACCTTTCATTTTTGCTGTTCTTATATTTCAAATGAGAAACTGATAACGCACAAACAATCACTTTATTGTACAAAAGTTCCCGCACTATTGGACGCCTTGTTCGTTATGAGCCAGCGGGAAAGAGTATTGCGGGAGGAAAACAATCCTGTACACTTTCGGCAAAGCGTCACCCAATAACACATCATCGTGGGTGACCGTCACCTCTGCCACGGGATTAGCCATCGTGGCCTGACGAATTGAGACCTCCGCTCTGGGGGATTCAGTTTGCGCATCAACATGAGGCAACAAGGGGATATTTTTGGGATCATAGAAACAGACATACTCATCCCTATCGCCTGAAAAATCGGGAAGATCCATTCCATCGATATACAGCATGGACAATTTCTTGTTGTATATAAACTGGATATTGTCGATGTAGAGCGCGTCCCCCTTAGTTCCTTTCATCACATAACGATTTGTGGTAAAGGAGAATAGCAGATAGCTTGGCCGACGGGTCCAGTTGTTGAGTGTGGGGATTGGAGCCTGCTCTGCTGTGGCCTTTTGCGGGGAGGCGAATGCCTTGAACGCCTGCTTGTACTGATGCCATTGGCCGTTCCCCTTGTCCTGGAAATAGAAAATCGCGGAGGCGATGTCAGACGGCTGGCCGATATCCACAAAATCCCGGAAGTCACAGTCGGTGTGCAGATGTGCTTTGGCGGAAGCTGTCACATTTCCTTTCATTTTGAACTTGGCCCAGAAATAGACCGAATCCGGACGGGCGGTGAACTTGTAGGCATAACCGTTCGCCCTGTCGGTGAAGCAATAGTTTTTCGGACTGGAGGCGCCCATCGCCGCCATGCACACGCGTCCGCAGGTCAGCGCGCCATTGGCGGCGACCCCGATGACCTTGTTGCAGCGGATCACCACGGCGTTTTTCCCGAAACGGCCGCTGACCCGTTGCAGGGAGGGCTGGTCTCCGCCGCTTTTGTTGGAGACGGTGCTGGCGAAGATTCCTGAGGCCTCGTCGTAAGAATGCCATCCCGCAGGGGAGCTGGTCTCGCTGCCGGGCCAGTTCTCGAATCCCGGGTTAGGCGGCTGCGTGACCGACGACTGGCCGTATCCATAAACGGTTAAGCCCATGCAAATGAGCAGCATCCATAAATTCCGAAAACGATTTAGCATATCCCTTTGATTTCGTTTATGTCAACAATTCCCTCACGCTGGCAGAGTGCGGACAAATCCTCGAGCACATTCTTGCCGGCGAGCGGGTCGTTAAAATTCACGGTGCCGATCTGCACGGCGCTGGCACCCGCCATCATGAATTCGAGGACATCCTCCGCCGTGTAGATTCCGCCAATCCCGATCACGGGAACACGGACCTGTTTGCAGACCGAATGGACCATGCGGAGCGCGATCGGCTTGATGGCCGCGCCCGACAGTCCGGCATAGACATTGTTGAAGACCGGTTTCCGTTTGCGTATGTCGATGGCCATGGCCTGGAACGTGTTGACCAGCGAAAGCGCATCCGCACCGGCATCCTCACACGCCTTGGCCATTTCCAGAATGTTCTCCGCATTCGGGGACAGCTTGACTATCAGGGGTTTCTTGCAGACCGCACGCACCTCTTTGACCACATCGTGCGCCACATCCGCTTTGATGCCGAAAGCCATGCCGCCGCTCTTCACGTTCGGACAGGAGATGTTCAGTTCCAGCATGTCGATATCGGCAGCGGAAAGCATTGAAGCGCCGGTGACATAATCTTCCAAGCTGTGACCGCCCATATTGGCAATCAGCACATTCCCGAAACGGCGCATCAAGGGAATATCATTCTCAATGAAATACTCAACGCCCGGATTCTGCAAACCCACGCTGTTCATCATCCCTGAGGCCGTTTCCCAAACCCGAATGCCTTCGTTCCCGTCTTTCGGATGAAGGGTCAGGCCTTTGGAGCAGATTCCGCCCAGACACCCGACATCATACAGTTCATTATATTCTTCACCGAACCCGAAAGTCCCTGATGCGGCAATGACCGGATTCTTGAACGGGACTCCCGCGATATTCACTGACAGATTGATTGATTTATCCATTATGACTATGACTATAACTATGACTATGACTATAACTTAGACTATGACTTAGACTTAGACTATGACTATTGGCTCAAAGCCAACTGCTAACTGCTAACTACTAACTACTAACTGCTAACTACTAACTATTCCACAGCAGTTCGGTGCTGAGGAAGACCGGGCCGTCTTTGCAGACACGTTTCATGCCGTTTTGGGTGCGGATGCTGCAGCCGAGGCAGGCGCCGAGGCCGCAGGCCATCCGATGCTCCAACGAGCAGTAACAGGGGACAGCGGCTTCCGCGCACATCGCGGCGACCTTGCGCATCATGATTTCAGGTCCGCAGGTGATCACGCAATCGTATCCTTCCGGTTTCAGCAGATCTGTGACAAATCCTTTGTAGCCCTCTTCTCCTTTTTCGGTGGAGACGAAGATACTGTCGCACCACGGCTCAAAATCCTCCACGCCGAAAAGGACATCCCGGAAGCCGAGGTAAGCATCAACCGTGACGCCAGCCTGGGTCAGCTGTCTGGAAGTCTCGCACAACGGGGGGACGCCCAATCCACCACCGACGACAGCCACTTTTCCGGAGAGTTTCTCGCATGGATAGCCGTTCCCGCATGGTCCCAGCAACTTGATAGACGCACCTTTCTCCAACAGTGACAGAATTTGGGTGCCTTTACCGACCAGGCGGTACATGAACCACAGTTCATCCTTTTCCGCCTTAAAAACACTGATCGGACGCATCAACGTAAGCTCCTTGTCCCAGCTCTTCAACATATAGAACTGTCCCGCCTTCGCCTCCGCGCCATTGTGTTCCACACGTAGCACAAAAATGTCTTCAGCCACCTGTTGATTGTCCAGCACTTTACTGTCAAAATATCTCATAATCAGATTGTTTCAATGATATGAATCCATTTTTTTTCAAACGGCGAAAATAGAAAAAAATCAGTTTGGCAGCACAATTTTTTCGGTGGACAAGAGTGTGTTACCCCGTACGAAACGGAACAGATAAATTCCTCCGCTCAAATGAGACAACCCAACCGTGGCGTGCCCGGCAAACTCACCGCTCATCAATTTTCTGCCAGACATGTCAAAAACATCATAGCGTATCGGTTTCCGAATCTCTTCAAAGTCAGAATCTGTTGAAGGACAATCTATCACCAAATTCTTTCCGCCATAGAGCGAGAATTGTATTTTTGGATTCTTTTTCATAGCATTTTGACTAATATTTTGACCCAGCATTTTTGTGGTGGCAGGCGAGCGCAATCCAGCAATGTTCTCCACAATAACGCTGAAAGAGACAATTTGGTCGGCCGTATAGGTGTAACAATCGTGGCAGGACAACAACGTAATGTTATCAGTCCAGTTCGGATTCCACTGGCAATGGTTGCAAGGGGAATTATGGTAATAGTAATGACAGACGCCGGATTGTTCATCGGAAGAAGGGGGCCACGAGGCGGAGACATGCACCTGCTGGGAGCCATCAAACAGTGTTTCGTAGTTCAGCTGCAGTGTGATATCCGCGACTGCGGGCGGGGCCGTATAGTCAACACGCAACATCCTCTCCGCTAATGTTGAGAACTTGTACGCCCTGTCCACCACCACAGACTTCAACTTGGCACGTCCAAGCCCATGTACCGCTTGCGTTTGTATGTTGCATGTACTCGCATTGCCGACCGTGATATGGACAGACGAGGTACGTGAGCCATATACCCGCAGATTATCCACGCAAACCGATGCGCGCCGCGTCACAAAGCCGATATAGGAGTCCGTTGTGGTGGCAAGCACATTGTCCACCGTCCGCAACAGCTTGTTCCCGTGCCGCATCACGATAATTTCCCCTCTGGAATGGTCATAGATGACCCGGCAGAAATAGGAGGTCTCATCCATAAAATAGACCAGTTCGTTTTTCTTCAGCAGCCGTTTGGATCCCAATATGAGCCGATATACGCTGACGGTATGGTTGGATTTGTCGAAACAGACCTCATACCCCGAAAACAAGGAGGTCAATGAGGGGGCATTGTTGCAATTGAAGAAGAACGAGCACTTCTCCCCGCCATTGAATTCCAGGAAAAAGTCGAACAGATAGGCCGTGTGTGCGGAGCCGTTATAATGTGCCGCCACACCAGAGTATTCCGTAGAGGTATTGTTTTGGCACAAAGCACCATCATATACCGCCCAATGATTGGATGTGTTGTTCACCCACACGTTCGGATTCAGAGTATGGTCGAAATTGTCGCAGAGGAAGCCTTGGTCGCCGTGGGCATACCACCCCACCCCGTCGGACTCCATAATCTGGTAGAAGGCCCATTTGATGCCGGAGTCATCCGTATCTGTGAAGGTCGCATCAAAATCACGCGTGATCCACTGGGTTTGGTCGAGGTTGATCTGTGTCTGCGGGTTGGCGTGGTCCACCACCGGTGGTTCCTCCTCCGAATCGTCCTCTTCCTCTTCTTGGTCATCACCTCCGCCAGAATCACCACCATCTCCACCATCGCCAGTACCACCATCGTCGTCACCACCGTTTCCTCCTATGTCCTCGCCGCCGTCGTCACTATCTCCACCAGGAGACTGCTGACAGGCGGACCATTGCGCCCTCCAGCCGGCGGCTGTCGTGGCGCAGTCTGAGCGGAACTCCACCGTCATGTCTTCTCCTGCCGCCACCACACGGCCCGGCGAGTAGGTGTTCCAACGCCCGAGCAACGGGGAGAACTCCGAAGCGCCGTTGTAAATCCACAGGAAATCGTAGTCCGGCTCCAAGTCGAACTGTTGGAACTCCAGCGCTATGCTGTCCGCCCCCGCAACATGGATGTGGTACATCTTCCGTTCATCGTCACCGTAGTTGCCCGTCTGACCGCCGGAATCCGTCAAGATGCCCGTCTGCGAGGTCAACAAGGTGACCGTAGGGTTGTCGTTGATCAGCTTGTAGTACAGATTCCAGTTCCAGTAAGGGCCGGGATCCGTGTGCGTCTGGGACGGGAAATGCTGGTGTCCTCGGATTTGCGTACAGGCGGTAGCCCCTCCGAGACTGTGGACACCGTAGTTCAGCACGGTCCCGTCATCCAGCGTGTCGCGATAGAAAACACGACGCGGGTTGATGTTGTTGCGGCGGGAGCAGATGTCTTTCGCGAGGTTCGCCGACGACTGATACATGTTCGTGGTGAAATAGGAGGCGATGTCCCCGTATGCCTCATGCTCGATGCCGATTGTGTAGCTATTGGCCACCCCCACATGCCACGCCTTGTCCGCTTCGCGCACCATCTGGGTGACCTGCCCGTCAATAGAACGGATGACGTAATGGGCGGAAACCTTCGCATTGCAGTTCTGGAACCAGGCGATGGCTCCCGAGTACGTTCCCTGCGTGTAGTGGATGGTCACCGCGGTGACGGTCGTCCCGCCCCTACCGGAAGTATAGTTGCACGTCGCGGCGGGATTGTAAATCGCGCCGGGATAGTCTGTGGCGGTACCGGAACGGACCCCGTCATTCGTACGCACCTCCGCCTTGTTCCCTCGGAGCCGTGCATATTCGTCCCCGAACAGCCGTTCGAAATCCACTTTTCGCGCAGGCCCGCCATAGGTAGCGTTATCCGGGTCGCTCAAGAACCAGTATATCATATAAAGGAAGCTGTTCATCGCAAAATCATCTCCCTGCCTGTCTGGAACCGGCAACTCGCAGAGATCCTCGAAGATACGCCGATACTGTTCCAAGGAGTCGCCAAAGCAGCCGTACTCCCGCTGTTTTCGGGCAAACACGTAGGCGTAGGCCTTGACCGCCGTTCCCGGATCCCACAGTATCGCATCCAGCGGATACGGACTTTGGGCCGCCAACAGCCGCGCATTCTCCCTGAAAAACCCCTTCCCATGGAGGGTCAACCCCATGATGGAATAGGTACGGGGGATTTCCGAGGGATCCACCTCCGCCGTGTCCATCCGCACGTTCGGGTCAAAGCGGGTATATTGGAACGCCACCGCCTCCAACACCCCTCGCGGAAGCGTCGGGTAGTCCCGGTAAGCTTCCTCAAACCAGGGACTTACCTCCTGATATTGTTGCCGCAGCAGTTGTTCAATCTGACTGTCTTGAGTTTTGCGATTCTGCCCATACGCCTCTGGTTGCTGAGCACTCATTTTCCCTGACATTAACGTCAGAATAGCCAATAGAATTTTCCATTGTACTTTGCATTTCATTGTTTGTTTGTTTTAGGTTTATAAATTTTGTTTTTGTCAATGCAAAGATACAACAGAAAAACGCCCTTGTCAAGAGGGTGGCATTATTTTTAAGCATTTTTAACAAGAGCTAACACAAACACCTGTAATTCAGCAATATACTAAATACAAAAAGTTTGATTCCGTCCGAAAAACCGCACAAAATGTACTAAAGAATGTTAATTTAAAATTTACAACACATGATATTATCATTTTAAAAAGAAGATTTTAGGACGCAAGACGTAAGACCTGAGACTTTGGGGCGACGAGAATTCATGAATGCTAAGGATAAAAATCGTATCTTTGCGCAAATTTTGGAAAATGGACATGTACAATGATTTTCTGGATTTTGAGCCCACCGGGATCGTGCCGGATGCGGGGCGGTTGCTGATCTCCACCCCGTACTTCAACGACCCCTTCTTCAACCATTCCGTGGTGCTGCTGACTGACTACGAGGAGGAGCACACGGCGGGGCTGATCATCAACAGGCCGCTGCCGCACAGCGTGCGCGAGGTGGTGAACGAGATCAAAGTCGATACGCCCATTTTCTTCGGCGGGCCGGTGCTGACCGAAGCCGTCTTCCTCCTTCACAACTTCGACTCCTGTCCCGAGGCGTCCCGACTGCTCCCCAACGTCTATGTGGGCTACAATCCTGTGCTGCTGGCCGTTATCGAGCACGCGGCCATCCCCAACCTGAAGCACAAATTCCTGTTGGGCTACGCCGGCTGGTCACCCGGACAGCTCGAAGACGAACTTCTGCGCAACATGTGGGTAGTCGCCCCAGCCACGCATTCCCTGATATTCGACACGCCCCCCGAAGATATCTGGCCCCTCGCCGTCAAACGCCTCGGCAAACCCTACGAACACTGGCTGAAAATCCCGAAAAACATCACGTTTAATTGATAATTGATAATTGATAATTGATAATTATAATTGGCGAACCGTACTTTCGTCCTAAACCTCGTACCTTCTAACCTCTAACCTTCTAACCTCTAACCTTCTAACCTTTAACCTTCAATAACCAATAACCAATAACCATTAAACCTTCAATAACCAATAACCCATAACCAATAACCATTACAAAAGCATGTCCGAACGCGAAACCTTCAACAACCATACCGTTTATTCCTTGTCGGATGTGGCCATGAGCATCCACAAGATGATTGAGCGCACCTATACCCGACCCTATTACATCAAGGCGGAAATCCTGAAGCTGAACTACTATCCTTACAGCGGTCACTGCTATCCGGAACTCGTTGAGCGCGAGGGGAATACCATCAAGACCGAGATGCGAGCCATCATCTGGTCCAGTCATTTCCAAGACATCAACCGGCGGTTCGAGCAGATCACCGGCGAGCCGTTGAAAGAGAACATCCGCATCCTGTGCCTCGCCACCATCCAGTTCAGTCCGAAGCACGGCTTGGCGCTGCACATCGAGGACATCGAGCCAACGTACACCCTCGGGGAGATGGTGAAGAACCGTCAGGAGGTGATCGCGCGGCTCAAGAAGGAGGGTCTTTTCGAGCGGAACCGCAACCTGCCGATGCCGCTGCTGCCGAAGCGCGTGGCGGTGATCTCCGTGGAGACCAGCAAGGGTTACAGCGACTTCATGCAGACGTTGCAGCAGAACGAGTACGGTTACCGTTTCCGTACGGAACTGTTTCCCAGCATCTTGCAGGGAGACAAGGCCATCACGGGAATCATGGGGCGGTTCGGGGAGATCGCGATGCGGCAGGACGACTTCGACGTGGCGGTCATCGTGCGCGGTGGCGGCGGCGACGTGGGGATGAGCTGCTACGACGACTACGAGCTGACCCGCAGCGTGGCCACCTTCCCGTTGCCCGTGCTCACCGGCATCGGGCATTCCACCAACCTGACGGTCACCGACATGGTGGCGCACGCCCACTTCATCACCCCCACCGATGTGGCCTTCTCGCTGCTGGCCGCCTTCCGCCACTTCGACGAGCAGGTTGACGACGCCATCGGCCGCATCGTGCAACGGGTGCAGCAGCAGATCACGGACTGCCGTCAGGAGATGCTCAAGGTGGAGGCCTCCCTGCAGTACAAGTTGCCGAAGGCGCTGGACTGGCATCGGAGCAACCTTGCCGACACCTACAAGAATCTGGTTTTCAAGAGCAAAGAGTTCATGACAAGCCAGAATTTCCGGCTGAGAGAGTTGATGCGCGAGGCGGGCAACGAGACGCAGTTGCAGTTGCAGCGGTCGCGACAGCATTTGGTGACCGTGGAGGAGCGGCTGCCCCGCGAGTGCCGTGCCCTGCTGAAGCGCAAGACCCGCGACCTCACGGCCATGGAGGAGAAGCTGCAGCTGCTGAGTCCGGAGAACGTGCTGAAGCGCGGCTACAGCATCACGTTAAAGGACGGCAAGGCGGTGACCGACGCCGCCGGGCTCGCGCAAGGCGACAGCTTGGTGACGAGGTTTTATTGCGGGGAAGTGGTTTCCAGGGTGGAAAGGTGAGACAGGCAATTTGCTGTTAGTAATTAGCAGTTCCGACGAAGAAACAAATCATAACAATTATTCTTTTATAATATCATTCATTTTATTTTTCGCGCCGTAAAATCCCCCATCGGTAATGACTCATTCTGTCACATAAAAAAATCAATTATACTGATACGTCGTGTCAGTAATTATCCGTATTTTTGCCGCAAATTTAAACACACTGACATGGACCAACCGAGAATCGTGCGCGAGCTGCAACTACTAATGCTCCTCGCCAACAACCGATATATGAACAAGGAGGAAATCTGCGAGCGTTTTGGCTTCTGCGAGCGTACCTTCTTCCGTTACATTGACACGTTCCGCGAAGCGGGTTTTGCCGTCAAGAAGAACGAATACAACGCCTATCGCATAGAAACGGCAGCCAACAAGATGTCGCGGCATCTCCGCGAACTACTACACTTCTCTGAGGAAGAGGAATTAGTGCTGCGTGCCGCCATCGACTCCATTGAGTCGAACACCAAGTCAAAGGAACTGCTGAAGAAGAAATTGTACGCGGTCTATGACTACAAGGTTATCACCGACATGGGGGTGAGCAAACGCACTCAACGCACCATCCACGAGCTGACAACGGCCATAGAGGGACAGCGACAGGCGGTGCTGGTGGGTTACCGATCGGGGCACAGCAACTCTACCACCGACCGTTTAGTGGAACCCTACGATTTCACGTCTGGCCATGACCAAGTCTGGTGCTACGAGCCTGGGTCCAAAATGGTGAAGACCTTCAAAGTGACGCGCATCCAGCGGGTGGAAGTACTGGAAACCGGCTGGCGTTACGAAGAGAAACACGAGACGGGCTACGTCGATATCTTCCGGTTGCACGGCACTCAGCGATTCCCCGTGCGACTGCGCCTCTCCACCCGTGCGGCGAGCTTATTGACGGAGGAATACCCGCTGTCGGAGCCGTTCCTGAAGGCGGAGGAGGGCGGCCGCTACCTGTTGGAGACGGAGGTCTGCCGCCTGGAGGGTGTCACCCGCTTCATCCTGGGTCTCTACGATGACGTGGAGATCCTTGGCGGGGAGGAGTTACGGGAGTTCGTGCGGTATCGGGTGAGGATGATGCGGGAGTGAGAGGACTTTATGGTGACGAGGGTAGAGGCGTAAGATTTCGCGAAATTGCCGGAAAAATATGATGATTACTGCCCAACAGTAGCACCATCTATACAGAATTCGAAAGTGTATTCGTTGGTCACATTCTCTATCACGACAGGGAACAGCACTTTCATTGATTTCCCCACTACTCCACTCGACTGGATTTCCTCCGTTGTTGTATATTTCGGCAGCAGAGGGTGTTCCGACCATCCCCCATATTGACCTGACACATAATAAACATTGTCGGTCGGCATAACCAGATCAGAAATTGAAGCGCCACGGGGAACCACCGATGCTGGCTGGGAGTTGTTTCGGTCAATATACTTGATTCCTGAATGCATCACGCGCCCCGTCTGTCCTTTGATATCCACATAAACCACTTCATCCCACGGAATCTTGATTGAATGTTGGGATTTATTGGTGAGCTGAAAATGCAGGGAAGTTCGACTCACATACCAAACAATTTTAATGTACTCATCTTCAAAGGAGTACTTAGTAAGGTTTTCATCGTTGAAACTCACGATTTTGGTTTCTCCGAACTGATTTTTGGCATCCTCCGGGCGTTCCACCTTGCAAAGGGAGACCGAATAGTTCGGATAGGTGAACATGCCACAGCTTGTCAGCAATAAGGCCGAGCAGATGATAGCCAAGGGTAATGACATTGCTTTTTTCATCATAATGTTTCTTTTTTCGGTGATTGATTTGACGATGCAAAATAACAACACGTCGGTGTACACCGTGTGGCAGTGGATTGGGAAAAACGCAATGACAGGAAGTGTCAGCGAGAGGGGTATGGGTGCAAAAAAATGTGCGTTTTTGGCAGAATGTATGCGGAAAAATGCTATTTTTGCGGTTTATTAATATTAACCAAATTGAATTGCCTATAAGAGAAGGGGACTTCTTTATACGATAACTTATACGAAAGCATTGTCTTTTTGTGTGCCTGTCAGAATCCGGAAAATTTTGAAGCGGCAACAGCAAAGAGTGATGTCTGCGCTTGGGCGTGGAGTTACTTTATTGTTGCCGCAGGCCATTCCGGAGCCTTGACAGAAAATAAAGTGGTTCACGCTTCTTTATTATGGCGCGGAAGAATACAAAAAATGGACAAACAGGAAAAAAACCGATATGTGTTCTCAGGGCATGAATCATTCCCTTGCAAATCACTATGGCTGAAGAAGGGGTATGATTTTATTAAGGATGGTCATGACTTTAACTCGCCAGATGCTGTAATACATTTGGGTGTTGGCAAGAATATGGTTACTGCCATTCGCTATTGGTTAAAGGCCTTTTCTCTAATTGAAGACAACAAACCAACAGCTATGGCGGATTATCTTTTTGACAGTGAAACAGGGAAAGACCCATTCTTGGAAGACTCAGGAACCCTTTGGCTGTTGCATTTTCTCATTGTCCATAGCCGTATTGCATCGTTATATTCTTTGTTCTTTGTTGATTACCAAAAAGAAAGAAAAGAATTTGAACGTGAACACATACTGAATTTCATCAAAAGGAAGATGGTTGAACAAGGATCGGAAAAGCTGTTCAATCCAAACACGGTAAAGAAAGACATAGGAGTCCTCTTCCAGAATTATACTCTACCCCATGCACCTCAATCTCACGAAGAATATTCCAACCTGCTTATAGACCTTGATTTACTTCGTCAAAAAGAAGAAAATAAGACCTATTATTTTAATGTTGATGGGAAACGTCAGATTCCACCGCATTGTTTTCTCTTTGCTCTTCTTTCTGATGTTGATTCAGGCAATTTTAGCATTTCTTTTGACCAATTACAAGAACTTGGTCTTGTATTTTGTATGAATAATCTTGAGATACTGGAAATGGCAAAGAAGCTTGCTGATTTATATCCCGACGCATTGGCATATAATGATGTGGCAGGTGTACGACAATTACAAATTATCCATTCTTTAGATAAAATGAACGTTTTAGATCGTTATTATGAATCAGTCCTTTAGTCTGTCGGCAAATATAGAAGATGGTTTCCCAAGCGCGATGCAATACGTTGTCACGCCTAATGGATTGAAATCCGTTAGCGCAATTGTTGACGGCTACAAATCCGGCATACACTCATTTACTATAATTGGCACATACGGGACAGGGAAGTCGAGCTTTTTGTTGGCTTTAGAGTCCGATTTGAAAAGGACGAACAGGCAACCACGGCTATTAAACTCATCGAATCTCTCATCCGCTAAAGGGTACATGATACTTAATATTGTTGGAGATTACCAAGAACTGTCAACTTTGTTGGGGCAAAAATTGCATGTAGAAGGGACTTCACAAAGTGTTCTTGATGAATTGAAAGCCTATTACAGAAAAGTAGAATCAGAGAATAAATTTTTGGTAATAGTTGTGGATGAATTTGGTAAAATTTTGGAACACGCTGCGAAGAACAATCCTGAGCGAGAATTGTACTTCATGCAAAAGTTGGCGGAATTTGTTAATCATCCTTCCAGAAACATCTTACTTCTTACCACACTGCATCAAAATTTTGGCGCATACTCAAAGGATTTGACTGAAGCGCAAAAAAACGAGTGGCAGAAAGTCAAGGGACGTTTTATGGAAATAGCATTTGTGGAACCTGTAGAGCAACTGTTGTTTTTGGCTTCTAAACAACTTTTGCACGACCATAATAACTCAGAAACAGCAAATGCACAACGTCTGTATCGACTTTCTCAGGAAACTGGACTTTTAGCAAATACTTTTTCCGAGGAGACTGCATTGCAACTATATCCCTTGGATGCTTTTTCTGCTTACACTATCACTTCCGCCATCCATCGTTATGGTCAAAACGAACGATCCCTTTTCTCTTTCTTGTCAACCCGAGGTTCCAATTCTATTCAGGATTTTGAACCAAGTGAAAGATGTTCGTATAATCTTGCAAATGTCTATGATTATATTGTTTACAACTTCTACTCATATCTGAAAGATGCAAATACTGATTCTATGAGTTGGAGCTCTATGCAAGTGGCTGTCGAGCGTGCGGAAGGTTTGCCATGGGATAACGCTATTGATATGTCGAATGCGGTCAAGATATTGAAAGCTATTGGATTGTTGAATTTATTCGGAAAGGCAAGTTTCCGTCTTTCTGAATCACAGATGTGCGACTATGCTACCAATGCTATGGATGTGGAGAACGCGACATACATCATTCAACGTCTTCGTAATGCAAAAATCATCAGATATGCTGAATATAAAAGTCGATTGCTTCTGTTTGATGGCACAGATGTCGATTTAGAAGCGGAAGTACTCAGAGCAGGATCAATTGTGTCACGTCCTGCGGATTTCATTGATGATTTAAGAAGTTTCATAAACAAACGCATAGCTCCCGTTAAAGCACATTATTATCAAAAAGGGACACCTCGCTTTTTTGAATATGAAATAAGGGAAGAACCAATATTACTGTCGCCCACAGGTGATACCGATGGCTTTATAGAACTGATTTTCAATCAATCTCCTGATTTTTTGGAAAGAGTCAAGGATTTTAGTCGTGAAAATGATGGAGAAGCTATTATCTATGTGTATTTCAAAAACACAGAGAATTTGGTTGATCATTTGTACAACATTCAGAAATACAAATACATTCTCGAGAAAGTTTTGATAGACAAAAACGGGGATCGTGTTGCGTATAATGAAATTGAAAAGTTGGTTGAATATGAGGAAACCTTGTTGAACAAAGCAATCAGTGACTGTCTGTTCGCATACAAAGGTCAAGTGGATTGGATTTTCCAGGGTGAAACATACAAGGTGTCAAACTTTATGGATTTCAACAAGTTGTTGTCCTTTGTCTGTGACACTATCTATTCTAAGACACCTGTCCTCATCAACGAACTATTCAACAGACAAAAACTGAGCAGTACCATATCTTTGGCTAAAAAGAACTATCTCACGGCATTAGTGGAACATCATTCGGAATCGGACTTGGGATTTGAAGAGAACAAGTTTCCTCCAGAGAAGACCATCTATTGCTCTTTGTTGAAAAATACTGGGCTGCACAAAGAAGGTTTCCTTCACGATTCTCCAAAAAACGATGGAATTATGCCGCTGTGGAACGCCTGCGAGACTTTCTTGAAAAGCACGATTAATAAACCAAGACGAATTTCTGAACTAATTAAACTTCTTTCACAAAAACCATACAAACTGAAACAAGGTTTTATTGACTTTTGGATGCCGACATATTTGTTTATTAAACGTCAAGATTATGCTCTGCATGATGTCTCAACGGGATCCTATATTCCTGTTGTTGATATGGCATTCTTTGAACTCTTACAAAGACAGCCCTCAAACTATACAGTTAAGGCATTTGCGTTAGATGGTGTCAGTCTTGACTTCTTTAACCAGTATCGGAAGTATGTGAATTTGGGAGAGGAATTATCAATAACTACGGATAATTTTATCGAAACAATCAAGCCGTTTCTCTTTTTTTACAAGCGACTAAATGAATATGCTAAACATACACGAAAATTCGACCACCAGACCACCGAGCGTTTCCGAAACGTTCTCGCGACGGCCAAAGATCCGGAAAAGGCATTTTTTGAAGATTTGCCGGAAGCTTTAGGATTTGATAAGAGAAATCTTTCTGATAGTAAGTCTTTGGAAAGTTATGGGGCTCTAATTCACAGGTCAATTAGAGAACTCCGTTCTTGCTATAGCCAACTGATAGACAGAATTGAAGAACGGGTCGTCGATGAGTTTGGACTTCAAAATGGAGATTACGAAAAGTATGTCCAAGAAGTTCAAGAAAGATTGTCATCGGTTAAAACATACCTTTTGACAGACAAATTAAAAGAGTTCTACCACCATGTTATGACAGAATATGATAATCGGACTTTATGGTTCCAATCCATTTGTTACGTGGTGTTAGACCATAAATTGGAATCTCTTAAAGATGAGGAGGAAGAGAAACTCTCGAATGATCTCGTTTATATGTTTCGTGAATGTGAAAAGTATGCTGATATATCCAAAAAGACAGATGATTTGACAGGCTTTGAGGCATATTCATTTGACATGGTTTCTAGCAAGGGAGAAACATTTCATACGCAGACATACATCCTCCCTAAGAGTGATAAGGATAAGTCAACCAAATTAGAAGAGCGCATTAATCAACTCCTCTCAGGAGACAACAATTTGGATGTCTGCACTTTACTGTCTATCCTCAACAAAAAGATCAAACAATGAAAATCAGGCACATATTGGGCATATCAGGAGGCAAAGACAGTGCCGCATTAGCTATCTACATGAAACAGCGGTATCCGTCTTTGCCTATAGAATTCTACAATTCGGACACGGGATGTGAACTTGCCGAAACGGAAATGTTGATAGATCGTTTAGAAGCATATCTGGGAAAAATCAACAAGTTAAGAGCTGCCGAAGACAGCCCTGAACCAACACCATTTCATCATTTCCTCAAGGCAAATGGTGGTTTCCTTCCATCTCCCCAAGCTCGATGGTGTACCCAGAAGATGAAATTGGCAGAATTTGAAAAATATGTCGGAGAAGATTTGGCAGTTTCGTATGTGGGTATACGAGGAGATGAGGACAGGGACGGGTATATATCTTCGAAACCGAACATTCAAGCAGTATTTCCTTTTCGTAAGAATATTTGGAGCATTGATGTCGTCAACAAAATTCTTCACAACGATAATTTAGAACAGCTAATTGCCATTTATGATAGTCTTTGTCCAAACACTATTCTCAAAGAAGATATTATGACGACTGTTAGACAGCCTCTATCTAAGCATTTCTATTACTCAAAGAAAATGAATGCTTTGCTTGATTACGATGTCAAATTGTTCAACCACGTCGTGTTTGAGTTTTTGAAAACGACAGACTACCCTATAGGACAATTGAATAATTTCCCATTGCTGGACAATACAGATGTCTTAGTGAAAGATGACATTTTCAGATTGTTAAGGGAGAGTGGAGTCGGTGTTCCTGCCTATTATGAAGAGATTCCTTTTGAGGTTGACGGTAAAACGGGCACATACTGTCGCAGTCGCTCAGGGTGCTACTTCTGTTTTTTTCAACAGAAGATCGAATGGGTCTGGCTGTATGAACAACATCCGGATCTATATCAGAAAGCGATGGAATTCGAGAAAGATGGCTATACCTGGAATCAAAATGAGAGCTTGAAAGAATTGTGTAGACCCGAGAGAGTGCGTCAAATCAAACTTGATGTGATTAAGCGCCAGGAGGAGAATCGCAAACAGAGTAAAGGGGCCACACTCGTTGATATACTTGGTGATGATATTATGTGTACAAATTGTTTTATATAGAGATGCTTATGAATAAATCCGAGTTGTTTTTAAAAGTTGGGGGACTTATTTCCAATACAGTGTATAATCGGGCGATTGAATTATACAACTCCTGGACTGAATACGTTGAAGAAATGTCTGAAGAGGATGTTTGTTGTCAAAGAGCAGAGTTTTTCGAAGAAGATGGAACTCCTTCGATTAGCAAAATAGCAGAATCCGTTGGAGAAGAGTTTATGTGGCCCAAAGGACATCTATATCCAGAGGATGTAATAGGTGATTGTTCAGAAGATGAGTCCTTTTGTTATGATGAAATGACTGATGAGGAAGTGGATGTTTTTGTGGCTAAAGGTATTGAATTGTTTTTAAAAGAAAAAGAGAATTAATATGCTTAAAGAAGTAAATTTTCCAGTTCATCGGCGATACAAGTCGCGTACCGAGTGGGAACCTGTCGGTTTCTTCTCTGATTGTTTGTGCAATTCAACCCAATTCGATTTGATGCTCGGTTTCTTTTCCTCATCAGCCATCAATGTGTTATCATACGGTTTTGCTTCGTTCTTGTACAATGGAGGTCGTATGAGATTGATTGTGAATGACATTCTGACTGAAGAAGACAAGAAGGCGATTGCCAACGGAGAATTGGATGTTCCAATACCATATTTTGATATTACAAATATTGAACAATTAAAGAATACATTGTCGGAACGAGATACCCACTTTTTTGACTGCTTAGCATGGTTAATCCGCAACAATCGTTTGGAGATAAGGATTGTTGCTCCCAAAGAGGGCGTTGGAATTTCCCATACGAAAACAGGTGTTTTTAGCGACGGCTTGAACAAAGTGGGCTTTGATGGATCATGTAATTTTTCCCGATCGGCGTTGATTGACAATCTCGAAAGTTTAACCGTTTCATGTGATTGGGACGGAGACACTTCTACGGCTACGATTAATTCGCTAATGGATGATTTCGAACTCGTTTTCACGGGTAAAGATGAAAGCGTTGTGTTTATTCCTACCGATAAGGTTAGAACACGCATAGAAGGAGCTTTCAAGAATAAAGAACTTAGAGAACTTTTGGAAGATGAGTATAAATTCATTCAACAAGACATTTCTGTCAAAAGTTTGCCCCAGACTGTGATTAAAGCATTGGGAATAGCCAAAATCAAGGTTGAGAGAGAAATTGAGAAAATAAAAGCAAAAATAGGAAGCGGAATTCTCCAAAATCACGAACCTTGTTTCCCATATAAATCCGGTCCGAGAGATTATCAGAAGCAAGCGTTCGAGAATTGGAAGAACAACGGACAAAAGGGATTGTTCGCTATGGCAACAGGAACTGGTAAAACTATTACGGCTTTGAACTGTTTGTTGGAGATATACAAGAAGTTTGATTTTTACAAGGCCATTATTCTTGTTCCAACTATCACGCTTGTAGAGCAGTGGGAAGTCGAGTGTAAAAAATTTAATTTCAGCAATATAATTAAAGTCTGTTCCAAATATAACAGATGGAAATCCGCTATTGCCAATCTGAGATTGCTCGAATTGAGTAACAGCAGCAACAAATTGTCTTACATCATCATATCCACGTATGCTTCTTTTGTGCGTTCCGAAGTATTCATGGAGTTGAACCAATTTCCGAAAAGCAAATTGCTGCTTATTGCGGACGAAGCCCACAACATGGGTGGTGGATTGACGGTCAAGCGCTTGCCAGAGATAAAGTATTTGCGGCGAATTGGTCTTTCCGCCACACCAGAACGCCAATATGACGAAATAGGTAACCGGAAGCTGATGGATTTTTTCGGTTGTGATGACCACTATACGTTCGAGTACACAATGGACGAAGCGATCCGGAAAGGTGCATTGTGCCGTTATTACTACTATCCTCACATTGTCCGTCTGACCGAGAACGAAATGGATGACTACGTTGAACTTTCTGGGAAGATCGCAAAAATGATGGGTTATCAAGACGAAAAGAGTCAGGAGATGCTGAAAATGCTCTTGTTGAGACGCAAACGCATCATTCATAAAGCGGTCAACAAGTTGACTGTTTTCCAGCAGATTCTCCAACAGCGAATGTTAGAAAGGGGCAGTCTGAAATATACGTTAGTCTATGTACCGGAGGGCAATATGCCCGACAACTACGAGGCGGACATTTTCGACCAGTTAGACACCATTGCAACGGATCCCGAAACCGAGCATCTTATTGACGATTTCACCCGCATTGTCCGCGACTTGGATTCTCATATCGTCGTCCGCCAGTTCACCTCTGAATCCACCGACCGGGATGCCATGCTCAAAGAGTTTGCTGATGGTAGCATCGATGTGCTTACCTCGATGAAATGTTTGGACGAGGGTATCGATGTGCCAAGAAGCGAATTGGCTATTTTCTGTGCGAGTACAGGAAACCCGCGTCAATTCATCCAACGTCGTGGCCGTGTTCTGCGCACGCACAAAGACAAACGTTTCGCTGTTATACACGATCTCATTGTTGTTCCGGATAATGTGTTTGAAGGTGAATGTTATACATTAGAAAAAGGGCTTGTAGAAAGCGAGTTGAAAAGAGTTCGAGATTTTGCATTACTGTCGGAGAATCTGAACAACACCATTACTGAATTACAAGATGTATTGAATCATTATAATTTATCCATATTTAATTAGTGCACTATGAGTAAGTATCAAACAAATTGCGATAAAATTTTGCAAGCTGTGATTGCTGATGGGCAGCTTGTTAATTTCTATGGCTACAATCCCGATGATTACAGTTTAATATCAGATGCGTTGGATTCTGACATTCCTGTAATTCAAGCCATTGCTCAAATCATTTACCGAAATGAACAAAATGCCACAGAAAGAGAAATTTACAATGAAGTTAGTAACTTTTTAAAATCGAATATATGATTATAAAAAAAATACAAATCAAGAACTTTCGCAGTTATTATGGTGACAATCACCTTTCTTTATCAAAAAGTCTGACATTAGTAATCGGAGATAATGGCGATGGGAAAACCACCTTATTTGAAGCATTGGAATGGCTTTTCGACACAACAGGTGAGAACAGAAAAGAATCACACATTTCTGAAAAGCGAAAATCAGAATTGAGAATAGGAGAGAGTGATGAGGTTGCTGTAAATATAAGCTTTGAACATGATGGCGAAAAAGAGATAGAGAAATGTTTCACCTTTGAAAAAACAACCACTGACAACATACGCACAAAGGATTACAAATTTATCGGGTATGTTGTAGACGGTTCTGAACGCCGTAGAGTTGCTGGTGATATACTATTAAATATGTGCTTTGAGCCTGTAATACGAAAATACTGTTTGTTTAAAGGTGAAAATGAACTTAATGTGTTTGACAATGACACTGCATTGAAAACCCTGGTCGATACTTTTTCGGGAATTCGAGATTTTGATAAATTGGTTGATTTGACATCAAGTTTTGAACAAAGTTCTGCACGTGCAACCAGTCGCGAATTGCAAAACGACAGAAAAGTATCAAAACAAGCAAAAGAACTGAACGCCCAATTAACTGATGTTGTAAACGATATTCAGAGCATTAAAACAGAACTTAATCAAAAGAAGATTTCCATCAATAAGTTTTCCTCAGAGTTGGAAAATCTAGAAAAGAATCAAGAAACAACAGAACGCTATCAAGCAATAAAAGAACGCATAAAAGGTCTTAAAGACAAGCGTGTAAGATTACTTGCTTTGTCATCTTGCGAGTATAATACTAATTTGTTGGATGAATATTGGATTTTGCGTTCTTTTCCTCCTATCATAAAAGAGTTTTCTGCAAAAGTATCTGCTTTAAGCAAAGAAAAAAGAAGACTTGACAAGCAAGAAACAGAACGCCGTGCAAAAAAAGCTGGTGAACGGGAGGCTATTTCGAGAATTCAGAAACTAGCTAATGATGCTGTCCCATTGCCGTGGAATTTGCCCGATGAGGCAACAATGAAAGAAATGATTGATGATGAAATATGTAAGGTTTGTGGTCGTCCTGCCCCTAAAGATTCAGACGCTTACAAATTCATGTGTAATAAACTTAATGAATATCTTGCTCATATAGCAGAAGAAGCTAATATCAATTCTAATACGAAAGAAGACGATGAAAAACCCCTATTTGTCAATTCTTTCATCAATGAATTACATTCTCGCCAGATCAGATTAAGTGGAGATAATGAGCAAGAAATTTCAAAAATTGCAACGACGATTACGGATTGTTTGGAGTTTGTAAACACAAGGAAAGAAGAATTAGCAGAAGTTGAGAAACAGTTAAAAGAATTGGAACAAGAGCAAAGTGATTTACTGGTGCAATCAGGTTCGACTGCAGAATTACTAGATAAGAATATATTGGATTTAAGAGGTTTCTTCGACACAAAAAGTCGCTATGAAAGTCGTGTTTCTGAATTAGAAACCACTTTAAAATTCAAGGAGAGTTTGAAGGCAGAGATACAAGAAAAATTGTCTCAACTTACACCAGGGAGCTCAATGACGCAGGTTTATCAGCGAGTTCATACTGCATTTGAAAGAATAACCAAAGCATTTGCTAATGCGAAAGAACAAAACATCAATAATTTCCTCCAAATGCTTGAGGCAGAATCAAACAAGTATCTAAAAAAATTGAACAAGAACGATTTTTATGGCATAATCCGCATCAGAAAAACAATCAATAATTCTGCACGAATCGAATTATATAGCGACAATAACACTCGAATTGAAAACCCGAATGGCGCGTTGAAGACAACTATGTATATGTCTGTTTTATTTGCTATTTCACAAATCACCACGCTAAAACGCGAACAGGACTATCCGTTAATTTTTGATGCGCCAACATCTTCATTTGGCAATTATAAAAGAGATATTTTCTATAATGTCATTGATCAAATTGATAAACAATGTGTAATTGCTACCAAAGATCTGCTGATATTAGATAATGAGACAGGAGAAAAAAAATTGGATATGGAAACTATAAATAAGTTAAATTGTTCTGTTTATCGAATTAAAAAAGTTGAACCTTTTGACGAAAATAAGATTGAGACTATCCAAACAACAATTGAAATCGTAAAGAATTCTCTATTATAAAGATAATACAAATATATCCATTATGGCAACAGAAAAAATATATGATTTGTGGGCGAGTCGTAACCCACAATGGGAAAAGAGATACGAAGACATCATTAAAATCTTTTGTGAGTATGGTCGTGGTGCAACATCATTGCGTGAAGAAAGAGGCAAGATATTCGGTGGTGGTTATGAAATATTTATTGTCGCTTTCTTTATGGGTTTGTATTTTGACCAAAGAAGACCACTCATTGAAGATACCCAAAAACGTAAGACTTTTGGTCAGCCTATCCAATATTGGGGTAATTTGGATTCTGTTAAGGGAAGGAAGGCTTATCCAAAACTCCGAGAGTACCTATTCACCGCCCTTGTCGCTCGCACCGACATTGATTTCATCGCTTTGGAAAAAGGGGAAATGACTTCCCGAAAAGCAGTTGATATGCTTATGAAGACGATGGAGGAATATGCCAATTGGGGATTCCATTTTATAGAAGATAAGATGCTTGATGATCCTAATTGTTTTTACAAAGAAACAGCATTTTTAGAGGTTTTCTTGGCTTTTGATACGAAAATTCCTGACGAAGAAGACGAACTCCCAGAAGAATTATAAGAATCTTCTTTTACAAATTTTTCTTAATTTTGCCGCCGTGATTTGCCGGTAGGATGACGAAAGATTTGGCTTATTATCAGAAAGCTTTTTCCACCCTGAGGAGAAACAGAGAAAATGGCGGTGCCCCGCACAAGCCAATTCTGCTATTGAGTGTTCTCCGCTTATTTCAAAGCGGTGATTTGTTGTCCTCTGAAATCAAACCATCGCCGTTGCTTTTCCATACATTCAAACATCTATGGATCAAGCTCGTACCTGCTTCAGTGCCCTTTAACCCGACCTTCTACTACCCATTCTTCCATTTGGGCAGCGAATCATTTTGGAAACTTGTACCAAAACCGGGCAAATGCATTCCTACGGGAATTGGTAGTTTTTTCCAACTAAACGACTGTGTTGCATTTGCAATCATTGACAGAAGTTTGTCTGACTTTATGATGAATCCTGTTTGCAACACCATCCTTGAAAAAACGTTGGTGGAACAATACTTTAACATACCATACTGTTCATATACTCAAATTTCAATTCCACCGCTTGAAACGGCATTGATCAAACAAATAGTAGATTCGGGAGTTCAAAAGAATAAAATGGTCGCAAGGGATGCTGACGAAAACAACTACATGCGAGGACAAGCCTTCAAGGTGGTGATTCCTCAAATCTATGACCACACTTGTGCCATTTCAAGGCTACGACTAAACTCTTTTGATAAAAGTATCAGTATGGTGGATGCTTGCCATATTATCCCATTCTCCGAATCCCACGATGATTCTGTTGGCAATGGCATTGCTCTTTGTCCAAACCTGCATCGTGCTTTTGACAGAGGACTAATTTCCATTTCTGATGACTATACTGTTTTAGTTAACTGTAATTTTGCTGAAGACTCAAATTCTGTGTTCGCTTTGTCCCAATTCGAAGGCCAACCCATTAAACTCCCGTATAACGAATCATTCTATCCAAACAGAGATTGCCTCGCTGCGCATCGTGCACGCTGGGGCTTTAGATGATTCCAGTTTGTCTGAACAACCCTGCAACAGCAAAAGCTACCAGACAACGCACCACCATTCCGTTTGGCCACCGCGCCATAACGAAAAACGCTTGCCCTTGCCGATGACATCACATTGTCACGGTCATTTCATCGTCTCTCTCCTCCGATTTACCAATAGAAGACAATAGAAGGACTGTACCGGTTGCGGACTCGTGCCGGAGGCACGGAATCCTAATAACCCCATACAAGCGTAACGTAGTGGAGCGCAGTGTGGGGTGGCGGAGGCGGTCGCCTGGAGGCGTGTCGGAGACACGCTACAGCATGGCGACTTTGTGGCGTGTCTTCGACACGCGGTCTCACACACCGTCCGCGTACCCCACACTGCGGCCTGTCGGCCTTATGTGGGGTTATTAAGATAGCCTGCTTCCAGCACGCTTGGTAGTGCCGTTCATTCCCGCCGCCGTCTTATCCGATCCATGAATGTCGGATCAGCTGGACATTTTTCTGCCAAACGGACTGGTGGTGGCTCTTCCGTTATTTATGGGGTTGACTATCATGCTGTTACCATCAGCACAGAGATTGCCGAACGGGCATTTGCCGTCACTCATCGACAACCCGCACGCGCAAACCTTACCGAACAACTCACCGCCATTCCGTTTGGCCACCCCACCCTGTCGAAAACGCTTGCCCGTGCCGATAACATCGCATCGTCATGGTCATATCATCGTCTTCCTTTGCCAATTTGCCAGTAGTAGATGACAAGGGATGACAGTTCCGGTTGCAGACTCGTGCCGGAGGCACGGAATCCTAATAACCCCATACTGCGCTCCACTCCGTTGCGCTTGTGTGGGGTGGCGGAAGCGGTCGCCTGGAGGCATGTCGGAGACACGCTACTGCTGGCGACTTTGTGGCGTGTCTCCGACACGTAGTCCCGCGAACCGTCCGCGTACCCCACACTGCGACCTGTCGGCCTTATGTGGGGTTATTAAGATGGCCTGCTTCCAGCACGCTTGGTAGTGCCGTTCATTCCCGCCGCCGTCTTATCCGATCCATGAATGTCGGATCAGCAGGACATTTTTCTACCAAACGGAACCTCCGCCTCGCCAGAGAACGTACTATCGCCAAAATCTTCCAAAATTCACACCGCCCCACCCTACGAGTGGATGCCCGGGGCTTTGCAATTTTTCTGCAATCTGCAATTTTGTTCACGAAAACGACATCTTTCAAATCGAAAAATGTTATTTTTATATATTTGATTTTTAACAAGTTAAACATTATTTTCGGTTGTTTTTCACGTAAGGATTTTGTATGTTTGTCGGCGGAAATATTATATAGATTAGGATGAAGAAAGAAACAAATCTTATGACCTTCACACCCATAGACTCACTCTACCAAGATGCCTGTCAAATAATAGAAGCAGCACGCAGCAACGCTGTGCGAAGCGTGGACTTCTGTCGAGTGCAGATGTACTGGAACTTGGGGAAACGCATCTTTGAAGAAGAACAACAAGGGAAAGAGCGTGCCGATTATGGCACCTATCTGATTAAGAACCTTTCCACACGATTGAAACCTGACTATGGCAGCGGATTTGGACCAAGACAATTAGAGCGTGCAAGGGCATTTTACCGACTTTACCCAATTGCGTCCGCACTGCGGACGCAATTGAACTGGGGTCAATATAAGCTACTTACCGCTATCGCAGATCCTGACAAGCGCGAGTATTATGAGTTGGAATCGGTGAACAATGCGTGGACAGCGCGGGAAACGGAGCGGCAAATCAATTCCATGCTCTATGAACGACTACTCTTAAGCAACGATAAAGAGAGCGTTCTGGCTATTGCCCGCAAGCAGCGCATTCCAGAAAGCCCTGCCCGAAGACAACAAAACAATTCTCGCCAGCGAATACAAATTGTATCTTCCTACATCAGAACAGCTCATCAAGGAAGTTGATACGGCAAAGAAGCTGGCGAAGGGGAAAATGTAAGAAAAAGAAGTAGTTTAAAAACATCCGCAATAGTATTATTGCCACTATGAAAACGAAAGATGCCATGTTTGATGGTTTGGATACAAAATTGGGGAATAGTGGAAACGAGCAAAATGAACGGAATCCAATACCGAAAAATAAAATAAAGGAGGCACGAAGCCTCCTTTGGGATTTGGCGGAGGGAGTCGAACCCTCAATATGCAGGCTCCGATGATGAGCGTGCCCCGCTACCATGTTGCGACCATCAACCAATGTTTCAACCGCAAAAATACATTTTATTTAATATCCAGACATTGTTCAATAATTTTTCAGAAAGAGAAAGGACCTCCACTATTGGGGCTGAAATAGTCCTGTCTTGGAAAACGATATGCGGGGAAGTTTCTTCACAATCGCAGGCTATCCCCTTATAATCCCAGCGACACAAGAGATTCTGCCGCTAACGCAGGATGTCACTTGTCTCCATAATGCCCGTAGGCAGTCAATACATCAACGTACACCTCGGTTTCGAAAATACGATACACGAGTCTGTGTTTCTTAGTGATTTCACGGCTCCATCGTCCTTCAGGCTTGCCTTTCAACGGTTCAGGATGACCTGTGCCTGTCTTGGGGTGCTCTGCAAGCTCTTCTATGAAACGATTGGCCTTGGCAAAAGCTTTAGGTTCATTTTTGGCAAGGCGTTGCAAATCGCTTGCGGCCTCAGGCATAATGAATACTTTATATTTCATAGCCGTTACGTTTCAAGAAAGTAGTCAGATCTTCGCCTGGTAACAATTCCATACCTTCCCCTCGGGCTGCCTGTTGCTCAGCTCGTTCAATCTTGGCAAAGTATTCTTCCTCACTCATCAGCGCCTCGTCTCTTTTCTCCTTCGCCAACTTTTTGGCATACCGAGTCAGTCTCCGCATCAGAGGCTCGCAGTCGGCTATGGCGCCTATGCTCTGCCACAATTCCGTATTCATCGTGTTTAACTGCACTGCTGTCATCTTTCTGGTGTGTTTAATATCAACGGCAAAAATACAAAAAAATCCCGATTTGACAAAAGAAACCGGAATTTTTGTATTTTTGCACCCTGAAACTAAAAACGTGCAAAAAATGAACAAACCGACGACGGGCGAGGTGATACAGCAGGTCGCGAGCGGACTTTTCCGGAAGTTCGGCTTCGAGAAGACCTCCATGGACGACATCGCCCAGAAAGCGCACAAGGCCAAACGTTCCATCTACAACTATTTCAGCAACAAGGAGGAACTCTTCTGCACCACGGTCATCTCGGAGATCGACCATATACAGCAACGGCTGGCGGAGACCGTGGCCGATGACCGTCAACCCGTGCTGCCCCGCCTCCGCCAATACCTCCTCGCACGCGTGGAACTCATCGCTGAAGCCGGCACACTCCAAGTGGCCATGAAAGACAAACACCTGGAAGACAACGACTTCCGTTTCGACAACTTACGTAATCGGATGGCCGAGTTTTCAGACTGGGAACACCAGCTGTTCAAGAAGGTCTGGTACGCCAAACCGACGAACGACCCGCCCGCAACCGTCGAGCAGCAGGCCGTCGCCTTCGCCGACATGCTCAGCGTGACCCTCAACGGCCTGAGCTACACCTTCTTTGTGGAAGACAAATACGAACAGTACAAGCCCTCCTATGAGATGCTCATTGACTTGATCGTCAACAGCGTGTTCGTGCAGTTTGCCGGACACGATGAGGCGATGAGACGATGAGACGATGAGACGATGAGGCGATGAAACGATGATTTAATGAGAAATTAACGAAAAACCCCAATATATATGAAAACTTTCCTTGAGCAGCCCCGAAGGGGCAAGACGCGCGAAGCGCTAATAACCCCACATAAGCGCAGCGCAGTGTGGGGATTGAAACACGAGACTGGTTCGGACTGCGGAGACAGCGATAACGACAACCGCAGCGCAGTGTGGGGATTGACACAGGAGACAGGTTCGGACTGCGGAGTCAGCGATAACGATAACCGCAGCGCAGTGTGGGGATTGACACAGGAGACAGGACCGGACTGCGGAGTCAACGATAACGACAAGCGTAGCGCAGTGTGGGGCAAGGCACGTACAGCTATAGCCGAGCTATGCTGTATCATCGTCATGGCGGTGCTGTGTACGGCCTGCGAACGCGACAGGCAAGCTCTGACCGGCGACTACAGCTACAAGCTTTCAGGCGAGGTGGCGTTGACCGACGCGGACGGGACGGTGACCTACCGACTTATCCACCGGAACGGACAGATGAATATCCTGCGGGACAAATCGGACAAGGACCGCTACATCATCACGATGAACGAGATGACCGGCGGATGCTACACGATGAACGCCGCGTTGCACGGCGACTCACTGCTGATAGACTCACACTCGTTCAACACGAACATCCTCTCCACCAGCAGTATCCCGGATCTCAACATCGACCTGGACCTCAACCAAGATGAGGAAGCCACCATAGTCTATCGCATCTCGGCGGCAGGTAGCGGAACCGTCAATGGAAACATCTTGATACTCAGAGAGGTTTGGAATGGAACGCAGAGCGGAAACAGCTCCGTCACCATCAGCGGACCGGAAATGACCATCATCGCAGAAAAGAACTGACATGAAACGAACAACATCCTTGATATTGGCCGTGGCAGCATTCTGTATCGTGACAATCGGCTGCAAGCACGAGGCGCCGAAACAGGAGCGTCCACCCATAGACGTGGAAGTGCTGGTGGTCGATACGGTGGCCGGCGGCATGACCCGCACCTACGTGGGCACCGTGGAGGAGAACCTGTCGGTGGCAGTGAGCTTCCCCGTGGGCGGGCGCGTGGAGCGCGTCTATGTGCATGAGGGCGACCGCGTGCGCGAGGGGCAGATCCTCGTCACCGCCAACAGCGCCACCGCGCAGAACGCCTACAACTCTGCCAAGGCCGCGCTTGAGCAGGCCGAGGACGCTTACAAACGGCTGAAGAAAGTGTATGACCAGGGCAGCCTGGCCGAGGTGAAGTGGGTGGAGATGCAGACCACCTTAGAGCAGGCCCGCTCAATGGAGCAGATTGCCAAGAAGCAGCTGGATGACTGCACGTTACGGGCGCCCGTATCGGGAGTGATCGGCAGTTGCAACGCCAAAGCGGGCGGCTCACTGCTGCCCGGCGAACCCGCCGTCACGATTCTCGACCTCGGCAAGGTGTGCGTGACCTTCTCGGTACCCGAAAGCGAAATCAACTCCGTGAAACTCGGGGAAGACGCCTACGTCTATGTCCCCGCACTGGACAACCGCATGATGACAGGCCGCATCACCGACCGGAGCGTGACCTCCTCGCGCGTGTCGCACAGCTACCAAGTGAAGATCGCATTCCCCAACGCCGACCGCTCGCTCCTGCCGGGAATGGTCTGCAAGGTACTGCTCGAACAACCTGATGACCAAGGCTTTGTGATTCCCGCCAAATGCGTACAAACCCGTCCCGAAGGACTCTCCGTCTGGGTGATGGAGAACGGCCGCGCCCAACACCGCATCATCACCTCCTCGGAATTTGTCGCCAACGGCGTGCTCGTCTCCTCCGGCCTCCACCCCGGCGACACCGTCATCACCGCCGGCATGGAGAAACTCTACCTTAATGCAGAATTGATAATTGATAATTGATAATTAACCTCCAAAGTAGTTTCTAATCACCAATCACTATTCACTAATCACTATTCACCAGCTTCAATAACCCATAACCAATAACCCATAACCATTGAATAAACGTCACCATATCCTCTCCGCGATGCGCGGCCACAAGATCATCTTCTTCATTGTGGCCTGCTTGGTTGTATTCGGCATTTTCGCACTGACAAAGCTGAACAAGGACGAGTTCCCGCAGTTCACGATCCGGCAGGGCGTGGTGGCGGCGATCTATCCCGGTGCGACGGCACAGGAGGTCGAGGAGCAGGTCACCAAGCCGTTAGAGCGGTTCCTCTTCACCTACGCCGAAATCGACAAAGAGAAAACCTATTCGGTCACGGAGAACGGCATCGTCTATGTGTATGCGGAGCTGCGCGTGTCGGTGAAGGACAAGGACGGCGCCTGGTCGAAGATACGGCACGGGCTGCAGCTGTTCAAGAAGACCTCGCTGCCGGCGGGCGTACTGGAGATCGTGGTGGTCGATGACTTCGGCAACACCTCCTCCATGCTGCTCACCGTGGAATCACCCGAGCGGACCCCACGCGAACTGGAGCACTACGCCGAACAGCTCTGCGACCGACTGCGGAGCATCCCCGAGATGGGCAACATCAAAATCCTCGGACAGCAAAACGAGGAAATCGCCGTTTTGGTGGATCAAGAGAAATTAGCCTCCTACGGCATCAGCCAGCGAGCGTTATTGGTGGAACTGGCCACGCAAGGCATACGCACCATGGGCGGCAACGTGGAGAACGAAGCCGGTGATGCGCAAGTACATGTCTCCATTCCATATCAATCTGAATATGAGATTGGTGAACAGATTATTTTCACCGATCCTTTAGGTCATCAAGCACGGCTTCGCGACATCGCCGACATCCAGCGCCGTTACGCCGAAGCCAAAAGTCATATCAAATACAACGGGGCATCCACCGTCCTGATTTCCATGGAGATGGCACCCGGCAACAACATCGTGTCTTTCGGCAAGAAGGTGGAAAGCGAGATTGCCAAGTGCAAGCAGACGCTGCCACCGGATGTCGATATGCACAAGATCACCAACCAGCCCTACGTGGTCAACAAGTCGGTGATGTCGTTCCTGCGCGACCTGCTCTTCTCCATCCTCGTGGTCATCGCGGTGATGCTGCTGCTCTTCCCGCTGCGCACGGCTCTCGTCTCCGGCTCCAGCGTGCCCGTCTGCACCGCCATCACCATGGGGCTGATGTACATCTTCGGCATCGAGCTGAACACGGTCACCCTCGCTGCCCTCATCGTGGTGCTGGGCATGATCGTGGATGACTCGGTCATCGTCATCGACGGCTACACCGACACGCTACAGAAGGGCTATTCCCGCTGGTACTCAGCGTTTAACAGCACCAAGACGCTATTCGTCCCGATGTCGTTGGCCACGCTGGCCATCTCGGGCATGTTCTTCCCGATGACCCGCATCATCACCGGGCCGTTGGGCGACTTCGTGCAGCTGTTCCCCTGGACGGTCTTGTTCGCATTAGTCTGCTCCATCTTCTATGCCGTATGGATAATTCCTTATCTGTCAACGGTTTTCATCAAGAGAAACAAAGACGGTATCGCCCCGAACCGGTTTGAAGCGGCGCAGAACCGATTCTTTGTCCTTTTGCAGAACCTCTACGACAAAGTGCTGGCACACTGTTTCCATCACCCTGCTATCGTCATCTGTTTGGCTGTCAGCGCCGTTTCTCTCGGCGTGTTCCTGTTCACGCGCCTGCAGATCCAGATGCTGCCGAAGGCCGACCGCAACTGCTTCGCCGTGGAGATGCACATCGCGGAGGGAAGCACGCTTGAGCAAACGGAGGCCATCGCCGACAGCATGGAGCATGTGCTTCGTGCCGACCCTCGGGTGACCTCTGTGACCTCCTTCATCGGCTGCTCCTCGCCGCGCTTCCACGCCACCTACGCCCCGCAGATGGCGCACAAGAACTACGCCCAGTTTATCGTCAACACCACTTCTGAGAAGAACACCCTGAAGCTCATCCGCGAGTACGGACCGAAATACGAATACCATTTCCCGAACGCCTACATCCGTTTCAAACAGATTGACTACCAGCCCGTCAACAATCCCGTGGAGGTGCGTTTCGCCGGCAACGACTTCGACGCGATGAAGTCGGCCGCCGACTCCCTGAAGAATTTCTTGAACACCATGCCGGAACTGACTTGGGTGCACTCCGACATGGACATGACCTCGCAGGACATCGGGATCACGCTGAAGAGCGACGAAGCCACGCGTCTCGGGGTCACGCAGAGCATGTTGTCGCTGTACCTCTCCTCGGCGCTCGGCGGGCAGAACCTCACCAACGTGTGGGAGGGCGACTACAAGGTGCCGGTGATGCTCTACACCCGAAAAAGCGGCGACACCCTCGCCTATCAGGATCTCGAAGACTTCCTGATTCCCACCTCTATTCCCGGCACGTGGGTGCCGTTGCGGCAGGTGGCGGAGGTGGGTCCCGAATGGCACGACGCGGTCATCAACCGGCGCAACAGCATCCGCACGGTGACAGTGGGCGCGGACCTCAACTACGGCTGCAGCCAACCCAAGGTGATGGAAAAAATCGACAAGTACGTCAACGAGGAGTTGAAGCCGGCGATGGCCGACGGCGTGGAGATCACTTACGGCGGACTCACCGGCGCCAACAACATGGTGATCCCGCAAATCGCCCTCAGCTTCATCGCGGCGGTGTTGGTGCTGTTCATCTTCCTGCTCTACCATTTCGGGCGGCTGGACATCGTGTTCCTGACCTTGTCGGCCAGTCTGATCTGTGTATTCGGGGCGTGTTTAGGTCTCTGGCTCTTCCGTCTCGACTTCAGCATCACGGCGGTGTTGGGCGTGGTCAGCTTGATCGGCATCATCGTGCGCAACGCCATCATCATGTTCGAATATGCGGAGAGTCTGCGGAAAGTTCACAGATACAGCGCGAAGGACGCCGCCTTCGAAGCGGGCCGCCGCCGTATGCGCCCCATCTTCCTCACCTCCGCGACCACGGCCTTGGGTGTCATGCCGATGATCGTGGCGCACACCGCCCTCTGGATGCCCATGGGCGTGGTGATATGCTTCGGCACCATCTTCTCGCTGCCCCTGGTGGTGACGGTGCTGCCCGTGATGTACTGGCAAATCTTCAAGTGACGATGAGACGATGAAGCGATGAGGCGATGAGGCGATGAGACGATGAAGCGATGAAGCGATGAGACGATGAAGCGTTGAATGTAGAATATAATACGGTCGAAGGACCATTCCCCCCTTTAGGGGGGATGCCCGCAGGGCAGGGGGGTATCAAAAGGGACGGATGAACGACAAAAAAACGATTATGAAAAGGATAATAGCAATACTACTGACAATATTCGTAAGCGCAACCATAACCGCGCAGCATCTCTCCTTGGACACCTGCAAGGCGATGGCGTTGCGGAACAATGCGGCGGTGAAGAATGCCGTGCTGGACGTGAAGGCGGCGCAGGAGGTGAAGATGCAGGCCCGCACGAAATACTTCCCGCAGATCAGCGCCACGGGCATCGGCTATGTTCCCGCGAAACCGTTGATCGAGTACGGTATTGACGACATCGGGAGCGCCGCGGCACGGCAGCAGCTACATAATCTCTACTACGAGTACGGCGCGGCGATGGGACTCTCCGACAAGATTTCGCTCTGCGACGGCGGACTGGGCGTCGGGGTGACGGCCGTGCAGCCGGTTTTCATGGGTGGACAGATCGTAGGCGGCAATGCGCTGGCTGACGTGGGGGTCGCCGCCTCGCACTACAAAAGCCAGCTGACCCGCGACCAAGTCTTGCAGCAGGTGGAAGAGACCTACTGGCAGACCGTCTCGCTCCTCGAAAAACGGATAACGCTGCAGCAGGCGATAACCTTTTTAGACACGCTGCACCGTGACGTGACCGTCGCAGCGGAAGCCGGTCTGGTGACCCGCAACGATGTCCTGAAGGTCGAGCTCAAGCAGAACGAGATGCAATCCAACCTCCTCAAAGTTAACAACGGCATTACCCTCTCCGCCATGCTTCTTTGCCAAATGATTGGCTTGGAATACAGTGAAAATCTGGTGCTTACAGATTTAATCGGTCAAGATTTGAATAGCGAAGCCCCGAAGGATGCGGACATCCGGAACGCGGTGTACCGCAGGACGGAGAAACAGCTGTTGGATTGTCAGGTCAGGGCGGAGAAGCTGAAGAAGGATATCGCCATCGGGGAGAGCGTGCCGCATTTGATGATCGGGGCTAACGCCTCGTATGGCAGTCTCATTTTCGACCGCTACGACTACAACGCACTGGCTTTCATGACATTGCAGGTCCCCTTGACGGGCTGGTGGGAGACAACCCATAAGATCCGTCAGCAGAATTACCTCATCCAGAAGGCCGAGAACGAGCGTGCCGACTATGTGGAGAAGATGGAGTTAGAGACCCGTCAGGCGTGGTGCAACATCGAGGAGGCCAACAGTCAGGTGACGCTCGCCGAATCCTCCGTGCGCAGCGCGGAAGCCAACCTCCACGACACGAAAGCCAACTTCGACGCAGGCATGGTGGCCGTTTCCGAACTGTTGGAGGCCCAGACCTTGCTTCTTCAATCCCAAAACCAGCGCACCGACGCCCTCATCGACCTTAAAATCAAGACAGAACGATATAAACGGCTGACCAGATAATCCCCACAAGCCGAAAATCCCCGTCGTATCTAGGTTCTTCACATCCTCATTAATCATTATTCCCCACGCCGCGAATCATCATTTTTAGGTATATCGCGACTGGGGTGAGTTTTGCACTTTTGCTGCATAAAATCAAGTGTTCATGAGCAGAAAGGCATTACTCGCATTAGCAGGTATTTTATTCTTTGGTTTACAAACAATTACTGCCCAACAGGGCACAGACACTTCAAAGGTTGAAAACTCTTCGAAAGGGAAATCTTTGGGCACGCTCACTATTGGTGGTTACGGCGAGGCCGTCTATAAATACAACTTCTTCAGCGACAATGTTTTCCGTTACTCACACGCAACCAACTACGCCGACTCCAAAGGTCACGGGCGTGTGGATTTGCCGCACGCTGTCATCATGTTAGGTTATGATTTCGGTCACGGCTGGAGCTTCAACACGGAAATCGAGTTCGAGCACGGCGGCACCGAGTCGGCCGTGGAAGTAGAGGCCGAGGAGACCGGCGAGTTCGAGAAGGAGATCGAGCGCGGCGGCGAGGTCGCCCTGGAGCAGTTCTGGTTACAGAAGGCCTTCTGGGACGGGAAGATGAACATCCGTGCCGGTCACATCGTCGTGCCGGTCGGGGGCACCAACAACGCCCACCTGCCCAACGAGTTCTTCGGGGTCTATCGTCCCGAGGGCGAGAACACCATCCTTCCCTGCACATGGCACGAGACCGGCATCGAGGTGTGGGGCCGCATCAAGGGCTGGCGTTACGACGTGATGCTCATCCCGTCGCTTAACTCCAGCATGTTCAGCGTTTCCGGCTGGGCGCACGACGGTTCCGCCTCACCTTACGAGTTCCGCGTCGCCAACAAGTTGGCCGTGGCCGCCCGTGTCGATAACTACAGCGTCAAAGGGCTGCACATCGGCGTCAGCGGCTTCGTGGGCAACACCTTCCGAAACGACATTATCACCGACGAGGGCTCCTCGCGTTACGCGGACGTTCGCGGCACGGTGGTCATCGGCGGTTTGGACTTCAGCTACAAGACAGGCGGATTCGTGCTGCGCGGCAGCGGTCTCTACGGCCACCTCAGCGACTGCGAGCTGATTTCCGTCTATAACTCCACCCTACCCCACAGCTCGCAAGCTCCTTACCCGCAGACTCTTGTTGGACAGGCGGCTTGGAGCGCGGGCGGCGAGATCGGCTACGACGTCTTCCATCATCACAAAAACCCGAAGATGGACCGTCACAAGCTCTACGTCTTCGCCCACTACGAATACTACGACTCCTACATTCCCGGCCACAACATGACCGACTATGCTTGGAGCGACCGTCATTGCGTGAGCGGCGGCCTCAACTACAGTCCCATCAAGGAGATCATCATCAAGGCCGAAGGCGGCGTGCGGCTGCTGAAAGAACAGTACAACCCCGAACCCTGGTGCGCCCTCGGCATCACCTGGGCGGGGATGTTCTCTCGCGAGTTCCACAAGAGAGGATGAGAGGAATGAACGAAAGAACCCAGTATATATGAACCAACTTCCTTGAGCAGCCCCGAAGGGGCAAGACGCGCGAAGCGCTAATAACCCCACACAAGCGCAGCGCAGTGTGGGGCTTGACACAGGAGACAGGTACGGACTGCGGGAACAGCGATAACGACAAAGCGCAGCGCAGTGTGGGGCTTGAGACAGGAGACAGGTTCGGACTGCGGGAGCAGCGGAAATGAAACAAACTAAAACAAATACAATATGAAAAAATCAATCATCGCCACCATGGTGGCAATCGCATTCCTGAGCGTGGGATGCAATCACAACAACGGCGAGCTGGTCAACGAGAAGCAGGCCGCCGTCATCGAACAATACGTGGACCACACCATCGCGCCCACGTACATCAATCTGGCCAACTCCTCGGAACAGCTGGTCAACGAGCTGAAGGCCTTCCAGAACAGCCATTCCCAAGGCGACCTGAACAAGGTGTGCGAGACCTTCCTGAACGCCCGCGCCTGGTGGGAGAAGAGCGAGGCTTTCCTCTTCGGAGCCGCCAACGACTTCGGCATCGACCCGCACATCGACTCATGGCCGTTGGACGTGGATGCCTTCAACAACCTGATGAGCAGTCCGAACATGCTGGCCGTTTTGGCCGGTGAGGACGGCGATGTGGTAGCTGGCGAGCAGCTCGGCAACGCACTGCTCGGATTCCACGGCATCGAGTACATCCTCTTCCACAACGGACAAGTGCGCAATGCCAGCGAGATCACCGAGACGCAGATGGTCTATGCCGTGGCTGTGGCCGGCGACCTGCGCAACCGCTGCTTCCAACTCGAGGTGAGTTGGATCGGTGACGCCGCCCCGAAGTCGCACCGCGACAAAGTCGAGGAACTGGAGCTCAACAGCACCGTCAACGGAGGCAGCTACAGCTATGGTGACAACCTCAAGAAGGCCGGCAACGCCGGCAGCACCTACGCCAGCTCCGTGAGCGGCCTCATGGCCATCGTTGATGGTTGCAAGACCATCGCCGACGAGGTGGGCACCTCCAAGATCGGCAAACCCTACAACGGCGAAGACGCCAACTACATCGAATCCCCCTACAGCCAGAAATCCATCGAGGACTTCTACGACAACATTCTCAGCATCCAGAACGCCTACTACGGCGGCATCGAAGGCCAGCGCAACGACAAGCTCTCCTTGCACGCCTACGTCAAGAAGATGGACAAAGGTCTTGACAACGAAGTGGAAGAAGCCATAAACACCGCTTTAACCAAGATCAACGCCATGCCTCGTCCTTTCGTGCAGAACTACACCAACCCCGCCAATGGGGAAGCCATCGAAGCTTGCCAGAATCTCGATGACGTGCTCTCCAAGGTCAACGATGCTTTGAGAACATACGAGGAATAATTATGAATGTTGAATTATGAATGCTGAATTATGGAAAAAATAACGACAATCATTATTATTTTGGGATTATTCTTATTTGCGGGCTGCCACAGACCCGAAAACGGCGAAATGTCCTGGATTGAGGAGGAAACCTACGCCGGCGGCAAATTAGGCACAACGTTCAACAGTTCGTCGTCCGCATACGAGGACCCCGCCCCGGCGGTCACTGACATCGCCGCGTTCAAGTACGGCGAATACCTCTTCGAACGCGACTTCAACATCAACACGCCGCCGTTCAACGGCTTGGGACCGCTCTACATCCGCAGCTCCTGCATCGCCTGTCACCCAGGCTACGGCCACGGAAAGCGCATGGACCGCTATGCCGCCAGTGACTGGGGCAACGGCTACCTGCTGGTGGTCACCGACCAGAACGACAACTACGTGAGTTCGCTCACGGGCATGCCGCAGACCAAAGCCGTGCCGCCCTTCAAGGCGCCCATCGACGAGAGCCAGATCCAGATCAGCTGGTTAGACTACGTGGATGAATGGGGCAACCGCTTCCCCGACGGCGAGACCTACAGTCTGATTTATCCCGAAGTTTACATTCCCGCCTCGGCGTACTACGTCCCGCTGGAATCCAACGGAGTGCAAATCCCATACGGCAACGAGATTGTGCGCCTGGAATCGACCATCGGCATCTATGGCACCGGGCTGTTGGATGCCATCCCCGACGACTCCTTGAAGGCGCAATACCTGCGTGAGTCAATGGCCGGCGCGAACCTGAACCCGGCAATGTGGGCCGGCACCGACTGGGCACCCACAGGACTTTACGGCAAGACCAACCATCCGAAACGCTTCACCTATGCCTGCTCCCGCGGTCCGCTGCAGGATGGTCCGGGCGCCAACGCCATCTGGAACATCACCAACGTGACCCGTGGCGACCGCCGCTACCACTACATGACCGAAACCTACGCCCGCGTGGCTTCGCAAGACCCGCAGGTGCAAGCCGAATTCTACACCTATTTCCCTGAATACAATGTCACGGGCAATCCCGAGACCGACATCTACAACTATTTGATGGGCAAGAGTCTGCCTGCTGAGATGAGCAACGATGACTACGTCAACCTGATGGTGTGGCATCGCGGTTTGGCCGTGCCCGCCGCCCGTAACCTCAAAGACGAGGAGGTGCAGAAAGGCCGCAAGATCTTCCGCGAAATCGGATGCGCCACCTGCCACCGTCCCAGCTGGACCACCGGTCCCGACCGCTTCACCGACCCCAACGGCTTCTTCACCACAGGCGACAGCCGTTTGCCGCGTTATCCCAACCAGAAGATATGGCCTTACACCGACATGGTACAGCACCGCCTTTGCATGAAAAACGACATCCGCACGGGCTGGTGCCGGACCACCCCGCTCTGGGGCCGCGGTCTCTCCGCCATCTGCACCGGCTCCAGCGACCGTCTGCATGACTGCCGAGCCCGCAACGTCATCGAGGCCATCATGTGGCACGGTAGCGCCCAAAGCGACGCCCGCTGGACCGTCGAGAAGTTCCGTAACCTCAGCAAAGAAGACCGCGACGCAGTGGTGAAGTTCATTAATGCTATTTAATGGTTATGGGTTATTGGTTATTGGTTATTGAAGCCAAACGTTAGCAATACCGTAGAGACGCAACGCAATGCATTGCGTCTCTACATTTTTCCTATTTTTGCAATCTTTTTTCATTCAACATTCATCATTCAACATTCATCATTCATAATTCATAATTCATAATTAGATGAAACCCCTCCGTCACCTCCTCTCCTCCCTCCTCATCGCCCTGATCGTCGCAATGGCGGCGGGCTCCGTCGTGGAGAAATTCCACGGCAACGAATACGCACTGAACCACGTCTATGGCAGCTGGTGGTTCGTGGCCCTATGGGCATTGCTGGCCATCGGAATGCTGGTCATGATGATCACACGCAAAAGCTGGCAACGGCCAGTCATCTGCGCCCTGCACAGCTCCGTGCTGCTCATCCTGCTCGGCGCCTTGCTGACGATGACCACTGGACAGCACGGCGAGATGACCCTCGCACCCGGAAAACCCGTCAGTAGCTTCTCCATCGAAAAACACGGCGACACCCACGATGCGAGACTTCCCTTCTCGCTCACCCTCGACCGTTTCGAAGTGGAGACCTACCCGGGCACCCGCACGCCGATGGATTTCGTAAGCTACCTCCAAATTTCCGACAACGGCACGGTCTCAGATGCGAAAATCTCGATGAACAACATCCTGAAGCATCGTCACTACCGCTTTTACCAGAGCGACTACGACGAGGAGGGCAACTCCGTGTTGTCCGTCGCACACGACCCCTGGGGCGTCGGGGTGACATACGCGGGCTACATCCTGCTGTTCATCGCCCTAATCGGGCTGTTCGTCGAGCGAAACGGACAGTTCCGGACACTCTTGCGGAATACCGCCGGCAAGGCCGCCGCGCTGCTGGTCCTCGTGACGCTGTGCGCCGCCCTGCCCGCACGAGCCGCCGACAAGCCGAGCGTCCTGCCGAGGGAGAGCGCCGACAAGATGGGACAGATGTACGTGATGTACAAAGGCCGCGTCTGCCCGCTGCAGACCCTCGCCAAGGACTTCACCACCAAGCTGTACGGCAGCGCCCGTTACAAAGGATACACCCCGGAGCAGGTCTTTAGCGGTTGGCTCTTCTACACCGACGAATGGCAAAACGAGCCGACGCCCAGAATTGAGCGCGACCTGAAACGGAACAAAATTCGCGAAGCCGAAGAGAAAAAACAGATTATCAACATGTTGCAAAACACCCAACTGCTGAAAACCTTCCCTCACGCCGACAGTACCGGACAAGTGACCTGGTATTCCCAAAATGACGAACTGCCCTTGGACATTCCCGATGACGAGTACCTTTTCATCCGCAAACAGATGAGTCTCTGCAAAGAATATGCTGTAACGGGCAATTTCGACGAGCTGAACGAAGTCTTCGAAAAAACCAAAATCTATCAGGAGAAGCACGCCCTCGGACAAGTACAATCCAAGGTGCAATATCGTGCCGAGCGGCTCTACAACCGTCTCTCGGCCGGTCGATGGCTCGCCATGGTGACCATCACCCTTGGACTAATATGTTTCGCGATGGCGTTAATCTGCCTCGGGAAAGGGCGAAAGCTCTACAAGCCCGTCCGCATTATCGCAATCATCTGGGTGTCACTGCTTTGTCTATTCTTGGCGGCGGTATTCATCCTGCGGTGGATTGCCGGCGGGCACGTGCCGATGGCCGGCAGTTTCGACTCCATGAACCTTTTGGCCTTGAGCATCTGCATCATCACCTTGCTCATGAGCAGAAAATACGAGATGGCACTGCCGGCGGGTCTGATGATGATCGGTTTCGTGCTGTTGGTGCAGATGATGGGCGGTTCCAATCCCCCTATCACCCACCTGATGCCCGTACTCTCATCGCCGCTGCTCAGTCTGCACGTCACGGTCATCATGATCGCCTACGCGCTGCTGTTCTTCGTCATGCTGAACGGTATCAGCGCGGTGATCGTCCGCTTCACGCAGCCGTCGAACACGCAATATCTGGAGCGTTTGCGCGACATCAGCACAATCATGCTCTACCCTGCCGTGGCGTTGCTCGCCGCGGGCATCTTCATCGGCGCGGTGTGGGCCAACATCTCGTGGGGCAACTACTGGTCGTGGGATCCCAAAGAGGTCTGGGCGCTCATCACCCTTCTGGTTTACACCGCCCCGCTGCACAGCTCGCTCTGGAAATCGTTCCAGAAACCGATGTTCTTCCACATCTACGGCATCATCGCCTTCCTCAGCGTGCTGATCACCTACTTCGGGGTCAACTTCCTGCTGGGCGGGATGCATAGTTATAATTCATAATGCATAATTATTATCGCCTGACAGATACATTCTGGTGAAATTGACGCTGTAGAGACGTTTCCTGAAACGTCTCTACAGCGTCAATTCCATCGGTCTGTGTGTATTCGTATTTTGTGTACATTTGCCGCCTTCTTCTAAGCTTCTAACCCCTGAAATGAACCTTTTGGTCTTCAACCCCGAACACGACTACGCGCTGGCGGACAACCAGCCGCAGTTTGTGGCGTTGCGGTCGGCGGCGCAGTTCGCCTACGACTGCGCACCGTTCATGCGGTATTTGGCGGAGGACGAGGCAGTGGTGTTGGACGCCTACCATCCTTTTGGGAAGGAGTTCCAGAAGAATTTCGCTCCGTTGGAGAACGCGGACCGCATCACGAAGGTAACCCCTTGGGGCTGGGACGCGGCGGTGGTCTTTCAGCTGCAGCGCATCGGGGTTCCGGACAAGCTACTGCCGACAGACGAACAACTGTCGAAACTCCGCGCGCTGGCGCACCGCAGAACCACCATCGCGGCGATGGAGTTTCTGCGGGGACATTGTGCTCAACCCGAAAAGCTGCCCGAAACTCCCGAATATCTGACTGAGATCCAGGAAATTGAGGATTTTGTGCAACGAAAGAAAGACGTCATCTTCAAGTCGCCGTATTCGGGCAACGGGCGCGGGCACCTCTACGCGCACGGGGAGTGCTCCCCCACCCTTCTCCGGCAGTGCGGCGGCGTCCTGAAACGGCAAGGCGGCATTCTGGCGGAAAAGCAATACACGGTGGTCCAGGACTTTGCCATGGAGTTCGAGTGCCGGAACGGGGAAGTCATCTTCCGGGGCTATTCGCTCTTCAAAACCGAACATTATGGCTACGGCGGCAACCTGTTGATGCCGGATTCCGAAATTCTACTGGCTCTTTCCCGCTATGTCGATATAGAGGAGCTGGCCGCCGTCCAGTCAATCGTCAGCGATTTTTTGCAAAAAGAAATCGCCCCGCATTACGAGGGCGATGCCGGTGTCGATATGTTTGTTTATCAGGAAGATGGGACGTACAAGATTCATCCTTTCGTGGAGGTGAACCTGCGGAAGACGATGGGGCTGGCGGCGCACGACATCTACGCACGATATTGCCATCCCGAATCGCAGGGCACGTTCCGGATCGTCCGCGGATCCGTAGAGACGTTTCATGAAACGTCTCTACAATCGGGAATGCAGTTGCGTGACGGGCTGTGGTGGTCCGGCACGATAGCGCTGAGCCCCGTCACGGCCGCGACAAGGTATGCCGTGGTGATGGAATTGAACGACAAAACCTAAATCTTGCGGCGTTGCACGATGCCGTCCATCTCAATTTCGATTTCCCCGGGGTTGAGCACGGAAATAACGGCGGCGTTGCCCTGACCTTCCTCGTCGAGGGCCTGCAAATGCACTTTACCGGCGGAAAACGCGATAAAATAATCGTTCCGGTTAAACTGACTTGTCCAATTGATGCGTCTCGCATCCTGCTTCCAGCTGGTCTCGAACGGCTGTTGGATGTCGTACGACAGGTAGGTGAAGATGGTCTCCTCTGAGCAGACATCCCCCGAGCAATGTGATATGACGGTTCTTTCGGTGAAAGTGCCGGCACCTGCTATCTTGAGGGATGTTTCGGTGAGCGATTCGGGGACTTCAGACGTGCCGAGCGTGAATTGGAGATGGATTTGTCCGTCTTCAGAATAAAAATCCCACAGGCCGTTCCCCTTGTTCTCCAAGACAAAGACGGTGTTTGCCCAAACGCTGTGATCATAATCTTTCGAATAAAGCAACCGCATCTTCGCCCCTGTTTCCGCAAGCGAAGTCCCATTTACCAACGCCACCCGAAGCGAGGCCGTGGTGCCGTCAACCCGGATCCGCCACGTATGGTCCGACAGCACATCGATGACCGTGTTGCTGTAAAAGTGTTTTTGGAAAATCTCCGGTTTCTGATCTTCAGAAGCTTGCACCCAAGCGTTGAGGTTGAAGGTCGGCTCCACTATGTTGAACACAATGCCGTTGATGTCGTCCGTCCAGCCGAGGTACATCAGATGTCCGGTTTTGGTCTTCATCAGTTCGCCTTCGCCGACCTCGCAACCCGCCATCATCACGGCGACCATCATCACGATAAGAACTTTGATTGATTTATTCATATTTCTAAATTTCTATTATTCATACAATTATTACAACTTTCTTTATGGCTACAACCCGTAATGGTTTCCTTTCAACTCCAAAGTCTTAAGTCTCACGTCCTACGTCTCAAATAAGAATCGGCTCTGTCAAAAGTCTTAATTCAACTTATCTCAACAGGTTAAAACTCATACCCAAATCCTGCTGATATAATTCCCTTGTCACCGTAGCCCAATTCCAAGTTGCCGAACCAGTGTTTTGCGCCGGCCTTCACGCCGAAAGCGGTCAATTGGTAGGCCAATCCAAAGTAAGACTGTGTGTTTTCACCGTACAAATGAGGATCTTTCATAAAAAGCATATTCAGTCCGAGCCCGAATCCGGAGTATAAGGTCACATGCTTGCGGTTGAGGTAGGAGAAGCGCAGGTCGGGCATCAGCGTGACGTGGACTTCACTGCCGTGGCCGGTCACTTCGTCCGTGAAACGGTCGTGCCACGTGTTGTGCAGTCCGGAAACCGTGGTGAGTCCGCCCACCCATAGCCACTTTGCGGCGCGGTAGTGGTAATTAAAGGAAAACGTCGGTACAATACGGGTTATGGGATAGTCACCGATGGGGTGCGTCCAGTACGTTGGGGAATAGATGAACGGGAATCCGAAAAGACTGTAAAAGAAATTGTCAAAGCCGATATTGCTGCTGTTCGCGGTCAGCACCGGGTCGCCGACGTTGAACTGGAACTCGTGGCGCGGCAGTTCCGTTTTCCAGGCGGTTTCCGTCACGCGGCGCTGCTTATAACGGTGGAAAGTGTGGATATAAGCCGCCTGCACGTTGAAATTGGTGTTCCGACTGAAAAACGTCCCTTCGCCTTCCACGTTGCAACTCGGATTTTGGTAACTGTACTCGCCGTCCGTCACGTGCTGGAATCCCACGTTCGCCCCAATGGAGCCCCGGATCAGGTCGCCGTAGGGCAGGCGGTAGTAGAATCCGACGTCCGTCACCAAAGAGGCGAACAGCGGCTTCATCGCCGCATCCTCGTAGGTCGTCATCCACATGCTCCCGTCAGCCATTCGAAGCTGGTATCCCACGGCGAGCTTCGTCCCGATGTCGGCCATGATGGCGAACTTGTCGTTAAACGGGTAGTGGAACTCGAACTTCAGCGGGAGGAACACGTTGTGGACCATCGAGTAATGGTGAAATTGGTTGTAGAACCAAAAGTCCGGGTCGTCAAAGTCGGCGCCGGGCGCGTCATCGAAGTGGGGCTTGAAGTTGAACACGCGGAACGTCCCGAAAGTCAGCCCCAGAGAGACGCCGAAATAGCCGAAATGGTACGAGAGTTCAATGCCGTTCTCGCCCCCGAAGCCCGGCAGACTCTTCACGTATGGGTCGTCGGCCGAGAGGGTGGCGGGCAGCACCAGCTGGGCCTGGGAGGTCAGCCCGATGCGGAAGCCGTTGTCCCAAATCGGGATCTTCACAGACGGATTGGAGATTCTGACGGAATCTTCTTGTCCACAGACCGTTCCCATCCCCATTCCAATCAACAACAAAAGACAGACAAGGGTATGCTTTGACATATTCGTGGTTTTATAATACAACTTATATGATTATCAGATTATCACAACGCTGAAAAAGGTGATTATAGTATTATGACATGAAAAAAAAGTACGGGGCATGTTCTGGGTCGTCCGCGGGGAGGTAGAGACGCGCCATGGCACGTCTCTACAGACTGTTCGATATTCACTATTCACCACTCGCAAAATAAATTTCCCGCCCCGCGAAAATTCCGTTGGAAATCTCATTAAATTTGATATTTTTGCGCCATACTAAAAAAGATGATGGACGGAAAATTAAGTTATTGTGTTTCAAATGATTGCTTGATTTTTCGTTTTGTTCTTTTGCGGTGTGGGACTTTATTTTTGACAACTTATAATTTTGCAGTAAAATAAAAGAATTTATGGCAACAGAGCAAATCACGAAAATTGACGACATCGTCGTCCGTTTTGCGGGTGACTCTGGCGACGGTATGCAGCTCTCCGGGACCTTGTTCTCGGACGCTTCCGCCCTCACAGGCAACGACATCGCCACCTTCCCCGATTATCCGGCGGAAATCCGCGCCCCTCACAACACCATCGCCGGCGTCTCCGGCTATCAGGTGCACGTGGGTAATCACATTTACAGTTCCGGTGACAAGTGCGACATCCTCGTCGCCATGAACCCGGCCTCCCTCAAGTCGAACCTCAAGTGGGCCAAGAAAGGCGCCACTATCATCGTCGATATCGACACGTTCACCGACGAGGCCCTCGAGAAAGCCGGCTACACCGAGAGCGACAACCCGTTCACGGACGAGATGGAACGTGCCTACACCATCATCAAGGCTCCCGTCACCTCGTTCACGCAACGCATCGGCAACGAGCAGGGCGCCGACAAGAAGACCGCCGACCGCTGCCGTAACATGTTCGCGCTGGGTATCATCTTCTACGCCACCCATAAGAAACTCGACCAGACCTACGCTTACCTG
>JAFXTE010000076.1 GCA_017525245.1 Bacteroidales bacterium | reverse complement strand
GGTGGTGTCGGGGTAGTCTTCGGGGATGAAAAAAACATCTTCGGGGGTCACGTTCTCATTATCCAAAAAGGTGCAGAACGTTGCAATGTTCTTGAAAAAATCGTTGTTTTGTCCGTTCATCGCTTCGGGGTTTATGGGGTTTATAATGAAATTAAGTTGTCAATAACTTGTGTGTAGGTGTCCGCGCTCATTCGGGATTCTACGCGCCGAATATCGGCGTACACGTCATTTTTGCGGTCATCGGGAACAATGGCGTACAATCTCCAAAGGTTCTTTAACAGGTTCGTGAATCTCAAAACATCGTCAACTTGCATAATCTCTATTTTTTAGGGTTTGAAATTGTCGGGGTTTGTTATCCCCTTTGTTTTATGTCGCTAATATACAACTTTTTACGGAAACCACCAAATAAAAAAGCACTTTTTTTGAAAATTATTTCATTGATTATCAGATAGTTATAAAAAAGTTGAAAGAAAATTTGTTGATTTACAATAAATTAACGGAATTTTTCGCAGATTTTCGGCACTTTTGCCGCGCTGTTATTCTATTGACATTCAGTTATTTACACTATCAAAACAGCATAAACGCGGCACAATGGCGGCACGCGGGCGGCGGCGGGCTGGAAATAATTGTAAATAAAAAATTAAGGAATGACGGCGGCACGCGCCGCCGTCCACGTTGTAAATATCAAGCCGTCCACATTCAATTATTATTTGTTCCTTTACGGCGGTTCAGCCGTTGCGAAACGGCATCACCACCGCCGTCCACCGCTGCTAAAGCGGTGTTCATAAACGTTTATCAACGACTTGAAACGGCTTGTTTTGGGCGCAAAACAGCCCGCTTTGGCGGCTTTTCAGCCGCCAATGACATTGTGTTGTAAATACGTAAACGTCCGAAAATTCCCGACATTTAGGCCTTTTCGAGAAGAAGCCGTCCACGATGGATGTTGCGAAATAGCCGCGTTAGGGATTGGAGCACGTTACCGCAAAGGGGATGATGCTTCAGAATTTTCAACACAAAAAGAGGCGACTGAAAGAAGCCGCCTTTGGTGTTAGAAAATTGTATCAGCAACCCTTGCGGTTAAGGCGTAAAGCCCGACCCGAAAGGGGAACGTCCCCTCCCAAAAAAAAGAAAGAATCAATTATCAAACAACTCCAATATCCTTTCTGATTTTATAACCACACCTAAATTAGAAAAAATCTCTGTTAGATTTTGTTTATTTTTAGCCAAGCCAAAACCGTAATAGAACGCAGCTCTGTTAATACCTAAAAGAAACAATCTATTTTGTGGAACTACAGTACTATTATCAATTATTTTGAATCTGTTTTGTTCACACAACAAGATAGGAGAGCCGCTTGAACCACCTATTGCTGGTACATCAATTAAAAATTCCTTTTGATTATTAAAGTCATATTTATAATGTGTAGCAGTAATACCTTTTCTGAATATGGGCATATTATTATGATTGTCCATAATGCCGTCTGGATACCCTATCATAATAACATCCTCGATAGCATCAATTTCATCTATTTGAGATTTTGACGGTATATTTTGAGGGGTAAAACATTTAACAAAGAGATTCTTGACTGGTAAATTCTTGTCATACACCCAGTTGGCGTTAATTGCACACAAATCAACAGTATCATCTTTGTGAAACAAACATAGGTCGGAAATTCTGCCATTTTGTTCAATGGTTATATTATCAAAGACTGGATTTTGTTTTTCATCACAACGGTGAATAAGAAATTCAATTTTGACAACACCTTCTATAACATGTTTGTTGGTGATAATGTAAAGATTACCATTGTCATTCTTATAAAAGAAACCTGTGCCGATTGTTTGCTCTCCTTTGGAATTTTCACAAAAAAGACGAACGGTTGTATAACAAAACTCTTCAAATAATCTCATACGCTTATATAATATTTTTGCAAAACTACAAAAAAAACATTTACCCACCTTTATTAGAACAAAACATTCTCTTTTTTCAGTCCACCGCCGATCTTCGTCCAGACAATTTTATCCGCAGCGTCCGAGAAGTGCGTTGCCTCTTCGGGAAGCACGCCGGAAGTCTTCCACACGATGCTCTTGTCTTTTTTCAGCTGGCCGTCCATATCATTAATCGTAGCATCGTTCGTCAAAAGAAACGTGAAGCAAGGTTGTAAACACTTGCTCATAGATTCGTCCACTGTTCATCGTTTGCTGGATGGTGTTGACAAGGTGATGATCAACAGCAAGACGCATTGATGCTGGTCGAATGTGCTTCGTTTTTTCCCTAATACCGCGACAACGATTGGAACGGTTATGAGCACGGAGTGCGAAATTCGAGTGGAAAGCGTGCCCGGTCGCCCAAATCAAACAAATTATATAGATTCTATTTCATTTATTTCCTTTTCAATATCAACTGTCGTGTTTACTTCCACAGTTGTATTTACGTTTTCCAACTCTGTTTCATTGACAAATTGATTGTCGAACCACCCCGAGTGTATTTTAATAGTTTTAGTATGTTCTTTTCCATCATGTAGGTTTCTTATTGTTATTGTGAAACTCCTATTCGGAATGTTTTTAATGGTCTCATTTTCGTCATAAAGTTGAATATTGGGCTCAGAATGAAAAACTGTTGATTTAGAGTCAAAATATTCGTTAGTAATTCTGAGGCAAATGTTGTCTATTCCTTTAATCAACGCTTCTTCGATTTCTGTTAGTTGCTTGTCTTGGTTGATATTATCCGGAGAAACATATGTTTTTTTTAATAAAACAACAATGTTTTTAGGGGGATTTTCAACATCCCATGTTCCATAAATATTTCTGACATATCTTTTGTAGGTGTAGTCAACACCAATGATAATTTTTCTTTGATAGATTTTTTCCATATCGCTATATTTTCCATTATTAATTTTTGCAAAATTACTATTTTTTTCATTCCAGCTCTTGCCGGAACAAATCTTCCTCTTTTTTTCTGCCACAGCCAAGCTTTGTTCGAGCAATCTCATCTGCTTAGTCCGAGAAATGTGTGGTCTCTTTGAAAGCACGATGGAACTCTCCTTCCGCCGTCCTGTTCCTCCATCAACTGGACGTCCACGCATTTTGATCATACAATATCAATAAAAGAAACGTAAAGCAAGGTTGTTATTGCTTGCTCAATAATCCGTTTACTGTCCATTGCTTGCTAGGCTGTGTTGACAAGGTGATAAACGACAGCGAAACACATTCATGCTGGTCGAATGCGTTTCGCCGTTTCCGAAATACCGCGACAACGATTGGAACGGTTATGAGCACGGAGTGCGAAATTCGAGTGGAAAGCGTGCCCGGTCGCCCAAAAAGAGAAGAAAGAAGCAGTTGAAACATTTAAATATATTGTATTGAAAAAAAGCATACTTTTGCCACCGATATGCCGAGGCATATTCACTTTAAATCCCGGCACCGCCAAGCCATTTTTGACGGTGCTTTTTGAACCCAATTTGTACCCCGAGTATGTCTAAAATCGCGTATCAATATGAATATCAAATAGATGTGAAAGATATAGAATTTACCCCACACAAGGCGAAGCCGCAGTGTGGGGCGAGACACAGCACACAGGTTCGGACTGCGGAGGTAGCAACCTGTGAGATGCGCAGCGCAGTGTGGGGCTTGACAAGGCAGTCAGGTTCGGACTGTGGAGGCAGCGATAGAAGAAGTCGAAGCGCAGTGTGGGGTTTGACCCTGGCCGCAATCACGATGTGTCTGTCCGTCGTTGTGTTCGGGCAAAACGCTCAGCCCACCCCTTGGACCCTCGACGCCTGCGTGCAGTACGCCCTCGACCACAACCTGACGGTCAAGCAGAGCGAGCTGATGAAGTCGCAGCGGGAGGTCGAGCTCAACACGGCCAAGAACAGCGTGTGGCCGACGGTGCAGGGAAGCGCGTCGCAGAGTTTCTCCTTCGGGAGGGGATTGTCGCAGGACAACACCTACGTCAGCTCCAACACCGCCAACACCTCCTTCGGCATCGGGGGAAGCATGAACCTCTTCACGGGGTTGCGGGTCAAGAACAACATCACAATGGGGAAGCTGAACTTGGAGGCCGCAACCGCCGACTGCAACAAAGCCAAGGAGGACATCCGCATCGCGGTGACGCAGGCTTACATGCAGATTCTCTACCAGATGGAGGTCTGCGAGGTCGCGAAGCTGCAGATCGCCATTGACTCCGCGCAGGTGGAGCGACTGACCGCCCTCAACGAGCTCGGCAAGATCGGTCCGGCGGAGGTTGCCGCAAGGAAGTCCACCTTGGCGCAGAGCCGTCTTACCTACACGCAGGCGCACAACGGACTGGTTTCCGCCACGTTGGATATGACCCAGCTGCTGGAGTTGGAGTCGCCGGAGGGTTTTGTAGTTGCAAAGCCAGAGCTTGATGCTGCTTTGCCCGCCGTTTTGCCGTCACCCGAGCAGATCTACCAGCAGGCACTGGGCAATCGCGCGGCCGTGAAAGCCGAGGAAATCCGTACCGACTACGCGAAGACCAACATCGCCCTGGCGAAGGGCGGATGGTATCCTACTTTGTCGATGAACGGTGGTTTGGTCACCGACTACTACGCGCTGTTGGGCTATCCGGGCAAAGGTTTCGGGGCGCAGCTGCGCGATAACTTCAGCCCGTACGTGGGCATCTCGCTCAACGTGCCGATCTTTGACCGCTTAGAGACCCGCAACAACGTGCGGATGGCCAAGCTGCAGCTCGAGAGCCAGCAGATACAGACCGAGAACGTCAAGAAGAGTTTGTACAAAGAGATCCAGCAGGCTTATTTCAATGCGGTGGCCGCGAGGGAGAAGTACGCCAGCAGCCAGGTGGCGGAGGCCAGCGCGAAGGAGGCCTTCGACTTAGAGACCGCCCTGTACGAGAACGGGAAATCCACGGGGACATCATTCAACGAAGCGAAAAACAACTACTTGCAAGCTGCCTCCAACCTCGCGCAGGCGCGGTGCGAGTTCTTGTATCAGGTGCGGCTGTTGCAGCTGTTAGCGGGGAAAGAGTAGTGATAGGAGCTCCGCCATTCCTGGCGGAAATTGACCTGCGATACACCAGAGTTGGAGCATTGAAAAAAAAGTGTCGGCAAGCTGCAACCATTTGAAAGTATTGCGTCTTATAGTAGAAATCAAATGTAAAAAAAGAAGAAAACTCTGTATTCACAACGTAAAACAGGTTTCGGAAAAAAATGTAACTTTGCGGCCTAATTCAAAGGCAGACCTTATGGCAGAAGATATTATCGTAAACGGAAAGAACTACACACCTGTTTTAAAACAGGCAGTCAGTGCTTTTTGGTTCACTAAGGAACGACAGCTTGCAGACAGTGGCGATTCGTCAAACCGTGGTGCTGTTACGGGCGGCAAGCAAATGGACGGCTTTGTTGAACTGTTGAGACAAGTGGCCGTGGACACTGGCATACCCGCCGGATCTATCGTTACGGACAAAAACTATTTGCCAGGGTATTTCGCTCGTCAAAAGACTGGGACATGCTTGTTATCTCACCTTCCGGCAAACTGGTTGCCGCTGTGGAACTGAAATCCCAAGTCGGCTCATACGGAAACAACTTTAACAACCGAACAGAAGAGGCCATCGGATCGGCTGTTGACCTTTGGACTGCCTTCCGCGAAGGGCAATTCCCAGAGCAGCAGGCTCCTTGGGTGGGTTGGCTGATGGTTGTCGGTCGGGACAAGGCGTCAGAGCAGCCCGTCCGCAACTATGAACCGCATTTTCCTGTGCGTTCCGAGTTCAAGGAAGCCAGCTATATTGATCGCTATCGCATTCTGTGCCAAAAGCTCATCCTTGAGCGCCATTATACTTCCACCGCTTTGATATGGACGAGCAACGGGGATTCTTTCGGAGACGTGTCATCCGATATTTCCATAGCTCGTTTTCTCAACTCCCTTTCCAGTTATTTAAAAGGCGTATCCGATGAGTTCAAGTAGCTTTCCACTCTATGGTGTTCGCAGCAACGGCGGACGGCATGGGGATGTTTTCACCTCTCCTATGGTTGTCGGTTTTATACTGGACAGGGTGAACTATATCGCCAGCCGCGATTTGAGTGGAGTCCATATTCTTGAGCCATCATGTGGCGACGGGGAGTTTTTGGTAGAAATTGCCCATAGACTGCTGAATTCCGCAGTTCGTCACCATTTTGACGCAAGCGAGGCATTCAATCGTAATGTACGGGCGTATGACATTGACGGCGAAAAAGTTGACAGGTGTAGGAAACGAATCGCCAATTTGGGAATTTCTCTCTCCGAAGAATGTATCCGAGAAGCCGATTTCCTGAAAGCAGAAACCGAAAAGACAGACATTGTGGTCGGCAACCCTCCTTATGTTCGCTACGAGAATATTCCGAGAGAGATGGTTGATTTTTGCCGCTATACTTTCTCGTCATTCCACTATCGCTGTGACCTTTACGTTCCGTTCTTCGAAAAAACACTCGCTTCCCTCCACCCTGGAGGGTTGCATTGCTTTGTCTGCTCAAACCGATGGCTCAAGAATGAATACGGCAGGAAACTCCGCCAACTCATTGCCCTTAAATATGCACTTAAGACAATCGTCAATTTGGAGCAGGCAGATGCATTCCAAGAAGAAGTATTGGCGTATCCAGCCATAACCGTTATTTCTGCCGACAAACCTGATGGTTCCTTTGAATATGCGGAATGTGGAAAAGTGAACGGATTGGACAGTCTCTCCTACAGTAGAAGAAGGATGCCCAAAGGAGAGGATTGGTCTTCTGCCTTCAGCGCGGATTTCGACAATCCCTCTTTCCTCACAATCGAACAGCAAGGTTTCAAAATAGGGATAGGTGTGGCCACTGGAGCAGATGCCGTGTTTGTTTCGCCCGATCTTCCCCAGAAAGTGGAGTCCGAACTGATTATGCCCAGTGTCAATGCACGCGATCTCCGAGGCAACCGCCTCCAGTGGCGTGGAGAGTATTTGTTGAACCCATACAATGCTGACGGCAGTCTCGTTGATCTTACTGCATATCCACGCGCCAGTGCTTATCTGGAACATCATCGTGAGCGTCTTTCATCCCGCCATGTCGCAAGAAAATTCCCCTCCCGTTGGTATAAAACCATTGATCGTATCTGCCCAGAACTCCTTACCCAACCCAAAATACTCCTGCCTGATATTTCAGGCAACACGTTTGTGTTTGTTGACGAGGGAAAGTTCTACCCATTGCACAATATTTACTACATCACGGGGCATTCGAATGTCCAACTCCGACTGTTGGCTACCTTTTTGATGTCGGATTTCATTCGTAAACAATTGTCAGCGGTGACCAATACGATGAACGGTGGTTTCCCGCGCTGGCAAAGCCAGCATCTTCGCAAGTTGCGCCTGCCAGATTTGAGTACTCTGCCTGAGAATGACATTCAAGACCTCCTTTATCATTACGAGCAAGGGGAAATCGCATCAATAAATTCTAAGCTAAAGAAATATTTTGTCAGTTAAATAACTGCAACCCTTTGGTTTTTTTCCGTCTTAATACAAAAATGTTGTATTTTTGCATTACAAAAAACCGACGGAAGAATGAACAACCGGCACATTCTCAATATTTTGCTGCTCATGGCGGCACTATTCGCGGTGACGGGGTCGCACGCGCAGACCCGCCCCGACAGCCGCTCGTTCGAGCATCTATGGACGCTTTATGACGGCATCCCGCAGCGCCATCTGAGAAGCCAGCAGGCGATGCTCGATACTATTGCGTGGAAGGCCGAGGCGGAGCACAACGCCTACCATCGCTTCATCGCGAACCACAAGCGTCTGCTCCTCAACCGTTTGTATGGTGACATGAGCGTGCAGCAGTCGGCGATGTGGCTCGACTCGCTGCGGCACGACAATGCCGCGGCCCGTTGGGGCGACCGCGACAGCCTGGTGTATCAGTCGCTGTACCACTATCTTATCGGGTCGATGCTCTATCCTTCAAGTCCCGCCGACCCCAACGCTGTCACCCTGCAGGAGGTCAACTTCCGAAATATGGAGGAGTGGTCGGCGGAGAACTACCGCGAGGTCGCGAAACAGCATCTCTTCGCCTGCTTCGACGCGATGCCCCGCGATGTGTCGATTCTCACGCACCGCTGGGATTTCCTGCTCGAAACGGTCCCCGAAACCCTCCACCTGCGCCCGACCCTCAACGATGTGCTCTACCAGAGTTGCATCCGGATGGTTGGGGCTAAGGAGCCCGAACTCGCCATCGCGCTGATTGACGAGGCCATAACCGCCCATACGGAGCGGAATATCTTGATAGACTATGAGGTGCAGCGGCTGCATTATCGTTTCCCAAAAGTCGATGAGGACGTGTACGCCTCCGCCTGCTGGAAGACGCTCGACTCGTTGGAGAAGGCTTTCGGTCCCGACCTGACCTTCGACTACGAGCGTGGCGTGCTGCTTGCCGCCGCCGAACAAATCGTGGACCGGGAGACCGACTATAAGTCCCGCGCCATCGACTATTTCAACCAAGTGCTCAAGCAGTGCGGCACAGAGCCTTACGCCGATGCCGTCCTCAAAATGTATGCGCAAAATTCCGCCTACTACTTAGAGACGCTCACCCTCCCATCCATCTCGCTTTTCGATGCCTACACTGACCTCACCCTCGGCCACAAACTGCGCATCCCTATACAATACCGAAACTTAGAGACCCTTTACGTCAGCGTTTACACCACGTCACCCATCACCACAAGTGAATATGATGAATACGGAAGCAGTGAAGATTATTATTCGTCGCGCTATAAAAATTACAATGTAGATACCAGTTTGTTCTCCAAAGTGCCTGTCCTCTGGCAGCGGTTTGATTTGGACAGCCGTGACAGGAGCCGTTTCTCCACCACGGAACTTTGGGTGGATTCCCTGCCTGTGGGGAACTATCTGTTCTGTTTCCACACGCGACCGGAGTTGGATGTCACCGGAGCGCTCATGACGGCAAAATTCCGGGTCACCCGCCTCAAACTCGCCAACTGGAATGCCGGCAAGAAAAAATTCGTGGCTGTCAATGACCGGCGCACAGGCGAACCCCTTCGCAGCTTACGGGTCAAAAGTTATTATCCCCATGCCCTTTACTCCAACCGTTTCGGGGAGATTTCCTATTCGGACAATTTGTTCGGTCTTCTCTATTTTGAGGGAGAACTCTCCGTTTTCGATCAGAAGGCCGAGTATTCTGTCATGGATGAATTGGCAAGCTCGGCCGTCTATCGTCCTATCCGGCACGGTCACCGTTGCCAGTACAATCCGCAGCTCTTCACCGACAGGACGCTGTACAGGCCGGGGCAGACTGTTCATTTCAAGTATATATTGTCGAAAAAAGGCAAGGCCGTCAAGAACGAGCGAGTGCTGGCGATTCTGGAGCGGACGAATGCCGCGCCCGACACTATAGAGCTTGTCACCTCCGAATACGGCAGTGTGTCTGGCGAGTTTTCCCTGCCGCAAACCGTTGGAAAATACACCTTGCGGGTCTTCTGTCCGGGCCAATCCCCAAAAGGCGGGAAGCGTTATATGCGGACCTGTTCCGGGAAGCGCGCCACCATTGAGGTGGCCGAATACAAGCTGCCCACCTTCAAGGTGAAGTTGCAACCCGACTCGCAGCAGGTGGCCGCCGGCGACACGCTCACCATCCGGGGCACGGTGACCGCCCTTAACGGCTTGCCCATCGCCAACGCCGCCGTCGCCCTGCATATTCAGGCGAAAGGCGAGGCTAAAACCCGGCTCATAGAGGTCTATACGGAGCGCGACGGGCGTTTCGAGTACCGTT
>JAFXTE010000075.1 GCA_017525245.1 Bacteroidales bacterium | reverse complement strand
GCGCATTAATCAGTGCGTCCAGCACCTCGTCGTCCTTCAGTTTGTAGCGCTCCACGATGTCCTTGATATAAACCCTCTTGTGGAGTCCTTTCAGGTATTTTCGCTTCTCCGTTTCGTCCTTTTCCAGCACCGCCAAGGGCATCCCGCCGTAGGTCAGGTATTCCTCCAGCGCATCCGCCTTTTCCATCCCCGAAACGGGGTAAAATTCCTTGAAAGACAGCGGATAGACTTTAATCTCCGTTCCGCGGTCGCGGAAGTTGGTTACGATGTCCTTAGAGAGCATCTTGCTGTTCGAACCGGTGACATAGATGTCGAGATTTTTGCGTGCCATCAGGTCGTTCAGGATATCGTAGAAAGTGGTGTAGAGCATATCACGATCTTCTTCGGGAACCAACCGTTCGTCCACATCCTCGTTTTTCACTTTATACGACAGCTGAATCTCATCGATGAAGACGTAGTAACGCTTCTCGTCATCCTTCGTCTTTCGGAGCACATAATCGTATAGTTCGTTGGGATTCCTGTACTTTACATGTGCCTTCTTGTCTAATGCCAGCTCCACGAAACACTCTTGCGTCACCCCTTCGTTCAACAGGTAGTCCTTGTAAAGCGTGAAGAGCAGGAACGATTTTCCACAACGGCGTATGCCCGTAATGATTTTCACTTTCCCGTTCCATCTTTTGCTTAACAACTCACTGATATACTGATCTCTTTGTATAATCATCGTCTATCCTTTTAATACGTTCTACTGCAAAATAAGTCGTATTGTTCGACCATTTTTGCAGTGCAAAGATACAATTTTTTTGAACCCGACAGATATCCTGTTCACTTCTTCCTCACCGCAATCACCCGGAAGCCGACCTTCTCCATGTCTTACATCTAAAAATTCACCCCCACCAAATCAATAACGATCCTTGACCCGTCAATGTTGGTGTTGTCCATTTTCACAAAACCATAGGTGTCGTTGTAATAGGCTGTGAGGTAGGTCTTTCCGATGCGGCTTTTGGCAACTGCCTCCACCTTCACGCAGGAAAGCGTGCCCATGGGCGTGACGACCTCGCAATCCGTGTCGGTGATCTTGTACTTGTACTTGTTGATGATGCCGCCGGTCCACGTCTTCCAACGCTCGTCACCCCACTGGCTGCCGATAGAGAGCGACCATTTCCAAGTATTTCCCTTTTTGATGGGATATTGGATGTACGGGAAAGGATTGAGTTCAAGAATCCTGAAAAGACAATTCCTAATTGGATGCATCCATAAATTCCGTTCATTTTCTACGATACCGGAATACGACAATGGCCATCTCGATTGCTGATCATCATACAAGAAACAAAAAGCCTCCACCGTTTGATTATAATCTTTACTGAAAGGCTTCGCTGTGCATAAAACTTCTACCTCATAACGATTGATGCAAGAGTCTTTAGTATCAAAAACATCCGAAAAGGAAAAATCCGCCTTATAATAGGTATATGTGGCGGTGTCGCCGGTTTCCGTAAGTTCATATCCCTGTTTTGGAATACGTTCGTACCGCATATAGCGTTCTTTGCCCTGCGGATCGTAATAGCGGAACCCGAAGGTGAACACACGCTCCGCCTGATAGATTTTGTTGTCCTCGGTGTAGCGGCAGGGATTCGCGGTGTCGTTTCGCACCTCAAACCAAACGCCATTTTTGCCGCTTCGCGAATATTCGGTGTTTTGTGAAAAGGAAGGAAGACAGGCGCAAGCTGTCAGGATGACGATGGTGATGAGCTTTTTCATGTTGTTATGGTTTTTGAAGTTTAAGTATGTATTAGGGAATTATACGTGCAGATCCGCGCGATACATGGAGATAAAATAATCTCCGCGTATCGCTCGTATCTTCACGTATTATTTCATCGTTTTCCATCGTCTCATTTTTTCCTTACCGCAATCACCCTGAAGCCGACCAGAGGAGATCACAAAGTTTCATATTTTCAGTGTAAAAACCGAATATCCCGATCCAGTTCGTAAATTTTGACCCCTATCGTGTCCATCGGAGGCAGCAGCATGTGCTCGCGCCGCGCGTTCAGCTGTTCCATATTCTCCACCGGCCAAAGCATATTCTCCATAACACCTTCGTCATTGTAAACTCCAATGAATTGTGTCCCATAAAGTTGCGGGAGGTTTCGGTTCATCAGATCGCGGTCAATCATATAAGCAAGATTGGCCGGGTTGGCGTTGTTGTCCGCCACAGCTTTCTTGAGCTGCTCGACATAATTGTGAAGAAAGGCCGAGTCGGCATGCTGCGCGACCAGCCATGCGCAAAGAGCGTAATCATAGCTCACTTTCTCCCAAGTAGGGAATCCATATTCGGCAATCAGCTCCTTCAACCGGTTCAGATTCAGGGAGTCCGTATGATGAATGATTCTCCAGACCGAATCGCTTTCCTCGCGTGTTAATTCCCCGTGCAAAGCCTGGCGGCACTGCTGGTCGCTAATCCGCATTTCATACAACGCAAGCATATAGTCTGTATATTGCCGTTTTTCACCATTTATTTGGGAAAGGGAGTCCAGCTTTGGCCAAAAATCCAGCTGTTTGATCGCCTCCAGCTTGGATTGGCTGAAGAACCGGCTGTCCCAACATTTCCATCTGACAATTCGGAACGCCAGCTCCTTTGTTTTCTCCTGCTCGTCGCAGGCCACGGCGGTTGACAAAAAATTGTACAAATCGGTGAAATGCGGGAGTCCATTATAGACAGAGTCCATCCTGCAATACATCCCGTATGCGATTTCGGGTGGGTAATCGTTATGGTTGATGTCATCCCGAATCCGACAGTATTCCGTCCATTCAGGCGTCTGCGCGAATCCGCCAATCGTGAATATGGTGAGCAGAAAAAGGGGCAAGGTCAGGTTTTTCATAACGGTTGAGGTTTTGGTGTCGCTGAATTATATGTCCAAAAAGTAAAGTTGACCGGCGCATCATTGCTTGGCTTCCGATTCATCCTCATTGTACCCTTCAGAATCCTCCGCCACAAAATAAGAAGCTGATTCAGGGACAACATACCCGACAGCATGTTCGAACTGGAACTGCAAATCCGGAAACGTCCGTCCGTCAGCTTCTTCGAGTTCCTTCATTTCCGAAACAGCCGCATAAAAATCATCTATGGCCTCCTTTTCCGTCTCACCATACCCGGCAAGCCCGAAACCATAGTCGTCAGAGGGCATATAGGCGGAATAGAGTCCGTCCGTGCTTACTTCTATTATCACTTTTTCGGTTTTCATATTCTTTGTATTACAATGCAACACCTGATTTTTTCGCAATATCTTTTAATGTTCCCGAAGCCACTTCTTTTGCAGTATGGCGTGGTATCGGAAAACGTCTTTGTGTGATTGGACTATACCATATATCGTGATTGGCACCATGTCTGACCAGGGTGCATCCCGAATCAAGCAGCTTCTTCCGTAATTCAGTTGTCTTCATGATTTTCATATTTATTTTCACGGTGCAAAAATACAAAAAAACACAAAACCACAAATTAATAATCTATAAATTTCTTTTCACTTCTTCCGCACCGCAATCACCCTAAACCCGATCATCGGTGACGGACCATCGTAACGCTTCTCGCTGTCGATGCGGATGTCGTAGCCAGGGTCGTACCAACTGCCGCCAATCGCGACGCCGCGCTCATCAACCATCTCCGCCGCGTTGCCGCACATATTGTAAAGACCGTAGGCGTTACGGTAGTATGTCTTCACCGGCACTGTAGGGGGAATATGATATTTTACAGACCAAAGATCCATCACTTTATACCCATCGTCCGTGCGGGAGATATACATTTCGGGGACATGCCAATAGTTATATCTGGGTTTGTTAGCAATGGTTTCAAGAAATGGAGAACCATTAGAATAGGATGCATTAGGGTCACCACAACTTGCCGCACCCCGCCATTGTTCTCGAGTAGGCAGCATATATTCCCACTCCGGACTCGCTATCTTCTCATTCAGCCACTGGCAAAACAGTTGTGCGCTTTCGTAGCTGATGTTCACCACCGGGCAATTGGCATAAACCGGTGCCCAGTCTCCCTGATTTTGCAGGAACTCGTCAACAGGTCTGTCCAACCAGGGAGCCCAGCCCTCGTTATGGACACGGGCCGACTCGTAATCCTTCATCCGGCCCTGTGCTTTCAAATCCTCCAGAAAGGCGTCATACACCTTGTTGGACACCTCCGTTTCCAACAGGCGGAATCCCGCCAGCGTGATTTCCTGAGACGCGTACACTTCCATGTTCGTGTCGCGGATGTACTCGCTGTAATGCACCGAGGGAATTTCCACGAAAGTCCCCACAAGCTGTTTCTCCAATTTCACGGTTTTCTTGTCAGGCTTCTGCGCCCAAGTTGCCGCCACTGC
>JAFXTE010000074.1 GCA_017525245.1 Bacteroidales bacterium | reverse complement strand
TCAGCTGGACGTTGTGGTGTATCCGAACCCGACGAAGGACGTTGTCAATGTACAATGTACAATGAACAATGCACAATGTTCGGGAATCGAAATTGTTGACGTGTATGGTAAAATCATCACCACTGTAGGGACGCGATTTATCGCGTCCGCATATTCCCCCGCGTCCGCATATTCCCCCGCGTCCGCCCAATCCCCGGTTCAAATCAACGTTTCGGGTCTCGCCGCGGGCATGTATTTCGTGCGCGTGACCACGGATAGGGGAGTGGTGACGAAGCCGTTCGTGAAACGGTAGTCTCCGCGGATCACACGGATCTCGCGTATAAAAAAAACGGGTATCGGTTCTACAACCGGTACCCGTTTTTTCATCGCCCTTTCCCCGTTGTTCATAACTTGTTAATAAGTATAAATTCCTGAAACGCACCTGTATAAGAATATATTTTATAGTTTTGCAAATCTTATTTTGCGATTTGTGATTTACGGTTTACGATTCGCGACCTGAAACCTGAATCCTGAAACCTGAATCCTGAAACTTGAAACTTGAAACCCGCCCCTTGAACTTCTTGAACTTTGAACTTCTTGAACTTTGAACTTCTTGAACCTTGAATCTAATACAAAACCCCAAATATTATGAAAAAGTTACTACTTGTTCTAATGACCTGCGCCCTGGCCCTGGGCCTGTTTGCGCAAAACGATGTGAGAAACAATGCCCAAAACTCTTTTTCGGAGAGACAAATGCATGTGACGGCGGCACAAGCGCTTGAGGTCGGTTACACGTTTATGAACACAGGTGGCCATGAACGAGGAAACGGCAATGTGAGCAAACAGACCATGCAGCTGGTTTACACGGGCACCGCCACCGACAGTCTCACACGGGCTGTCACAGACTGCTACTATGTGTTCTCCCTGCAGCCTAAGGGATTTGTGATTGTGGCGGCCGATGAGCGTGTGGAGCCGATTTTAGGCTACTCATACGACAACAACTTCGTGGTGGAGGGAATGCCCGAAAATGTTCGCGGCTGGATGAATCACTATGAGCAGCAGATCAAAGCGGCGGTAGATAGGGGTGACCTGCCCTCCACTGAAATTGCGGAAAAGTGGACACTTTTAAGATCCGGACAGGCCATGCCAACCCGGAGTGTCACCGCTGTCAGCCCGTTGATACAGACCACCTGGGACCAAGACCTCTATTACAATCAGATGTGTCCAGCGGATGCCAACGGTCCCGACGGGCATGCCTATGTCGGATGCGTGGCCACCGCTATGGCGCAGATTATTCGTTACTGGCAATGGCCGAACCAGGGCTTCAACAGCCACAGTTACGTCCACTACAACTACGGCACCTTATCAGTTGATTACAATGCGGCGACCTATAACTACAGCAACATGCCTAACATCTTGTCTTCCAGTAGTTTGTCATCGCAGGTAAACGAAGTGGCGAAGTTGATGTATCATTGCGGTGTTGCTGTTGACATGGATTATTCATGCAGTGGCAGTGGTGCTGATATGTCGAGTGTGCCAAATGCTTTGTGTAACTATTTCGCTTATATTAACAGTGTTTCTTATGTGGAAAGATCCCATTATACAGACAATGACTGGACAAATTTAATCAGACAAGAATTGAACAATGCACGACCTGTCCTATATGCGGGACGGGGTGTTGGATCACATGCTTTTGTGTGTGACGGATATGACTATAATGGAGCATTTCATTTCAACTGGGGTTGGAATGGCAGTTTCAATGACGCTTACTACATGTTGGATGCTCTTACTCCGTGCAATCATGACTATTCCTATTCCCAAGAGGCTATCATAGGAATAAGTGCAACGGGATCATTCATTAGTATCTCAGACAACACAGTGTCTTTCTATGCATCCGTTGGCTCGGAAAGCGAAGTGAAACTTCTTTCTGTTCGCGGACATTCGTTAAGCAGTAATATTTCGGTGACAGCAGGTAATGGATTTGTCGTAAGTACAAATGGTAACAATTTCTACAATAGTGTAAGCCTTCCAGCATCAGGTGGTAATTTGTACGTGAAATATTTACCCACCTCTACAAATAACATGACACAATCTATGACCTTGTCGTCTGGAAGCAACTCGGTAAGTGTCATGCTGTATGGAACACCATTTTTGACTGGGCAACCTTGTCCTGGAAATGAGACAGTGTCCGATTACGATGGTAACGTTTATAATACTGTGCAAATTGGGAACCAGTGCTGGATGAAGGAGAATTTAAGAGTGACGCATTTTGAAAATGGCGTGGAAATACCTATGGGCCCTGGAGAATCATACGAAATGGCTTTTCGTTTTTCTCCAAATAATAGTACAAGTAATACATTAGCCTATGGCTATTTGTATAATTGGGCTGCTGTGATGCGGAAGATGACATCTTCTAATAATAATCGTGGCAATGTGCAGGGTATATGTCCGTCAGGCTGGCATATACCCTCTAAAACTGAATGGACTAACTTGACCGAATATGTTAGAGGATTACCTGTATATTGGTGTAATGGAAACAACGATAATTATGCTAAAGCACTTGCTTCTAATACCTTCTGGAATAACAGTGATGTAACTTGTGCTGTGGGAAACAACCAAAGCAACAATAATGTCACTGGCTTTTCTGTGGTACCAGCAGGATACAGCCTTTATGGGCGGTATGTTAGTGATTTCGGTGCTTGTGCCCGTTATTGGACATCCACAGAGTACTCAGACCATTTTGCTTGGTATGTTAATTTTAATCACGAAAGCACAGGGGTGACTTATGAAAATGGTAATGGTAGCAGCTTTATGAAGGTCTCAGGTTTTTCGGTTCGTTGTATCCTTGGTGCTGGGAATGACTTATCCACCGTGAACACCAACGAGGCTAGTGCAATAACTTTTAGCACCGCCACCTGCGGCGGAAATGTGACCTCCGATGGCGGTGCAACGGTCACGGCTCGCGGAGTCTGCTGGAGCACATCACCGAATCCGACAATCAACAACAACCACACCAATGACGGCAGTGGTACGGGATCGTTCACGAGCAATATTACAGGGTTAATGTCTAACACTATGTATTATGTGAGAGCGTATGCCATCAACAGCATAGGGGTGGCGTACGGTGAGACACGAACCTTTACTACAGAAGGTGAGCTTTCCAACTGCCTCATCACCTTTGAGTTACATGATAGTTATGGTGACGGATGGAACGGAAACAAGATCCTGGTACTAAACCACGATACTATCCAGGAGGTGACCCTTGACAGCGGTGCCGATGGATTGGTGACGGTAACGGTTTACGAAGGGGCGTTGGAATTGGAATGGGTTAACGGATCCTGGATACAAGAGTGCTCCTTCAAAATTACAGGGCCGTGTCTCTATTACACATCAGCTTCGGCATTTCCATCTGCAGGATTATTTTATACCACCACATTAGATTGCGAAAGTAGTTCACCACCAATTCCTGCTTTCACCTATTCGACAGAAAACACTTGCGATGGAGTAATGGTCTCTTTTGTGAATGAGAGCCAAAATGCAAACTACGCTTATTGGGATTTCGGAGACGGTGGAAGAAGTGGAGAATATTCCCCAACACACACCTACAATGCTTCAGGAAATTATCTTGTGCAATTGAATGCGTACAACATGGATTGTGACAACCCTTCTCTACAGACAATAAATGTGGAGATAGAGATTAGAGTTCAAAATCCTCAAGTACAGGTTCAAAATGCCACCATTTGCAAGTGCGAAATGTTTGACCAGAGCTCTTTGGGTGAATTGGTTACTTTGGCTGACACGGCTGGATTGGGTGTTGTAGATGTGCGACTTGAATGGGCAACCAGTGCGGCTGGTCCATGGTCAGAGATTACTCCAGTACCTTTCACTAATGTGGGAATCCATCACTATTACGTCCGTCAGACCAATATCTATCAAACAGCAGAATGTACTGGTGCGACCGCTGAACTTACTATCACTATCAAAGATATTCCGGTACCTCAAATTATTGGAGGACCGTATGATTTTTGTAACAACAGTGATGACCTTACCCAAACCCTCATCGCCGATCGAGGTGATGATGATTGTTCCACTACAAGTGTATGGTTCCTCAACGATGTCATGGTATATACAGGAGACATATACACTGTTAACTTGGCTGACATCAGACCTGCCACCAACGTGGACCAAACGGTTAAGTTTACCGTTAAGGCCTTTAATGATGAAAGTAATTGTTACTCAAATGGTTTTAGCAGTGTAACAATCAAATTCCATCAAACTCCAAACATCTTGTTGACCTATCCCGAAACCATCTGTCCGGAATCTGAGAGCGTGGATTTCATCATGTCTGTAACAGCTTCTCCCATGTCAACCCCGCCCTACATTGTTTATCAGACTTCTGACTTTGACTCTGACCGAACCAATGTGTTGAATAGCCAATATTCTTGGTTGAGCTCAAGTTATAGCAGACCTTACACCAAGATTACAGATTTTGAATGTGGTAACTTTTATCATCTATATTACACTGTAACAGATGCTAACGGTTGTGTCGCGAGGGACACCGCTACATTTATGGCGTTTGATAGTGAGGAACCGATAGTTACTCCTGACACTTGGATTACAACCTTGTATCAGCCTGACTTTGAGGGAGAAAATCTCCCTGATGTCATCAGAACTTTTGGAGAACTCATGTCATTGGCCGATATTATAGACAATTGTGGTGTCAACTACTTCACTTATGAGGATATTATCACTGTTTCTTCGGATTTTCCCCATGAGAATGTCTTGATAAGAACCTATACGATCTATGACAATTGTTATAACACCGCAACGTTTACTCAAACGTTTATTGCACATGACACCACCCATCCTTCTGTGCCAGAGTATGAGGTAATTCCAAATCACAATTGCCAAGCTCCATATAGTGGCCTTATTCGTTTGATAGAAGTTCCCCGAGGTTATACTTACGAACTATTTAGCGATATGAATCCGTGGGATGCGATTGAAACACAAAATCCTGCATTTGATTCAGATATTTACACTACTAATGTTGTTTTTGACGAGTTGGAAGGCAATATCACCTACAGGGTGAAGATTACCTCCCCCCAAGGATATGAGACCATGTTTGAAATATTTGTACCTGAGGTTATAGAATTTCCTGCATTCTCTGTAAATGCCACATCGAATACGTTCTGCGATGACGAGAACTTCAATGGTACGCTTTCATTTATCAAATCTGGCATAAATTTCATTGTTACCAATGCTTACGGTGAAATATTGTACGATGGGTTGAGTTCTGTTTTAACAGGGTTAGCCCCAGGATATTATACTATACAAGGTACTGATATGGTCACTGGTTGCCAAACAATAGAGACCAAAACGATAAATGATAACCCAACCCCTATTCCTGTCATTTTTACGGTCACTCCGAACCATGCCTGTGTGGAAGACTTATATGACGGCACAATTTCGGTTTATGCTACTGGTGGCTCAGGTATATTCGAATACAATTTTAATGGTGGAGAATTCGGCTCTCAAAATTTCTGGCCTTCCTTGGCTCCCGGCATATATTATATCGTCGCACGAGATGTTCAATCTGGTTGCGAAACGATTATAGATGTCAGCGTTCCGACAGAGAATGATTGTGTCCCTGTTTTATATGTCAATAACCGTCCGTTTTGTCTTAACGAAGAAAATGCCACTTTGACGGCTGCCGCCATTTCGGATTGTGAAGACGATTTTACCTACAGATGGCAAAGAGACTGTCACAACTTATATTTCGAAGGGGCTACTGTTCCTGTTGCTACCGATGCAGAAATGGGTTGCATTTATTCTGTGACAGCAACAAGTGTTGCTACAGGTTGCATAAGCACGGCAAGTGTGGAGGTAATGGTATATAATCAACCTCCAATTGTGACCACAAAGAGTATCACCAACATCACGTCCACCTCTGCCAAGTCTGGTGGTAACGTCACGGACACTGGCTGCGCAACGGTCACCGAACGCGGTGTCTGTTGGAGCACCTCGCCGAACCCGACTGTGAGCGGCAACCACACCACCAACGGTAGCGGCACAGGCTCGTTCACGAGCAGCATGACCGGTTTGTCCCCTAACACGACCTACTATGTGCGGGCGTATGCGACGAACAGCGCGGGAACGAGCTACGGCTCTCAAAAAACGTTCACCACCTCCTGCAACACGGTGACTGTCAGCATTGCGGGCAACACCTCCATTGACTATGGCGGCAGCACCACGCTCACTGCTTCCGGAGCCAGCAACTACAGCTGGAGCGACGGTGGTGTTAGCGCCAGCATAACGGTCAGCCCAACATCCACCACAACCTACACCGTGACCGGCACCAACAGCTATGGTTGTATGAGTACGGCAAGTGTGACCGTGACGGTCAATTACAAAAAACCAACTGTGACCACAAAGAGTGTTACTAACATCACGACCACCTCAGCTAAGTCTGGTGGTAATGTTACGGCCACCGGTGGCGCAGCAGTCACCGCACGCGGTGTCTGTTGGAGCACCTCACCGAACCCGACAGTGAGCGACAGCCACACGACCAACGGCAGCGGCACGGGCTCGTTCACGAGCAGCATGACCGGATTATCCCCCAACACGACCTACTATGTGCGAGCGTATGCTAAAAATAGCGTGGGCACGAGCTACGGTGCGCAGAAGACGTTCACCACCTCCTGCAACACGGTGACTGTCAGCATTGCGGGTAATACCACCATTGACTATGGCGGCAGCACCACTCTCACTGCCTCAGGAACCAGTAGCTACATCTGGAGCAACGGTGGTACCAACGCCAGCATAATGGTCAGTCCGACATCCACAACCACCTACACTGTGACCGGCACCAACAGCTATGGCTGCACGGGGACGGCAAGTGTGATCGTGACGGTCAACAGTGTCGCACCGACCGTGAAGACGAACAGCGTCACCAACATCGCAAAAACAACGGCTAACTGCGGAGGTAACGTGATTAGCAGCGGCAGCGCTCCCGTCACAGCCCGCGGTGTGTGCTGGAGCACCAACCAAAACCCGACCACAAATAACGCTCATACGAGCGACGGCAGCGGCACTGGAGTCTTTGCCAGCTCGCTGGCAGGCTTGGATCCAGGCACCACCTATTACGTGCGTGCATACGCCACCAGCGATGCTGGAACAACCTATGGTAATGAGGTGACTTTCACCACGAATAACTGTGTGGATATCTCATTGCCTTACACGGAGAATTTCGACAGTTACACCACAACGACCACAACGGAGACGGGTGTGCAGCCTGACTGCTGGGAAGTGGTTGCGGAAGATGCAGCACTTACGGGCTCCACGAAACCCCAGATGTTTTACGGTTATGCGACCAGTGACAGCTATTCCTTACGTATGAAAAACCGTTGTGTTTATGCAATGCCTGCTTTGGATGGTGATGTGGATGTCAGTGACGTGGAGATGCGTTTCAATCTGCGCCAGCCTAATTCCGTATATCGCCTGCAAGTGGGAGTGGTGAACGATAATGGTGAATTCGAGCCGGTGAAGACAATTAACAATGCCAGTACGGATATAGAGGAGATAACGGTGAATTTCGCCAACTACACGGGTAACGGTCACCGCATCGCCTTCCGCAATACCTTGGCCAAAGGCTCCAACTTGGCCTACAGTACCAACTACATCGACGACATCGTCCTCTCTTTGTCTTGTGGAATCCACTCTCTGCCTTTCAAGGAGAATTTCGACGGGCAGACCACATCCACCACGGCGGAGACAGGCGCGCAACCTGAATGTTGGGAAGTGATCACAGAGGATGCCACTCTCACAAACGCCACGAAACCGCAAGTGTACTACAATGCAGCCTTCGCAACCAGTGGCTGCTATACGTTGCGCATGAAAAACCGCTGCGTGTATGCGATGCCAGATTTGGACAATGACATCGATGTCAGTGAACTGGCGTTACGGTTCAAGTTGCGCCAGCCCAAAACGGCCTATCGTCTACAGGTGGGCGTGATCAATGACAATGGTGAATTCGAGGTGTTGAAGACGATCAACAACACCAGTTCTGATATGGAGGAAATTACAGTGGACTTCTCTTGTTATGCGGGCACTGGGCATCTCATCGCTTTCCGCAACACGTTGGCAAAGGGCTCCACGTTGGACTACAGTATCAACTATATTGACGACATAGTCCTTGACTACACAAATTACATCATGTGCGGTATTGAGGATTTGCCTTATGCGGAGAATTTTGACAGTTACACCGTTTCCACCACAGCCGAGACGGGTGTGCAGCCCAACTGCTGGGATGTGGTTGCCGAGGATGTCGCGCTCACCAATGCCACGAAACCGCAGGTGTATTACAACAGTTCCTACGCAACAAGCGGCAGCTACACGCTTCGCATGAGAAACCGCTGCATTTATGCGATGCCTGCGTTGAGTAGGGATTTGAACGTCAATGAAATGGAGATGCGCTTCAAATTGCGCCAACCCAAAGCGATTTATCGCCTGCAAGTGGGTGTGGTGAATGACAACGGTGAATTTGTGCCGGTGAAGACCATCAACAATGCCAGTACAGATATTGAGGATATCACGGTCGATTTCACCAACTATACGGGCAAAGGCCACCGCATCGCCTTCCGCAACACTCTGGGTGGCGGTTCTACGTTAGACTATAGCGTAAACTATATAGACGATATCGTGTTCGCCAAAGCCTGTAGAATTAATGAACTACCTTACACTGAGAATTTTGATGATTACACTCAAACCACCACAGCCGAGACGGGTGTGCAACCTGATTGCTGGGAAGTGGTCACGGAGGATGTCGCGCTCACCGCAGCCACGAAGCCCCAGGTGTATTACAACAGCGCTTACGCGACCAGCGGCAGCTATACGTTGCGCATGAGGAACCGTTGCGTCTATGCCATGCCCGCCCTGAAAAACGAGATGAATCTCAATGAAATAGAGATGCGGTTTAGCCTGCGCCAGCCAAGCTCCGTTTATCGTCTGCAGGTGGGTGTGGTGAATGACAACGGTGAATTTGTGCCGGTGAAGACTATCAACAATGCTAGTACAGGTATAGAGGAAATCACTATTGATTTCACCAATTATACAGGCAATGGCCGCCGCATCGCTTTCCGCAACACGCTGGCCAAGGGTTCCACGTTAGACTACAGCGTCAACTATATAGATGATATTGTGCTCGCCAAATCCTGTAAGATCCTGGAGCTGCCTTACGCGGAGAATTTCGATGGATATTCCAGCTCCACCGTGGCCGAGACAAAAGTCCAGCCAGACTGTTGGGAAGTGGTCACGGAGGATGTCGCACTCACCGCAGCTACGAAGCCTCAAGTGTATTTCAACGCCACCTACGCCACCAGCGGCAGCTACACGTTGCGTATGAAGAACCGTTGCGTCTATGCGATGCCTGTACTGGGCATGTCCAATGTACAGGAACTGACGCTGAATTTCAACTTGCGCCAGCCAAGTTCTGTTTATCGCCTGCAAGTGGGTGTGGTGAATGAGAATGGCGAATTTGAGGTTGTGAAGACGCTCAACAACGCCAGCACAGCTATGGAGCCGGTCACGGTTGACTTCTCCAACTACACGGGCAGCGGCCACCGCATCGCGTTCCGCAATACGTTAGCTAAGGGTTCCTCTTTGGACTATAGCGTCAACTACATCGACGACATCATGCTCGTTCGCGCCACCAACAACAAGAGCGCGGAGGTCACGGACGCGAACGCCGTGGATGCACTCGCCGCCGACCGCGACCATGTGGACGTTGTGGTGTATCCGAACCCGACGAAGGACGTTGTCAATGTACAATGTACAATGAACAATGTACAATGTTCGGGTATCGAGGTGATTGACGTGTATGGTAAAATCATCACCACCGTAGGAACGCGATTTATCGCGTCCGCATATTCCCCCGCGTCCGCCCAATCCCCGGTTCAAATCAACGTTTCGGGTCTCGCCGCCGGCATGTATTTCGTGCGCGTGACCACGGACAGGGGAGTGGTGACGAAACCGTTTGTGAAGCGGTAGTCTCCGCGGATCACACGGATCTCGCGTATAAAAACGGGTATAGGTTCTACAACCGGTACCCGTTTTTTCATCGCCCTTTCATCGCCCCTTCATCATATTAAGAAAAAATGTATTTTTGCCATCTGAGAAAGAAATCCAAAAACCGAAATATGAACAACAATCATGTCGTGATAATGGCTGGCGGTGTTGGAAGCCGTTTTTGGCCGCTCAGCATCCCGGAATACCCGAAACAGTTTATTGACATATTGGGTTGCGGTCGAACGTTGATCCAATTGACGGTTGACCGTTTCAAAGGAGTCTGCCCAATGGAGAATTTCTGGGTGGTGACCAATGCGGCTTATGTGGATATTGTAAGACAACAGCTCCCAGAGATCCCTGTTACACACATCTTGGCGGAACCTGCCGCCCGGAACACAGCCCCCTGTATCGCTTGGGCCTGTTGGAGTATCAGAAAGGAGTCTCCTGACGCAAATGTGGTGGTGACCCCGGCCGACGCGGTGGTGATGAACCCGGAGGAGTTCCGGCGTGTGATCCAGAACGCGTTGTTGTTCACTGAAGGGAGGGATGCTATTGTCACTGTCGGTATCACGCCGTCAAGGCCGGAGACTGGTTACGGCTATGTGGAGGCTGCGGAAACCCTGTCTGGTGAGATCCGCAAGGTGGCTGCCTTTAAGGAGAAACCTCAGCGAGAGGTGGCGGAACGTTATCTTGCAGCTGGGAATTATTTGTGGAATGCTGGCATCTTCGTCTGGAATGTCAATATGATAACCACAACCATGCGGAAGTACAAACCGAATATTGCAGAAGACATGGATCGAATGGCAGAATCCGGCGATGTACAGCATATTTTCCCCCAATGCGAGAAAATTTCCATTGATTTTGCCGTGATGGAACCTGCCGCCTCCGACGGGAAAGTATATACCCATCCGGCTGATTTCGGATGGAGCGACCTCGGGAACTGGGCGTCGTTGTACGACAAGCTCCTGCATGATCCTGAAGGGAATGGAGTGGTCGGAAATGTGAGGCTGTATGAATGTAGTAATTGTGTGGTTCACGCCGAGGAGGCAGGAAAGGTGGTGCTCCAAGGTCTGGACGACTATATAGTCTCGCTGAAAGGCGACAGGCTGTTGGTGTGCAAAAGAAGTGAGGAACAAAGAATAAAAGAATTTTCAGCAGAATGAAGAAAGCATATCTTTTCCCTGGTCAGGGTGCCCAGTTCGTGGGGATGGGCAAAGACCTTTATGACAGCTCCCCTGTTGCCCGTGAGCGTTTCGAACGGGCGGATGAGATTCTCGGATTCCGCATCACGGACATTATGTTCGGCGGCACTGACGAGGACTTGAAGCAGACCAAAGTGACGCAGCCCGCCGTGTTTCTCCATTCCGTGGTCACGGCGATGTGTCTGGACGATTTCCATCCTGACATGGTGGCGGGGCACTCTCTTGGCGAATTTTCGGCACTGACTGCTGCCGGTGCCCTTCGTTTTGAGGACGGCCTGAGGTTGGTTTATGCCCGTGCCATGGCGATGCAGAAGGCGTGTGAGGCCACTCCGTCCACTATGGCGGCCATCATCAACTTGCCGGATGAAACGATCAGGCAGATTTGCGACGAGGTGAGCCGAGAGGGTGGGGTGGTGGTGCCCGCTAATTACAACAGTCCCGGCCAAGTGGTGATTTCCGGCGAGGTGGAGGCAGTTAAGGAAGCTTGTTCGCGGCTGAAGGCTGCTGGTGCGAAACGTGCGCTCCCCTTGGCGGTGGGCGGCGCGTTCCATTCCCCGCTCATGGAGACCGCCCGTGTGGAACTGGCCCGTGCCATTGAGCAGGCTCCCGTCAGCACGCCCGTCTGCCCGATATACCAGAACGTGGACGCTTTGCCACACACCGACCCCGCGGAGATTAAGGAGAACCTCCTCAAACAGCTGACCGCACCAGTTTGCTGGACCCAATCGGTGCTGAATATGTTGTCAGACGGCATGACCGATTTCGTGGAATGCGGCCCCGGCACCGTGCTTACGGGGTTGGTCGGAAGAATACAGAAGAGCGTGGGAATGTGATTCTGGCACCATCAAATCTCGTGATTAATACGGTTTCCTAAATGATAAATAGGAATCGTATTTTTTTTTCAAAAAAGGAGTTCCGTTTATATTTTTTTTATTTTTGCAATTTATTCTAAAAAATACTAAATGAACGTTGTTGTTGACAATAAAGAACTGAATTATTGAATAGTAAGTAAAACGGATAATCATATAACTATGGCAAATTTTTTTGACAAATTAGCTGGAAAGCTGTCAACTTTTTTGGATTCAAAGGTGATTTTCCTCTTGGATTGCCTGATATCCGTATCAGCCTCTTTCATAGCCTTGCTCTGTTTGGGCTATTTAAGAGGCAACATGTATTCGACGGCGAGCTTCGCTCTGCTTTGGCTGATCACTTCGCTTCTTTCAACGGTAGCGGCTATGTTGATATTCAAGGGTCACAAACTGATTATCCGGCATACGTCGTTGCATGACCTTCTCTGTTTTGTGAAGGAAGCAGCATTCAAATTTGTTGTCATGTTCGTGGTGATGCTCATCAAAAACCGACATGTTTATGTGGGTGTCACTTTTGCCTTGTTCGCGGATTTCCTGTTCACAATCTCTTTGTTGGTCTTCGTTCGTCTTGCGATGATCACTGTGTACCGCTATTTTCTGTCCAAACGGCAGATTAAGCGGGTGTGCAAACGGGTGGTGTTGTTTGGAACAGGTGACAAGTCTATAGCGGCAGTGGTGCGGCTGCAAAATTCCACCCATTACAAGGTGGTCGGCTTCCTGACCGAGGATTCGCAGCCTTCCGACCTTCTTTTGGCCAACTTGCCGGTGTTCACATACCAGAACCCGGGAAAATTCGAGCAGATGATTAACGATTATGATGTCGATGCCGTGTTGTTCACCACTGAGATCGACGCCCGGAATGAACGTGACGGATTGGTCAAACTTTGTCTGGAGAAGAATGTGAAACCGTTGATTATCCCGAATATTGACGATATTTCGGGACGCGTGCAGCATAACAATGTCAGAAATGTGAAGATTGAGGACTTGCTCGGCCGTGATGAGATCAAGATCTCCATGGATGCCATCAGGGAGAATTTCAAGGACAAAGTGGTGATGGTCACGGGCGCGGCAGGCTCCATCGGATCGGAACTTTGCCGACAGTTAGCTGGTTTCGGCGTTAAGAAACTAATCCTTTTTGATAATGCCGAGACCCCGATGCACAACATCCGCCTTGAGCTGGAGGAAAAATTCCCGAGCCTGACTTTCGTGCCTGTCATCGGTGATGTGCGCCAAGGCCCCCGCGTGGATTTCGCTTTCCGGACCTATCGTCCACAGATCGTGTTCCACGCCGCCGCCTACAAGCACGTTCCTCTCATGGAAGAGAACCCCTGCGAAGCCATCCGCGTCAACGTACACGGCACACACACCGTCGCCGACAAGTGCATCGAATATGATGTGGAGAAGATGGTGATGATTTCCACTGACAAGGCTGTGAACCCCACCAATGTGATGGGCTGCTCCAAACGTATCGCTGAAATTTATGTTCAATCGTTAGGCCTTGCCATCGAACGTGGCGAAATGAAAGGACGCACCAAGTTCGTGACCACTCGTTTCGGCAATGTGTTGGGCTCCAACGGTTCTGTGATTCCCCGTTTCCGTGAACAGATTGAGAGGGGTGGTCCTATTACGGTAACCCATCCTGATATCACACGATTCTTCATGACTATCCCCGAAGCTTGCCGCTTGGTGATGGAAGCTGCCACCTTCAGCACAGGAACGCAGATTTTCGTCTTTGACATGGGCGAGTCGGTTAAAATCAACGACCTTGCGAAACGCATGGTGGATTTGGCCGGGCTCAAACTCGGCGAGGACATTCAGATTGTCTATACAGGTCTGCGTCCCGGCGAGAAATTGTACGAGGAAGTGCTTTCTAACAAGGAAAACACCACCGCGACCGCTCACAACCGCATCTATGTTGCCAAAGTGCGCGAATATTCGTATCAAGAAGCCTTGGCCGCAATCGAAGTTATGGAGGAACAATCCGTATTTGTCAAAATTCCGGAGATGGTTATGAAGATGAAAGAGTTTGTGCCTGAATTCGTCAGCAAGAATTCTGTTTTTGAGAAATATGACAAACACGAGGAAAAATAACAGTTCCATAGTGTATCTAAATATGTAAATTGAAATATGAGTGAATATCATATAGTTGGCATTCAACAAGTGGGTGTAGGGACAGAGGACATGCGCGCCTCTTGGAAATGGTACGCCGACATGTTCCAGATGAACATCCGGATGCTGGAAGATGACACGGTAGCGGAGAGAATGCTGCCTTACACCAACAATAAACCCGAGAAACGTCATGCCTGCATTGCAGCCAACCTGCAAGGCGGCGGCGGCTTGGAAATCTGGCAGTATTCGGAACGGAAACCACTCCCCATCGACTTCGACGTTCAAATCGGTGACCTCGGTGTTTTTGCCGCCAAAATCAAAACGCACGATGTCACCTCTTTCCATGCCGAATTCGCAGCCAAATACAAGAATGTGTCACAGATTTACACTGATCCGCAAGGGTTGCCTACATTCTATTTCTATGACCCAAACGGAAACCTGTTCCAAGTGGTGGAGGACAACTACATCTTCATTGACGAAAACAGGTTGTCCGGCGGCGTGGTCGGTGTGATGATTGGCGTGACCGACATAGACAAGGCTCTCGTGGTCTATCGCGATATTCTTGGCTATGACACCGTGGTTTACGACAAGACCGGTGTGTTCAGTGATTGGCAGACCTTGCGCGGCGGCACTCAACGCTACAGACGTATGCTGCTCTCGCATTCAAAACCGTTTGTGGGACCTTTCTCCGAACTCTATGGCAGCAGCACCATCGAATTGGTGCAGGCGGTGGAACGCACCCCCCGGAAAATCTTCGAGAAACCCCGCCAATGGGGCGACCCCGGATTCATCCAACTCTGTCTTGACGTGGTCAATATGCGCGCTTTGGAGGAACACTGCGACAAACATGGTTTCCCGTTTACCGTGGACAGCTGTCCCGATGCCGGCGACTTCGACATGGGCCTGGCTTCAGGGCATTTCACCTATATTGAGGATCCCGATGGCACGCTGATCGAATTTGTGGAGATTCACAAAATCCCAATCAGTAACAGATTCAACATCTGTTTGAATTTGATGAAAAGGGATCGGACCAGACCAATGCCGAAATTTTTCTTCAGGCTGATGAAGTTGAACCGTGTGAAATTTGACTGATATGGGCAATCTGCTTGATTTGATAAAAAAAGACCTCCGTTATGAGGAAGCTCTTCATGCTTGCATGAACTGCGGCATGTGTACGGCGGTGTGTCCGGCAGCGGAGTTCTATGACTACGACCCCCGCCGCATCTGTGATTTGGTGCAACGGGAAGACGAGTCGGTGATTGAAGGTTTGCTGCGCTCCGAAACCATCTGGTACTGCGGGCAATGCATGTCGTGCAAACCCCGCTGCCCTCGAGGAAACGCCCCAGGAGAGGTTATCAACGTGCTGCGTAAAGTCTCCCAGGAAACAGGCTATTTCCGTGACAGCGAGATGGGCCGCCAGCAGACCCAACTCATGAACAGCATCGAGAAAAATATCCTTGACATAGGCTATTGCGTCCATCCCGACCGCGTGGATCCCGATTACCACGTAGAACAAGGTCCCGTGTGGCGTTGGTACGTGGAGAACATAGAGGAAGTTGCCCCGAAATTGGGCGCAAATTACCACGGCGAAGGGGCTGGTGCCTTGCGGAATATTCCTCACGAAGATATGGAGGAGGTTCATAAGATCTTCGAGGTTACTGGCGGTTTTGAACTGCGCAATAAAGTGCTTTGATTTTCGTTCAAAGTTCAAGGTTCAAGGTTTAAGGTTCAAAGGGGTGGAATGAACTGTTTTTCAATCATCTCAATATGAAAAGATTATTCACTATAATTTGCTGTCTGTTGATTCCGTTTGTGCTGCTTGCGCAGGACAAGGTCAATGTTACGGACAAGAACGGGAAGAAACAGGGTGTATGGAAGAAGTATGAGCGGGGAAAACTCCAGTACGAGGGACAGTTCAAGGATGATGTACCATACGGGACGTTCAAATACTACCACGATAACGGCAAGTTGAAGAGTATCACCGAATTTGTGCAGGGCGTGCATAAGGTGAATACGGTCATCTATGACGAAAAAGGGAAAAAGGCTTCTGAAGGATCCTACATAGACCAGCAGAAAGACGGTCTTTGGCGTTATTATAACAACGAAACTTTAATAAAGGAGGAGAACTATGCGGAAGGAAAACGTTCCGGCTTATGGCGGACGTATTCCCCCTCAGGGGATTTGCTGGAGGAATGTAACTATTTGAACGACAAGAGAAATGGCGTGTTCAAGACGTATTATTTGAACGGCAACGTCAGTTTGGAGGAGAACTATCTGAACGGCAAGACCAACGGAAGAAGCACCTCATATTATCCAGACAAGAAGGTCTCAGTCACCGGCGACTATCATAACGGGTGGCGCGACGGCGAATGGAACACCTACGATGTGAACGGGAAGATTCGCTCCACGGTGGTATATAAGAACCAACGCTTGCAGAATACCTATATATATATGTATCAGAAAGGGGTGGGGCAGAAGCTGAATCAGAATGCCGTGGCTTATTTTGTGAAAAACCGTGACAAGATGACGGTAGTGCTGCGGAGCGGTAATAAGATTTCCATTGACGAGAGCATGGAAGAAGTTGAACAATGGATTGATTACATGGAGTTTATAAAGGTGAATCCACGCTATATTGTGGCCTTGGATGCTTTGGTGAGTTACAGACCCGTGGAAGACACGGACGATGCCATAACCATCAAAATGCTGCCTGACCCCGGCGAGGAAATCTATTCCGAAGGTGTTGAGGCTAAAATGGTGAAAGCGCTGTTCAACACCGAGAAACCGAAAGAGTGAGTCTGGCCGTCGGCTTTTGGCTTTTGGCTGTTCGCTGGCGAGGAATTCATGACATAGACTTAGACATAGACTTAGACTTAGGCTTAGACTTAGGCTAATGACCAGTACCCCAAGACAGTGAATCGTAAACCGCAAACGTTGAACCGCGAAATCCTCCGCATTTCCATTCCAAGTATTATAACGAACATCACGGTGCCGTTGCTCGGCATGGTGGATGTGGCGATTGTCGGGCATATCGGTAATGCCTCCTATATTGCGGCCATCGCGCTCGGTACGATGGTTTTCAACCTGATTTACTGGAATTTCGGCTTTTTGCGGATGGGCACTTCGGGCATGACGGCTCAAGCGTATGGCGCGGAGGACAAGACGGAGTATCTCAATGTGCTGGTGCGCGGGATGGTCATTGCTCTTTCGGTTGCGGCGATACTGATCGCGTTGCAATATCCGATCGCGTTGTTTTGCAAACGGTGGATTCAAAGTTCGCCGGAAACGATAGGGCTGATGCTCACCTATTTCTACATCCGGATATGGGCGGCGCCGGCCACCATCAGTCTGTATGTGCTGAAAGGGTGGTTCCTCGGCATGCAGAATGCCGCCTCCCCAATGTGGATTGCCACCCTGCTGAATGTGGTCAACATTATCTGCAGCCTCCTGTTCGTCTATGTCTTCGATGCAGGTATCGCCGGCGTGGCGTGGGGCACCGTGATGGCGCAATACAGCGGGCTGCTGCTCGCCCTGATCATCTGGATTCGCCGATACGGGCATCTTTGGAAGGATATCCGCTGGCGTGCCGCACTGCATCTGCGCAAAATGCTCCGCTTCTTCCAGGTGAACGCCGACATCTTCCTCCGCTCGCTCTGCCTGATTGCGGTGTTCACGTTCATCCCCTACATTTCCGCCACCATGGGCGAGGAAATCTTGGCCGCCAACACCCTGCTGATGCAGCTTTTCACGCTCACCTCCTACGTGATGGACGGTTTCGCCTACGCGGGCGAGTCGATTGTGGGCAAGTACGTGGGCGCGCAAGAACCGGCAAAGCTACGCCTGACCGTCCGCTATCTGCTTTACTGGGGGATAGGATTGGCGGTTTTGTTCACGTTACTGTTCGTGTTTTTCGGGGAAGGACTGCTGCGAATCCTGTCTAATGACGAAACGGTCATCAGAACCGCCATGCGCTTCATGTTCTGGACCTACCTGCTTCCGTTCACCGGTTTCGCTGCCTTCATTTACGACGGTATCTATATCGGGGCCACCGCCACCGCCGCCATGCGCAACGTGATGTTCGTGGCCACCGCGGTCTTCTTCGTTCTCTATTATTCCCTTGCCGCCGCCTGGCAAAACAACGCCCTCTGGTTCGCCTTCATCTTCTTCCTGATTTTTAGAGGGTTGCTGATGCTGATTGGACAACGGAGATTCGTGTTTTCAGCAGTGAACAGTGAATAGTGATTGGTGATTAGTGATTAGTAAGAGGGTGTCGTGGGATGCCCTCTTTCGGTTTTTCCTGCCCTGGTGGGTTTTCGTGTTTCGTTAATCCATGCGCTGGCGTGTCGGAGGTTCCGTTTGGCTGGTCTCTGTCTCGCTTTTTCGTTATGGAAGTGGTTCTCGGAAATGCGTGACGTTTCCGGTTCGGGAGGGAGACCAAACGGAATGGTGCAATTGTTGTTCGAGACGCTTTCCTTGTCCGGTGCGTTCGTGAAGGCAACCGCGTTAGCGGTTGCATGTCTGTGGCCGGATTGGGGGCGCGAATTCATCATCGGAGGATGGTGCAGTACCGGGGTTCGCGGCGCGGGAAAAAGATACGGGCGCGGGGATTGGATGGTTCGCCGCGAAACGGGTGGATGGTTCGGACGGCCTCAAATGGTTATCGGTTATGGGTTATTGGTTATTGAAAAGGATGTTCGGAACAATGGTGGTGGATGGTGGTTACGCCGCGCCGGCTCGCCCAAATCATAAAAACAATCATCAAGCGGAAAAATGCATTATGACCAAGGGGCAAGTCTAAATCTGCCATTTTGTCAGCCCCAAACACTTGGCAATGTATTTGCATCTATTACCCCTGCAAAAAAAAACTCCATTTTATTAAAATTGTTATTTCTTTTAACCTCATTTTTAACATTTAACGAATTTCAATAACCAATAACCAATAACCCATAACCATTAAAAAAATGAACCCTAATAATTTAACAATCAAAACCCAGGAAGTGATTGGCAATGCCCAGATGTTGGCGGCGCGCAATCAGAACCAGCAGGTCGATACGCTGCACATCCTCAAGTCGATGCTCGACACGGATGACAACGTGATCCCTTTCCTGCTGAAGAAACAGTCGTGCAACCCGCAGGCCCTCAAGTCGGTGGTGGAGCGCGAAATCAACCGTCTGCCTAAGAGCAGCGGTAATGAAATCTACCTCGGTGGCACCACGCAGACCGCCATGCAGAAAGCCGCCATGTTCTGTGATGCCTCTGGTGACGAGTACATGGCGTTGGAACACCTGCTTTACGGTATCCTTATGGCTGGCGGACAGGCAGGACAGATGCTTAAAGACGCAGGCATTACCGAAAAAAGTCTTAAAGCTGCTATCGCGGAACTGCACAACGGCAAGAAGGTGTCCGGAGAAAATCAGGAGGAAACCTACAATGCGTTGAACAAATATGCCAAGAATCTCAACGAGATGGCGCGGAAGGGCAAACTCGACCCCGTCATCGGCCGTGACGAGGAAATCCGTCGGGTGCTGCAGATTCTGTCGCGCCGTACCAAAAACAACCCGATTCTGATCGGTGAGGCCGGTGTCGGCAAGACCGCCATCGCCGAAGGCTTGGCGCAGCGTTTAGTCAGCGGCGATATTCCGGAGAACCTGAAAACCAAGAAGTTGTTCTCCTTGGATATGGGTGCCCTGATTGCCGGTGCCAAGTACAAAGGTGAGTTCGAGGAACGTCTGAAGAGTGTTGTGAACGAGGTCATTGAATCCAATGGCGAAATCATCCTCTTCATCGATGAAATCCACACGCTTGTGGGCGCGGGTGCATCTGGCGAAGGGGCCATGGATGCCGCCAACATCCTGAAACCCGCTTTGGCGCGTGGTGAACTGCGCTCCATCGGTGCCACAACGTTGGACGAATATCAGAAGTACTTTGAGAAGGACAAGGCTTTGGAACGCCGTTTCCAGCCAGTAAAAATCGAAGAACCAGACAAATACAGCGCGATTTCCATCCTTCGTGGTTTGAAGGAGCGTTATGAGAACCACCATCAGGTGAAGATCATGGACGAGGCCATCATAGCTGCTGTGGAGCTGTCGCAGCGTTACATCGGCGACCGCTTCCTGCCCGACAAGGCCATTGACTTGATCGACGAGGCCGCAGCCAAACTGAAACTGGAAATCAACTCTGTTCCTGAAGAACTTGATGATGTACAGCACCGTATCTCCCAACTGGAGATTGAGCGCGAGGCATTGAAGATCGAAAAGGACGAGGCGAAAGTGGCGCAGCTGAGCAAGTCCATTGCCGAATTGCAGGAGAAACGCAACGCGTTATCGACAAAATGGCGCAGCGAGAAGGAGATTATGGACAAAATCCAGCACTGCAAGGACGAAATCGAAGCTTACAAGCTCGAGGCCGCCGACCAGGAGCGTCAGGGCAACTATGGACGTGTCGCGGAATTGCGCTACGGTCTCATCAAGAATGACGAGGACCAGATTGTAAAGCTGCAGGAAGAATTGGAGAAGTTACAGGACGGTCATGCCATGATCGACGAGAAGGTCACCGCTGACGACATTGCCGAGGTGGTGGCGCGTTGGACCGGCATTCCTGTCACCAAGATGATGCAGAGCGAGAAATCGAAGCTGCTTCACTTGGAAGAGGAACTCCACAAACGGGTGATTGGTCAGGATGAAGCTATTACGGCCGTCTCCGATGCCATCCGCCGCAGCCGTGCGGGCTTGCAGGATGCACGCAGACCGTTGGGATCGTTTATCTTCATGGGTACCACCGGTGTCGGCAAAACCGAGTTGGCCAAGGCGTTGGCCGAGTACCTCTTCAACACCGAGGAGGCCATGACGCGGTTCGACATGAGCGAGTTCCAGGAATCCTACTCCGTCTCAAGGCTCATCGGCTCGCCTCCAGGATATGTCGGCTACGACGAGGGCGGTCAACTTACCGAGAAGGTGCGCCGGAAACCGTACTCTGTGATTCTGTTCGATGAAATCGAGAAAGCCCACCCGGACGTCTTCAATGTGCTGTTGCAAGTATTGGACGATGGACGGCTTACCGACAACAAGGGTAGGGTAGCGGACTTCAAGAACACCATCATCATCATGACATCTAACCTCGGCTCCAACATCATCCAGGAGAACTATTCCAATCCGAACGGCCAGTCCGAGGAGGAAATCTTCCAAAAAACGAAAGCCGAGCTTAACGAGCTGTTGAAGAAGACGTTGAAACCCGAATTCCTGAACCGTATCGATGAAATCGTGATGTTCCAGCCGCTGTCGAAGCGCGAAATCAAGGATATCATCAACCTGCAGCTGAACAACTTGCGTAAGCTGTTGGAGCAGAAGAATCTGAACATCGAATTCAGCGACTACGCGATGAAGCTGTTGGCAGACTTGGGCTACGACCCGATGTTCGGCGCGCGTCCGCTGAAGCGGGTCATCCAGAAGCGGATCATGAACGAGCTGTCGAAGCTGATTCTTTCCGACGGCGCAGGCCCCGGTGACACCATCATGGTGGATTCTGTGGAGGACGGGAAGTTCGTGTTCTACAAGAAGTGAGGCAAAAGGCAATAGAAAAAAGAGACGCGACAATCCGCGTCTCTTTTTTTATGTAATAGATGAATTTCACATGTGAATATCACCTCTGAATCAAAATGTTCGTTACTCTCGTGCCTCTTTGGATGGTGCGGGTGCGGCAGGAACAACAACATTCGATTCGTTGGAGTCCTTGCTGCTGTTCTTCACACATCTGACCGACAATCCGCTTTTTTTGTCAATCGAATAGTCATACGCGGAGGAACCGTATCGGTATAATTCCCCGGCATCGTAACTCATCATGAAGTCGTAGGCGTAATCTGAAGAATAAGTGGTGGTGGTCCAGAACACTGCGCTTTTGCGAATATCTCTGAACCCGTAGCCTCTTGGTCTGTAACCGCCTCCTCGTGCGGAAAATCCGGAGCTGTTGGTGGCTCCTGTGTTCGGCGACATCCAGTAGGTTGTGCCAGTGACTTTCATCTTTCCTCCGACATTCGATGCATCCAGGGCGTTGTACAGCGTGGTGAACACCTCATCGTAGGATGGTACATGCCACCCGCTTGGACACAGGTTTCCGTAAGCAACAGCATAGTAATTGTAGAGGTGTCCGTAATTGGTTTTGTTGTAATAGCAATATGCCCCAGTGGTGCGGTTCGACCAAGCGGTGGAATCTTGCACCAAGGTAATGGCGGTACCGTTGTTAAGATGCGTGGTTCTCAGGTTCTCTTTCATCCAGCACTGTGAACCGATCGACACCACACCGTAGGTGTTGCCGTCGTAGTCTTGCACGGAGGCCGGACAGGCCTGGGAGGTGACAAAATTGACTTCGCTGGAATAGCTTATCCCATAATTGTCTTTGACGTATGCCTTCACATAATACCGGGTGTTAGGTTGCAGTCCGGTTAATGTGGTTCTGTAATGATCGTTAACCCATGTAGCGACGGAAGAGGAATTGTTTATGGAGGGGTTCGATGAGGTACTCCAACAGAAGCCGCACTCCTGGATATTGCCATTGACGGTTACGCTTGCAATTGCGGAGTTTTGAGTGATGCTGAAGATGGATGGAGTGCCGAATCCGGTCAAGCTAACAGAAATGACTTCCCCGTATGCGGTCCCGGTTTTGTTTGTGGCGTATGCGCGGATTACAAAATACCGTTCATACATATCGGTAATGTCGCAGGTAAATGCCCCTTTTCCCGTTCCTGCGTTGATGGAGGTGTAACAATGGTCTAAATCAAAGACTTCGCTGCCGTGGTAATCATACCTGACAATGACCCCTTTGTCTGTAATATTACTGCCGCCGTCATCGGTGACTTCCCCGCCGCCAATCAACTTTCCGTCCTCAATGACTGGAGTTGCGGTGGTTACGGTTGGGAGTTTGCTGTGGTTTATCTCTTTGTCGCATGTGCAGAACAAGACCACCTGCGCCATTAATGCAATGAATATCAATATCTTTTTCATAATAGACTGAAATTAAAAGGTGAAACCAAGATTGACGCCGAATGCAGGTTCATACTGATGTGCTCCATACCAGTTGTTTTCTGGTACAACATAATATTTGTCAGGGCAGGCCGAAACCCCTGCTTCAATGGAAAAAAACACGCTTTTGGAGGCATTGAGGCGGAAGTTAAGACCGAACTCTATACGGGTGTGCGACCCTATGAACATCCATTCTCCCACGGTATGCTTGGGGGTTTGAGAAGCAGGGTCAAACCAATGGCTACTTGAAGGTACTAACCTATAAAACCCCACGTCTATGCCTTGCGCAAATCCGAAAAAAGGGTTCACCTTTTTTTCGCCGATAAGGTAAACCCGGGCTATCGCATACAGCGGGACACGATGGTACATTGAACTGTGTAAAGACTGAATTACATAGTTGTATCCAGTCCCGACGCCGATGCCGAAAGCTTTGTTCACCCGGTACATGCCGTCGTAGTGGATGCCGGCAGAGATCAGGTCTTCATATAGCAACCGGATTGAGTTTTCCCAACGTTTGTCAACGGGTGCGAAAATCTTTTTCTGTTTGACAACTTTCTTGGCATCCACCTTCTTGGTGCTCACCACCTTGGAAGAACCCACTTGCGCCGAAAGGTTGGGGGAGGCAAGAGTCAAGGCGATGAGCAGGAATGCCGTGATCTTTAACAATTTTCTCATAATACCGGTTTTTAGTTCACGTATATGATTTTCGGGGTACGCGTGGCCGTGTCGGACTGCCCGATTTTGTTCACCTTGTCCATCAGGTTGATATCAGCTTCGGTGGCCTTGCGGAAGTTGGTGTAAGAGGCTGGGTATCCGCTGATGGTCACGGTGATAGTCTCGTAGTTGTCGGAGGTCTTGATTTCGAAGATGGGTCCCACGATGATGTCGGCCTGGTATTTCTTCACCGCCTGCCCGATGGTGTAGTTCTTCATATACTGTATCAGGGGCGACTCATAATTTACCAGTTTGGAAGTCTCGTCATCGCTCATCCCTCGGATTTTGGTGCCGGAAACGGCAAAATCGTCTTCGGTGAGTTCGTTGGCGAATGTCTCCGAATGGGAGATGCGCGTGGGTGACACGTTGAGGTCGGCGGTGGTGGGGGTGATGAATCCCGACATGCTGGGTTGCAGGTAACGGGCTGTGCTTTCGTTGTACTTGTAAAGATATTCGTCACTCTTGCAGGCGACAAAAAGTACAGGAATAAGTAAAAATAACAGTTTTTTCATAATAATTGAATTTGATTAATATAAAATTGGGTTGAAAAAGTCGTTTGATTAACCATTTCCGCTCTTCAGTCACAAGTACAAAAAAAACCGTGAACTTCATTTGTTGATACTGAGGCTCTGGTAAAACCTTTAATGCAAACAAGAAAGCTCACGATTACCTTCGTGAGCGTTTCAGCTTTCTTGTGCATTAAATTTGTGAAATTTACCCGATTTCAGTATCGCAAAGAAAAGCGAAAACGCTTTTATGTCAATAAGTTAAAAAGTAAATTTTGTCTCTATACGCTATTGGTGTTCGGTGAAAAAATAGGGTTAATTATCGGGTGCGAAGATACAAAATATTTTGGTATCCACATCATCAATAAAAATCGGCGTTTGTCAAAACAAAAAACGGCATGCATCCATCAATACACGCCGTTTTTTTCATCTTTAGTCCTCAGTCCTCAGTCTTCAGTCTTCAGTCTTCAGTCCTATTTCTTAACAAACTTCGTCGTCACGCAGTTCTTTCCGTCGCTCAGGCGCAGGAAATAGCTGCCGGCGGCGAGGCTTTGCGTGTTCATCTCGATTTGGTTGTCACTGACGGCTTGCGTGTTGATGAGTTTGCCGTTAATGTCAAACACGGACATGCTTGTCACTTGGAAGTTGTTGGTGCGCAGCGAAACGGTGAGTTGGTCGGCGACAGGGTTCGGGTAGATTACAATGTCGTTTTCGGTGAGATATTGCGGGAGACCGGTGGTGAAATCGTTCATGCTGCGAGGCACGATGTAATAGCGGTAGTCGAGGTAGGTGCTGCCGATTTTGCTGGTGGAGAAGTTGAAGCCGGTGATGTTGACGGTTCCCGTGGGAATGTCGGCACCGACGGTGTTGGCATCTTGGAAATAGGGATAAACGGCACTTGCAGTGACGCCGTCTTGGGTGATTTCGTACGTGTTAAGAACGGCAAAAGAACCCGGGGTGTTGAATGTCACGTTGTTCAGTCTGATTAACTCGGCCTGATGCTGAATCATGAAGTTCTGATCGTTCAGTTGCGGCAGGGTGATGGTCAACGGGGTGACATCTTGATAGATGGAAACCAGTGAACCGTAAGGTTGCGTAGGCTTGAACTCTAAGAATCCGTAGTAGTTGGTCAGGGTGCCGTAAAGGTCTTTCACTTTGTCGCCGACTTCCAGAGCTCCGAGTTTGTTTTCGGGGTCATAAACCAGGACTGCGCCAGAAGCGTCTTGCAACACTTTTTGGTTGTTATAAGAGGCGGTGGCGGTAACAACCACCTCGCCAGTGAGCTTGTACTCGACATTGGAAGAGTTGTTGACGGAAACATCCGTGTAGTCCAGTTTTGAGCGCAGTTCAGCGATGTTGGCCACTTGGAATTCGGAAGAGACACCGTATGTGAATGTGACCGTGTCAGGTGTCATCATGTTGCCATTTGCATCGGCCACGTTGTGGACAATCAAAGTGTAGTCGCTACCTTCGGTGAGGGCGGGGGAGACGGTCAAAGTGACCACGCTGCCGTTCAACGTGGCGGCAGTGACGGAAATGCCATTGTTGATGGAGTAGTTGGTGACATTCTGCGCCGTGGATTGGTCAAGAATCTCATTGAAAATGACGGCCAAAGAGTTCTCCGAAGGATTGACATTCGCTACGAACGGTCCAATGGTGTCGGGACCCATCGGTTGAGAGGTGATCAGCACATTGTCAAGGAAGAAGCGGCCGCGATTGTCCTGGAAACCTTGGAACTTGATGGTGGTGGCAGAGGTGCCGCCGGAGAGCGGTACGGAAAAAGTCTGGAAAGCCGAGGTGCTGAGCCCTTCCACCGTGTAAGGAATATCGTTGACTTCCAAGAAAAGGCTGGTGGCATCACCATTCCATGCTTTCGCATCAAAGGTGACCACAAATTGGCCGTTATTGTCGGAGAGGTCAAGGGCAGGGGTCTGAATAAATCCGGCGGCAGATGACTTGCCGACTTTGACCTTGCCGTTGCTCGGATAGACCCAGTCACCGACCCATCCGGGAACTTGCGTGTAATCGTCCAAGTGGTTTGTGATAGTGGAACTGCTGCTGTCCGTGATGGCGGAAAAATCCTCGCTCAGGACCACGGTTTGCGCGTTCAGCCCGCAAAAGGCGAACACTGCCAATAACAAAAGTAAACTTAATTTCTTCATATTGCTACAATTTAATTTTAAGAATTTTCTGTTAAAATTTGAACCTGCAAAAATATAAAAAATGTAGTCGGATGGGATAGAAAATATGAGTGAAAATATTTTTCAAAAAAATAGTACTTTGCGATACAAGGTACTAAAATTTTTGTATCTTTGCCGCGTGAAATTTTAAAGCAAGAAACGATGAACATCAATGCGGAAAATGTGAAATCTCAGATGCGGAAAGGGTATTTGGAGTATTGCATCCTTTTGATTATCAATAAAAAGCCTGCGTATGTTTCGGATATAATCAACGAGTTGAAAGAGGCGAAGATGATTGTGGTGGAAGGCACGCTTTATCCGCTCCTTTCGCGCCTGAAGAACAATGGGATACTACAATACGAATGGCAGGAGTCTGTCTCCGGCCCTCCTCGCAAGTATTACGAGCTTACCGAAGCCGGCAAGTCGTTCCTCGCCGAACTGGAAGCCGGCTGGATAGAGCTGAGGGAAGCGGTAGAACATTTGAAGAATGCTGAATTATGAATGCTGAATGAAGAATGTAGAATGAAGAATGATGGTACGAAAAAGCCCCAATTCCCCCCTTTAGGGGGGATGCCCGCAGGGCAGGGGGGTAAAAATCCAACGAATAGATAAAAACGTAATATGAAAAAGACTGTAACAATCAATCTTGGCGGGGTCGTCTTCAACATCGACGACGACGCTTGCGATCGGCTGAGTCAGTATCTCGCCGACATTGAAAAACGTTTTCCCGAAGAGGAACGCGCAGAAATTATCCGCGACATCGAAGAACGTATGGCGGAACTCCTGAACTTTAAGCTCCAGAATCGCAATGTGGTGGAAATCCACGATGTGGAGGAGGTGATAGAGGTCATCGGGCAACCAGAGCAGTTTGATGACGAGAGTGGGGTGGGGCAACCGGATGGTGGCACCTCCGCGGACAGCGAAACAACAGCAAATTCCGGTCGGACAACGGAACGTCAGCCGCGTCGCCCGCGCAAACTTTACCGCAACAGCAACGACCGCATGGTGAGCGGTGTGGCGAGCGGTCTGGCCGCCTATTTCGACATCGACCCAGCCATCACCCGGATTTTGTTCATCGTCCTTACCCTTATCAGTTTCGGCTGGGGCATCCTCGTCTATTTGGTCATGCTCATCATTATGCCGGAAGCCAAGACCAAAGCCCAGTTTCTTGAGATGCAGGGCATAGAACCCACTTTGGAGAACATCGATAATTTCCATCAGGAGCCCAACACACGAAGTGATGGGTCAAATACCTTAGGCAAAATATTGAAGATTTGTCTGATAGTGGTTGGTATTATTATAGGTTCAAGTCTTGCCGTGGCCGTTTTAGGCATCTTCATTGCCATGTTCGTGGCTTTGCTGACGCATGCGCCCGGCACGTTCGGAAACGCCATCGACATGGGGTTGCTGGGCAGCTGCGCCCTCTTCCTGCTCTGCCCCGTCATCGGCATCGCGGTGTTGTGCGTGCGTGCCGCTAACGGCGAACGCAAACACAAATGGGTCGGCTGGACCTTGTTGGCGGTATGGCTTCTGAGTCTGTTCGGCATCATCGGCTTCGGCATCGAGATGGACAAGCGCGATGATATCGGGAAGCGGCTCGAGCGCACCGGCGAGCAGTGGGAACGCTGGTTCGAAGACCACGACTATATCAGCACCGACAGCTACTACGGCACCAAAGAACTCGACAGCATCATTGATCCTGTCCTCGACGAACTCCGCGACGAAAACACCTCCTACGACATCACCATCCACACCAACCCCGACAAAGGCGTCAACTTGAACATCAGCACGAAGAAAGAGATAGATTCCATACAATAACCTAACATAATTTTTCGTTTCTACTTTTTCACCTGAAACCTGAAACCTGAAACTATGCTTATCGACCTCCACAACATCCACAAAACCTATAACAACGGCCAGCCCTTGCACGTGCTGAAGGGCATCGACCTCGGGATTGGCGAGGGCGAGTTCGTCTCCATCATGGGGGCATCCGGCTCGGGAAAATCCACGTTGCTGAACATCCTCGGCATCCTCGACAACTACGACGAAGGGGAATACTGGTTGGACGGCAAGCTCATCAAGAACCTGAGCGAGAAGGAGGCGGCGCATTATCGCAACCGCATGATAGGTTTCGTGTTCCAGTCGTTCAATCTCATCAACTTCAAAACTGCTGTTGAGAACGTGGAGTTGCCGTTATACTACCAAGGGGTGAGTCGCAAGAAGCGCAACGAGCTGGCCATGCACTTTTTGGAGCATTTCGGTTTGGCGGACTGGGCCACGCACTACCCCAACGAGCTGTCGGGTGGGCAGAAGCAGCGTGTGGCCATCGCGCGGGCGCTTATCACGCAGCCGCGCATCCTGCTGGCCGACGAGCCCACCGGCGCCCTCGACTCCAAGACTTCCGTGGAGGTCATGGACCTGCTCACCGAGCTCAACCGCACCGAGAAGGTCACAATTATCGTAGTGACGCACGAGAGCGGCGTGGCCAACTGCACCGACAAGATCATCCACATCAAAGACGGCATCATCGGCGAGACGACACTCAACGAGCAGCACAAAGCCTCGATTTTCGGCACCACCACTATTATGAAATAGCACTATGAACGATCTGTTGACAGAGATATGGGAATCCATCCGGCGCAACAAACTACGCACCGCCCTCACGGGTTTCGCGGTGGCGTGGGGCATCTTCATGCTCATTGTGCTCCTTGGCGCCGGCAACGGGCTGATGAACGCCTTCATGAACCAAGGCGGTCGCTTTGCCACCAACACGATGGCGGTGTTTGGTGGAGTCACCAGCAAACCCGCCAACGGCTATCAGACCGGTCGGCGCATTAATCTCAATGACCAGGATGTGGCCATCACCCAAAGCGCCCTGTTTTCCGGAAATGTGGACAAGATTTCCCCTGAGTTCTTCAAAGGTCCTTATACGCTGGCCTTTAAAAGCCGACACACATCCGTTTATCTGAACGGTTGTTATCCCTCTTTGATGGAAATGAACAAGATCGAGATGCTGTAGGGTCGTTGTCTCAACCAAAATGACATAACACAGC
>JAFXTE010000073.1 GCA_017525245.1 Bacteroidales bacterium | reverse complement strand
CTCCCAGTCGTGCTTGGCGGCTTGGGCGGCGTCGATGGCCATGCGGACTTCCTTTTCGCCGACCTTGTGGTAGCGAGCGATGACGTGCTTGTGGTCGTGAGGCATCACCACCTCGCCCATGTCGCCCGTGCGGACTTCCTGACCATTGATGATGGCTGGGATTTCAACGATTTCGTTGGATTGTCTTTCGAGTTCCTTCTGGAGTTCGATTCTCTCAGGGCTGCCCGGACGATAGGCCTTTACCGGCTCGTTCTCAGGCTTCGCAAATGTAATCAGTGCGTTGTTCATTATTTGTGATTTAAAGATTTAAGATTTAAAGATTCAAAAATTCAACATTCGTTATTTCTGTATAGCAGTCTCTAAAAGTTCAACATAATCATGGTGAAGGATGACTTTCATCCAGCCGAGACGGCTTTTGTCGTTTTCGATGATTTTGAAACCGATGTATTTCGCTTCATTCATCGGGAAATATTCATTGTCGCTTCTAAGTAGTGTGACATTGGTGCACATGAAAGCGTCGTCATATCCGAAACTGTCGTTGGCGTTATTGGCCAAAAGCGAGAACTTTTGATTGGTAAGCTCGCCCAATACCGCCGTGTTTACTCCGCAAAATAGTTCCGTGAGGATGCCTCCTTCCATAATTTCACTCATCGAATAGAACTGAACGTCTTGTAGTCCGTCATTGTTGAGGTCGACATAGTAACCCCAAGAATTATGGCCGTATTGATTTACTAACGAAATACCTTCATAAGATGTTACGGACATTCTTTTACTGTCGCCAAAAACGACTTTGGTTTGTGCAGGGTCTTTCTTGCACGACGGCAGGATGCAGATGGCCGCCAATGCCAATGTGAATAATAAGGTCTTTTTCATTTTCATTTTTGGTTTTTTAGTTGTTTTAACGCGCTGCAAAAATAATAAAAAATCATTGCGAAAAACTTCATTGAATAATTTTTCATGATATTTCTTTCCGTCATTTTGCAATGAAATTCTCTTCCAATCGGAACACATATCCGAGTTTTTTGTACTTTAGCACCGCCAAAAGGCCCTTTTTTAAATTTTGAAACCATGTTTTTCGGACGAAATTCTTCTAACATTTAACAATAAGTAGATGAGTATATTCAGTTTACATATTGGACGCGAGACCACGAGACTACGAGACTACGGGACATTGGTTTGCCTCGAAGTCCCGAAGTCCCGTGTCCCGAAGTCAAAAGATATTGCAGTTTGATTTTGAACCATTATTTAAAAGAAATACCAATTATGATGAAACAAACGATTATTCTCGGCAACATCGTCACGATGGACGAAAAAAGACCCATTGCCAAGGCCGCATTAGTTAAGAACGGCGTGTTTGCCTATATCGGAAACGCGGATGAAACGAAGAAGCTCGCAGACGCGAATGCCCAGGTGCTGGATTATGGTGACAACTTCATCTATCCTGGCTTCCTCGAATCCCATAGCCACGGCTATCTCGCCGGTGACCGTGCCATCGGGCAGGCAGATCTCACCAAAATCCTTTCAACCGATTACGCAAAATACCGCGAGATTATCAAGGAATTTATTGCGAAGAACCCCCAGCGCGACTTCTATCTTGCCTCAGGATGGGTTGAAAACGACGAATATGTCAGCAAGGCGTATTTGGACGAGATTTGTTCCGATAAGCCGCTGTTCATGCAAACTGGAGGCGGACACTCCATGCTGCTCAACACCAAGGCGCTGGAATGGGCCGGCATCGACGCGGCTTACGCGAAGAAAATGGGCTATGACTTGGTGCATGTGGACAAGCACGGCGAACCGGACGGCTATGTCTGTGAAGGACCTGTGTTTGAAATTTATCCCAAGCTTCCCACTTCTGTTGAGTATGCCAAAAACTATCTGCTCGCTTGGCAGGATATCGCCTTCAGAAACGGTTATACCGCTGTCGCGGACGCTGGCGTGGAGGTCGCTTCTCCGTTGTCTACCCAAGCCTATTATGAGTTGGAAAAGGAAGGCAAGCTGAAGCTGCGCACCTACGCCTATATGTATGTTACCGACAATATCGAAAGCCCGAAGGCGGAGATTGCCCGCATCGCCGCAGAACGCGCCAAGTACAGTGGCGAATATTTCCATGTTATCGGTGCCAAGGCATTCCTCGACGGCGTGACCGAGGCACACACAGGCTGGCAGAATCAGGATTACCTCGACCAACCTGGCTATCATGGTGCGGAGCGCTTCAACGACCACGACAAGATGGTGGAACTGATTACCGAGGCAGACAAGGAAGGTCTCTCCGTCCATGTCCACTCCGAAGGAGGTGGTGCTGTGCACTTCATGCTGGACTGCATTGAAGACGCAGAAAGGATCACCGGCAATAAGGACCAGCGCAACGTGCTGGCACATCTGCATTTCGTGACCGATGAGGATATCCGCCGCATGGCAGAGACGGGTTCCGTGGCTGCGGTTCCGCCGCTTTGGACACCAGCGGTTCCAGGCGTTTATCAACAAGAAATATCCTATGTTGGTCAGGAATTGACAGATCAGGCTTATCCCATCAAATCCTTCTATGATGCAGGTGCCAATGTAGTCTTTCACTCTGACTATCCGGTTTCTTCGATGCTGGATATCAAATACAGCATTTACACGGCAGAAAAACGTGCGTATCCGAAGAAGGTATTTGGCGGTGTGGACTCACCGCGCAATCTCAAGGAAGCCATCACCCGCGAACAGTCGCTGCGAGCCATGACCATCAATGTGGCGCGTCAGTGGCATCAGGAGCATCGCTTAGGCTCCATCGAGTTCGGCAAGATTGCCAACATGACGGTGCTCGACTGCGACTTCCTGCATGACGATATCGAGAAGGTCGGACAGGCCAACATCATCGCCACCATCGTTGACGGCGAGGAGGTCTATAAGGCGAACCGATAACGACAAATGTAAATTGGTATTTCACAAACAGTAATGATTTTATAAACAAAAACTACAATTTATGAAAGAGACTATTGACTATTCAAAAAAGGAAAACTGGTACCAGATTCCGGAAATCGCCAAGGACGTTGACACGTTTTACGTGTACGCCACCGAGTACATCATGGGGAGCATGACGGAGGACACTCCTGATTACGCGACCATGGACAATGTTGAGATGCTGGAAGGTGCTGCTGGCGAATATGCCCTGCACGCCTCTGCATACGCCGAATCCACCAATGTGTTCATGCCGTACTATCGCCAGGTGGGCCTGCGCTACGCCGGCGTTGTCTGGAAGAGGGAC
>JAFXTE010000072.1 GCA_017525245.1 Bacteroidales bacterium | reverse complement strand
TAAAAGTCACTGCATGTACCATTCCTTGAACTCCGGGACCCTCGACTTGCTGATGGTGATTTCCTCCGGAACGGGCACCGACAGCGTGAGCCGCAGCTTCCCGCCGAACCATACCGTGATCCCTTCGATGGCCTTGTGCGCCACCACGAACTGACGGTTGGCGCGGAAGAACAGCCCCGGGTCTAACTGCTCGGCAATCACGTCCAACGGCTTCCCAATCACCACGGTCTTGCCCGGATAGGTCAACGCCCGCGACACCTTGTCCTCCAAGTAGAAACAAGCTATCTCATTGACCGCCAGGGGCACCAACTTGTCCTTAACGGGGATGAGGAAGTAGGAAGGATACCGCTGCGACTGCTGGCTGAACATCTTGACAAGCGCGTCAAGCTGCTGATTACCCGTTGTGTCGTTTCCATTCCCCGACAAAATGGCCCATTTGTCCAACGCCCGCTGCAAATCCTCCTTGCCGATGGGCTTGAGCAGGTAGTCGATGCTGTTCACCTTGAAGGCCTGCAGCGCATATTGGTCGTAGGCCGTGGTGAAGATGATCGGGCACGGGAAGGACACCTTGTCGAAAATGCGGAATGCGTTGCCGTCGGCCAAGTGGATGTCCATGAACACCAGGTCGGGGAAAGGGTGCGCGGAGAACCACTCCACCGTCTCCTCCACCGACTGCAAAACCTGCTCCACCGTGCTCTCCGGCGACACCTCGCCGAGCAAATGGCTGAGCCGCTGCGCCGCAATGGCCTCGTCCTCGATGATTACAACTTTTTTCATTAGTGAATGGTGAATTGAGTTTTGAACCTTGAACTTCGAACTTTGAACCTTGAAACCTGATACTCACCCCATCTCCTCTCCAAGCTTAGCGAGGATGGCTTCCGCTTTCTGAGCGGGAATGAGGGGAATCTCCACGGAAAACGTTGTTCCGTCGTTGCTCACCGAGATATGCTCGCCGGCAATCAGCTCGTAGCGCTTGTCCATGTTGGATAGACCGATGCCTTCCGAGGTTGAGTCCTCCTCTTTCGGGCACATTGAGTTGCTGACCCGCAGACTGCCGTGGCCGGTGGACGCCACCGTGATGGTGAGCGGGTGCCGGTTGCTGACCACATTGTGCTTGATGGCGTTCTCCAACAACAGCTGTACACTGATGGGCACCACGTAATAGCCGCTTTGCACCTCGTCGAAATGGCGGACAACCGTGAGGCTGTCGCCGTAACGGATATTCATCATGTAGAGGTAGGCGTCAGCGAAGGCGAGCTCGTCGGCCAAAGGCACCAGCTTGTTCTGCTGGATGGTATAGCGGTAGGTGGAGGCCAACTGCATCAAATAGGCCTGCGCCTTCTCGTCGTCGGTCCCGATCAGCCCGCTCAGCGTGTTCAGCGAATTGAACAGAAAGTGCGGATCCAACTGGTTCTCAAGCGTTTCATAACGCACCAACAGATTTTCGGACTGCAGGCGTTCGTTCTCCATCTCCATCTGATGGCGCCGGCTAAGCATGTAAATCAGCACTGTAATCAAGATGGTGATGACGGCAATCAAACTGTCTTTCAGCACATTGTCACCAAGATGCTCCAGCAGCTGCCCTTCGTACATCTGGTTTTTCACCCAGTTGGAGAGCAAGGAGAAAGAGGCGGCGATGACCAGCGCCCCTATGATGGCCAACGCGAATCGCCAGGCCACGCGCATGCCGCTCTTGAGGATGCTGAAGACGTAGAGGAACAGCAGGAAGAACAGGGCGCAGTTCAGCGAAAGCGTCAGCACGAAGTGGAAGTCAGGAGCCACGGTCCAAGTCTGCGTGTTCAGCTTTCCCAGCAATATAATGACGGTCAACAAGATGCCGGTCGGAATGGACATGTAGAGCGCATTCCGCACCGTGAAGGGCGTGACCATCCGCAACGGTTTCAGCGTTTCGAGGCTCTTGCGCTTCAAAATGGCGGGCGTCATCGTGACGACTGACCTGAGACGTTCTTTATTTAGCATAAACTTGGAAATCTACGTGTGTTGACCCGCTCAGCTCCGCCTCGACTTCTTGAAATCGGCAATCGCCTCTTTCAGCATCGCTTCAAACTGGTCGATGGAATTGTCGATGGAGTATTTCTTTGCTGATTCGGAATAGATTTTCTCCATTCGCCGCTTCTCCTCGGGGTTGTCGAGCCAGTAGTCGATGGCGCGTGCCAGATCCTTGGGGTCGCCGGCTCTGAAGAGGCTCCGATGGTCGAGGGCGAACTGCTTCGTGGCCGAAAGCCTGCTGTTGGAGATGACGGGCACGAGCCCTGTGGCGAAGGCTTCGATGCAGGAAATGGCCTCGGACTCCATGTCGGAAGCGTGGACATACAAGTCACACTGTCCCAAAAGGTTGAGAAGTTCATCCTTGGTGAGATAGGTGAAAATTGGCGGGTTCTTGAGCTTTTGACCCAGTTTATAATACTGTTTGTATTTCGGTCCTTTTCCGGCGAACAACAGTTGGATTTTGTCTCCGTATTTGGAGTATTGCAGGGCATTGATGATAAGGTCCTGACGCTTTTTGCCGGCCAAACGCCCCACCATCATGATGAGGATTTTGTCGGCATATTCCGGGCTCCTGGGCGTTTTCGTCCAGGTGAAATCCGATTGGATGCCGTTGGAGATGGGATGAATCTTGGCCGTATAGCCGCGCTTCTCGATTTCGCCGGCCATGAACTGCGACGGGGTGTGCACATGGCCGTAATGGTTGTAGGTGGTGTTGCGGAACAGCCTGAAAATGGCGTTGTTGACCCAGGCGATGTTCCTCATACCGATACTGGAGGTGATGTTTTCAGGCTGGATATGGAAGGTGGCCGTGGAGGGCTTGCCTAACTTGTCGGCGATTTTTTTCGCCTTCGCCTCCATCACGAACGGCATGTAGCAATGGACGATGTCCGCCCATTGCACCGCCTCGGTGAGCGTCTTCCGCTTCCATTTGGCGAACTGGAAGCCGTGTTTCGAGATCAGCCCCTGGAAAAAAGGGACTTTCAGCTCAGGAAGCCCGTAGATGTCCTCCCTTGCCTCTTTGCAGGTGGTCAGGATGCGCACCTCATGGCCTCGTTTGCGAAGCTCGTCCGCGAAACGCTGCGCGGAAATGCTTGTCCCGTTGTTGTTGGTGAAGTAGGCGTCTATTACGAATAAGATTTTCATTTTCTGATTTTCTTATTATTCTTTCGTATTTGATTTCGTCCTATCCTTTATTGGATGTCCACATCCATGCTATTTTTTTGAAGCGGCAAAGATAGCCTTTTTCCGTTTAACTCGAACGTCCACCCCTCTTGCTTCAGCCGCTCGTGGAGGAAGAACAGCCGGTAGAAGAGGCACGACAGCAGGAAATAGCCCCCGGCCTGGATCCACAGCATCAGGTACTCGAACTGCACCTGCCTAAGCTGCGCCCCCATCGAGTTGATGCGGACAAAGCCCTGGATGCCGTGCGTGGAGGGGAACAGGTAGGAGAAGTAACGCCAGAAGGCAGGCATGTTGGACCTCGGCCACACCACACCTGACAGGAACAGCAAAACCACGCTGAAGAAGATGCAGGTGAGCACCACCGAGTCGCGCTCGCGGATGAACATGCCCACGGTCATGCTGAAAGCGATGGTGGCCAGCATGAAGGGCAGTAGGAACAGGCAGAGGTCGCCGAGACGGCCGATGTGGGGCAGTCCGAACACCCGCGGCAGCAGCACCAGGTCAATGGCTATCAGCGGGATATAGATCATGATGTAGGCAAGGGAACGCCCCAGCACCACCCGATAGACGCTCCGGTTGCGCAGCCGCTCCGGGATGACGTTCACCGTCTGTCCCTCTTCGCGGATGGTGCCCGACAGGATGCAGATGCCGAGGAACAGCGTCTGGTGGATGACCAGGGCGAGCAGCGCCGGCACAAGAAAACTGGTGAAGCCGCCCGCCGGCGAGAAGAGCTTCACATCATCGTAGGGGATGGCCGCAATCATCTCCTCCGCATCCGCGCCCGTCGTGCCGGCCATGGCGTATCGCTCCAACTGGATGTGGCGCATCTCGTCGAGCATCACGCTGCTGGCCCCCGTGAACACGCTGCGGTAGTACAGAAAACTGCTCATGTCGCAGAACAGGCAGAGTCTCGCTTGCTCGCCGTTGACAATCAAGTCGTTGTATTCCTTCGGGAAATAGAAGATGCCGTTGATTTTGCGCTGGTGCATCAGCGTTTCGGCCTCTTCGAGGGTGTTGCAACGGAAATCGACGTTCACTTCGGGGGTGGCATCCAACTTGTGGATGAACCGCCGGCTCGACGCGCTTCGGGAGTCGTCCACCACCGCCACCGGGAGGTTGCGCACGAGTTCGTGCTTGTAGATGGCCCCGAAAATCAGCGGGTAGAGCAGCGTGGCCACAAAGAAAATCAGCATCACGCCGCCGTCCGTGAAAATGCGGTGCAATTCCAAGGTGAAAACCTCGAAAATGTCCTTCAGTCCGGATGATATGGTTTGAATGAGTTTGCTCATAATCTTTTGTGTATTATTGTTTTACAAGGAAGTTTGGCAACTGTTCGCGACACTCTTCCGGGCTAATAACAACCCTCCCATCAGGCCTGGGACGAGAAAGAGCAGCAACAGGCAGAGATGCGGCCAGTAGTCGGTGAACGTGCCGCCGAAAAGGGCAATCTTGGCGTAGGCGAGATAGTGGTGCCGCAGCGGGAAGATGTAGCTGAGGGCCTGCAACGCGGGCGGCATACTATCGACAGGATAGGAGAAGCCGGCCATGGAGAAGGAGAGCATACCGTAGATGCCGCCCACGCTGACGGCCAAGTGCTGGTTGGGAATAAGCCCCGAAAGGAACACACCCATGGCCTGCATGGCGAGGATGAACAGCAGCAGCGTGACCGACAGGGCGAGGAAACTCCCCCGGCACACGAAGTGGCAGCCCCCGAACATCACGATGTTCCCCACGATGCCCAACAAGGTGAACCAGAAGGTGTAGGGCAGCAGTTTCCCGAGCAGGGCACTGAGCATGTCGCCGTTGGCCGTCTCCAACCAAACTTGATAGGTATTATGCTTTAACTCATTTGTTATCATATAGATGGTGAAAAGAAGAGCCATCACGCCAATGATGCCGGGCAGCATGGTGGTGAGGACGTAGGGAAGATAGCTGCCCCACGGGTTGCTGATGAGGTGCGCGTCGATTTCCACGGGCTGCAGCATACCCATAATCTGCGTTTCAGACATGCCCTTTTTCCGCAGCACCTCGCGCTGCACGGCGGCGGAGGCCAGTTTCCCGATGGTGCTGAGAGTCTTGTAGCTCAGCGTTCCCGACAGCAGGTAGGCGTTGTTGCTGTAGAGGGCGAGGTGCGGGGCCTTGAAGTCGAGCATCGCCGAATAGGAGCCGGCGGGAATCTCGACGAAGGCGAAGATTTCCTGCCGCTGCATCGCCTCGCGGGCCTCGCGGTGCGTGTCATAGACGGCCACCACCGCGACCCCCTGCGTGGCGTTCAGCTCGTGGCAGAGCCGCCGCGACAGGTAGCTGCCGTCGTGATCGACCACCGCGATGGGCAGGTTCTCCGGCAGGCCTTCGTGCATGAAGGTCAGGAAGAAGACATAGCTGAACAGAATCCCGACAGTCAGCAGGATCAGATAGCGCGGATGCTGCCGCAACATGCGCAGTTCGCGACCGAGCGAGTTCACGATTCTCTTCATCATGATGCCACGGTTTTACGGTTAGCGTTGCTGCAGGATGACGGTCATGCCGGGCCGCAGGCCGGGAATCTCGCCCACTGGCACAATCTTGATGTCGAAGCTCTTGACGTCGTACTGTCCGTTGGTCTTGGTGGCGCGCCAGGTGGCGTAAGAGGCCATGGCCCTGACCGAAGTGACCTTGGCCTTGTAGGTCTGGTCGCCCAGCGCCGGAATCCGCACCTTCACTTCTTGTCCGACAGACAGGCCCTGGAGCAGGTCTTCGCGCACGCTGAAGGTGAACCAGACGTCGCTCATGTCGAGGATGGACATCACGGGCGAGCCGGTGCCCACGAGTTCGGATCGTTTGGGGTAGATTTCCGCCACCTCGCCGTCGCATGGGGCCACGAGGAAGCGGTCGTTCATGTAGGCCTCCACCTCGGAGACCGCGCCGGAAGCCTGCATAACCAGGGCGTTGGCAGCCATTTTGTCTTCGTTCTGCGCCCCCTCGCGAGCCATCTCGTACTGCTCCTTCGCGGCGTTGGCGGTGGCCACGGCGGCCTTGTACTGCGCCTCGGCCTCGTCGCGCTTCTGCGCCGAGACCACGTTCTTGTCGTACAGCGCCTGCACGCGGTCGTAGGACTTCTTGGCAATATCGACGCCGGCCTTCGCCTTCTGCCACATCTCATACGCGGAGGCGATCTGCTGCTGGCGCGCGCCGTTGGCGGCCTTGCTGCTTTGGGCACTGGCCGCCGCGCGCGCCGCCTTGGCCTGCGTCAACTTCGCATCCACCTCAGGACTGCTGATATAGACCAAGGTGTCGCCGGCCTTCACGTGCTGGGACTCGTGCACGTAAAACGTGTCCACTCGACCCGGCACCTTGTTGGAGACCCTGTATTCGTTGGCCTCCACCTCGCCCGTCAGCAGCTCCGGTTCCGGGCGCAGGGCGATGATTCCAATCAGGGCGACGATAGCCACCACGGCGATCACCACCCCGATTCCTATCCATAAATTTCGTTTTGTTGTTTCCATATTCTACTGATACTTAGTTTTTTTACTTATTGAAAAAATATTGGCAATACGGTTTATCTGCCCAACGCCTGCTGGAGGTAAAGGTAGTCCATCCGCGTTTCGATTTCCGCATCCACCACCTCCGACTTGGCACTGAGCCAGGCGGTCTGGGCGGCCATCAGGTCGCTGCTGCTGATCACGCCCGCCTCGAAAGACTCGTCGGCCAGCCGCAGATTCTCCTCGGCGTTTTCCAGGTTGCTCTGCGCCTGCGCCAACTTCCTGTTGGCCACCTCCAACTCGTAGTTCAGCTTGTTCACCTGCAACTCGATCATGCCCTTGGCCTCTTCCAGCTCGTATTGCACCTGGTTGCGGCGGTGCCTGGCGGCCTTCACCGCGTAGATGTCGTTGACGTGGCAGATGGGGATGTTGACGACCACCCCGGCAGTGAACATGCCGCCGAACTTGTTCTGGTAGCCGTTGAGGATGTTGGGGTTGCTCACGAGATAGGAGCTGCTGACGGCCACATTCGGCAGCAGTCCGGAGGTGGCGATGCGCACGTTGGTGCGGGCCAGCCGGTCGCCGAGCTCCAACAGCTTGATTTCCGTGCGGTTGTCCCACACCTGCTGCATGTCGAGCGAGACTTCGGGCTGGAACATCCGCGCGGTGTTGTCCTCCGTGACGCGGTAGTCGCCGCGCAAATCGAGGCCGCAAAGCTGGTAGAGGGCCATTTTCGAGAGGGCCAGGCCGTTTTCCGCCTTGGTGAGGCTCATCCGCGCCTCGTTCAGCTTCACCCGGACCTTGGTCACGTCGCTCGGCGTGGCCACCCCCTCCTCTAACATGACCTCCACGTCGTGGCTCAGCGTGTCAAGCAGGGCGCAGTACTGCCGGGCCAGCTCCTGCTTGTGCTGCAGGGAAACCACTCGCCAGTAGGCTTCGTCAACCTGAATCATCAGCTCCTCCTTCTGCTTGTCAACCTGAAGCTTGGCCGCCTCGTTCGACAGTTTGGATAGCTGGTACATGGCACGTATCTTGCCACCCATATAGACGGGCTCCGACACCGTGACCGCCCCGGCGAAGACGTGAGTCATATCGATGTTGAAGGCATCGGTGATCTGATGCCCCATGTCGTTCAGCATCTCCTCGGGACTCACGGAACCATATGCGTCTAACAGCGCCTGCCCGATTCGAGGATCCACCTGCGAAAGCCTTCCCGCAAAATCCTCCACTGAGGTGTTGTAGGACGCCATCATCGTGGTGCCCATGGTGTTGATGGAATGCTGTTGCTCGTCGCTGAGCAGGGCGATGCTCTTCTGGTTCCAGTTGTACGTCCCGTTCACCGAAATCTTCGGGAAAAAGTTCGCGATGGCCGCGCCTTTCAGGGCATCGGTCTCCTCCACCTTCTCCTCGGCGATTTTCAGCCGGTTGTTGGACTCGGCGGCGAGGCGGCGGCACTCTTCCAAACTCAAGGCCTGCTGCGCCTGCGCGAGGGGAATTGCCCAAAGCAGGACTGCCATCCAAAGGGTTACATTCACTTTTTTCATCTTTCCGTTATCTTCGTTGATTCAGGCCGCGAAAGTAGGAATGTTTCGCCGGGTGATGATGAAGAATCGGTCTGAAGCGGAAAAAATGAGGTCCGAAGCGGGCGGACTTTGGAATCTCATTGCCGTTGGCCCATGGAGAGGTACCGTCTATACATGCTTTCCGGATGCAAAAAAAAAAGCGGGGAATCGACAAGATTCCCGCTTTTTTTTTTGCAAGTGTGCTCTCGCAACAGGCTACTTCAAATTCGTGTCGAACCAATCGATGAAGTTGCGATGCCAGAGCAGACTGTTCTGCGGTTTCAGCACCCAGTGGGTCTCGTCCGGGAAGTAGAGGTAACGGCTCGGGATGTGGCGCATCTGCGCAGCGTTGTAGGCCGCCATACCCTCGGAAGCCACGATACGGAAGTCGAACTCGCTGTGGATCACACAAATCGGGGTGTTCCATTTATCCACAAACAGGTGCGGGGAGTTGGCGTAGCTCTTCTTGACCTGCGGGTTGTTCCAATCCCAGTAAGGACCGCCGATGTCCCAGTTGTCGAACCACATCTCTTCTGTCTCTAAATATTGTTGCTCGAAGTTGAACATGCCGTTGTGTGCCAGGAAAGCTTTGAAACGACGGCCGTCATTGTAGCCCTTCACGTCGTGGTTGTGGCCGGCAAGCCAATAGACGCTATAGCCGCCGAAGCTGGCACCGCACGCGCCAAGCCGCTCCTTGTCAATCTGTTTCACGCTGTCAGCGAAGAAGTCCGCCGCCCGCATGTAGTCTTGCATACATAAGCCGCCGTAGTCGCCGCTGATCTCCTCGGTCCACGCTTGGCCGAAGCCCACGGTGCCGCGACGGTTGGGCGCGATGATGAAGTACTCTGCGCCGCTCATCACCATGAAGTTCCAGCGCGTGCTCCAGAACTGGCCCACCTCGGATTGTGGACCGCCCTCACAGTAGAGCAGTGCCGGATAGGTCTTCGTGCTGTCGTAGTTGTACGGATAGATCAGCCATGTGAGCATGTCCTTGCCATCGACCGTCTTGATCCAGTGCTCCTCGACCTTACCCATGCGCACTTGCGAGAGGATGTCGTCGTTGATGGAGGAGATTTTCTTGCCTTCGCCCTTGTTGTCGGTCAAGTTATAGACGTAAATCTCTGACGGATATTGCATGGACACTTGGTCGGCGTAGAGTTTGCCGTTGACCAGTTCGAAGCTGTGGACATCGTGATAACCGTAGGAAATCTGGCGGAACTCCTTGGTCTCGCGGTTGCAGGCGAAGATCTGGTCGGTGCCGCGGTAATAGACCACGCCGAGAATCTCCTTGTCGTCGTCGGTCCAGCTGATGCCGGTGAAATAGTAGTCGAAGTTCTCGGACATGTTGGTGCGTTCGCCTGTGGTGAGGTCCATCACCATCAGGCGGATAAGATCGCTCTCGTAGCCGTCGCGTTCCATGCTCTCCCATGCGATGTATTTGCCGTTGTGGCTGAACACGGGGTTCTGGTCGTAGCCCATGATGCCTTCGCTGAGGTTTTTGGTCGTTTTCTTCTCAATATCGTAGAGGAAAATGTCACTGTTCGTGGAGTGCGCGTAGTCATAGCCGGTCTTTTTGCGGCAGGTGTAGGCGATTTTCTTGCTGTCGGGGCTGTAGTTGTACTGCTCGATACCGCCCCACGGGCGCATCGGACACTCGAAGGTACTGTCGATGAGGCAGACGGCGTGCTCCACATCCACCTTGTCGCCGAATTCAGCGAGGAAGATCTGCGGGTATTCATCCACCCAGTTGTCCCAGTGGCGGTACATGAGGTCCTCGTTGATGCGTCCGGTGGTCTTGTCGAGACCGGCGTAGAGTTTGTCGAGGTGGCCGGGGCGCGTCACGGGTTTGGTGGTGATGAAGACGATGGACTTGCCGTCGGGGGCGAGTTTGAAGCCCTCGAAGCCGCGCTCGTGGGTGGCGATCTCCTTCTCGCGGCCGTTCTTCACGGTCATGGAGATGATGTGGTTGTCGCGGCAGAAGAGCAGTGTCTCGTCATCGTCCCACACGAGGTTGAACTCGGAGGCGGCTGTGGTGGTGAGGCGCGAGACGTTCTTGCCTTCGGAGGTCATGAGGTAGATCTCGGCGTTGCCCTTGTTCTGCTCCATGTCGTAGTAGGTCACGATGTAGGCGATTTGGGAGCCGTCGGGGGAGACAGCCTTTTCGGTCATCTTGCCCAACGCCCACATCACCTCGGGGGTGAAACGGCCGTCCTGGACCTGGATTTCGGGTTTGCCGATGACTTTGTCACCTGTTGGCCCTTGTTTCTTTGTGCAGGCACAAATCAGTGCCAGCAAAGCAATTGCGATAAAAATTTTCTTCATATTCAGGGAAATTTAAGTTTCAAATATTTGAAAGCGCAAAAGTAAAAAAAAAACGTATTTTCGCGGCGGAAATTGAACATGGAGAAACAGATAGTGATAATAGGGGGAGGCATCGGCGGACTGTTCACGGCCGCGCTGCTGGGCATGGAAGGCCGCGAAGTGATTGTCCTGGAACGGAGCTCTCATATTGGCGGGGGACTTCAGTCGTTCAGCCGGAATGGTGTGACTTTCGACGCGGGCATGCACGTGGTGGGAGGACTTCAGCCCGGTGGCTCGCTCAACCGCATCTGCCGCTATCTCGGAATCCTCGACCAACTGCACTATCGTCAGGTGGATGCGGATTGCGGGGATGAGGTGGTCTGCTTTGAAGATGGGATGACTTACCGCATTCCGCAGGGTAGGGAACCCTTCACGAAATATTTCCAGCAACTTTTCCCTGAAGAAAAAGAGAACATCCAACGTTATGTGGATCACCTCTTTGCACTGGCCGACCAGGTTGGTTTTTTCTTCCTCCGTCCAGGCTGTGGCTCAACCCAAAGCAGTGATGAGGCATTTTACCAGCCATCCGCACAGTTCATTGCCCGTTATGTTCGCAACCCGAAGTTACGCAGTCTGTTAGCTTATTTGAGCCCGTTGGCTGGCGGTGACGCGGGATATACCCCTGCCTATGTCTTCGCTCTGATCAACTATTTGTATATCAATGCTCATTCCCGTTTTGAAGGGCCGGCGGAACAGCTGGCGGATGCCTTGGTGTCGAAAATCAGGGAGTTGGGGGGAGATGTGTTGTCAGATACCGAGGTGACAGCCATCCATTTGGAAGACGGCTGGGTGCGGTCGCTGACCACTGCCGACGGCCGGATGTTCGCCCCTGAATGTGTGGTCTCTTCTATTCACCCTCAGTCGTTGCTGAATATCGTCGATGGTCAGATTTTCACAAAGGCCTCCCGTAATCGTCTGGCAACGGCTCCGAACAATTACTCGGCGTTTTGTGTCTATGCCGTGCTCAAAGAAGGGACGTTCCCGTACCTCAATCATCCTTGTTATTGTTGGGACAGTTATGACAAGGTGTGGCAGTTCGGCAAATACGATCAGGAGAATTGGCCGCAGAATTTTGTCTATTTCACCCCGTGCGAACGAAATCAGGGACCTTATGCCCGCGCCTTGCAGGTGATCGTTTTCTCGCCCTTCTCTATGTGCGAGCAATGGGCAGACACCACCGTGGGTAAACGGGGTGCCGATTATGAAGCTTGGAAATCAAAGCATACAGAGCTGATTCTGAATAAAATAGAAAAGTCCAGACCTGGATTCCGGAATTGTGTGAAACAGGTATATGCCGCAACGCCGTTGACGGTTCGCGACTACTATGACGAGCCGGAAGGGTCGCTTTATGGTCTGCTCAAGGATAGTCGCAGCCCGTTTTCCGGTTATCTCCCAATTCGCACAAAAGCCGAAAACCTGTTTATGACAGGCCAGAATGTCTATCTCCACGGATGCTGCGGAGTGCCACTCACCGCGGTGATGACGGCTGAGGCGGTGATCGGGGAAACAGACGGGATTGTCCGAAAAATGTAGAATGTAGAATGAAGAATGTAGAATGTAGAATAGTGATTGTGACATGCGTGATGTTGCTGGTGAACAGTGTTTTCGCGCAGAAGTTGACGGAGTTTTTGCCGGAGAAGCACTCCGATACCGCTGTGGTGGTCTGTCCAGGCGGCAGCTATTATTGGTTGGCGAGAAAGTCGGAGGGCAGGGATGTCGCGTTGTGGCTGAATAAGAACGGTTATGCCGCATACGTGTTGGAATATCCTGTTTCGGGCTGGTGGTCGTGGTTCACCCACATCCGCCGTTCCTGTTGCACGCAATATCCCTCACAGCTTGAGGCGCTCGAAGATGCGTTAAAAACCGTTAAATTGAAAGGTTATCGAACAGTCGGGGCAATGGGCTTTTCCGCTGGCGGACATTTGGTGATGAGCGGGGCGGTTTTCCTTCCCGACAGCACCGCGCCCGATTTCGTGGCTCCCATATACCCGGTGATCACCATGCGCGAGCCATACGTGCACAAGCGCTCCCGCCGCGGACTCATGGGAGAACGTCGCCAACACAACCCCGTGATGTGGGACTCTTTGTCGTTGGAACTCCACGCCGATCAGGTGCGCTGTCCTGTATTCCTGCTCAGCTGCGATGACGATCCCACCGTTGATTGGCCTAATGCCCAGATGATGGCTGATTCGTTGGCAGCCAAAGGCAAACCGTGTCATATTCTCCGGCCAAAAACAGGCGGACACGGTTTCGGGGTGAGCCCGAAGAAAATGGCAGGGAAGGAGTGTGCTATATGGCCCGAAGAATTCCTGAAATGGTTACGAAAAACTATGTAGAGACGTTTCATGAAACGTCTCTACGGGTTCGAATCTGATTTGAGTGTTCATAATAATTGTTAATTTTGCCGCCGTTTTTCAAAAGATTATGATTGACAAAAAGAAGGATATAGAATTCGCCTCTCCGGAGGAAATCAAACAGTTTCAGGAAGGGAAACTGCACGATGCTTTGCTGTATTTGCAACAGCACTCCCGTTACTACCAGCGCATGTTCGAGCGTTACCGCATCAACATCAATAAAATCCGCACCATAGAGGATTTGGTGAACATCCCGTTCACCGAGAAAAAAGACCTTCAACTCTTTAATGAGGACTTCCTTTGTGTGCCGAAGGAGAAGGTGATCGACTACATCACCACGAGCGGCACGCTGAGCGATCCCGTTACCTTCTGCTGCACCGAAAAGGATCTCCAACGCTTGGCATATAACGAGAAAAAGAGCTTTGAATGCGCTGGGTTACAGCCTGGTAATATCCTCCAGCTGATGGTCACCCTCGACAAACGGTTTATGGCTGGACTGGCCTATTTTCTTGGCTTGCGCGAACTTGGCGCGTCTGTCATCCGTGTGGGCAATGGCATCCCTGAACTGCAGTGGGACACCATCCAGCGCATCAAACCCGACAGTATCATGTGTGTGCCATCGTTCATCCCGCGACTGATTCAATATGCTGAGGATCATGGAATTGACTACCAGAATTCCAGTATCCGTAAGATTATCGGAATAGGGGAGAGCCTGCGCAACCAAGACTTTTCGCTCAACCTTCTGGGCGAACAAATCAAGTCAAAATGGGATGTGGAGCTTTACGCCACCTATTCCTCCACCGAGATGGGTGCGACATTCAGCGAGTGCGATTACGGTGTGGGCGGTCACGTGCATCCAGAACTTATCATTGTGGAGATCATCGGCGAGGACAACCTGCCTGTGCCTGATGGCGAGACTGGCGAGGTGGTGGTCACGACACTCGGGGTGGAGGGCATGCCGCTGTTGCGTTTCCGCACGGGCGATATGTGCGCGAAAATCACCGAGCAATGCCGTTGTGGCCGAAACAGTTATCGTCTCACCCCGTTAGTGGGCCGCAAGAACAATATGATCAAGCTGAAGGGCACTACGCTGTATCCGCCCGCGCTGATGGATGTGCTCAACAACACCCCGTTCGTGCAGAATTACGTCATCTATGTACAGGATTCGCAGCAAGGCACCGACGAGGTAGTCGTGAAGGTGGGCTTGAACGCCGAGGTGGTGACCGAGAACATACGGTTCAAGAACCATCCAGAAGAGATTGTCAACGAACTCAAGAACCGTTTCCGAGCACATGTTCGCGTCGCCCCCTCCGTGGTAATTCTGCCCGTGGATGAGGTCCAGCGCATTAACTTCCCGCCGAGTGCGAGGAAGCCGGTGAAATTCGTGGATTTGCGGAAAAGGTAGTTTGCTAAAAAAATCGTATTTTCGCCAACTTAAATTCTAAAAGACTGATGGAACCCATTTTTACCCTCAAGGATGTTGAAAAAATCGTTTATGGGGACAAAAAAATAGCCCTTTCCGACCTTCCGATGGACAAGGTGGCGGGATGCTACGATTTTCTGAAGGATTTCAGCGCGGACAAGATTATCTACGGCATCAACACCGGTTTCGGGCCGATGGCGCAATGGCGAGTAGATGACGACCATCTTACCGCTTTGCAGTACAACATCATACGCAGTCACTCCACGGGTGCGGGCGAACCGCTGCCCGACGAGTGCGTGAAGGCCGCCATGGTGGCCCGCCTCGGAACTTTCCTCCAGGCTCGCTCCGGCGTACACCCAGACCTGGTGAAGCTCTTGGTGGAGATGATCAATCGCGACATTCTCCCGATGATTCCCTGTCACGGCAGTGTGGGGGCCAGCGGCGACCTTGTGCAGCTGGCGCACCTCGCTCTTGCAATGATCGGGGAGGGAAGCGTCCACTATCACGGTGAGTGGCGACCTGCGGCGGAAGTGCTGAAAGAGAATGGGTTAGAACCGTTCAAGATCCATATTCGCGAAGGCCTCTCCATCACCAACGGTACCGGCGTGATGACCGGAGTGGCAATGGTCAACCAGTTTCAGGCTGAGCAACTTCTCGATTGGGCGACGCTTGCCGCCGTGATGATGAACGAGATCGCCGGCTCCTTCGATGACTTGATGGCAGAGCCCCTCAATGCGGTGCGCCGTCACGAGGGACAGCAGGTCATCGCTGCCCGTATGAGAATGCTCGCCCGCGACAGTCAGTGCCTGCAACAGCGTGAGCACCAGCTCTATGAGGGCAACCATACCGAAACGACATTCGCCCACAAGGTGCAGCCATACTACTCGCTTCGTTGCGTGCCGCAGATTCTTGGTCCGATTTACGAGACGCTGCTCAACTGCCGCCGCGTACTCGAAGAGGAGGTCAACTCCGCATGCGACAACCCGATTGTCGATCCCGAGACCCGCAATGTGTATCACGGCGGCAATTTCCATGGTGACTATATCTCCTTGGAACAGGATAAAGTGAAAATCGCGATGGTGCGCCTTGTGATGACCGCCGAACGGCAGCTCAACTACCTCTTCCATGACCGCATCAACGGCATCCTGCCCCCGTTCCTCAATATGGGCACGTTAGGACTGAACTACGGAATGCAGGCGTGCCAGTTCACGGCTACCTCCACCACCGCCGAATGCCAGACGTTGGCCATGCCCAACTATGTACACAGCATCCCGAACAACAATGACAATCAAGACATTGTGAGCATGGGCACCAACACCGCGCTGCTCACCCGCACGGTCATCGAGAATGCTTGGCAGGTACTCTCCATCCAGTATATCGCCCTTGCGCAAGCCGTTGACATTCTGAAGATTGCAGACAAACTCGCCCCCATTTCCCGGCAGGTTTATCGCCAAGTGCGCGAAATCTGTCCCGTCTTCATCGAAGACACCCCGTTCTACGAAGACATCCGCAATGTCCAGACGTTCTTGATGGGGAATCCCCTGGCACTGGACTAATGCTGAATGCTGAATGTTGAATGCTGAATGCTGAATGAGTTCTTCAATCCTTTTGACCCTTGACCTTTGAACCTTGAACCTTGACCTTTGACCCTTGTAACTATCAACTTCAATAACCAATAACCCATAACCAATAACCATTATGAAGAAATACGCACTCATCACCGGAGGTTCCCGCGGCATCGGACGTGCCGTGGCCATGCGCCTCTCCCGCGACGGGATGCCCGTCATTGTCAATTATGTGAGTAACGATGCCGCTGCTGAAGAGACAAAGCAAATGATTGAGTCTCAGGGCGGTGTGTGCGAACTGCTGAAGTTCGACATTGCCGATGCGCAGGCGGTTGACGCCGCTCTGCAGCAATGGGAGGATTTCCACCCCGACGACTACATCGCTGTTTTGGTGAACAACGCGGGTACGCGCCGTGACAACCTGATGATCATGATGGGCGACGACGACTGGCACAGCGTCATCGACACGCCGCTTAACGGCTTCTTCTACATCACGCGTAGGGTGGTGAAGACGATGATCCGGCAGCGCGACGGCCGCATCGTCAACATGGCATCGCTCTCCGGCTTGAAGGGAGTTCCCGGACAGACCAACTACAGCGCAGCCAAGGCCGCCATCATCGGCGCAACCAAGGCGTTGGCGCAGGAGGTCGCCAAGCGCAAAGTGACGGTCAACGCTGTGGCTCCTGGCTTCATCGCAACCGACATGACGGCGGGGTTGGACGAGGCCGCGCTGAGCAAGATGATCCCGGCGCAGCGTTTCGGCACCCCCGACGAGGTGGCTGCCGCCGTTGCCTTCCTTGCCTCCCCGGAAGCCTCTTACATCACCGGGCAGGTGTTGCAGGTGAACGGAGGGCTCTACAGTTAGCGGTTAGCAATTAGCAGTTAGCAGTTAAGGGTGGGAAGGGAGCGTCGGCCCTTTTTCGGTTCAAGGTTTCAGGTTTCAGGTCGCAAATCGCAAACCGCAAATCGCCATTGTTGATAACTTGTTAACAACTTTTTTGTTCGTATATCGCAAACGTATGCATGTGTTTTGTAGTTTTGCAGTTTGAAATTTGAAGATAGGTATAAGGTGTAAGATGTAAGAAGTGTAACAAGTTGTTGATAGCCAATAGCTAATAGCTAACAGTCAAAGTTATAGTCATAGTCATAGTTATAGTTAAGTCATAGTCATAGTTATAGTTATAGCAAAAATGGATCAAACCCATTATATTAACTAACCTTTTTATTCACCAAAAAAAAACATTATGAAAAAATTCTTATTATTTCTGATGTTTGCGCTGTTCTGCATCCCATGGGCGGCGCAGGCGCAGTCTTTGTTTAGCGAAGACTTCGAAAGCGGTTCCATGCCTACGGGCTGGACCACAGATGGTCCAGGCACTTGGCAAATTGGAACTGGTGACTACAGCACTTCAACGGGTGCTGGTCAAGGAACGTACAATGCTTTGATTAAGCATGGTACTACTGGTAATGTCACCAAGTTGATTACTCCGGAAATTGACCTCTCTTCGGTCTCTTCCGCTCTCCTCTCCTTTATGCATGTCCAAAGATCATGGGCTGGAGATATTGACAATCTGAGAGTTTATTATCGTACCTCATCCTCCGAAACATGGACACTGCTTACGGAATACACGACGGCAATTTCAATATGGACGGCAGAGGAAGATATTGTTCTGCCGAATACCAGCAGCACTTACCAAATTGCTTTTGAATGCACTGACAACTATGGCTACGGTGTGGGTATTGACTATGTTCAGATATTGGCTCCCTCATCTTGCGCAAGGCCGACTGCTCTCACGAGTAGCGATGTCACCGCCCACGCTGCCACGATTAGCTGGACCAGCGATGCCTCCGCATGGCAGGTCTGTCTTAACGATGATGAAAACAATCTCATCAATGTGACCACAACTTCCCATACGTTCTCTGGCCTTACCGCAGAGACGACCTACTCCGTAAAAGTGCGCACCAATTGTAACGGCACTTACAGTAATTGGACCTCTCCTGTGAGCTTCACCACCGCCGTGGCTTGCCCGGTGCCTACATTAGCCTACAGCGGTGCTGTCACAAATCTTACTGCCCATTCCGGAATGGTGAGCTGGACCGAGAACGGTTCTGCTACCGAATGGGTTGTTGCCTATAAGCCTTCTGCTGATACCGAGTTCGAAGAAGTTACTGTAACGGAGAATTCTTACGTGATTACAAATCTTGAGCCTGAAACGAGCTACATTGTCAAGGTGAAAGCCGTGTGTGGCGGCATTGACGGCGAAAGCGAGTGGAGCGATACACGTACTTTTACCACCACGGTGGCTTGCCCGGCTCCCACCAATCTGCAATGCAATGGGGCTACACTCACTACTGCCACGTTGAGCTGGTTTGAAGGTGAAGCCACCCAATGGGAAGTTTGCTTAAACGATGATGAGGATAATCTCATTAGTGTGTTTGATTCCCCTACTATTACTATAGAGAATCTTTCCCCCGGCACCACATACTCTTTCAAGGTGCGCGCCATTTGCGACAGCGCCAGCGCATGGAGCAGCTCATTTAGTTTCACCACGGTCTTCGCTATTCCTATGGTTCAGCCGTTTGACGCTACCAGCATTCCTGCTGGCTGGAAAATGTACACTGGTTTGTTGGGCACTGATGGTACAGCCAATTTGACTTCTACAACATACGGTTGGACTTTTGGCACAGGCAACGGCGTGTTCGACAGCCATGCCAGAGTCAATATCTATAATACCTATCAACGGTGGTTGGTCACTCCGTATTTGGAAATGGAAAACAATGTGAGACTTACGTTCGATTTGGCTTTGACCGCCTATAGCGGCACAGTAGCAGCTCCCCAAACCACCGGCACCGACGATAAGTTCGCTGTTCTGATTACCACTGACAACGGTTCTACTTGGGAAGTTCTTCGCCAATGGGACAACGCCGGTTCAGAATATGTTTATAACAACATTACTTGTTCTGCCGATGGTGAGTTTGTGAATCTCGACTTGAGCAGCTATGCGGGTCAGAACGTCGCGATTGCATTCTACGGTGAATCTACCGTGTCTAATGCCGACAACAACCTGCATATTGACAATGTTACCATTGAATACATTCCTTCTTGTGAGAAACCCGTTGCTTTGGCCGTGAACTACACAGGCGGCACCGAAGCCACCATCAGCTGGACCTCTGACGCCGAGAATTTTACTCTCCAATATTATAATGATTTCGAAGAATCTGAAGAAATTGAAGTGACTGGAAATTCCTACACGTTGACAGGCCTTGAATTGGCCACCACTTACAACGTAATGGTGCAGGCCAACTGTGGCCAAAACGGCCTGAGCGAATGGACTAATGCTGTCAGCTTCACCACCGACCTTTGTATGCCTGAAAATATGTGCGAACTCACTTATGAGCTCTCTGATAGCTACGGTGATGGTTGGAACGGCAACTATATTAATGTAGTGGATGTGGAAACCGAAGCCATCCTTGCCACTTGGACCATGAGTTCTGGCGGATCAGCTTCTGGCACCCTCACCGTGTGCGACGGCCAAGCAATCCAATTCCAATATGTGGTTTCTGGTTCATATTCTTACCCAAGTGAAAACTCATGGGTGATTAAGGATATCAATGAAGAAGTCATTTGGGAATATGAAAGCCCAAGCGCAAGTATGTCTCAAGACCACACTGTGAGCTGCGCTGTTACTACTTGCCGCAAACCCACCAACTTCGCCGCCTCTAACGAGGGCCCCACCAGCGTTGACTTGAGCTGGGATGAGAATGGCGAATCCGATCGTTGGCAGATCCGTTACAAAGTGGCTACCGACTCTGTGTATTCTGCATCACCGGTTAATGCCACCACCAATCCTTTCACGCTGACCGGCCTTCATGCCGAGACCACCTACACCGCACAGGTGAAACCTCGTTGCGATGTGGAGAAATGGAGCGATGAAATCACTTTCACCACTACCGAGAACTGCCCGGCTCCGAATGACGTGACAGCAACGCCTGCGTCCAATTCAGCCAGCATCGAATGGACTTCTGTCAATGAGAACTTTGACGTGCGTTATCGTGGAACGAATCCGAGCAATGACTTTGAGAGCAGCTCCCTCCGCGGTTGGAAAGCTATTGACGCTGATGGCGATGGATATACTTGGGTGCTTGGTTCCGAATGTGGCGGCGTTTACCTTGTTGAAGGTGGCAGCCTTGCCGGTACGGGTCATAACAGTTCAGCCGATATGATCGTTTCTGGTTCATACAGTAATGTTTCAGGTGCTTTGACTCCTGACAACTATTTAGTTTCTCCTCTCATCAATCTTGGCGGTACCATCTCGTTCTATGCTGCTGCACAGGACAGCAGTTATGCTGCCGAGGTCTTCGGCGTGGCCGTTTCCACTACGGGAAATACTGCTGATGACTTTACTACCATCCAAACTTGGACAATGGATGCAAACGGTGGTTCAAGAGCCCAAGGCAATTGGGGTCATTTCACTGTTGATTTGAGTGAATATTCTGGTCAAGGTTATGTGGCTATCCGCCACTACAACTGCACCGACCAGTTCATCCTCCTCGTTGATGACATCGAAATCACACAGCCTAATTATGTTGAACCTGAATGGACGTTGGTTGAGAATGTCACCAGCCCGTATGAAATCACCGGCTTGGAGCCTGAAACCGAGTATGAGGTGGAAGTGCGTTCCAGCTGTGGAAATGATGAGTACAGCGCTTGGACGGGTACTTCTTTCACTACAACTCCTACTTGCGTGACTCCCACCAATTTGGCTGTGGACAACATTACCGGAGAAAGTGCTGTGGTAACATGGACTTCAGATGCTGCCTCATTCGACATCGAAGTGAACAGCATTGTGACAGAAGGTGTCACAAATCCCTATACCCTCGAAAACCTTGATCCTGCAACCATTTACACTGTGAAAGTGCGTGCCAACTGCGGCGACGGCGACTACAGCGAATGGTCAGTGCCCTATGCCTTCGTCACCGATTGCGGTGGAGCTAAGGATTTACCCTATACCTTTGGTTTTGAGGATGTGAACGAATACTATAGCTGCTGGGGCACGTACGCCGAAGATGGCAATGAGAATAGTCTTGGTATCAGTGCTTATGGTGCAGCATACGAAGGAAGCAACGTATTCGTATTCTCTTCCTATAATTCAGCCGATTCGTATGACCAATATCTCTACTCGCCTGAATTGAATGCTGAAGGTGAAGTGGCTCTTGAATTCTATTATAGATCTACTGCTGGTTATGGTTCTGAAACCTTCAAAGTAGGTTATTCAACAGATGGTGAAGAATTCATTTGGGGTGAAGAGATTTCAACCAACGACACCACATGGACGGCCTATAATGATACTTTACCCGCCGGCGCGAAGTTTGTGGCTATTCACTACTATTCCGATTATCAGTACTATCTCGTAGTTGACGGTTTCCACGTAGAAGAAGTCGTGACCACTGATGAGCAGACCATAGCTCTGGTCCAGGGTACGAACTGGGTGTCATTCAATGAGGAAATCACTCTGGACGACCTGAAGGCCGCCTTGGTTGCAGCAGCTCCTGGCACCGCCATCAAGATCTACAGTCAGAGCAATTCCACCACATACAACCCTGCCAGAGACCTTTGGTTAGGAAGTTTGACATGGGATGTGGCTCAGATGTTCATGATTGATGTCACCACCGACTGCGAAATCGCGCTGGAAGGCACGGCGATTAATCCGGCCGACCACCCTGTCTCCATCGTGAGCGGAAACAATTACC
>JAFXTE010000071.1 GCA_017525245.1 Bacteroidales bacterium | reverse complement strand
TGCGGCTGTGGAACAACAATTCCGAAGGATGGTTTTCAACCATTACGCCCACAACTACGATGACCATGCCCGCAATTTCAGCTTCATATACCGTGACGGACATTGGGAATTGTCTCCGGCATACGATCTGACGTACAACGAGACACTTGGAGAACATGCCACATCCGTTAATTTCAAGGGATTGCCATCGGATGAAGACATGATTACCGTCGGCATGAACACCAAGATGAGTCGTGAACGATGCCTGGAAATCATCCGCGAGGTAAAAGACGTCCTCCACACCTCAAAACTATTAACCTTTTAACCTATTAACCCACTAACCCTCTAACCAACAACCATCAATAACCTATAACCATCAATAACCTATAACCCATAACCAATAACCATTACAAAAATGAACAAACAAATCATAGAAGTGCTGGCGAACAGCAGCGAAAAACTGAATTACAAGCAGATAGCGGCCAAAATGAAGATTTTCGACAAGAAAGGCCGCGAAGAAGTGAAGAAAGAGCTTGAGAAGCTCATCAACGCCAAAGTTGTGCTGAAGGCCGGCCGCGGCAAGTACAAGCTGAACAGCAAGTTCCAGGACACCAAGACCACCGGCAAGCACTACATCATCGGCCGCGTGGAGCAGAAACGCAGCGGCATGGCCTTCGTCATCCCGCAGGGCAAGCAGGACGACACGCCCGACGAATCCACCATCGATGACATCTTCGTGGCGGACGGCAACCTCGGCAACGCCCTCAATGGCGACCTCGTGAAGGTGGTCCTCTTCCCCGCCCGCAAAGGCAAACGCCTTGAAGGTCAGGTGGTCGAGGTCGTGCAGCGCAGCAAACGACAGCTCGTCGGCACCATCCACATCAAGCAAGGCATCGCCTTCTTCGTGCCCGACAACACGATTCTGCGCCGCGACGTCATCATCCCCGGCAAAAATCTGCGCAAAGCCAAGACCGGCGACAAGGTGGTGGTGCGCATCCTCGACTGGTCGGGCAACCACCGCAACCCCATCGGCGAAGTCCTCAACGTGCTCGGCAAGCCCGGCAGCAACGATGTGGAAATGCTCAGCATCCTCGCCGAGAGCGACTTCCCTGTCTCCTTCCCGAAAGCCGTTGAGCTGGAGGCCGAAGCGATCCCCACGGAAATTCCAGAAAAGGAGATCCTGCGCCGCCGCGACTTCCGCGACGTGACCACCTTCACCATCGACCCCGCCGACGCCAAGGACTTCGACGACGCCCTCTCCTTCGAGATTCTTGAGAGCGGACTCTACCGCGTGGGCATCCACATCGCCGACGTCTCCTACTACGTCAAACCCGGCAGCGGCATCGACGCGGAGGCCTACAGCCGAGGCACTTCCGTCTATCTCGTCGATCGCACTATCCCGATGCTTCCCGAAGCACTCTCCAACAACCTCTGCTCGCTGCGTCCCGACGAGGACAAACTCTGCTACAGTGCCGTCTTCGACCTCGACGACAAGGCCAAAGTCCACAAGGAGTGGTTCGGCCACACGGTCATCCGCTCCAACCGCCGCTTCGACTACGAGCAGGCGCAGCAAATCATCGAGACGGGCGAAGGCGACCTCAGCGAGGCCATCCTGCAACTGCACAAGCTCGCTCAGGTGATGCGCAAGCAACGTTTCGACAACAACGCCATCAGTTTCGAAACCGAGGAGGTCAAATTCAAACTCGACGAAAACGGCAAGCCCATCGGCGTCTATCTCAAAGAGCAGAAAGAGGCCAACTGGCTCATCGAGGAGTTCATGCTGTTAGCCAACAAGCGCGTGGCCGAGAAAATCGGCAAGAAACGCACTGCCACACAGCCCACAAACGTCTTCGTCTATCGTGTCCACGACAAACCGTTGGAGGACAAATTGGGCATCTTCAAGAATTTCGTCAAGAAGTTGGGCTTCGACCTGAAGACCACCTCCACGAAGGCCTTCAGCAGCTCGCTGAACAAAATGCTGGAGGGCGAGAAGGGCAAGCCCGACTACGACATGTTGAGCAAGCTCTCCATCCGCATTATGGCTCGCGCCGTCTATACCACAGACAACATCGGCCACTACGGGTTGGCATTCCCCTACTACACCCACTTCACCTCGCCCATCCGCCGCTACCCGGACTTGATGGTACACAGATTGTTAGACCGCTACCTGGCGCACCAGCCATCGGTGAACAAAGAGCAGTACGAGGAGTACTGCAAACACTGCTCCGACATGGAGCGGCAGGCGATGGAGGCCGAGCGCAACTCCATCAAGTACAAGCAGGCCGAGTACCTGTCCGACAAGATCGGGCAGGAGTTCGACGCTGTGGTGTCGGGCATCTCCAAGTGGGGGGTCTATGCCGAGCTGAAGGATTCCCACTGCGAGGGCATGATCCCGATGCGCAGTTTCGACGACGACTTCTACTACATTGACGAAGAAAACTACACGTTAGTGGGTTTGCATCACGGCAAGAACCTCCGTTTCGGCGACCCCGTGCGCGTGCGCGTGGTGGCGGTGGATATCATCAAACGGAGGATGGATTTCGAGAGGGTGTAATTCTTTTTTGTATTTTTCCTCCGAAATTGTAGAGACGTTTCATGAAACGTCTCTACAGCGTCTATTTCATCTGTTTGTATGTATTCAAAATTTATGTACATTTGCAGCCTTAAGTTTAAAATCAAAACAACCAAAATAATGCACAAGAAAACCTTACAACGGATCCGGCGGGTGCTCGCGGCTATCTTTTTCCTCGGCATCACGCTGATGTTCCTCGATTTCACTGGCACATTGCACAAATTTTTGGCCTGGATGGCCAAGGTGCAGTTCCTGCCCGCAGTGCTCGCCCTCAACTTCATAGTTGTCGCCATCCTATTGATTATCACTTTGCTGTTCGGCCGCATCTACTGCTCTGTCATCTGTCCGTTAGGCGTGTTCCAGGACGGGATTGCGCACGTCCACAACTGGGCAAAGAAGAACCGCTACACGTTCTCAAAGGCACACAACATCCTGCGTTACATCATGTTGGGAGTATTCATCATTACGCTCATCGCAGGTGTGAGCTCACTGGCTGCGCTTTTGGCCCCTTACTCCGCCTACGGCCGCATCGTGCAGAGCCTCTTCGCCCCGATATGGCAGTGGTGCAACAACGGTCTGGCTAACCTCAGCGAACATTTCAACAGCTACGCCTTCTACAGCAAAGAAGTGTGGATGCGCAGTCTGCCCACCTTCATCATTGCGGCGGTGACCTTCGTGGTCATCGTGGTGTTGGCATGGCGCAACGGCCGCACTTACTGCAACAACATCTGTCCCGTAGGCACATTCCTCAGCTTCTTCAGCCGTTTTTCATGGTTCAAGATGCACATCAACGAGGAGAAATGCGTGCAATGCGGTCTCTGCACCAAGAACTGCAAGGCCTCCTGCATTGATGGCAAGAACGGCTTTGTTGATTATTCGCGGTGCGTGACCTGCGGCAATTGCATGGCGGTGTGCCCGAAAGAGGCGATTGAATACAAACACGTTAAAGGCAATACCACCGTTGTAGGGGCGAATAATCATTCGCCCCTACCGGGCAACAACGAAACGTCCTCCGAAACCGTTGATACCGGCAAGCGCGCCTTCCTGATCGGTTCCGCCGTAGCCCTCGGCACCGCTGCTTTTGCACAGGAGAAGAAAAAGGTGGACGGCGGTCTGGCGGCTATCGAGGACAAGGTGGCCCCCGAACGGGAAACGCCCATCGTGCCTGCCGGCGCGGGTTCCCTCCAACGGTTCCGTACCCGCTGCACAGGTTGCCAACTCTGTGTGTCACAGTGTCCTAACGATGTACTGCGCCCTTCCACCGACCTGATGCACTTGATGCAGCCGGTGATGTCGTTCGAACGCGGCTACTGCCGTCCCGAATGCACCGCCTGCAGCGATGTGTGCCCCACCGGCGCGATCCAGAAACTGCTCAAGGAGGAGAAAGCGGTGACCAAGAAAGGGCAGGCTATTTGGGTGGTCCAGAACTGCATCGTGGTGGCTGACGGCACCCCCTGCGGCAACTGCGCCCGCCACTGTCCCGCCGAAGCCATCGAAATGGTGCCCAAACGCGGCGACGACACCGGCAAACTGTTCATCCCCGCCATCAACGAGAGCAAGTGCATCGGCTGCGGCGCCTGCGAATACGTCTGCCCCGCCCGCCCATTGTCCGCCATTTACGTCGAAGGCGTCGAACAACAACGGACGATTTGATTAGTTAGCAGTTAGTAGTTAGCAGTTAGCAGTTAGCAATTTACGAACAACCCCAATATAACAATAATAATAATAATAATAAACACATTCCTTAAGCAGCCCCGGAGGGGCAAGACGCGCGAAGCGCTAATAACCCCACATAAACGCAGCGCAATGTGGGGGCAACACGAAGTAATCAACACGAAGTAATCAACACGAAGTAATCAACACGAAGTAATCAACACGAAGTAATCAACACGAAGTAATCAACACGAAGTAATCAACATGAAAGACATATCCAGACGAGATTTCCTCAAAATATTAGGTGCCGGCACCGTCGCGACGGCCGCGACGATGGCAGGGTGCAAAAACGACAGCGACCTTGACCCCAAAGGCACCATCAAGCCCCAGAAAGGGCAGATGACCTACCGTACGAACCCGAAAACCGGCGACAAAGTGTCGTTGTTAGGATTCGGGATGATGCGGCTTCCCGTAATTGAAGAGGATGGCCCGAGCGGCGCCTCCGGTCGTGAGGTGCCCGCCCCCATCGACCAAGAGATGGTCAACAAGATGGTCGATAAAGCCATCGAATACGGGGTCAACTACTTCGACACCTCCCCGGCCTATTGCCAGGGACGCAGCGAACATGCCACGGGCATCGCCCTGTCGCGGCACAAACGCGACGAGTATTTCATCGCCACCAAGATGTCGAACTTCGCGCCTGGCACCTGGCCGCGTGAGGAATCCATCAAAATGTTCGAAAACTCCCTCAAGGAGCTACAGACCGATTACATCGACTACCTGCTTTTGCACAGCATCGGTGGCGGCGAGGATGGCATGGAGACGCTCCGCAAACGCTACTACGACAACGGCATCCTCGACTACCTGTTGGAGCAACGCGAGAAGGGGGTCATCCGGAACCTCGGGTTCTCCTACCACGGCGACGTCAAGGTGTTCGACTACCTTCTGTCACGCCACGACGAGTACAAGTGGGACTTCGTACAAATCGAGATGAACTACCTCGACTGGCACTTCGCCGACGAAATCAACGACCGGAACACGGATGCCGAATATCTTTACAACGAACTGACAAAGAGGAACATACCTGCAGTCATCATGGAACCGCTGTTGGGCGGCCGCCTTGCCAACGTTCCCGACCACATCGTGCAGGAGATGAAGACCCGCGAACCCGAGCGCAGCGTGGCCTCGTGGGCATTCCGTTTCTGCGGCACCTTCCCCAATGTGCTCACTTCCCTCAGCGGCATGACCTACATGGACCACCTCGACGACAACCTCGCCACTCACTGTCCGCTGAAACCGCTTACCGACGAAGAACTTAACTTCTTGGAAGAGATCGCCAAAAAGATTTACGACCTGAAAAACATTCCTTGCACCGCCTGCCAGTATTGTATGCCCTGTCCCTTCGGTTTGGACATTCCGGGCATCTTCTCACACTACAACAAGTGCATCAAAGAGGGCAACTTAGCCAAGTCGCAGGACGAGAGCGAATACAAGAAGATGCGGCGGGCGTTCCTCATCGGCTACGACCGCAGCGTGCCGAAACTCCGCCAAGCCGACCACTGCACCCACTGCGGCGAATGTGTGACGCATTGCCCGCAACGCATCCGGATTCCGGAAATGATGCAGATGGTGGACGAATATGTGGAGAAGCTGAAACAGGGAACGCTATGAGACTTAAGACTTGAGACTTAAGACTTAAGACCTGAGACCTAAGATCTGAGAGATTTGACGTAAAACGTGGGACGGACACGAAAAAGAATTGGCATTCTGTTGGCGGCAGTGGTGCTCACGGCCGCTGCTGTAACAGTTATATTCATGATTCTGCACAGCAAAAGCAATAGTTGCAGACTTAAAAAAGAATCACGACAACTGCCTGTCATTTTCATCACCACGGACAAAGAAATTCCTTGGGAGGGGAAAACATCTTGCACCATCACTGTTGTATCCAACACAGACTCAACGGCTTGGAATGGGAAAATCAAATTCCGGGGAGGCGTTTCCTCCAAATATTACAAGCATTCTTATTCTCTGAAGCTCACCGAATCGCATTCTTTGTGCGGACTGCCCTCTAATCGCAGCTGGATTCTCAACGCCAGCTACATCGACAAGACCTTCATGCGGCACAAGCTCTGCTACGACTTATTTAACTTAATGGATTCCAACAACATAGCCCCAAAATGCCACTATGCATTTGTCCGGGAAAACGGCAAGCCGCAAGGGTTGTACGTCGTCATGCAACGGCTGAACAAGCAGGTCTTACAACTGAATACAGACGACACCGCAGCTGTTATTTTCAAAGAGCCGAAAATATTCTATCCTGAAAACCAGTATCCCAAACGGAAAGACGGCGAAAACTTTCATGAACAAACATACCCCGATTTTGACAAAGGAGATCGCAACTATTTGATGGACGAGTTCCGAAAATTCCTAACACAAACATCGGATCAGGAATTTTATGAACATGTCGGAGAGTGGATTGACTTACCGAACCTCATCGATTACCACCTGCTACTATTATTCACAAACGGTGGGGACGGCGTCAAGAAGAACTTCTATCTTTACAAAAAAGACTCAAAAACTCCCTATCGGATTACCCCGTGGGATTGCGACCATAGTTTTGGACGAGATGGCGACAATGAAAAGAATATGTTGGAGCATCTGTTGGACATCAATCAAAACATACTGATTGACAGATTGTTAAAATCAACTGAATATCAAACTGCGCTGAAAAAACGCTATTGGACTCTGAGAAAATCCGGTATCTTCTCGTATGAGACCATTGACAAACTGATGCGCGAAAATGACCCTTGGGTACGTTTAGGGTTAGAGGAAAACACGAAATTATGGCCATACGATAGCAAAAACTACTATGATGCAGCTGGTTACGAAGAAGAATACGCGCTGATTCTGGAATTTGTGAAATTGAGCATCCAACACTGGGACAACCATTTCCGACCTGAAAAATGATTGAAGATTTAGGACTCTTCGGACTGTTTTTGGGCTGTCTGCTGTCGGCCACTATCATCCCGTTTTCATCGGAAGCATTAGTGACAGGGGCGCTGCTGCTCGACTATTCGCCATGGACAGTCATCCTTGTGGCAACATTAGGCAACACCATCGGCGGCATGACCTGTTACCTGTTGGGTTGGCTCTGCAAATGGTCCTGGATTGAACGTTTCCTGAAAGTGAAAGAGGAAACGCTGGCCAAAGCGCATCAAAAAGTCGAAAAATACGGTTCTTTCGCCGCACTCCTCACCTGGATTCCCATCATAGGCGACCCGATCGCCCTCGCCATGGGGCTTATGCGTACCCGCGTGGTGCCCACCACCCTCCTCATGTTCATCGGCAAAGGACTGCGCTACATGGCGGTAGCGGGACTTTTCTCCGCACTTATTTGACAAAAGCATCTTCCCCTCAAATCACAAATCACCATTCACCATTCACAAATCACTATTCACTATTCACAAATCACTATTCAGCAATCCCAAAAAATTGTACCTTTGCAGTTTCAAAACGAAACGATGAACGTCAAGATTACCAAAGGGCTGGATTTGAAGATTGACGGTGGCGCGACCGACACGATGTTGGATTTCGCGCTGCCTGAATTGTTCCACATCCGCCCGGACGATTTCCGATGGCTTACCCCGAAGCTGCTTGTGCAATCCGGTGACCGCGTGCAAATCGGCACCCCGCTGTTCTCTGACAAAAAAGAGGAACGGGTCGTAATGGTCTCGCCCGTGGCGGGTACGGTGAAAGAGATTGTGAGGGGAGAAAAGCGCGTCATCGAGGAGATCACCATCGTTCGTAACTGCGAGACCGCTTTGGAGACTTTGGTGGATTTTGACGACCCCACTGATGGCGAATCGGCTCGTAAACTGCTGTTACAATACGGTTTATGGCCATGTCTGCGACAACGTCCCTATTCGGTCATCCCAAATCCCGACATCAGCCCGAAGTCGGTTTTCATCCCCTGTTTCGACAGCAATCCGTTAGCTCCCGACTTTAATGTACTGATGCGCGACAAAGAGGAACATTTCCGACACGGACTTGAAATGTTGCGTTTGGCCGCAGAAAACGCCCCGATACATCTCTGTATGCGGAAAGATGCAGAAAACGAACTGTTTGAAAGTATCGAGAACGTGCAGAAGCACTACTTCAGCGGTCCGCATCCGGCTGGCAATGTCGGCACCCATATCCACCATATCGATCCCATCGGCAAAGGGGAGACCGTGTGGTTTATTGATCCACAAGAGGTTGCCCGCATCGGCAGCTTCTTCGCGGAGCACAGGCTTCAGTTCGGGAAAACGGCGGCGCTCACGGGTCCCGTCGTTAAAAGCACCGGCTACTTCAACACGATTTACGGAGCTGATCTGTCCGCATTGTTTGCCTACAATCTTACCGCTGACAATACACGTATCATCAGCGGTAGCATACTGTCTGGCAGAAAGTTAAAAAGCTCCCCCACCCTCGCTTTCCACGACCGGCAAATCACCGTCATCGCGGAAGGCGGCAAACGCGAAATTCTCGGTTGGTTGCTGCCCGGGTTGAAAAAGTGGAGTCTGTCGCACACTTTCCTGGCTTGGCTCACCCCCAAGCGCACGTATGCCGTCAACACATCGTTGCAGGGAGGCCGCCGCGCCTTCATGATGACGGACGTCTATGACAAAGTTTTCCCCTTCGACCTGATGCCGCTACAACTGCTCAAGGCCTGCGAAATCAAAGATTTAGAACAGATGGAGGCACTTGGCATCTACGAAGTCAATAGTGAGGATTTCGCCCTGTGCGAGCTGGTTTGCCCATCGAAGAAAGAGTGCCAAAAGATCGTGGAAGACGCTATTTTTGAATTGAGAACGCAGAATTAATATGAGAAAGTTCAACGCCCTGCTCGACGCTATGGACACGTTCCTGCGCACGCCCGCGACGGTCACGGACGGCCGCTGCCACGTGCGCGACGCGGTCGATATGAAGCGCATCATGATCACCGTGATGATTGCGCTCTGTCCCGCGCTACTGTTCGGCTGGTGGAACGTGGGCTATCAGCATTTCCTCGCTATCGGGGGAGAGACTGCACTGTGGCCTTGTCTTTGGTACGGCTTCCTGAAATGGCTGCCGTTGGTCATCGTGACCTATGTCAGCGGGCTCGGTGTGGAAGTTCTCTTCGCGCAGATCCGCAAGGAAGAGGTGGCGGAGGGCTTCTTCGTCACGGGCTTCCTCATCCCGATGATCATGCCGCCCGACGTGCCGCTCTGGATCGTGGCGGTGGCCACTATCTTCGCCGTGATCTTCGGCAAGGAGGTCTTCGGCGGAACCGGCTACAACTTTCTGAACCCTGCGTTGTTGGCCCGTGCCTTCGTCTTCTTCGCCTACCCGTCGGTGATCTCCGGTGACAAAGTGTGGATTTCGGGCGCTGACGCGATAACCGGCGCCACTCCCCTCGCCTTCGTCATGAACGGGCACCCCGAGGCGATACCCTCCACATGGGAGCTGTTCTTCGGCACCATTCCCGGTTGTATCGGGGAGACTTGCAAGATTGCCATCCTCATCGGCGCAGCCATCCTTATTTTCACGCAGGTGGCCGACTGGCGGATTATGCTCTCGGTGGTCGTCGGCGGTTATGCGACAGCGGTGGTCTGCCAGCTGACAGGACTTTGTCCCGTCTCCGCCCACGACCAGCTGCTGATGGGCGGCTTCATGTTCGGCGCGGTCTTCATGGCTACCGACCCCGTCACCGCCGCGCATACCCGCGATGGCAAGTACATTTACGGACTCTTCGTCGGCATCCTTGCCATCCTCATCCGCACCCTCAACAAAGGCTACCCCGAAGGCATGATGCTCGCCATCCTGCTCATGAACATCTTCGCCCCCCTCATCGACTGGTGCGTCGTGCAAAACCACATCAAACGGAGGAGGAAACGTAAGACTTGAAACTTGAAACTTGAAACTTGAAGAATGAAAAAATACACCAACACCTACATCTTCCTCTACATCACGGCTTTAGTTGTGGTGATAGCGGTGGTGCTTACTCTGGTTTCCACGGGGTTGAAGCCGCGACGCGACCGCAATCGGCAGGCCGAGACGTATCAGCAGATCCTGCGGGCAGCAGGGCACGACATCGACCGTTCGAAAGCTGTGGCGGCGTTCGCAAACCTTGCCGAGCCGTTGACCGATGACGGTCAGCAGTACCGTGTCATCTGCGCCGACGGTTCGAAGGGCACGGCAATCCGTCTCGATGGCAAAGGGCTTTGGGGTCCGATATGGGGCTACGCGGTGGTGTCGGAGGACGGACAAACGCTCAAAGGTGTCAGCTTCGACCACAAATCGGAAACCCCCGGCTTGGGCGCGAAAATCACAGAAAAGGCGTTCCTGAAAGCCTTTGAAGGCAAGAAACTCTACGACAAAGACGGCAATTTCGTATCCGTGAGAGTGTTAAAATCAGGAACCGCCAGCGAAATCGCAGCGGAGAACCGCGTGGATGCCATCTCCGGCGCCACACTCACCTCAAAGGGGGTGGACAAAATGCTTGAACAATTAGAAACCATTTCCTTGAGCAGCCCCGAAGGGGCAAGAGCTCGGTAAAGCAGGACAAATATGAAAAAGTATCTCGGACCTCTCAGCAAAGACAACCCGATTTTAGTGCAGACGTTGGGTGTCTGCTCGGCGTTGGCAGTGACCGCGCAACTCAAGCCCGCCGTGGTCATGGCACTCTCCGTAACCGTGGTCTGTGCCTGCTCAAACTTCATTATCTCCCTGATGCGCAACACGATACCGCCGCGCATCCGCATCATCGTGCAGCTGCTGGTGGTCTCCTTCTTCGTTATCCTCGTGGATCTGTTGCTGCAGTCGTATCTCTACGACGTGAGCAAGATGCTGTCGGTGTTTGTGGGCTTGATCATCACCAACTGCATCATCATGGGCCGGTTGGAGGCCTTCGCGCTGTCACACAAACCGTTCCCGTCGTTCATGGACGGCGTGATGAACGGTCTCGGCTACGGGCTGGTGCTCGTCGTGGTGGCCTTCTTCCGCGAGTTGCTCGGCTCCGGCACGTTATGGAACCACCAGGTCGTCCCCGACAGCTGGTACGCCGCCGGCTACCTCAACAACGGGCTGATGATCCTCCCGCCCATGGCGCTGATCTTGATCGGGGTGATTATTTGGGCGAAAGGACCGAGGGCGGTGTAGGACAAAGGAGATGCGTGACGGCGGTTACGGACGGAGCAGGTGACGAAAGGAGAGATCGTGACGGAGGAGGGCTTCGGTCTTGCGGATGTCGTCGTCGATTTCGGCAAAGCGGCGATTGGTTTGTTCCTGCATCCCACCCAAGCCCGTCAGGGCTTCCATATCTGTAGCACGAGGACGTTCCCGACCGCGCCCCGAACCCCGTTAGGGGTTCCCTATCTGTAGCCGTTGGCGATGCGGCATTCCCCACAACCCCGTGAGGGGTTGCACATCGGGCACGACAATGTTTTGGCAATCCGTTGAACATGAATCCCCTCCGGGGATTTGAACCCGCACGTGGGCATCCGCTACAGACAGGCATCCCCTATGGGGATGAGTCACCCCGCTCTCCGTCACCTCCACCGGCACGGTGCTGTCCATCAACCCGATGCGGGTGCAGGAGGCGTGGCGGGTGGAGGCGGTGTGAGAGAAGGTGTTCCCTTTGTCTCAAGAAACTCGCTCTGCTGTGGAGAAATATTTAGCGTAGGAAGCTATCGGTTTCGGAAAAAATGTATTTTCGCGGCCTGTAAGGGTTCTGTCCCTTACAAGGGAATTCTATTCCCACCCCAAACCCAAAAAAACAAATGCTTGCAAAAAACAATGAACAACGAAATAAGCAACAATTTACCAAACGAAACTTTCACTTGGCTGAAACCAGGTGCTTGGCGAAAACCGTGCATTGTACATGTGACCATGGTGGCCAACGGTCGCCAGCCGCTCTTTGGCACTCTTGGGCACAACGGTAGTAAGGCCGTGGTGGAAAAAACGGCCATCGGTTGGGCAGTTATCGACCAACAACCCCGCATGTTACAGCTTTGCCCAGAAATCAAAATCCTGGCCGACAAGGTGATGCCCGACCATCACCACATTGTCCTACAAGTCCGGAGAAGCATGAAGCGCAGCATCAAAGAGGTGGTGCGGGGGTATATGCAGGGGTGTAAAGCAGAGGCGAGAAAGTTAGGCTTTGAAGGGAATCTGTACGACGGTCCTCCTCATTACCGCGTGCTCACCCACAAGGGGCAACTTCAAGCGATGATAAACTACGTGTATGCCAACGCGGAGCGTGCCTGGCTACGCAAGCAAAACCCTAATCTGTTTTGTTTGCGTCGAAATACTGAGTCTTGTGGACTGTTTTTCACTTCTTTAGGCAACCATTTTCTGTTGGATTGGCCAGACCGGCAGATGGTGGAAATGTCGAGAAATGCAACCGAAGAGCAGATGCGGCAACGGTTGCAAACTGCATTGGAATCTGCCAAAAACGGGGCTGTCACCTATACCGCAGCCATCAGCAAAGGTGAGCAGATTATCGCACGCAACTTGCGGGAACAAGGATTCCCGTTGGTAGTCCTCCTTTTCGACGGTTTTCCGGCCGATGGTTCTCCTCAGGAACGGTTTTACAAGCCGGGTGGTGTCTATTTTGATGCCTGCTCGAAGGGGAAGCTGCTGCTTTTGGAGCCAACCGAGCAAACCTTCCTTGCCCCATCCATTCTCAGTGCCACCGAAGGGGCTCTCCGCCGCAAGGCCGAGGCCAAGCAAATCCTTTTCACCCCGCTTCCTGTCTCGTCCCTGCGCTACCGCTTCGTTGCGCTCAATGAGATAGGGAAGTGCTTGGTTCGAGCGGACAGAGTCCGCTGTAATTGGACAGAACCGGCCACCGGATGGTGACACTCAAATCTCACGTTTCAAAGCCGACATGTCTGTGAGATGAGATGCGACATCACTCCACCCCGCCCACCATCGCCTCCCCCGGCACCGTGTTGTCCACCAGCTCGATGCGTGTGCCGGAGGCGTGGCGGGTGGGGGCGGTGTGGGGCAGGGAGGCGCGTGACGTCGGTTACGGACGGAGCAGGCCACGGGATGAGAGGTTGTGACGGAGGAGGGCCTCGGCCTTGCGGATGTCGCCGTCGATTTCGGCAAATCGGTGATGGGCTCGTTTCCGTATCCCTCCCAAGCCCGTCAGGGCTTCCATATCTGTAGCGCGAGGACGTTCCCGACCGCGCCCCCGAACCCCGTTAGGGGTTCCCTGCCTGTAGCCGTTGGCGATGCGGCAGTCCCCACAACCCCGTGAGGGGTTGCACATCGGGCACAACAATGTTTCGGCAACCCGCTGAACATGAATCCCTTCCGGGGATTTGAACCCGTGCATGGGCATCCGCTACAGATAGGCATCCCCTAACGGGGATGGGGGTGCCCCGCCCACCAGCGCCTCGATCGTCACCGTGCTGTCCATCAGCCCGATGTGGGTGTCGGAGGCGTGGCGGTTGGAGGTGGTGTTGTGCAGGAAGGCGTTTGACGGTGGTTACGGACGGAGCAGGTTACGGAAGGTGAGGTCGTTCCGCAGGGCCTCCTCCACATGGCGGATGTCCGTATCGATTTGTCGTAAACGGTGCTCGATTTCCTCGTCCGAATGATGTTGGCTGTTAAAGGCGTTTAGTTTCATTTTGGCTTTGAGATACTCTAAGCCGTTGTGAAGGGTTAGCGAATCGCACGGCACGTTTGGGGAGAAGAAGCTACCAAAAGAGAAACCGAGGAATAAATTTCCCCAAGATTGATACCGCTGTAAGTCGTTTTGATATTCGGTGATGCGCGGGTCGTTTTGGTTCATAATAGTTTGATTTTATAGAATAGACACGAAGATAGTTATTGTCGGTCACTCTTCGAATGTTAAAAAAGAACAATGTCTCAAGTAACTGGCTAACTCGCAGTATTCAGGAACAATATACTTCTTGAAAATTTCGTCTGCGAAAGGATTGGCCGCACAAGATCCAACCTCTTCTGCTTTCAAAGCCATTGGACGCAATAGAGTTATGTAAGCGAAATGAATGCTCAAAATAAGTTTGATTGCTTTTTCTGCTTGATTCAGTACAGTTAAACATGTTTCATAATCTAAAAAGGCATCATTGTTCCACCGAAACGATTCCAAGTTGTTGTGATGAATGTTGTCATTAAATGAAGCCCTACCTTCTCCATACAATGTTTTATTATCTTTTGTAAACAACAGCTTGGTTAATGTAGCGTCACGTTTTCGTATTTCTGCTAAATAAGCGTCTGTTTTCTCATCTTTGTTCTTTTTCTCAATCAAACAACTTCTCCCTCTGACCCATTGGTTAAGGACATTGTCATAGATGTCTGCATATTCTTTTTCGAAAAAGTTTTGTTCTCCTTGTTCTATTAGCACAAGCATGTAAACATGCAAAAAGACAGCATCGCTGTATTTTCTCATTAAGGCAAGCGAGTCATTCACATGACCTCTCTCTAACAATGTTATTATGGAGTCAATAGTATTAGAAAGAGATTCAAGAATGCTCCAGTTAACGTTGATTTCACCCTTAATTGCGAGAATGGTAGATGTATCGTCATTCCCTGACAAACATTCATAGAAGTCCTTAATATCGGATAAGGTTTTAAAAATCGAATGTGAAAAATATTTTTTCCGAACTCCTTGTTTTGGAACTTCTATTCTCTTGTCGGTGTTACTCCTAATACTCATTTTAAGATCTGTATTATCTTTCTTCATAGTTTTTCTAAATAATGCAAATATTCAATTGTAGGTTGCAACAATTTTGCCATATCTTTATTAACCATAGCTACAATTGTTAGCTGAATGATTCGTTTTGCGTTGTATTCGTTTACTTCATGTCCATAGGTGATGGTGTGCTCATTATTAAGTTCGTTTAACGGGTGTTTTGTTCTAATGTTATATGCTTCATAACCGTATGCACTATAAGGGCCATTACTTTTTCTGTATTCCCAAACATAATCGTATGAGTTACCGAAGCAACCTTCCTTGTATTCTTGGATTGCATTGAAAACTTTCGTCTTCTTTACTATTGCTGAAATAGAAAGAACAAGTATTACGACAATACAGGTAAACAATAGCCATAGCCATAGAGGCAAATGTAACTCCCATAACAATTTTTCCGTCAAGAAATAGAGAATACCACTTGTTATTAGGCTGCCGACGATGCTATTAATAATATCCTTCCAGTTTAAAAAATCTTTCATAACTTTTTATTAAACAAATCAATTGTCAAAGCCCTGCAAGAACTATGCCAATCAATCAGCTTGTCAGGCATTTTCCTTACACCGTCTTCACCTCCTCATACGTTAACCCATACATCAACTTATAAATCTCCCGCTATAACGCCGCAGCTTTGAAAGCAAACGAGGAATCCGTCAAGATGTCTAATTTACTTTACTGGTGTCACAATTTGATTGTTCCAAGGAATCTGTAAGTTGTATCGTGTCCGTCGAGAGAGAAAGTAACATTTTATCACTAATTATATTTGTACTCCCCGCTATTGTTTCTAAATCCGGAGATTCAATCTTGGTTGAACAGCATTTTTGCATAAAAACAGACGTGATTAAAGTCACTACACTAAGACATAACGACACTATAGCGATTTTTTGGGTCTTTTTTACCGTCTCAAGTTGTTTTTCATCCCTTGATAGAAATCCATCCCTTTCTAACTCAATAAGAGCAGATCGAGGAACAACAACTTTGTTATAGACATATTTAGACAGTAAGTTTAATAAATTTTTGGATTTAAATGTCTCATACTTAAAATTCGTGGCAGATGCCATATTGCCATTTTTTAAGAACAGCTCGCCACAAAATGTCTTATAGTCATTTTTATGGATCCAAAAATCATCTTTTTCATCACTATCGATAGTTCCATCTTTACCTATGACAGTATCTACAGTCACAAGCCCTGATTCTTCAAGTTCTTCGATAAAAAAGCAAAGGTCGCTGATTTGTATGTAGCTTTTTTGGGCATCTACATGTTCTTTTTTGAATATTTTCACATAACCTTCTTTATAGTTGCAGTATATCCCTTCAAATTCTATTCTTTTTGATATAAGACTTGCAACTTGCAATCCCGATAAATTACTTTCTTTTGCAGATAAAAGCTCCCTCACAAATTCTTTTTCTTTTTCAGAGAATTTTCGAAATCCTGTATTCATACTATATGCTACTATTTTACTTCGAACTAATATTGATTGTCGATATTCAATCTGATTATCTTACTTCGGTCTTCAGATCCAGTAAAAAACAATTCTTGCAAGAACCGTGCCGACATTCCTCCTGTCAGACCTCTTTCCCTTCCGCCACCTTAATTTCCCCCTCCGTCAACCCATACAACTCGTACACCAACCTATCAATCTCCCGCTCCAAAACGGAGGTGTCAGCCGAAGGATAGGACTTCTTTGCATCAAGGATTTTGTCAACCACGGCGATAATGGGAGTTTGTTGCTTGGTAGAAGGACAGTATAAAGGAACTGTAAGAAATTGAACCTTGTCCAATTGTAGTAAATCCCCATTGTGCTTGAGGTTATGATCCATATAAAAATGCATTAGCTTACTGTTAAGCAGTCCAACTAGGTATTTCATGTTAGCTCGTTCAGTCTTTATGAAGAAGCAATTTCTGGATGCGTAAAACGAATCTTCTGTGTACGTGAAGTTACGGCCTAATGTTCTTGCCGCGAATACTATCTTTGGACCAGGCAGAAAGAATTTTTCATCGCGTTCCCACCACAATGAGAACCAGGATTTACGACCGTTAAGGACTTCTCTTCTGGACAATAACGTTTCCTGGTATGGAAGAAGCTTTGAATAAATGGCTGGAACATTTTCCGGGGATACACGATCAATATTCTTGTCGCTTATATATAAAATGTACTCGTCATTGTTTGGAGTGTGGTAACGTGACGTGCTTGTATGAAATGGTTTTGCATATTTCTTTTCTTCGATTGACAAAAGCGACAATTCGTTATTCTTTAGCTTAAAAGCATCGTCTGGACCACCGATGATACCTTGGATGATTTCTTTGTTTTTGTCCAATTCAAAGTTTTTCAAATTGCTTATTTTTGATAAGATAACAGAAACCGAATCGTTCGCTCTAAATGTAAATGGAGCATTATGGAACTTCTTACTATCAAACTCGATTTCGCTAAAGGGAGTGCTTAAAAAAGATAACAAATCCGAGTTCTTTTGTATCAAACTTTCGTTTTGCTTAAAATGAAAAGTGTACTTTGGATAATAATCTTTCTGAAGCAACAGAATCATAGCCTGAGTACTCGCCTCAAATACCATATATGTTCCAAAGTCAATCAGTTGAATGATTCTTGCTTCCTCGCATATTTTGTTTCTTAAGATAGATGCGGCAGAACTATTTCTCCATTGTGGTTGTGCAATAATGCAAAGAACACCTGAATCAGTTATAATATCAATGCCGAAACAGGCAAAATAAAACCAAATATCCATCTTCGCTTTGTAGTATTTGCCACCTTTAAGCAAAGTGAAAGCCTGTTTGTTTTCGTATTCTTTAATATACGGTGGGTTCCCCACCACGATGTCAAAGCCGCCACGGTCGAAGATGTCCTTGAACCACGTGTGCCAGAGGAAGAACTCCTGGTTGGCGGAGGGGTCAAGAGAGGCGAGACGGGCGACGGCTTCGGGACGGAGATCCTGATGACGGATGTAGTTCTTCACACTGTCGTTGATCTCGCGGCGCGCCTCCGCCTTTTTCACGTGGTCGGTGAGGCTGAAGTACTCCCGCAACATCAGCTGGAGATTGCGCTTGGTGTCCGTGCTCACGAACTCGATGCCCAGCTGGTTCGAACCCGCTTTCTGCCTGCCCTTCCCCAAACTGCTGTGTTGACCTTCGCTGCTCATCATCCGGCTCAAATCCACCCCTTCGAAGCTCTCTATCAGACTGTTGCCCTGCATGAACTTGTAGTCGAAGTTGGGCAAGGCCTGCGGTTCCTCACTGTCAACCACGATGCTCAACCAAAAACGCAGACGGGCAATGTCGATGGCACCCCGCTCGATATCGACCCCGTAGATGTTGTTTTCGATGATTTCACGTTTCAACGCCGCACGCCCATCATTACTAATTACTAATTTCTCATTACTAATTGACAACGCCTCCCTACACCGCCATAATTCGTTCAACAATCCCATCGGGAACGCACCTGAACCAATGGCTGGGTCGCAGATCTTCACCTCGCGCAAGGCACGGTCGAGAATCTCATGATAGGGTTCCAATTCATCGGGGAATTCGTGGGTTTCGACGAAGGTGCGGATTGCGGAATCTGTAGAGACGCGCCATGGCACGTCTCTACCATCGGCCAATTGTTGCGTCAGATACGCGATCAACGACTCCTTGCACATGTACCGCACAATCTCTTTCGGGGTGTAGAACGCGCCCTTGGCCTTGTTGTCTTCCAACAGGCTTTCGAAAATCTTGCCCAGCATTTCGGGATCGACACCAATCTCGGCATCGTCGGGGTCGTTTTCATCGACGGTGAAGTTGTAGGAGGCCAAGAAGGTGAAAAGGTCGTTGAACAACGAAGCCGGCAGCTTGATATTCATCTTATCCACCTCGTCACGCTCGAACAAGCCGCCGTTTAGATAGGGCAAATGCTCCCACTGTTTCAGCAACCCCTTATCCCACTGTTCGTCGGCAAACAGTTTCTCTCGCTGCTCCGGCTCGGTGTTGAAGATTCCGAAAAAGAGCGGTTCCAAGACTTGTTCGAGAAAATCGGCTTGATGAGGACTGGATAGAAACAGGTCGCGCAGGAACGTCGGATTGTCGTTGAGCCAGCCTTTTTTCTGCAGGAAATGGAGGAACACGATGCGGCCCATCATCTTTTTGACGTAGTCGTGGAGACGGGTATCGGATGTTCCGTCGGTAGAGACGCGCCATGTCACGTCTCTACGATAGGATTGCGTGAGGTTCGCCACTATCCGGTCGTAATGGAGATGGTATTCGTCGAAGAACTCATCGCTGAGCGCATCCACCGAGAAGGATTCCCTGAGGTCGGACAGCGTTAAACGCCCATTCAGTCTGGCCACCTTCTCCAATCGCTCAAGCGGTGTTTTGTATTGCCCGTTTTCGTCACCCAGGATATAGGAGAACCGTTTGGCCGAGGTGCTGCCCTCCTTGAGGTCGCAGATGTAGGACAAACGCCAGTGCCGGCCGTCGTCGAAAACGGCAATGGCCCCGTCGACATCGTATTTCAGATAGGGACTGATCAGCTTGCGCAAGCCCACGCGCTTGCGACGCACATCGCCGCCTTCGGCCACACGGGTGTAGAAGAAGCCGAGCAGACGATGGTCGGCATCATCCATCTGACCGATGAAAAAACTCTGGTCGCCTTCGGCGTTGGTGTCAAGCCATTCGGGACGCGAGGCCACATCGTGGCACCCAAAAAGACGATGCACGATTTCGCGGCTGTAAGTGGTGTAGTCGAACGGCGACTTGAAAATCTGACGGAGGGTTTCGGTATTCATTGTCGGGTTTATTTGAAGGTTTCACTTAAAATGATGTCGGCGGCGGTGTAGGTCACCTGCTTGGTTTCAGTCTGCGTCTGTGACTGGCTGTAGCGTCTGTCCAACTCCTCAAGCTGTTCCTGTATCTTGATGAGCGGCATTGGCTCTTTCTTCTGCTTCCTCGAAATACGGTTGAGGGCATCGGCTAACTGGTTGTAGGCACCGCGTTCCACCATCTGCTTCAGACGGTCGAGGATGCTGCGACCTTCTTCGTCGAGCATAGGCCGCACCTCGCGCAGGAAAGCGGCGGCTTTTTTTGCGTCGTTGTCTTTGCTGCCGATTTTGAGCTTGTCTTCCTGATATTCGCGCTGCTGGTCGAGGGTGTATTGCCGTATGGCACTCTGTACCTGTTCGTAATGCCGCTGTATGCTGTCGCCGAAAGGCACGGCATTCTCATCGGGTTCCGCATGGAAGATGTCGGCGGCTTCAAGGAAGGAGAGCTCGCGGGGAATGTCGCCGACGAGGTAGAAGGCTTTTTTGAGGGGAGAGGAGAGATAGACGATGGTCTGATTTGGCGTCTCTCCGAGACGGGCACAACGACTTTTCGGCGGCAATTTCTTGATGCGGCGGTAGAGCGAAGGATGGTTGTCGTGGAGGGCTCGCACTTCGCGCAACAGCTCCAGACTGCGGTCGGTTTCGTCACGCACGTCGGTGTTGAAGAGCTTGAATTCGTGTACGAGCTCGTCGTGCGAGTAGATTTTGGTGTCCTCGCCGAGGGCGGAATGGAAACTCTGCAGCTTGATGAGGGAATTCTTCTTCAAACTGATGATGGCGTCGCCGGGATCGGAAGGGTAGAACATGTAGTTGTGAATGGCGGTGGCGGTGGAACCGATACGGTTCACACGACCGATGCGCTGCATCAACCGCGTGGCATTCCACGGGCTGTCGTAATTGACAATGACATTCGCCCTGTGCAGGTTCACGCCTTCGGCCAGCACATCGGAGGTGATCATGATGTTGTAGTCGTTACGCCACTCCTCCTTGTACTTGGCATCGAAGTTGGCCTGGATCGTTTTCTGAAGTCGCTTGCGGTTTTTGGCGCACACGGCCAGAATATCGTCACGGTGCAGACGCTCTTTCAACTCTTTTTCCAGATAGTTGACGGTATCCACGCTTTCGCTGAACACCACTAATTTGCCGCCGGGATTCTTCTCCTTGTCGAACAATTCCCCTTGCAGCATATTGATGAAAAGTTCCAGCTTGGGGTCGGATTTCACTTTGTCCCATCGTTGGCACAGCTTGTCCAGCACATCAGCATCATACTCCAACATCGGCAGGAAATCGGGCTTGAAGTCGGCCGCATGGAAGAGTATCTCTTTTTGGTCGAACCCTTTGCCGATGGCCAGTTCTATGATTTCGTCCAACTCGACCCCGTCGGACTGCAACTTTTTCACATTCAGCTCGGGGGCGATGATGACTTTGTCTTCCCGGAACATTTTTATCATCCCCCTCGTGGCATCCAAAAGGGTGTGGAGCGAGCGGCGGAAAGCATCGAAACTGCTTTCCAACCGTTTGACCAGATGCGTCTGGTAGATGGAGGCCAGCGAGTCGGTTATATGTTTGGCCATTTTGCCGGAAGGGACTTTGTACGAGGGACAATACTCCACCGCACGATAGCGGGCATAATGCAGACCGCTTCCGTTGAAGATGTCCGCGTTCACCTCTTTCAGATTGGCCGACGGTGTATCTACCAATTTTATGTAGGTGTCGATGAAGAGTTTCAGCAATTCGGGCGACATCTGATAGGTACGGTCGGTGGGGTCAAGAAGCTGCGGGAAATGGATTTCGTGGGCATAGCGGGGCTCGTGCTGGATATTGCTGCGGGTACGGCGCACCATCACTTTCTCCAACACCTTGTGCCGAAGCTCCTGATTGATGGCATCGAT
>JAFXTE010000070.1 GCA_017525245.1 Bacteroidales bacterium | reverse complement strand
ATGTCATCCGCCGAAAGCGTGCCCGGGGCGATGGATACCGCCACCTTCTGGAATGAGTTCTGCGTGACCCGCACACTCTGTGCAAAGGCAAATGCGCACAAACTCAAACACATCAGAAAAACGAATAATTTTTTCATAATGTTAAAAATAAGTTAGTTATAAATGTTTAAAGGATTTGGCTTTAAAAATCATTTCCTCCATTAAAAAAAAACAAGCGCGAAAATACGAAAAAAACCGCGCCTCACGCGATATTCATAGAGAAAAAAATATACACATTTTATGAACATTGTTTAAGAAGAGGATGAGTCACGCAGAGACAATTTGAACCTTGAGCCTTGAACCAAAAAGGGCGAGGATCCCTCCCCGCCCTTAACTGCTAATTGTTAACTACTAACTGCTAACTATTTCTTGACGAACGTCTTCGTCGCCACACCCTCATCCGTGGTCACGCGCACGAAATAGATGCCGTTGGCGAGACCGCTGACGTTGATGCGGGCCGGATTGTCAATCATGTTCACAGTATTGATCACCTTACCGTATGCATCGATCACCTCAACTGATTGAACATTGAACGTTGAACATTGAACGTTAATGTAATCGTTTGCGGGGTTCGGGTAGAGGGAGATACTGTTGAGCAGGTAGCTGTTGATACCGTCAACCAAGGTTGTGACGGTCAGCAGCTCGCTCCACTCACTGAGGTTGTTGTCGCCGCAGTTGGCCTGCACCTGGACTTCGTAGATAGTTTCAGCAGCAAGACCAGTTACAGAGTACTGGTTCGTGCTGGAGGTTGCGCTTGTCCATTGACCGTTCTGCTGGCGGTAGCGGATGTTCCAGTTGCTCACGCTGGCATTGTTGTTCCAAGTGACATCGAAACTCTCTTTGGTGATGTTGCTTGCGGTGAGACCGGTGGGAACATCGCAAGGCTCAACACCCTGTTCGAGGGTCGTGAAGGTCATCTCAGTGCCATAAACAGTCGTGCCGTTGTAGGTGATGAACGCCTTGTAGGTGTAACCCGTGTTCGGTGTCAAACCGGTGAGGTTGGCCGTGAAGGTGTTGCCCGTGCCGGTGCCGGCAATCTGTGTGTAGGAACCGCCCGTGGTGGCCTTCCACTCGAAGCCCTTGGCCGTGATGGTCACGTTGTCGGGATTCGTGATGGTGGCGTTCAGCGTGGCTGTCGTCTGAGCGATAGCAGAAGCAGCAACGGTGGCCACGGTAGGATCGGTAACCACAGGGCCGGAACCGCTACAATCAGTGGTGAAGGTGTAGGTGGTGTAGGTGTCCATACTGTCGTGAGAGAACAACACAGTACCATCAGGTCCTGCCATGGAGAATCCAGCCTCGTATGCGTAAGAGCCGGATGTCCAGACGAGCGATGTAGAAACATTGTCACAAAGGGATACTGTTTCGGTAGCTGTTGACTCGCCGCTGCCCAATGTCAAAGTGGCAACAACAACGTTGTTCTGTTCCACTGCCAGAGAGCCGCCGTTCCAGCCGTCACCGTAAGAATCGGTAAGAACGAAGGTATATGAACACTGGTCGGCAACATCACACACCTGAGTAGTGAAAATCACACTGTTACTCCAGTAGCTGACATCGCCGCCGCCACAGTTGGCGCGAACATAAAATTCGTATGCAGTGCCTGCATCCAAGCCTGTCACATCGTAAGGATTGGTCGTCACATTCTGAATCAATGTGCCTGCAGTTGCGACATCAAAGCCAGGAGTACCGTAAATGATATCCCAAGCGGTCTCTTCTGCGCCTGGTGTCCATGACAAAGTCACAGAGCTTGTGGTGGCACCTGTGGCAGTAAGTTGATTGGGTCTCGGGCAAGTGACGGGCTCACCCACCACCACATCGGCGATATGCAAGTCATTATCACCACCGGATACGGTTGACTCACCATAGAAAGCGATTCTGATGGTCTGTCCAGCATACTGACTCAAGGAAATAACGACTTCTTCACCAGTTGTGCTAATGGAATCGTAGGAGCGGTTCCCAGTGCCTGCATTATCCCATATAGTGGCATTGGCCGCTGACCAAGTGCTGCCATTGTCGGTAGAGATAATGACCATGAATTTGTCATCGGGCTGATTACCCATTTGCTCAATAGGATCCGCATTGTTGTAGTCTGTCAAGGCCAAGCTGAACATCAAAGTGGGGTTCGTCAACTGACTCAAATCAATGGAAGGAGACACCAACCAATAATTGCATGACGTACCGTAAATGTTCAATTTCGGGTGACCGGTCGGGAACACGTTGCTACTTGTGAAATTCCAGCCGCTTGTGGTTGAGGTCAAAGCACCGCCATTAAACACAGTGCTGACCAAACCAGAGTATTTTCCCCAACAGGGTGAGATATTTGTGTTAAATCCGGCAAAGTCTTCAGAGTATGGAGCAATTTCGGCAGTACAGAGTGTGGTGAAGGTAATCGTAGCAGATGCTAACGTGTCATCTGTACAAATGTTGGCGACATACACATCGTAAGTCGTAGTAGGATCCAGATTGGTCATCAGATAGCTGTTCGCATCGGTGAATTCCGAAGCAGTGACCGTAGTGTAAACACTGTCGCTATGTTCTTTGTAATACAATTCAATGTTCGCATCCTCATCGGCTGTCCAGCTGATGGTCGCTTCATCGGAAGTAATGTTGCTGGCAGTCAAACCGTAAGGTGTACGGCAATCTGGTGCCGCAACACAGGAGACAAATGCCTCAAAACCGGGATAAACGACAGAATAGTCGGAATGGAAATACAACGTGACAGGACCGCTTTCAGAGCTGAGCGGACCGAAGTTGATGACAGTACCGCTGGTGCCGGAGGTTATCTTCTGGAGAAGGGTGCCGGAAGTACTGGTGCCATCATAGACACTCAAATAGTCAGCAGTGCCTTCACCTGCGAAAGTACCGGAAACAGAAACCACTGAGTCGGGGTCGGAAGGATAGATCGTCAAAGTATAATCACAATCATTGCTGTAATTTCCGTCAGGACCTCCATTATCGTAAATGACCAGACCGCAGGCCGTGATGGAGCTGCTGCCTGTGACATCGAAAATGAAAGAACCGGGGGCAGCTTGAACAGGTCCCCTCCACTCACTCACGCTGCCGCCACAATCGGCTTGCACATAGAAATCGTAGGATTGCGCAGTTGCAAGGTTGTCAATAGTGACCGTGGTATCCGTCACCGTAACAATGTCTGCATTATCGTCAAGGGTGAACCCGGCAGGTCCGTAAGCCACGCTCCAAGCGGTGGCATCGCCATTCTCCTGCCACGTGAGGGAAACAGAGTTAGAGGTGACACCAGATACAGCTATATTGCTGACGGGAAAACAGTAGTCTCCGTCCATCGGGATAAGAGCAACATTGTCAAGCCCCACGCCGTAGCCGTAGTTATCAGTATATTCGAAAGCGATCTGATAAACAGCGCCAGGAATAGTAAGACTCACCGGAGTCCAACTTTCAGCGGCAGCGGTGTATTCGGCGACCTGCTGCCAAGCGGCATCGGCGGAGGAAAGGGTATATACACGGAGCTCGTCAATATCGCTAACCCATTGACGCATCACGTAGGCGAAATTAAGAATCAGACCATTCTCAACACCATCAAGAGCCGGCGAGATAAGTTTGGTCACGTCACCTGTGCTAACGTGAGTAATCAAAGCATTCTGACTGCCCTGGTATGCACCAGTAGAAGTGCTGTAATCGCCCGTACCGATAGTCCATTCGTTGGCGCCTTCTGAAGTCCAACAAGCACTGGAAGCACTGTTCGCCTCGAAAGTCTCGGTATAGGGTACGGCGATGGCAGTGCAGGCGGTGTTGAAACTCACGGTGACAATGACACTCTCATCGCTGCCGCAGTTGGCGGCCACGCCGATGGTGTAGTTCGTCATCGGGTTGAGCCCTGCAATGGTGAAAGTCACATCATCGGCATTGCCAATGACGGAGTTGTCACTCATGTCATAGATGGTGTAGCCGTCGGCATTGCCGGTCCAACTCAGCGTGGCACCGTCGGCGGTGATGGCACTCACGGTGAGGGCCTCAACCTCCGGACAGGCAGGAATTACGCCAAGCGTAAGGTCATCAATATAGAGAGATCCTTCCCCTTTCATCACGGCTAACACAACGTATGCGTCAGTAGATGGGGCATTGTCAAGATTGACCGTGTATTTTGTATGGGTGACACCGCTAACCGTCACCGAGTCAACCAGCGTGAGGGTGGTGAGGTCGGTGGGGTCACTCATCGTACACACATACACATTCTTATCGTAGGAAGTGGAACTCATGCGAGCCCAGAAGATGACACGGTTGAGGTTCATCGGATAGGCGGTCACATCAAGTTCAGGCAAAATGGCGGCCATCGTGTCGGGATAGGAGCTGTCCGTGGTGCCATAGACATAGAGTGAGCGGCTGCCGCTATGTGCGTAAGTAGAGCTGCTATAGCTATAAGGATAGATGGAGGAGGAAGTGTGTGCTGAAACGTAACGGTTCCAACAGTATGGCATCTGATAGGAGCCGCTAGGAACAGCCTCGAAATCTTCAGTCCACGGCAGGGTGGCTATAACGTCGCATTCGGTGCGAATGTTAACGCTGCGGACAACAGACAGATCTTCGCCACCGCAGTCGGCGGCAACACCAAAGGTGTAGGCGGTGTTGGCATTGAGGTATTCAACGGTATAGGTCAAATCGCTGATGCCACTGGCAATAACAGAACTGTCGGACATGTCATACACAGTGTAGGTGGCACCGCTATTGATGTCATCAGCCCAGCTCAAGAAAACGCTATTGTTGGTAATGGAATCAACAGTCAAAGCCGTGACAGGAATACAGGTGGGGCCTTCATCGACAACAAAGTTGTCCATATAGGTGGAGCTACCATACAGGCTTTCGCCACGCAGGATGATGTAGCAGTTGCCGCTCATTCCGATAGGCAGCGTATAAGTGTACCATCCCGATTCCGTTTCGGCAGGGATGTTGTTTCCGTCGCTGGTGGTGTAGCTGCGGCTGATGAATGCCAATTCGGTGGCACCGTCGATATCGCCGTTAGAGCTGGCATACACCCTGATACCTTCCCCGTAGTTTGCACTACTGCTGTTGCGGTAAACGTCAAGCGAGAAAGCATAGTTGTCAGCTGGGAGATCCATCAAGGGAAGTACCAGTTTTGTCATAGTGCCGCTGCTCATGTCGCGAAGACGAAGCATTTTTGTGGAATTGCCGCCCGTGGCGGAGGTACTGGAATACACCTCAAAGAAGTATGTGCCGGTACCGGAAATGTGTTCGTTTACCCAACACGGATCGCTAAAGGTGACTCCATTGGAGTTGGCAGTATAGCTCTCAAAATTCTCGGACCACGGGAAATTGGAGACTGCTTCGCACGCCGTGTGTGCACTGACAGAGCGTTCGGCGGACAGTTCGCTGCCACAGTCGGCTTTTACCCCGATCATATAGGTCGTGTTGGCCTCCAGGCCTGTGAAAGAATATTCCGCAATACTTGTATTATCGGGATATCCCGGTAGAAGGTCGCCGTTTTCATCGTAGATGTAAACATTCCAGGCGGCTTCACTTCCGCCGGGAGTCCAGGTAATGTCAATGCTGTTGTCAGTAATAGTACCCAGCGCGACAGCAAGGGGTCTGGGACAGGAGGAAGCAACGCCCAAATCAAGAACGATGTCATCGAGATAGAAAGCATCGCCTGTGGGATTCACAGATCCGTCTTTCGAGTAGGTCCACTCAAACGTGTGGATGCCGGCATCCACTTCGTATGAATAGGTAGCCCAAGTGGCAAGTGCACCGTATGAGAACTGCTGCTCCCCGTCTATCTTGAAAATACACTTGTCCCAAACGGAGGAAGTGCCTTCGCCGTAAATGCCGGCAAGAAAACTGATAGAGCCATCACCGGCAAATATGAATGTGGCCGAGATGGTGGAAGTCGAGGATGAAACACCGGCATTGCCGCTCTTGATGCAGTAAGTGCCGCTGTGCCCACTTCCTTCCGACGTGTTTGTCACCACCCAAGGATGGATGGTGTCGTTTGTCCAGTCCGCAGGTAGCGCATTGTCCTCGAAATCGAAGGTCTGCGTGTTCTGCGCCTGCAATGCAAACGGTAGCATTAGTACCGCAAGCATTAACGTTAGTAATAGTTTTTTCATACTGTTTTATTTTTGGTGAATTATTAAGGTTAATTTCTATTAGACTTAGACTTAAACTTAGACTTAGACTTAGACTTAAACTTAGACTTATTACGTAGGTTTAGATTCAGATTATCAGCAACTAACAGCTATCCCCTATCGCCTAACAACTATCCCAAAATTCAAGGGGCAAAAGTACGATATATTTTTTTCAAAAATGGATTGTTGATAACTTGTTGATAAAAACACAAAAAGGGCAAGGATCCCTCCCCGCCCTTAACTGCTAATACCCCCCTGCCCTTCGGGCATCCCCCCTAAAGGGGGGACTGGGGCGTCCAAGTCACTGTTACTTCAGTGTCTGTTTAGTCCCCCTTTAGGGGGGGCTAGTGGGTTATTTCTTGACGAACGTCTTCGTCACCGTTCCCTCATCCGTGGTCACGCGCACGAAATACATGCCGTTGGCGAGACCGCTGACGTTGATGCGGATGGGCGAATAATTATTCGCCCCTACAATGGTGCGGACGACCTTCCCATAAACGTCAATTATCTCGATACCCTCCAATTGTACATTGTTCATTGTACATTGTACATTGACAACGTCATTGGCGGGGTTCGGGTAGAGGGCGATGCTGTTGAACAGGTAGTTGTTGATGCCGTCAACCAGCGTCGTGACAGTCAACAGTTCGCTCCAGTCGCTGATGTTGTTGTCACCACAGTCAGCCTGCACCTGGACTTCATAGTTGGTTTCAGCAGAGAGACCCGTGATGGAGTATTGGTTCGTATTAGAGGTTGCGCTTGTCCATTGACCGTTCTGCTGACGATAGCGGATATTCCAATTGCTCACATTAGCATTGGCATTCCAAGAAACGTCGAAACCCTCCTTGGTGATATTGTCTGCGGTGAGGCCAGTGGGAACATCGCAAGGCTCTGTACCCTGTTCGAGGGTCGTGAAGGTCATCTCGTTGCCGTAAACCGTTGTACCGTTGAAGGTGATGAACGCCTTGTAGGTGTAGCCCGTGTTGGCGGTCAAACCAGAAAGGTTAGCAGAGAAGTTGTTGCCCGTGCCGGCACCGGCAATCTGCGTGTAGGTGCCGCCCGTGGTGGCCTTCCACTCGAAGCCCTTGGCCGTGATGGTCACATTGTCGGGATTCGTGATGGTGGCGTTCAGCGTGGCAGTGGTCTGCGCGAGGTTGGTGGCAGCCGTCGTGGTTACAGTCGGATCGGTGACAACGGGGGTGGAGCCGTTGGAGGTAACACCCACGTTATCAATGCTCAAGTAGTAATTGTTATTACTGCCTCCTGTATATTTGAATGCAATGTAGGCATTGCTTGCAGTACTCGGCACTGTGCTGAAATCAACAGAATCAGCCGTCAACGTGGTAATCTGCGGGAACGTGGAGACCTCGGTGAACGTATTGGCATCCTCAGGATCGGTCATATAACCCACAGAGAGTGTACCATTGGACGAACCGGTTCCTTCGTTGCGATAGGTGAAATGCAAGGTAAGTGACTGAATGTTGTCCGTAAAGTCAGGAAGAATAGCATACAACGGCGTGCTGGAACTGGATTTGAAGAAGAGACAGTTGCCAGAAACAGCGTATGTGGTGGATGAGGACAGGAATGCCATCGGATAGGAGGAGCTGTTCGCGCTTCTGTTCAGGAAAGACCAGCAGAGTGGCAATTCGTCATTCGGATAGCTGCTCGGTGCAGTCGTCGATGTGGCTGTTGTCAAATAGCTGTTGAAATCTTCCGTGTAAGGTGCGCTGATGGCATCGCAAGCGGTGTGGAAAGCAACTCCAGAAGACCACAGGCTCTGGTCGCTTGCAGAACAAGCAGCCTGAACACTCACCGTGTATGCTGAAGAAGGGGTGAGGTTCGTAAGGGTGTACGGATTGGTGGTGACCATAACAATATTTTCCGTAGTACCATCATCCACTTTGATGTTCCAGGAGGTGGCTTCGCCATTCTCCGTCCACGACAAGTCAGCGGAGGTTGTGGAGACGTTGGAAACGGTCAGGTCTGTCGGAGTCGGACAGGTAATGTCTCCAAGCTGCACATTGGTGATGATAGCACCGGGTTGTGTGCCGCTGGTACCGTCGTTTTTCCAAACAAACACTAACTTGGCGGTTGCATCGGCATCCGGATTAGTGTTCGGATTGGGCATATTGGCAATGACATGCACGGTATTGCCACCTGTGAGGTTCATGATGTAATGATAGGAACTCTGCGAACCATAATTGTTACTGTAGAAGTCGTAAGCATACTGAGAATAGCTATTGTAACCATAATTGGAAGATGACGGCGCTGATGTGGAAGCCGGGAAAGTCTGTGTGGCTGGAGCAAGGAACAGCTTCATGTAGTCCCATGAAGATTCGCCACCCACTCGTACATCGAATTGGATTGTAATGGTGGAGTCTGTACCGACAGTGAACAACTTTTCAGCAGAGACCAAGGAAACGTCACTCGTACTGTAACCAGCCGAAGTGCCGTTCTGCGTAACAAACAATGCTCCAGTGCCATTCAACGTGCCACGAGCCCAATAGTTGGTACAGGAACCGTTGTTTAGAATCCACGTGTCGGTCGAGTCGGTGAAGTCGGCCGCGTAAGGAAGACCAACAGGAGCCATGGTGGTGGTGAAATGAGCCATTTCGCTGGCCGTAACGGAATCAACGTCACAAATCGCCTCCACATACCAGTCATACTGGGTGGCCTCTTCAAAACCTGACAGCGAATATTCGCCATTCTCATCCAACGAAATATTATTGTCGCTCTGCCAAGCGGTTTCAGAAGACTCGCGATAGTAAAGGTTGAATGCGGACGCAGTGGATATCCAGGATAACGTGACACTATTTGTCGATGCGGCCACAACAGTCAGGTTCATCGGACTGGTGCAGGAGGAAGCCTCTTCCAACGTGACATCATCGATGTAGAAATAGTTGGAGACACTACCGTTAACCACGTTTCTGAAAGCCACGTATGTTCCGTCTCCCGTATAGGGGGAAAGCGGAATCTGGTATGCGTGTGTCGGATAGGAGGTAGTCAAATTCAAAGAGGCGACAGGGGTGAAGGTGGTGGGGTCCGTAAAATCGGTCATCACACCAACCTCCAAAGTAGCACTGGCATTCTCCGTTGAAGCCTTTGCAAAGAAACTCACCTGGAGGTTGGTAAGATCCAAGACTGAATTGTCAATACCCGGCAGAATAGCGTAACCTTCACGATAAGAATTGTAGAAATAGAGGCTGCGGGCGCCGCTGTGGGCATTTGTGGAAGAGCTGTACGCATAGGGGTACAACGTGGTTGTTCCAACAGCCTTGATTCTCTGCCAGCATTCGGGCAGTGGATAGCTGGAAGTACCCGCTGTAAGGTTCTCGTCAAAGTTCCAGGTTTGCGGAACAGTGGTGAGACCTTCACAAGGGGTCATGAAAGATTTCGTGATGGCGTTTGAGGTGTAGGCACCACAATCCGCACTCACGTACACGTCATAGTCGGTTGAGGGTTCCAAACCGCTGATAGTAGTGGCAGGAGTTCCACTAACCATAGTCACATTGCCTGTGCCCGGGGTAAATCCGGCCGTATCATACTCTACGACCCAAGAGGTGGCATCTCCATTCTCCAGCCAAGCAATATCAGCCGAAAATGCGGTCACGTTCGAGACAACAAGCTGCGTGGGTGTGATACACGAGGGAATCTCTGCCACTGCCACGTTGTCGATGTGCAAGTCGTTGTCACCATTACTGGTTACAGTTGACTCACCATAGAAGGCGATACGGATGGTCTGTCCTGCATATTGTTCCAGTGGAATCATAATCTCTTCGCCGGTGGTGGAAATTTGATTATAGACATAGTCGCCGGTGCTGTCATTACTCCAAACGGTAGCATTGTCAGCAGTCCAAGTGGCTCCATCATCAGTGGAGATAATCACGAGGAAGCGGTCGTCCGCCTGCGCGGTGAAACTCTCGATGGGGTCGGAATTGTTGTAGTCAGTCAGCGCAAGGTCGAAAGTCAAGGCAGGGTTGGTCAAGGACGTAAGATCAATGGCAGGAGAAACCAACCAGTATTTGGCAGCTGTGCCGTAAATGTTGATTTTTGGATGATATTGGCCAAATACATTCGTGTTCGTGAATATCCATCCGGACGTGGTGGAGGTTAGCGTACCGCCGTTAAAGATGTTTTCAGCCAACCCAGAATATCTCTCCCAGCAGTACGGCATCACACTCGCTGCGTTGAAGTTCTCCATAAACGGAGCCATGGACGGGGCGCATTCCGTGGTGAAAGAGAGCACCGGCGTTGCAGACTCGCTGCCGTCCGGACAAATTAAAGCCACATACACCTTATACAACGTAGAGGATGCAAGGTTGTTTATGGTATAGATCGTATCTGTAGGTACCACGTTCTGGATAGCGGTGTAAACAGTGTCCTCATCCGCCTTATAGTAAATATTGTATGTACCCGTCATGTCATCCCAAGAGAGATCCACAGAATAAGTGGCCGCTGTTGCGGAAAGGCCCGTCGGATGGTCACAGGAGGGAATGTTGGAAAGTGTAATATCGTCAATATATGTGTAGTTGGAGGAACTGGATGGCGCTATTGACTTGAAAGCGATAAAGGTGCCATTACCCGTGTAGTTGTCGAACATCACCTCAAAGGGTTCAGCTGGATAGCTGTTTGTCATAGATATAGTATCCACGGGAACAAAGGTCTGCGCATTCGCGGGATCACTCATCACACCTACCACAAGTTGAGAATTGTATGTGGTACTGGACAATCTGGCGAAAAACGAGACCATCATCTCATTGATATGCAGCACAGTCGGGTCAACATTGGGCAGGATGGCGAACGTGTTCGGATAGTAGTTATAAATGTAGAGCAAACGGGTTCCGTTGTGCGCGTTAGTAGAGGAGTTATAGACGTAGGGATAGAGGGTTGTGGTAGAAGGCGAAGTGATTCTGTTCCAGCAGGAAGGCAGAGGATAGGTGGTGGTGCCGGCCGTATTGCCGCTCTCGAAATCCCACGTTTGCGGCAGCGTGGTAATACCCTCGCAAGGCGTGTGGAACGAAACCACATCGGTGGTGTAAACCGTGTCGCCGCAGTCCGCCACCAAGTACCAGTAATAAATCATATTGGAAAGCAAGCCGGTGAGGGTGTAAACACCATTATCATCCAAATTGACAGCCGGAACCTGAACATATTCCGAATCGGCTTCAGTGCGGTAGTAGAGGTCAACATCCCCTCCCGTGTTCACCCATGAGAGATCCGCCTGATTAATCTGCGGAACAGCGGTGAGCTCAAGGGGTTTCATACAATCCGCCATCTCCTCCAATGTCACATCATCCACATAATAGTAAGAAGAGCTTGTGGTGGAAGAAAGCTGCGTATTTCTGAACGCGATGTACCGGCCATGTCCGACGGCGGCGCCCAACGGCAAAATAATGGGTTCATCCGAATAGGTGGTAGGCAAGGTAAAAGACTGCAACAATGTGAATGTACTGGCACTGTCGGGATTGGACATCACACCCACCTCAAATTTGATGGCCGAAGTGCTGGTAGAAGCCTTGGCATAGAAAGACAACTGCATATTTGCCAAATCCAATTCATCAACATCAATCTCAGGCAAAATGGCGTAGGCATTAGGATAGTAATTGTAGAAATACAGGACACGTCCTCCGCTGTGTGCGTTTGTTGAACTGGAGTATGAATAGGGATATTGGGTTGTGGTACCGGAAGGAGAAATCCGCTTCCAGCAGGTGGGCAGCGGGTATGAGCTGGTTCCTGCCATAAGGTCGGAATCGAAATTCCAAGTCTGCGGCAGTGAGATGATGGGATCGCATTCGGTGATAAAAGAAACAAACGTGCTGACAGACTCAGATCCGTCTCCACAGAGAGTTACCACATACACGTCATATTCCGTAGCAGCTTCCAGATCGTTGAGGGTGACGGCGGGGGTACCCGCGACATTGATTTGAGTGCCTTCGCCGAGGGTGAAGCCATGAGGACCGTATTCCACTGTCCAAGTGGAAGCGTAACCCTCTTCCCAGGTGATTTCTGCTGAATGGGCACCGAGTTCGGAAACATTCACATTTTCGGGTCTGAAGCAGGTCACTGGTGCAATGGAAACGTTGGAGATGATTACAGCAGGCTGTGTGCCGCTACTATTGTCATTCTTCCACACGAACACTACCTGCGCTGTGGAGTTGGCATTGGGGGTCTCGTTCGGATTCGGCATGATGGCATCAATGTGAACCACATTGCCGTCCGTCAAGTTGAACTTGTAGGCGATGTCGGAAGTGCTCGTGGAGGCGGACATATAGTCCGAAAAATCAAAGGCATTCGTGGAATAGCTGTTGCCAGCCCATGTTGGCGCAGTTGTCGCCGCCGGAAAGTCCACATTTTCGGGAGCAAAGAAGAGCTTCAGATAGTCGTAGGAGCTTTCTCCGCCAATCATCACGTCAAAGCTGATCTGATATTGTTCATCATCACCAATCGTGAACAGTTTTGCTGCGGAAACCACCGAAATGCTAGAAACGTTGTAACCGGGGGTTGTACCATTAGTAGTGATGTACAGAGCGTTAACCGTGGTGTCCGGAATAGCACCCATCACCCAGTAGTTGGCACAAGTGCCGTTGTTCAGCAACCAGTCTTGGTCGGCATCCGCGCCAAAGTCGGTTGTGTAAGGCAGAGTGGCGGGAACCATGGAAGTGTTGCAGAGAATAGGGTCGCAGGGTGTCTCGCTACCATCACCACACACCGAAGCCACATAAATGGAATAGGTGGTGGCCGGCATCAGATTCGTCAGTTCGAAAGTGTTGTCAGCATCAAGGGACACATTGGGGATGCTTGAGTACGACTCGCCTCCAACCGCTTTGTAATAGACTTTGAAAACACTTTCCTCGCCGGGATTCCAACTCAGCGTGACACTGTTGGGCGTGGCACCGCTGTATGCAAGCTGCGTGGGAGCCTCGCAAGAGGGAATAGGCATCACTTTCACATCGTCAAAATACCACCCATACGTGGAGGTTCCTTCCACATAGCGGCGGAATGCAAGATAGCCAGTGCCGCCATTGACCAAGGTGTCCAAATTCATTTCATAGTAAGCCCAGTTGGTGGAACCTATTCCCACAGCTGACCAGCTGTTCAGCGGAACAAAGGTGGTGGTATCGCTCAAGTCGGCCATCAAACCCAAATCCACACGACCGTAGTAATTGGTGGTGCCGACAGGTTTCATCCAAAAGCTCAAACGGAGCGTGCTGAGATCTTCCACAAATTGAGGCAATGCCATGTAAATTGGGTTACTGGCGTTGTTATATAGGTACAGATAGCCTGTTCCTCCATGGGCTGTGGCGGAGGCATTGCTGATATACGGATAGCTGTTATAGCCGGCTATACGAGTCCAGCAGTCAGGGAATGCGTTGGAAGCATAACCTTCGAACTGTTCATAGTAAGGTACTTGGGCGACAGAAATGGCCACACACTCCGTTTTGAGTGACGTGGTTTTCCAATTGCTGTTGCCCGTGGCGCAAACGCTGGCCACACGCACCTGATACTGGGTGTTGGGATCAAGCCCCGTGAGGTTGTATGTTGCCTCCGTGGGATAGGCTATGTTAATGTCACCATCCTCCCAGTCCTGGTCAGAGGTTTTGTATTGAAGGATGTAGCTGGAAGCGTCTGCAGGAGCAGTCCAAGACACAGTGGCACTGTTACTCGTGATTTCCGAAACCGTGGGGTTGGATACAGAATGGCAGAAATCGGCATTGTCAGAGAGAGTCAGCTGCAAGTTGGGGCGATTGGGTGTGCACGTTCCTGTGTTGCTGCCAGGATGGTTGGCATAGTCGGTGCTGGAGTCGCTGCCTCGATACATACAGCAATTTGCCGGTCCTACAGTGTACCGGAATTTCAGGGAAGAGCAATAGGCAGGCATCGTCTTGCTGATGGCGATGACCAAGTTTTGGGTGCCGTCATACTGGAACGGGTTGTCCAAGTCGAAGATTACCCATCCGGTGGTGGTTGGTACAGGCATATTCACATCCGAATACACCTCCGTCAGAGCAGTCATGGGCATCCAAGATGAGGTTGTGCCGTGAGCAGTGTCTGAGGTAGTACCCATATAGATGGTGAGGGTGTTGAACATGTAAGTGCTGGTGGACGGCACCGTTGAAGCATAGAAGGCGATTGAGGTGATATAGCCGCTTTCATTGATCAAGGAAGCCGGATAAATCATCTCCGTCCAGGAGTTCTTGTCAAAATTGTAGAACGGCACATAGTAAGACTCGTCCGTTCCCGTTCCGATGGTGACCGTGGTTTGCGCGAAACCGCCAAATCCCATCGTCAGTAGCATAAGCCACAAAAACAGTAATCTTTTTTTCATAATGGTGATATTTTGGTGAATATTAACGTTTCAAATAAAAAACGCGTCAAAATTACAAAAAACAACAAAACTGTTTTTCGTTTTTTATCAACATCAAGTTTTTTTGTTTACGAGCTCTATATCAACGAGTTAACAATTTTGTTTTGATAAAGTTATCAACAGTTGACTTTTCATAGTCTCCTGTAATCATTTCATCCACAACTTGTAAATCGGAACACAAAGGGGAGTATCACCATCGGAATAAAGTATGGGTTATGCGCACCGTAGAGATTCTCTGAAGAATTCCCGGTTGCGGAGCCAGAGGGAATCTCGTACACGATTCTACATCAGATACTCCACCACCGCATCCCAGTCGGGGAAGACGGGGGAGCCGAAATGGATCAGCTCGCCGGAGAAGTTGCCGGCGCCGCATTTGTGGGGACGGTCGTCGATGAGGTAGTCGCCGTGGCAGAGGTCCTTGTGGTGCGAGAAGATGACGCGTTTGTAGAACACGCTCCCCTCTTCGGCTCCGAAATGGTCCTTCACCCATTTAAGCTTGTCGTTCAAAGCGGTGGGGTTCTTCCACGGGGCTGTGGAGAGGATATAGACATCGTATTTCTCGGCCAGCTTGTGTACGGCCTCTATAGCGCCCGGCACAGGGTCCATCAGGGCGAAGATGCCCGGCACATCGTCGAGGTTGCCTTCGTAAGCCTGTTTCGTTGCTTCGTCCAGCTTGTCGATGCCGGACTGGAAATCGACGAGGACATTGTCCATGTCGAAGAAGAGGATGGGTTTTGTCATAAGTGGATTATTTTTATTTACTTGCATTTATTTGAGGCCAATATACATTCTCATTAAAACGTTGCAAAAATACACTTTTCCCACATTCTGATTGATTTTCTGCTATTAGCAGAATTTCTCCATTTCAAAAAAATGTTGTACTTTTGCCGCCGGATGAGAAAGAGGAACGGATTTAGGTCAAATTGCCAACCTCTCTAAAAAACGCGCTAAATAACAACCTGCCATACGCGGTGTTCTTTAGCGATAAAGGACACCGCGTTTCTCATCTTCGGCACAGAACCTTCCGGTGTAGAGGCAACCGGAACCGAAAGATGAACGAAAAACATCACATCACCTTGCTCAGCGGATGCGAACTTTTGTGCTATCCGAAAGTGGAACCCTCCACACCCATTGACAACCGCATGAAACTTGACACCACGGGACAATACCTGACCATCGGGCGGCGGAAACCCATCGTGAAACCCCTCCCGCCAGAGGTGGAAGAGCAGCGCAAACAGGCCGTGAAATTCTTCACCGACCACGCCTTCTTCTTCCTTGACCACCGCAAGCAAATCCTGAGCGACAGCCGCATGTTCCTCGCCCCCGTGCCTGTTGAGAACGGCATCGCCTACATGGGGACCAGCGGATTCAAGTGCCCCACCTTGGGTGTCTATATCGAATGGTGGATGACCTGCATTCCCGCCATCATCGGTCGCTACCGAAAAGACACGTGGCTGGTGTATTACATCGCTGGAAGTCCGCTGTCGGGCCGCAACTGCTGCGGCATCGTCAACACCAACGGGGAATGCCGGTCGGAGTGCCTGCCCAATCCGTTCAGCGCTATTTGGCGTTCCTTCGTGGAGGTCAATACCCGCTACGACGAGGCCAAGGAACGCTACGAAGCCTACTCGTTAGAGGAAGTGGTGAAGCAGCTGGAGGCCAACGACAAAGGCGACAGTCTGTTAGAAAGAGAGTTGTTTCTCCTTCGGCGCGAGAATCAGGTGTTGCGGCAGCAAATACAGGACACGCAGGAGGCCGGTGCCAAGGCGAAGGAAAAGATGCGGAGCACCCTGCTGAAGGCATACCTCGAATGCAAGCGCGAGGCACTCACGAACTGGTATGCCGACTACTGCCGGAAGCAGGAAGAGGGCAAGCGGGAACTCAAGGAGTTGGAAGCCCGCCAGCAACATCTCAAACAGCAGTTCCATGCAGGTGAAATCTCACGGATGCTCTACCACAACCAGAATGCGCCGCTGAAGAAAAGGTACGTTGAGGTGGAACAAAAGCTCAAATGTATGGCTAACGAGGAGCTTTCCAAACTGCTCCCCGGCGTGTTCAACCCGCTGGGCGACACGGGGTTCATCACGTTCAACGAGGTAGTGGAGTTTGTTGGTGGGCACCTGTGATGGCCCACCTCAAATGACTACTTTAACAAGAAATTGTCGGGGACGTTGCGGATTATAGTAAAAGCATCATAGTTGCGGCTGTCGCCTGGGCGGCAATAAACGGCAAATTCGACGGTTTTGAAGTGGTTCCGAAAATGGGGCAGCACTTGTTGGTAGGCGGCGGCCACGACCGCTGGGTCGTTGTGGAACGCACCACAGCCGAATGCACCGAGAATCAGCACCTCAGCCCCGTTCGAGGCGGCAACGGTGAGGATTTTGCGGGCACGTTTCAGGTGTAATTCCAAAAGTTCTTCCGGACTAATATGCACCGCATCGCCGTCGTTCCGATTGTATCGGTTGGAAGGGATGTCCCGCAGATTTGGCGCGGCACAAGTAATCACATCCACGCGGAACGGCGAGGACAAGACATTGTAGTCATCGTCTTTCAGCACCACCACGTCTTGAGTGTAGATGATGTCGTCGTTGTGGAGCGGGTTGGGCGCAGCACGGTGCGGACCGTAGAATTTCTCCCACGCCGCTTGGGCTTTCAGGCACGGGTAGAGGGTTGACACGCGGCAGAGGCACTCCTCCTGCGCCGAAGCACCGGTCTCCACTCCGCCGCCGGGAGAGGTGGAGGAGGCGAAATTAAGAACCGCCACCTTTTGTCCAGGATACCTTGCCGCCGCCTCGAAGGAGCGCAGACGGCTCACCACCACTTGCGCTTTTTCGGTATAGGAGGGTGCGGGAAGGTCTATTTTGTCGGCATCGCCGATATACTGCTGTGAGGCGATGCTTTGGCAGACAGCAGCTTGCAGCTCCTGACTGCTGCCAATCCGCTGCAGGGTGTCGTTGAACACGGACACCAATTGTTTTTTACGGTCGAAATAGGATAGGTTTGTCATAATTCTTCTTTCTGTAATTATTCCTCCTGCTCGTAATAATAGGAATAGTCAATGCCTTTCATGAAGATTTCACGATCGTCAATCTTGTCGGTCATTGCCCCTTTCAGCAAGGTTCTGATGGGTTCGGCGTCCGTCACACTCCGTCGCATGGCTTCCAAATAGTCGTTTTTGTCGATTTTACTCCAATCCACGCACATTTTCAAGCGTTTCTTGAAAATCATATCCAGCCAGATGCGCGTTGAACGGCCGTTGCCTTCCATGAAAGGGTGTGCCACATTCATCTCAACGTATTTGTCCACAATCTCGTCGAATGTGCTTTCCGGCATCCGCTCAATAGTGACCAGATTCTGCATCAGAAACTCCGCCCTGCAGAACATTGTGCCGCCTTTCGATATGGTCTTGGTGCGTATCTTCCCGGCAAAGTTGTAGAGCCCGCCGAAGAGGTAGGCATGGATCTGCTGGAGGCACTCCACCGTGCCGGGCTTCATACTGTCGAGGATGCCGCTCTCAAACAGCGTGTAGGCTTTCTTCTTACTCTGACCGTCGATTGTGTTGTCGCTATAGACGAACCAGTCGAGGAAGGCGCTTGCGCGGTTGTTGGGATAGTTTTTGGCCAAGGTCTGAACACATTGGGCGTCCAAAGCATCGGCGGCACGTTGCTTCCCGTCGGGAGCCATGAATTTGAACTGGTTAGTGACACTAACCAGTTGGACACCATCTTTGGCCATCTTGCCTTTCAGGTATTTCCAATAGTTGCGGCCTTTCGTGTAGTCTTCCTCGTCGTTGATGGCGCGCACGATGTCCGTGGCCGAGAACCACCATTTGGAGTTCTCCTCATCCCAAACCGCACGAACCACGTGGTCATTGTAGAATCTTATAGATTTCTTGCTCATAACACTGTAATAATTCGGTGGCAAAGATACATCGAATATTTGAATTTGTCAAGGGATTGGCGTTTTTTTATTCCCTGCTGTCAACCAACATATTGCAATCTTTAATTTAACAATTAAACTTTGAATAGTAAATTTTCCGGATCGAGTTTGGGAATGAAAACAGCGATGGGGCGAAACCGCAATGGCGACGTGGTTTACGTTTCCGTGTATATGACGATGTTTTTGTGAGGGTTGCTACTTTATCAGTTCCGCCGCCCTTCTTTTTCCCCTTTAGCCCCCGTGCGCGGCGCACCATTCCGCAAGGCACGAAGTGCCGAAGCGGAATCTCCACCAGTTAACCGCACAGGTCGCGAAATTTCATGTCGAATCCGTCTTTTTGATATGGGCGGCGGAAGGGAGAATGGCAAAATAGTAAAAACGGAAATCAACTACCGATTCCCTTTAGCCCTGTTGTGCGTTTTGCACAACATCTGGCAGTTGGCGATGCTGGTAGCGCCGCCCTTGCTCCAAGCTGTCACATGGTCGGCATCCATTTCCTCGAGTTTCCATATTTTGGTGCGGGTGGCATCATGACCGAGAGCGCACAATGGACAGTTGGACTCGCCAGCAGCCTTTGCTGCAGCAGTTTGACGGGCATAAACCGTTGCTTTGTCAGTCTTGTTGAACACTCTTATATTAAGTAGTTTGGTATCCGTCATTCCACCTAATACATACTCAAAAATCCCTTTCTTGTCTTCCACGCTGTCATCAGCAAACAATTGAGCCACTTCAGCATCCACAGCGGAAGGACTGTAAGGGTTGGTATGGTATGTGTCATAGAGGCGACCCCACGCCAAGCCTTTCATTTGATCATAATAAGTGGGAAACACGTTCTCTATCCACTGAATGACGCTTTCGAAATGGAGTTTGATTGGATTTATGTTGGTGTCGTGGCGGTGACGACTCATATAGTCCTCAATATTGCCACCACTTACCCAATCCAAAGCCCTTTCAAAGATATCCTGTCGGTTCACTTCACCTTTTATATACGACTGCCATTTCTGCATAATAGGTTGGTTTCGTTTGCTGAACACCTCTTTGCAAAGTGTAACAAACGAGCCGGAATAAATGGCATTGAGAAGTTCCTGTTGGTTGAGGGGTTTCCCTGCAATGTTAATCGTTTTGAACCATTCTTTGATCTCCTGTTCAGCACCCTTGCACACATAGATCAAGAGCTTGCTGTCCAAAATCAGGCTTTGGAGATGAGAAGGGAGACTGCGACTAAACCATTGTGGAACACCATGAGCATCAATAATCGGGAATTTGTCTGTCACAAAACGACCGATACTGGTGATGCGTTGCTGCCCATCAAGCACTTCCAGCATACCATCCTCACGTTCATTGAAATAGATGAGACCAAGTGGGTACTCTTTAAGAAGGGATTCAATAACAGCCACGTCTTTTTTGCCATCGCCATAGATGTAGTTGCGTTGGTATTCCGGCTGAATGACTAACTTGCCAGAAAGCCCGTACAAACCTTTTTCTTCTAATTCATTGTAAACAAATCCGTTGCAAATATCGCGTACGGTAATGTTCGTTTTTAATGTGGTTTTCATATTGATGATGATTTGGGTGAGATTATTTTTTGCGGATAAGGATTCTGTGATATGTCTTCTGACATAAAATACCATTATGTATCTTTTGACGAGATGGAATTTCTTTATAGACACCAGTATTTTTTATGTTTTTCAACGATATGCAAGGTTCGCAGCAATCCATTATTTCAAATTGATTTGGATTGTATTTATCCATAAATGTGATAGGAACACCCATGGCGCCAAGATAATCATCAGGAATCGAATCTGTGAAGCGAATATCTATCGCATCATAATCTTCATAACGAAGAAAATCAGTTTGGCCTTTCAATTCCTTATGTTTGCTGTATTTGAAAATATCAGAAGTTTTCATTAAACTTAACATTTCATGTCGCCGACCATGTTCTAAATTTGTAAGCCAAATAACTCCTGATACCCGAATCATCCCTTTGACGTGATTTCCAGCAGTGGCATAATCTGTGTAACTGCTGATAAAATGTCCGGCGCCACCTTTAAATCCCTTTCCTAACCATACTTTGTTTTCTTTAATCAAAGGGAACACTTCTTTGTATATTATTGCATTCTGGTGACCGATAATTGCAAATTGCTTGTTTGCCTCCATAATCCAAGTAATAAATTTTCTAAACAGAGAAAAAGGAGGGTTTGTAATGATAATGTCTGCTTCGTCACGGAATTTCCTCACTTCATCGCTGTCAAAATCTCCATCTCCTTGAAGGTATTCCCATTGAATGTCTCTATGATCAACAAAACCATCAGCATTCACATCTCGTTCAAGTATGAAAATTTTGCCATTTGTTTTAGACTTATCGGCATCAAATTGCGGACTACCTGTCTCAAAAAGAGTTGGCTGCCAAGTTTTGATTTTCTTGCTTTCAGGCGCATAACTGGTCGAAATCAACTTTTTCAACCCGAATCTTTCGAAATTTTGCGCAAAGAAAAGAGTAAAATTACTCCATTCCGGATCGTCACAAGGTAGAAGAATGGTTTTGTTATGGAACACGTCTGGATTGTAATCCAAATAAGCGTTCATTTCGTTTTGAATGTCGGCGAGCTGAGTGTAAAACTCGTCGTTTTTGGCTTTTTTAGCCTGTGTTAAAGTTTGTTTTGCCATAAGGATTGATTTTTGCAGCGCGACTATCAATCACTCACGGGCAAAAAGAAAGGTGCGAACCTCTCTACTCGCGTTCGCGGGAAGCGTAGGAGAAACCCGCTGCTCATCTATAGATTAGTTCACACCCTATCGGGCAAACTTTATAGATGAGCATTGCGGACTTCCGCCTTACGGCTTCGCCGCGAACATTACCCGTTTTTCAAGAAAACAGTTTCCTACGCTTTTTTCTTTGAACGCGAATAATAGTTAACGCTATGGTTTATACTATGTTAATTACTCTATTTCTCTACTATTTATGGTTTTTCGTTAAAAATTCTATTGTTTGTTGTTTATTTCAAATCCACTATCTCCCAATGGCCGCCTTTGTCGGCTCCTACGCGGCGGATAGCTCCTTGTTCCTTTAATTTAGCTATTTGTTTGGTTACCGCCCTGCGGCTAATATTCAATATATCAGCTATTTCTTGAGTTGAGATTTCGGGATTCTCCTTTATCATAGACAATATTTTCTGGGAACTTTTCTGGGAACTTTTCTGGCCGTTCTGGGAACCATCCTGGCCACTTATTTCATCAGACCTCCCACTTTGAACCTCTTGCATCATAAAGCGTTCCCGTTTGATGGTGGCGGAAAAACCACCTCGCACCTCCGCAAAAACGGGAATTTGGAGTTTTTCTTGTGTGAAAGATCTGGAAATCTTCACATAACCTCTCCCCCAGGTTTCAATGAAGCCCGCCAAATGAAACACTTTTGCAATGAGTTTGTTGCGCGGACGCGACTCATGTTCGCCCATCAATGTCTCAATGGTGAAATTGGATGGTAGCGATCCATCATTCCAAATGGTGATGTGGTCGTTGTAAACCTTCATCTGTGTGTCAACCCCTGCATAGTTCCTATGTACAATAGCATTGCATAGAATTTCCCGCAATCCGTCTTCGGGAATCTCCAAAGGTTCTTTGCGCAAAAGTCCTTCGTAATGGATAGGGGTAGTAAGGTATTTGCTACGCAACACCTCTATGATCCTATTTGGCATCAGAATAAGTGGACAAGCGATGCTGTCTTGCGTGATGAGATCGGCGGCATCAATACCAAACCGTCCGATTCTGAACTGGGCATTGATACACCACCTAAGAATATCTTTCCCGAACAGCAACAATGCAGCCATAGTAAGCTGACCCTGCTCATTTAGCAAACGAAGGTTTTTGACCACTTGCGGTGTGGAATCGTGCAAAACTTCCTTACTCAAACGTTTGGCATCAACTGCACATCTCAGGAAAAAGTCGACGGCAGAGCGGTCCAGGTCGTCAAAAGTGGCTGTTGGCAATGGCAAAGCATCCCAGCTCAAATTCATCTTCTGTAACAAAAAATCGTGTAGGGAAATTCCTCCGAGTTCCTGCAAAGTGCTGCCTGTACGATAGTAATATTTGCCTTTATAGGTAATAGGCATTGAACAAGGGGGAACGTCTATTAGGATATATTCCATATCTTTGTCAACCAGCAAATTAACATTGACATACATTCCCATAGTATCTCGAACTTTGTTAGGGATGTCCACCAGAAGTTTTTTCGCATTTTTCACCCCACACACATTGCCATCATCGTCAATTCCAATATATAACGTCCCACCTTTCGCATTCGCGAAACCGCTTACATATTGGAGATAATCATCTTTCCAACTCTGCTTGAATTCTACTGTCTGGCTTTCCTTCAAATTCATTTCGGGATAGTTAACGCTATGGTTTATACTATGTTAATTACTCTATTTCTCTGATATTTACAGTTTTTCGTTGATAATTCTATTGAAAGCGCAAAGGTAGCAAAAAAATCGAAATGCCAAAGATCCCGTTTGGCCGGTTCTCACACCTCAAATGGCCAATTCAGCACGAAATCGTCCGGGGTGAGTTTTATGCCGTAGCGCGGGTTGCCGCGACGGTCCGTCCCCATGATTTCAACACTGTAGCATTTCTCCCATTTGTACTTGATGACATAGTTGTCTTAAAGCTTGTCGAAATACTTCCGGATGGAGGCAGTAGCGTTCGCGAAGTTGTTGGAGACCGTGCCCTTCTCCAACCACGATTCCACCTCCTGGATGTCCCCGTGCTTGCCGCTGACGTTTTGGTAAATGAACATCAACTCCTCCTTGTAATCCCCCATCTCAAATTGCGAGAGACAACACGGAATCGTGTTGTCCTTCGTGGCTCGCACAATCTGGCGAAGGAAAAAGACATACAGCGTTTTCGACAAGTTTCCCCGCCCAAAAGTCACCTTTTTGAGTTTTGAGTCGGGAAGCTCGACAAAGATTCCATTTTCTTTCACGATAATATGGCACGGATCTTTCTGTTTGCTCTTGTTGTTCAACCTCCGCACCCCCTTTTTCATCAACGTGGCCGCAAGGTCAACGTTTCCCTGTGTGCGCACAGCAAGCCATTCCAGCAGTTCTTCCACCATTTGGTTTTTAACCATTGACTCATCCACCAAACGTTCCAAATCCCCCATAGTCCTGATCTTTGAATCAATAATAATGGGTTCATCATCCCCTTCGGTGTAAAACACGCCATTCCACGGCTTGGGTGTTTCGTCGTCAAGCTGTTCTTGGAGATTGCTGACACTCCCCACCTCCTCCGACTTCTTAACATCTAATTTTTCCGGTGCATCTGATTCCATTGGGGTAAAATTGTTTTGTTAAACTGCATTTTCGCGGCAAAAACAAGAAAACTTTTTTTCAGCTTCCCACACACCAGCCATCGCGCACCATTTCGTCCAACGAGTCGTATTGCGCAACCACAACGGGGGTGCGTTCCAACTGCATCAGCATAAACTCCACTTTGTCATCGGGGATGGCGCACACCACGTACTTGTAGTCCACCAGATCATTGATGGCGATGATGGGGGTGAAGCCCTCCAGTTCAGGCGTGAGGAATTTCTCGTTCCAGCGCAGTTGCGGCGAGAACATCGGCTCGTCGTAACATCGGGAGAAGTCCCTCTTTCTACTGTCAAACACGCTTTTCTCGTAATCTTCTATCATCTCGTCGATGAGCCGGTCAAACTCCTCCCATTGCTGCTTGCGCTCCCATTCGGTGAGGTCGCCCTCATAGAGCAGATAGCCGTCCTCGATGGCACAGCGGTACATTCCCCGCCGCTCTTCTTCCGAGGCGGAGGTGATGGGGAAGAAGTAGTTCCACAGACAGTCTTTGACTTTTTCTTTATCCATAGCTTTGATGTTTTATTTACGGTGCAAAAATACAACATTGGGAAACAGAAGGTGTTATCTTGCGAGTAGCAGTTTTGGTCAGCATCCTTCAAACGGCCTCTTCAACACGAAATCGTCAGGGGCGTTCGTCCAATTGTTCAATGCCCGATCGGAAGTTGAGCAGCACATTGTCATGTCTATGAAAAATGAGGAGGATTTTCTCGGACGTAACATGTCAGTAGGCGTAGAAGTCTATTCCAACAGCCACTTCCAAGCGGGAATCACCTCTATGATTTGATTGTCTTCCAAATTTATTGTATCTTCCTCATCGTATGTGACAATCACCAATCGTTCCAGTTTTTCTGATGCGTTGAGCTTTTTTAGTGCTTCGATTTCACGATGACGGGTGCTTTCTTCTGCAATGGAAAAGGACACCTGTACCGCGTAATGCTTTTCTGGAATGAAAAAATCCACTTCAACACGTTTGTTGTAGTAATACAGCTCTTTCTCATATTGTTTGTACAAGTGAATGGCGCATAGATTTTCCAAAAGCGAGGACATATCTTCTGTCAAGAATATACAGAGCAATCCGTTATCCGTGAAATAATGCTTTTTAACCGTCTCCCTCTCAACAAATTTTGATGAAAAATTGGATATGGAGAAGACCAGGCAAGCCTCTTGGGCATAACGGATGTAGTCAATTACGGATGCCACGGATGTGTTGACTCCCGTCCCTTTCACCAAGTTCGCAATCCGGTTATATGATATGGGTTGTGAGATGTTGTCCGCTAAACGTTTGATAGCAAGCCGCAACGCCATTTCGTTTTTCACTTTGTTACGCAAAATAATATCACCCAGCACAATTTTTTCGTAAAGGTCATTCAACCAATGCCGTTTGTTGCGATATAACAGAAGTTCGGGGAAGCCACCCCATTTTAGGTATTGGGTGAATTGTTGTTGCACAACAGATTTAGTCTTCCCAAATTGCCATTCCTTCTCCAGATGGATGTTCTGAGTTTCCAAGAACTCCAAAAATGAGTACGGGTAAATCGTTGCTCCTGTATATCGCCCTCCAAGTGTGGTTTGGATGTCCCGACTGAGCATTTTGGCATTACTGCCTGTAATAAAAACCTGATACTTCTGGTTGGCCAAACGTCGCGCAAAATGTTCCCAACCCTCCACATTCTGAATTTCGTCAAAAAAGAGAAACGGTTTATGGGCGTATGCGGATGCGTAAGCCTGAAGTATCAAGTCGAATTCGTCGGCTATCATACCCAGAAGCCGCTCGTCATCAAAATCAATATAGACAATTTCTTCCAACAGATGACCATCGTCTATCAAATGTTTGGCGCGTTTGTATAGCATGTAAGATTTCCCCGCCTGACGTATGCCCACCAGCACGTACCTGCCGTTTTTTTCAAATTCAAACGGACGGTCATAGAGTTCAACCTCTTTTAGTGTTTCTTGTCCTTCCTTGATTAGGGTGCGGAATGTTTCTCTTGTAATAGCCATAACATAATATTTTTCGGCAAAAATACATTTTTATTCAACGCTGTCAAATAAAGCTATTGATCTTTGTTCAACAACAGCGAATAAAACGGCCTATTTTTTTCTAAAATTGTCGTTGGAGTTTTTCTTAATGATTCGTGGTAAATAATTGTTATACTTTCCTCTACATAAAAATTCTTCGTCAATTTTATTGTCAGGACTGCGCTTGTTTGTTTTTTTATGGTATAAAACACAACATTGGGAATGATTACTACGCCACCTCAATCACCGCATACCTGTCGCGTTCCAGTTCCTTAACAAGGGCTTTGTATGGGTCTGTCTCATTGGAAAGCACCATTTTGCACAAGGATACGGAATATCCGCTCAACAGAATCACCCCATTGTCATTCTCTTTAAGCGGAATGGCATTAGTGCGGCTATTCACGTTCCAGAACACGAGTTTCGGCATCACATAACCATTGTCGGCGAACTTGCGGCGTATGGTTTCGAACAAATTGGCCGATGCTGTTGGAGCATATCTGCTGCTGGTGACACAGTCAAACTCCATGTCGGACACAATGAGTACGGTTTTCGGGAGGTCTTTCTGTTTCATGCCATGCGATACCGCTGTGTCTAATATCAGGTCAAAAGTCTTCTCTATGTCGGTGTTGGAACAGTCGTTATAACCTTCCAGCATTTGTTTGGCCTGCTTGAGGGTTTTGCAAGCAGAAAGGTCAACGAGTTCGGGTCTTGAGCTGAACGTGATGAACTTGTTTCTGAACTCTCCAGTGAGTTTCTGACTGAAATACAGACAGATGGCGCTCGCCACATCCAATGCCGTAGTGAAAGACCTGTTCAACCGTGAACACATCGAGCCGCTACCGTCCCTGACAACGAGTACGCCGGGGTCGCCTGACACATAATCGGGCAGCGACTTCCACATCTCCTCCAGTTCTGTCTGATTATCGTTTTTGTAAACGTCAACTTTGCTATAAATGTCATGAGGAAATACTGCTGCGGCGTTTATTTTGACAGTCCCGGACGCAAGTTTGTCGAGATATGCCTGCCGTCGTTCCTCGTCATACTTGAGGAATAAATCTCCGTAGTAGGTGTTGGCTACCGAAGGTACAGCCGGATAGTCGATGTTTTCGTAGGTTTTGGCGGAAATGTCGCGTTCCACGATTTTCAGCTTTTCGCGTAATTGGGACAAAATCTTCCGATATTCCGCCTCGTTCATCTTGTATCCGACATTATTAAGCCATTTCACCACGATTTTTGACTCGGAATGCGAGATTTTCCCAGCATTCGGGCTGGGAAGCCATTTGGCCAAAAGCGATATGTTGCCAGCACCTTCAAGATCTTCCCGCAGGCGTGTTCCGATGATTTCGGCAATTTTGCTTCTGACGAGATCCGCTTCCTCGTAATTGTAGTTGCAGAGCAGCCACACCAGGTCATCCCATCGGCCGAACTCCGGCACAAGAGGAAGGAACTTGATAGCATTTGTACGATCGATGCGCAGGTACCACAAGTAGAAGTTCCGGAAAGAATTCCGTTCGCCCACACCTCCACGTACGTCACGCAGGAAGAACAGGAATTTGGCGAACATCCGCTTGTCTTCCATCATGGCACGCATCAGCAAGCCCTCAATCTCCCACAAGTTTTCCTGTTTGAGAGCCCGAAGTGAAGGGGTTTTCCAGTAAAGATCGAGCAGGTTTTTGCCGCTGGTCCCATACATCATCGCACCATTCTCGCTGAACGAAATGTTGTGGTTTTCATCCAAAAGTGTTTCTCTGAGTTCTTTGATCATTTTCAAAAAGGATTAAAAAAATGGGTATGGTAACAAGAGGTTGTTTAATGAAGTTCTCTGACAAAACTTTGAAAAGTATTGCTGAAAGCCTCTTTCCCATTACCCATTTTTAGATTTTGTTTATGCAAAATGGGCTTATTTACAAGAGGTTTATGGTTTCACTGACCGGAAATATTGCTGAATGCCTCTTTGCCCATTTGTTGGATTGATATTTGAAAGAACGTTTTTGTTATTTTGAATTACGCGGCAAAAATAGGAAAACTTTGCGGTGCCAGGTGAATTTTGCTAGTAGCAGTCGTTTAGTCTTCTGTTTCATCGTGTAATGTAACACCCTTATTTTTATTTTTCATTGGGTTTATGATTGTATATCTTTTCCGTAAACTCCTTGAATGGCATTGCACCGAGTTTCCGATAAAACTCATCGGGATTGTCCCCTATTTGAATAGGTCCTTCATTGTTTTCATTATCCTCATTGATGGTGTTTTTCATTTTGCTTTTTGCAATAGATTGTTTAATATAAGCAATTCGTTCTTCCATTGGCATTTTACTGACTTTAATCAGTTCCGCTATAACCTTTTGATTATATTTTGTGATGGCCTTGTACCACTCTTCGCTGAACCAGATGTTGTCGGGGATGTCGCCGGCGGAAAGGAAGCATTTCATCATCTGCGCGCCCGTGTAGCCGCAGAGGGTCCGTTGGTCGGGTTGGTTGCGGTAGGCCACCATGAACCGCTTGTCCGGCATCTTCCTCGCCACCTCGTAAAGGCGACGCACGTTGTCGGTGATTTGCTCCAAGGTGATGCGCGGCCACCCTTTGCGCATCTCGGTGGTTATCAGT
>JAFXTE010000069.1 GCA_017525245.1 Bacteroidales bacterium | reverse complement strand
GGTCGTGGTACCGTTGCTACCGGTCGTATTGAGACGGGTATCATCCACACCAGCGATCCCGTTGATATCATCGGTATGGGTGCAGAGAAACTGAAATCAGTCGTTACCGGTGTCGAGATGTTCCGCAAGATTCTTGACGAAGGTGAAGCTGGCGATAACGTGGGTCTGTTGCTCCGTGGTATCGACAAGGACGAAATCCGCCGTGGTATGGTTATCGCGAAACCGGGTTCTATCCATCCGCACAAGAAATTCAAAGCTTCCGTGTACGTGTTGAAGAAAGAAGAAGGCGGCCGTCACACTCCGTTCGGCAACAATTATCGCCCGCAATTCTACTTCCGCACCACTGACGTTACCGGTGCCATCACCCTGCCCGCAGGCGTTGAAATGTGCATGCCTGGTGATAACGTGGAAATCACGGTGGAACTGCTCTCTGAAATCGCTCTGAACATGAACCTCCGTTTCGCTATCCGTGAGGGTGGTCGTACGGTCGGCGCTGGTCAGGTTACCGAAATCTTAGACTAAGATTCCATCTAACACCAATAAAAATCGGGGTGTTGAATAAAGCACCCCGATTTTACAGGGGAATAGTTTAAGGGCAGAATAGTGGTCTCCAAAACCATTGATGGGAGTTCGAATCTCTCTTCCCCTGCTAAGAAAGTCAGGCCTCTGTAGCCTGACTTTTGTTTTATAAGCGGTCACCATGATTTTGATGTACCATAATGTGGACGAACAGACTGGTTTCAATACCGTTTCCGCCGATAATTTCGAGCGGCAGATCCGTTTTGTGAAACAGCATTGGCAACTCACCGATATGGACACTTACGTGCGCGAATGCCGGACGAATCCGCGTATGGCTACCGTGACTTTTGATGACGCTTATTCCTGCCTTGCCGATTCCGTTTTGCCCATCATTCGGCAACTGGAAATACCAATTACAGTCTTTGTCCCTGTCTCCTATATAGGAAAACACAACGAATGGGATGAGAATCATTTTGATTATAAGAGACTTAATATCCTTTCTTGGAATGAAATCGAGAGCTTGTCACAAAATTCAAACGTCACTATCGGTTCGCACGGCATGAGTCATACTTCGTTTGGAAAAATGTCAAACAACCAGTCGGAAGATGAATTAAGAAAGTCAAAGGAAATGTTGGAAAAACATCTACAGAAATCGGTGGACTATTTCGCTTTTCCTTTTGGTCAGAACAAGGATTTTGGCTGTGCTACTCCAGAACTGTTGCAAGAAATCGGTTTTAAGGCCGCCTTTACCACGCTGTGGAAACGGAATAATATGCATCAAAATCCTTATCGTCTCTGCCGTGTAGAGATCAAACCGACAGATTCCATAGAGGATTTCCAATGTTATTTGAATCGCAAAATCGATTTTCGATTTATCAAACAGGAAATTAAAAATCTGATACGCTAAAATTGTGGTGACGTTTCAGGAAACGTCTTTACAAGGGCTATCTCATTTGTTTGCGTGTATTCGAAATGCATGTACCTTTCCTCTGAAATTGTAGAGACGTTTCATGAAACGTCTCTACAGCGTCTATTTCATCTGTCTGTGCGTATTTGAAATTTATGTACCTTTGCACGCTTTTCTTAAAAAGATAAAGTGATGAATCCAATTCAGATGGTCGATTTGAAAAGTCAGTATTTGCGCATCAAACCGGAAATTGACGCGGCCATTCAGCATGTGTTGGATTCAACCGCCTTCATTCAGGGTTCACCCGTTTTTGATTTTGAACAGCAACTTGCCCAATATGCTGGCTCTAAATATGTTGTGAGTTGTGGAAACGGAACAGATGCGCTACTGGCCGCCTTGATGTCACTCGGCATTGGAGAAGGCGATGAGGTCATTATACCGGCATTCACGTTTATCGCAGCCGTGGAGGTCATTGCGCTGTTAGGGGCTACGCCTGTGTTCGTGGACGTATGCGAGGACAGTTTCAACATGGATGTAAACGTGCTTGAGAAGGCCGTCACACCTAAAACCAAAGCCCTCATACCAGTCCATTTATATGGACAATGTGCTGACATGGAACCCGTTCTGGATATTGCAAAAAAGCATAATATCAAGGTGATAGAAGATGCGTGCCAAGCTGTAGGGGCCACATACACATTCTCGGATGGTACGATGAAACAGGCGGGAACTATGGGCGATGTCGGATGCTTGTCGTTCTTCCCTTCCAAAAACTTAGGTTGTTACGGCGACGGCGGTGCGATGATGACACAAGACGCGGATTTAAGCGAGCGACTGCGAGCCATTTGCAAACACGGCTCGAAAGAAAAATATCACCATCGGTTAGTGGGTCTCAACTCGCGTCTTGACTCGTTGCAGGCTGCTATCCTTCAGGTGAAACTCCGCCATTTGGACGAGTTCATTGCTAACCGCAAAGCCGCAGCTCACAGTTATTTTAATGCCATAGAAGATCTTGATTTAATTGAACTACCTGTTATTAAAGAAAATACGACACATACGTTTCACCAGTTCACGCTTAAGGTAAAAGAAGGGAGACGAGATGCTTTGAAGCAATATCTGGCGGAGAAAGGCATCCCCTCAATGATTTATTATCCGGTTCCTGCTCATCTGCAACCCGCATACCAGTATTTGGATTACAAAGAAGGGGATTTTCCTGTTGCAGAACAGTTATGCCGTGAGGTCTTGTCCCTGCCTATGCATACAGAACTGTCTGAGAATCAGCTACAATATATTTGTAAAACCATCGTTGATTGCCCGTTATGAATGATTTTTTCGCACATGAAACCGCCATTTTGGATGAAGGATGCAAGATTGGTAAGAACACTAAAATCTGGCATTTCACGCATGTTATGTCGCAGGCTGTGATTGGGGAAAACTGCGTTTTAGGGCAGAATGTGATGATTGCCAATCATGTGACGTTGGGCAACAATGTGAAAGTTCAGAACAATGTATCTGTTTATGAGGGTGTCACCTGTGAAGATGATGTCTTTTTGGGACCTTCCATGGTATTCACGAATGTTATTAACCCGAGAGCCTTCATTGATCGGAAGAAAGAATTCCGTCCCACGCTTGTTCGTCAAGGGGCAACCATCGGGGCGAATGCCACCATTGTGTGCGGACACACCATCGGGCGATATGCGATGATTGGAGCGGGAGCGGTTGTAACCCGTGATGTCCCTGATTATGCGTTAGTTACCGGTTTGCCCGCTTGTCAAACTGGATGGGTGAGCGAATGCGGATGCCGACTGCAGTTTGGCAGTAACGGTCTGGCCGTCTGCCCCGAAAGCGGTCAAAGATACCAGTTGTCCAACCATCAGGTCAAAAAGATAGAGTGATATGGGCAGGTGCATCTTACGTATTCTTTTGTTGGTCATAGTGTTGGCGTTCTCCTCAATTAGGGTCTTCGCCACACACCAACGCGCTGGAGAGATCAGCTATACCTACATTTCCGGTTTGACATACGAGTTCACCATCGTCACCTATACCTATACGCCAAGTCCTGCCGACCGTCCACAGATTGAGGTTTTCTGGGGTGACGGTACCTCCTCCGAGATAGATCGGCTCATCAAGGTCAACATGGACAACAACATAAGCAAGAACGTGTATGTCACGCAGCATACGTTTCCCGCCGCTGGCACTTTCCATGTCACGTTTGAAGATCCTAACCGCAATGCCGGTATCGTGAACATTCCGAGTTCGGTAGAGATCCCCTTTTTTATAGAAACCATTCTGATTATCAACCCTTTCATTGGCGGAAACTCCTCTCCGCAGCTTTTGAATCCACCATTGGACAATGGTTGTACGAATGTTCCTTACTACCACAATCCGGGAGCCTACGATGCGGAGGGTGACAGTCTGTCGTATTCGCTCATCAACTGCCGTGGCTATGAAGGTGAGGACATTCCCGGCTACACGCTTCCACAGGCCTCCAACTATATCGAGATAGACCCTGTTACAGGCGATTTAACGTGGGATTCCCCTCTCATGGCGGGGGAATACAATATTGCCATTCTGATTCAGGAATGGCGCAACGGAGTGCTCATAGGCAGTATGGTCAGGGATATGCAAATCACCATTGCGGCGTGCAATAATGAGCCTCCTGTGGTGGAAGTGTATGACACGTGTGTGATTGCCGGTACCAGAATAGATAAGCTTGTGCATGTCAAAGATGAGACTTCCACGCATGTCACACTGACGGCTACAGGCGAACCGTTCATGCTCAGTGACTCACCTGCACAGTTTTCCGAAATCACCGACAGTGTTCCATACGCGACGCATTTCGTTTGGAAAACCACATGTGGACATGTTAAATCGGTTCCTTACGAGGTGATGTTCAAGGCGAAAGACAATGGCCCGCAAGTGGAGCTTGTCTCATTCAAGATGTTCCATATTCGTGTTATTGCCCCTGCTCCTGAAAATTTAAATGCCATTCCCGAAGGAAATGTAATCCACTTGGATTGGTCTCCTGACTCCTGTTCCAATGCAGTCGGATATGACATTTACCGTCGAAATGGGATTGAAGAATTCGAACCTGATTCCTGCCAAACGGGATTGCCTGCCGAAGCCGGTTACGTCAAAATAGGCCATACGGAATCATGGGTGGACACGCTGTTTACGGACGACGGATCCTCGCAACCGCTGTATCACGGCGATGAATACTGTTATCGTGTTGTTGCTTTGTTTCCGGACGGATCCGAAAGTATTGTCTCCGACAAAGTGTGCGCTCATATTGCCAGTGATGCGCCCATCATCATAAACACAGATGTGGTGGTAACGGATAGCGACACAGGTCGTGTTCTCGTCCGTTGGCTTTTTCCGCCGGAGATGGACTCTGTCGCTTTTCCTCCACCTTATCAGTATCAGCTTTTCAGAATTTCTTCAAGTTATGAGGATGAATTGATCTATTCGGTTGAAGTGCCAGAAAATTTAGCTGACACGATTTCCTTTTTAGATGAAAATCTAAACACGTCGGATTTTGATTATACCTATCAAGTGAAGATTTCAAATCAGGATACATTCATAGAGAAATCGGATCCGGCCACTTCCATTTTTCTGACTATATCTTCCTCCGACAAACGTTTGTCGCTTTCATGGACGGATAATCAGCCGTGGAATAATGTGCGATACAAAGTGTTCCGATATAATGAACATATTGTAGGTTGGGATTCCATAGCGACTGTGACGGAAACCCGTTATACGGATTACAATCTTGAAAACGGGAAGACTTATTGTTACTATGTTGAAGCTGAAGGATATTATTGGCTGCCTGACACGATAGGAGTTTTGTACAACCGTTCGCAACAGGAATGTGGCGTTCCATACGACAATGAACCGCCCGAAATGCCGGAAATCACCATCACCACGGACTGTCAAAATGTGCTTTTTGAATGGAGTTTCAGTTCTGATTCCGCTGCCACAGATGCCGTGCATTACTATATTTATTACAAGCCCACTTTGGAAGGGACATTCACTTGTGTTGACTCCTTTGACAATGCGGAGATTTGCTTTCCCGCACCGTGCGACTATTCCATCAATACGAGCGGCTCAGAGGTACTTGTCGGATGCTACGCCATGCGAGTTGCCGACAACAACCATAATGTTACCGAGATGACGGATTCCGTGTGCATTGACGTTTTCGAATGTTTGGATTACCGGTTGCCGAACGTCTTTACGCCAAATGGTGATGGTATTAATGATGTTTTCACTCCGTTCCTACCTTATTCTGGTGTCACCAAGATAGAGATGGAGATATACAACCGATGGGGGAAACGGGTTTTCCGCACGAACGATCCTGACATTTTGTGGGATGGTGCTGACGAGACCACGAAGCAACCTTCCTCGGATGGTGTTTACTACTATGGTTGCAAGCTGTTCATCAACACCCTTTCGGGAGAGGTGACTTATTTGTTGAACGGGTCGATCACGTTAATCCGATAGTTTTTTTTCAGTGCATAATGATGATAAAGGATAATTGGCTGCCAACAGTCAACAGTCAACAGCCAATGGCCAACAGCGAATAGCTAAAAGCTAATTTCCCAATTCACATTTTTTGTATTTTTGCCGTTGGTTTAAAAGAAAGGAATTACCAAACTAAAAAATATATTTATCAATCAATTAAAAAGATATGTCAGTAATTAAACCCTTCAGAGGCTTCCGTCCTCCCAAAGAAATCGTCGAAAAATTAGCTTCTCGTCCTTACGACGTGCTGAATTCCGAAGAGGCACGCAAGGAATGTGAAGGCAACCCCTACAGCTTGTTGCATGTCACCAAGGCCGAAATCGACCTTCCCGTTGGCACCGACGAACACTCTCTTGAAGTGTATCTTCAGGTGGTGAAAAACTACAACAGCTTCAAGGATTACGGCTGGTTGGTGCAGGACAAGGAGGAGAAACTCTACATCTACGCCCAAAGCATGAACCCGACAGCTGCTGACGCGAAATGGCAATACGGCATCGTGGCTTGCGCCTACAGCGAGGATTATGTCAACAAAGTCATCAAAAAGCACGAGCTGACCCGCAAGGACAAAGAAGAAGACCGCATGAAACACGTGCGCATCACCAACGCCAATGTGGAGCCGGTTTTCTTCGCATATCCTGCAGTTGCCCGCATTGATGAAATCGTGGCTTCTGTGACCGCTAAGGAACCGGTTTACGACTTCATTGCCAAGGAAGACGGCTTCGGCCACCGTTTCTGGGTGATTGACGACCGCAAGCTCATCGACGAGCTGGTGGAACTCTTCGCCACCAAAGTGCCCGCCATGTACATCGCCGACGGTCACCACCGCAGCGCGGCTGCCGCTCTCGTGGGGCAGGAGAAGAAAGAGCACAACCCGAACCACACCGGCAAGGAGGAGTACAACTACTTCATGACGGTCATTTTCCCGGACAATCAGCTCAACATCATCGACTACAACCGCGTGGTGAAAGACCTCAACGGTCTGACCAAGGAGCAGTTCCTCAACGCCGTTGGCGAGGCCTACACGGTGGAAGATATGGGCACGGACATTTACAAACCGAGCAAATTGCATGAGTTCAGCATGTATTTGGACGGCCATTGGTACAAGATGAACGCCAAGCCCGGCACGTTCAACGACAGCGATCCCATCGGTGTTCTGGATGTTACCATCCTCAGCAACCTTGTGCTTGACAAAATTCTGGGCATCAAGGATTTGCGCACCGACAAGCGCATCGATTTCGTGGGCGGTATCCGCGGTCTCGGCGAGTTGAAACGTCGAGTTGATAACGGTGAGATGAAGGTGGCTTTCGCCCTCTATCCTGTTTCCATGCAACAGATTATCGACATCGCCGACACGGGCAACATCATGCCTCCCAAAACCACCTGGTTTGAGCCGAAACTGCGTTCAGGCCTTGTTATTCACGAATTAGCATAAAAATGTTCAAAGTTCCCGTTTTACTCATACTATATAATAGAGTAGAGGAAACGCACGACGTATTTCAAGTATTACGCACGGTGCAGCCTACTCAGCTTTATGTGGCAGGTGATGCCGCGCAACCGGATTCCATGTTGGACCGTATGCGCACCTATCAGGCAAGAGCCGTCATCCAGCCCGAGTGGCCGTGCCAGGTGCACAAATTATGGCAGGACAATCATCTGGGGAAATCCCAGATGATTGCCACAGCTATAAAATGGTTTTTCGAACAAGAGGAAGAGGGCATCATCCTGTTTGACGATACTGTGCCGGGATATGATTTCTTCCCCTATTGTGAACAGCTGCTCGAAAAATACCGCAACGACAAGAAAATCTACAGTATCGGCGGTTTCTACTGGCGTCACAGAAGTCGTAAAAGATACAAGAAACGGATGAAGAAAGGGGAATCCTCCTACTTTTTCTCCGCCTATGCCTCCACCTGGGGATTCGCCACCTGGAAAAACAGATGGAATGACTTTTCCCTTTCCATGGACCAATATACCAAGGAGGGGTTCGAGAAGATGATCGAACCCTATATGAAAACCAAAAAACAAAAGTTGTATTGGATCAACCAGTTCAACAGCATCAAGAAATACAAAGCCACCTATTGGGCATACCAGTACAATTTCCATATTTGGGCGCATGAAGGGTTGTGCATCACGCCGTACCTCAACTTAGTGTCCAACGTGGGGTTCCGCAAGCAAGCTGAACGCAAAATCCGCCATCTGAAACGCAATGCCTATCCTATCATGCCCTTGGTTCATCCGACAGACATCCAGCAGGATTATGGTGAGGATCGCTATATGTTCAGGCACATTTTCAACAGTGCTTATATCACGCTGTTCAAGGAATGGCTTAATGAGTTGGTGTCCGGGAATAAGGCGGAGGGGTAGAGTGAGACTATGACTTAGACTTAGACTTAAACTTAGACTATTGACTGATACCTAAAAGCCAAACAATGGAGAAAAAACTGACGTTCAAGAAGATATTGCAGGAGGCGAAGAGCTATTTCTTCATCTTTTTGGGGCTGGCCATGTTTACCTTCGGCTGGTCAGCGTTCCTGACGCCATACGAGGTGTCTGGCGGTGGTGTGGCGGGTGCGGCCTCCATTCTCTATTTCGCCACGAAAATACCCATCGGTCTCACCACCTTTGCCTTAAACGCCATCCTGATAGCCATCGCGTGGAAGATTCTCGGAACCAAGTTTTGCATCAATTCCCTGATATGCACCGTGGTGATGAGTGTTTTTTTCTCCATCTTCCAACCTCTGTTCCCAAAGCCGATTGTGGATGACATGTTTATGAGTGTCATCATCGGATCGGCGATAGCGGCGTATGGAATCGGCATGACCATCAACTGGGGCGGCAACACCGGCGGCGTTGACATCATCGCCCTGATGATAGGCAAATACCGCAATATCTCTTACGGGCGGGTCAGTCTGCTCTCCAATGTCGTTATTGTGGGTGCTTCCTACTTTGTGCTCTACGATGTCCAAAAATTGGTTTATAGTTTCGTGGTGCTGCTGGTTTCCATCATCATCTCCGATCTGGTGATAGACGGATACCGGCAGACGTATCAGTTTATGGTTTTCTCCCAGAAAAACCATGAGATTGCCAAAAGAATCAATTCCAGCTTACATCGCGGAGCCACGTTTCTGAAAGGATACGGCTCCTACAACCAGCAGGAGAGCGATGTGTTGCTGATTGTGGCGCACAAGACGGATAAAGGTGCTATCACACGTATTATCAAAGACATAGACCCTAACGCGTTCATCACCATTTCGAAAACAGCCAGTGTGTTCGGCAAAAATTTCGACAATATTAAAATATGAAGAAAGATTTTGAACCCGTGGAGGCGCGGGTGAACGCCAAAATCAATATCGGTCTGCAGATTGTGCGCAAACGTCCCGATGGTTACCATGACTTGCAGACGGTTTTCTATCCTACGGATTTTTTCACGGATTTTCTGCGCATTTCCCCTTCCGCGCAGGAAATTGTATTCAAGATGGAGAGTGTGGAAGATTTGGGTGATGTCGATAACAATCTTTGTATCAAGGCGTTCCGTTTGCTGCAGAAAGACTTTGGTATTTCCAATGTGGAGATATTTCTGCGCAAGGGGATTCCTTCGGGTGCGGGATTGGGCGGTGGTTCCGCGGATGCCGCTTTCACGCTCAGGATGCTTCGAGACATTTTCCAACTCTCCGTTTCTGAAGAGAAAATGGTGGAATACGCCCTACAGTTGGGCAGTGACGTTCCATTTTTCTTGTATAACCGACCGATGTATGCCACGGGGCGTGGAGAAGTGCTTACCCCCGTTGACCTGGATCTGTCTTCTTATCGGTTAAAAATCGTTAAACCTGACATCCAAATTTCCACCAAGGAAGCATACGCTGGCGTTACTCCGCATGAATCTGACATTTTCCTTCCGGAAATTCTGAAAAACAGTCCAAAAGATTGGAGAAATTTGGTAGTTAATGATTTTGAAGAATCCTTGTTCAAGAAAATACCCGCGTTAAAAACTGTGAAAGAAGCGCTGTATCACGAGGGTGCGCTATACGCCTCCATGTCGGGCAGCGGCTCCGCTTTTTTCGGAGTGTTTGGAGAATAGTGAATGAATGGTGAATGGTGTGTGGTGAGAATAGTGAATAGTGAATGGTGTGTGTGGTGAATTGGCTGGGATAATGCTGTAGAGACGTTTCCTGAAACGTCTCCATTCTCACAGCCATAGTCTAAGTCTAAGTAAAATTATTCTTTCGTCTGCTTGTTTCTTTTAAGATTAAAGAAACGTGCTTTCTTTTTATACACGAAAATGCTGTTCAGCACGTAATTCAGCAATCCGACAGGAACAGCCATGATGGTGAGGTTGATGTAGTTGTTTTGGCTGCCAAGATGCTCCAACAGGGCAATTCCCCCGATGTTGAGGAGATAGGTGAACGTTGTGACCGCCAGGAATCGGAGGATCAGTTTGTTGTCCTTGTTCTTGAACACCAAAATACCGTAAGTCTTGAAGTTAAACAGAATGCTGACGATGGTGGCGATGAAGTTGGAGATGATATAGGCGTGGTTGAACTTGAGCAGGTGCTCAAAGATGAAGAGAAACAGATAATTGACGAACAGACCGAAGGCCGTATTCAACATGGCCACCAGCACGAACCGGATAAATTGCGGTTCAAAATAGCGTTTCAAAAATGCCTTTATCACGTATTAACTTTAAGGCTGCAAAAATAAAAAAAAAGAGCGAACGAGGGATATAGAAAAAAGAGTATATTTGCACCCCAAAATTTATTGCAATGGAAGAGAGGCAATTGCGTAGTCAATTTAAGATCAGAATCTCAGGCATTGAACTCGGAAAGCATTGTTTTTCAATAGATTGTGATAAAGAGTTCTTTGACTTGGCAGGGATAGAACAGCTGTTGGACGGTCGGTTGGTTTTGCGGATTGAAATGGAAAAATCTGAAAAAATGATCGACTTCCAATGCCGTTTTGAAGGAGAAGTGGTGGCGGAATGTGACCGTTGCCTCGCCCCCGTCACCCTGCCGATGAACTTCGATGAAAGACTGCTCGTGAAGCTGGTGTCCGAAAACTATCGCTCTGAAGAGGAACAAGAAGACGAGATTTGGATGATGGATGAGAACACCTACGAAATCGACCTCTTTCATTTTGTGTATGAGTCCATTGTGCTCGCTCTGCCCATCCGCATTGTACACGAGGACGACGCTGACGGGAATCCGACATGCGATCCGGAGGTGATGAAGCGCCTTGAGGAGATGAATGCGGAAAGCAGTGAAGATGAACAAGGGACAGATCCCCGATGGGATGCTTTGAAGAATATAAAATTAGATTAATAACAATAAAAAATTAAAAAGATATGCCACATCCGAAAAGAAGACATTCTGCTATCAGAAGAGATAAGAGAAGAGCCAACGATTTCATCACCGCTCCCAATCTGACCACGTGCAGCCACTGCGGTGCCCCCATCCTTCCTCACCACATTTGTCCTGAATGCGGTTACTACAGAGGAAAACAAGCCATCGAAATCGGTAATACGGCTGAGTAACATCCTTTGAGGTGTTATTTTGAAAAACAGTGGATGACATGAGCAATCATGTCATCTTTTTGGGTTTATGTTTCTATGGAAATTATTTTTGCTACACACAATTTGCATAAAACGGAGGAAGTGCGCAATATCCTCGGTTCAGAATATATTATCAAAAACTTGCCCGAATTGGGTTGCCCTGATATTCCTGAAACTGCTGACACCCTGAAAGGTAACGCATTACAGAAAGCGCAGTATGTGGTAGAGCATTACCATTGTAATTGCTTCGCTGATGACACCGGACTGGAAATAGAGGCTCTCGATGGTCGTCCGGGTATCTTTTCCGCTCGCTACGCCGGCGAAGGTTGCTCCTATCAGGACAATGTGTTGAAGGTTTTGGAAGAGATGAAGGGAATTACAAATCGAAAGGCTTGTTTCAAAACTGTAATCGCGTTGATTTTGGACGGCAAGCAATACTTTTTCGAAGGAAGAGTGGATGGTAAGATACTGACCGAACAGCGTGGAATCGATGGCTTCGGCTATGACCCGATTTTCCGCCCCTTGGGATTCCGTCAGACTTTCGCAGAAATGTCCGCCTTGGCAAAAAACACCATCAGTCATCGCGGTCGAGCCATGCAGCAACTCAAGGATTTCTTGAAGAATTACCAAAGCGAACGGTAGGGTTCGACTTGAGGTTTACGATTTTCGGTTTGCGATTTACGATATGTAATAGCCAAAAGCTAATAGCCAATAGCCAAAAACATTATTCTCGTGTAGGTTCCGACTTTTCATCACAAGTTTCTTTCTCTTGTTCGCGCAGCTCCTTCCACTCTAGTATATGCGACATCACGGGCGAGAGATGTTTGTAGGCGATGGACGCCTCTTTCACCTCGTGCTTGATGAAAATCTCTTTTTTATCGACGGTGTCGATGAAGTAGAACAGCACGCCCGCCACCAAAACCACTTTCAGGATGCCGAAAAGGATGCCGAGCACCTTGTCGAGGAATTCGGACAGCACGGGCTTGAGTACCCGTTTTAGAATCCGTCCCAAAAGGTTGACTAACACGATAGTGAGCACGAAACACAGCGAAAAAGAGATGGGTTTTGCTAAAGAGGTGCCGGTAATCCACAACGCGATTAAATCGGAAAATTTGTAGGAAACGAACAGCCCTAAAAACAAGGCCGCCAGGGAGACAATCTCCATTAGGAATCCGTTTTTGAATCCCCTGAAGGCGTACCAGCAGAGGGGGATTAATACGATGATGTCGATCCAGTTCATTTTGTAATGGTTATGGGTTATAGGTTATTGGTTATTGAGGGTTATTGGTTATGGGTTATTGGTTAGGAGGTTAAGGTTTTTTAGATGTTTAATTTGGCGGCAAAAGTACATAAATTACCATTGTCGAGACGCAAAATTTTGCGTCTCGATGGAAATTCCGCTTTTTTTTTTATTTTTGCCATCGTTATTATGATTACCGATATGAAAAAGACATTTACTTTCCTAACCATAATGCTGCTGTTTGCGGTGGTTTCGGCGCAGACGGTGAGTGTGACGTTTACGGGGCGCGATATCAATGACTTGTATGTGCCGCTGCAACGGGTGGTTGTCAGTAACCTTACCAAAGGCTGGCAGGATACGTTGACTTGGCCCAATGATACGGTACTGACGATGACGGACGAGACGGGTGTCGGGGATGTAGAGACGTTTCCTGAAACATCTCTGCGGTTGTCGCAAAACACCCCCAACCCATTTGACGGCACCACGTTTGCGAACCTGCAGGTGGCAGAACTGGGAGACGTGGTAGTAGAGATCACCGATATCACCGGACGCATTGTAGGGGTGAATCATTATTCTCCCCTACAGCCAGGCATCCACGGAATCCGTATCACCCTCACTTCGGCAGGCATCTATTTCCTGACAGCGAGGCAAAACGGGATGACCTCTTCGGTGAAGATGGTGAATCGAACTAACGGTGGCAATAACTCCATTGCCATCAACCCTTCAGTTCTACAACTCAAAAGCAGTCACAGAGATGGTACAGACAATCCTTTTGAGGCAGGTGACCAAATGGAATATGTGGGCTTTGCCACCCTTGATGGCATGGAGGTCGAAAGCGAGCATATCGTACAGGTGCAGGAAGTCTCAGAGCTGATTACACTTTCTTTTTCTTCCTCGATGGAAGTCACGGATGCTCAACCCTGCCCTGCCACGCCGACCGTGACGGATCACGAGGGCAATGTCTATCAGACGGTTATGATTGGCAATCAGTGTTGGATGCGGGAAAATATGCGTTGTGTGACCTCTCCGAGTACGGGTACCTACCTTGTGGATACAACCTATAATAGCACCTACACAGGCAAGATGGCAAAAAGATATAGGCATTATGATTCTATAACCGTGGACAGCAGTTTTGGTTTGTTGTACAATTGGAATGCCATGATGGACACGTTCAACATAGCATATGGGGAGACCAGTGTGGACGACAGTGCCGACCATGCTTTTTCTGTGAATTACAACGGTTACAGACGTGGCATTTGTCCGGCAGGTTGGCATCTCCCTACGGAAGACGAGTGGTGGCAGTTACTGTCTTATGTGATGTCACAACCGGATTACTGGTGTGATAGCTATTTTGATGATCACATTGCCAAGGCGCTCGCATCTACGACTATGTGGGCATATTTCTCTGACGAATGTTCGGCAGGACACGACCTGAACACAAACAATGCTACGGGATTTAGTGCAATGCCTGCGGGTACTTTTACGTACAACACTTTCCCCACAGTGTTTCCCACCTTCTGCTCTGCCTATTTCTGGACGGCCACACAATATTCCAAAAGGAGTGCAAAGTCGCATTTCTTTCCATTCTGTAGTTCGACTGTTGATTGGGCATACGGCAACAAGTGTGATTGTTATTCAGTACGTTGCATCCGAGGTGACGACACTTTTTCTGTCATAACGCCGCCCACGGTCACCACCGATTCTGTGATGGTGACACATACCTTGATAACCACGGTTACTTGTGGCGGTGATGTGGTATCGGATGGCGGTGCGCCGATTCTCACGCGGGGTGTATGCTGGAGTACCTCACCGAACCCTACGGTTGAGGATCCACATACCTTCAATGGCGATAGCCTTGGTTCGTTCACAAGCAACCTCATAGCTCTTCAGGCCAATACCACCTACTATGTGCGAGCATACGCCACCAATGAAGAAGGGATAGCATACGGAAATGAGGTGGTGTTTTCCATGCTACCTACCGATTCCGTTCCCATAGCTGCACCTTGTCCCGGCATTCCTACAGTGACAGATATAGAAGGCAATGTGTACAACACGGTTCAGATTGGCGCCCAGTGCTGGATGCGGGAAAATATGAGGGTGACTTATTTTTCGAATGGGTCGGCTGTTTCTCCTAACGGCTATTTTGATTACAGTAGTTCAAATATTCCGTTTGTGGAACGCGGTTATTTATACAATTGGAATACGGCCATGCATGGAGCCTCTGCCACCAATGCCAATCCTTCCGGCGTGCAAGGCGTCTGTCCTATCGGTTGGCACGTGCCGAGTATTGCGGAGTGGACACAGCTCAGGAATTATGTGAGCAGCCAGAATCTGTTCGTTTGTGGAGATTACTCGTGGTCTGTTGCCAAGGCATTATCTTCTACGACCGGATGGCATTATTTTTCAGAACTCTGTACTGTTGGCAACAGCCAAAGTACGAATAATGCTACGGGGTTCAGTGCTGTTCCTGCTGGTTGGTGGAAAGATGCGTATGGGCATTTTGACGATCAGGGTATGCATGCCTTTTTTTGCTCTACTACGAAATATTATGGTAATGTATTGAGTTGTCAACTATTTAACTACAGAAATGATGTGTTTTTTTACGATGGCTGTGATATAGCCGATGGTCTCTCGGTTCGATGTCTCCGCGATTCGCTTGGAGGAAGCGGCCATACGGTCTTCCTTCCCACGGTCACTACCGATTCGGTAAGCAATATAACGGATACGTCTGCCACTTGCGGCGGTGTGGTCACAACGGACGGCGGTGACACGATTATAGCTCGAGGGGTGTGTTGGGGAACATCATCGAACCCGACCATAGTGGGAGCTCATACTTCTGACAGTACGGGTTTGGGGACGTTCACGAGCAGCATTACAGGGCTCAACGCCGGTACCACGTACTATGTCCGGGCATACGTTACAAATAGTATCGGTACTACCTATGGAATGACGATGGCGTTCACCACAGCGCCTCTTACCCCGAATAACCATCCTTGTCCCGATGCCCCTGTGGTGTTTGATTTTGAAGGTAATTCCTACAATACCATACAAATTGGTAACCAATGTTGGATGCGGGAAAACTTACGTTCCACGTACTATTCGGATGGTGAACCTATCCCTGCCGGGAACAGCAATATGAGCAGTACCAATCCTTACTATTATGACAATGGGAGTTCAACACCATTGGAGGATCGAGGATATCTGTATAACTGGCCTGCTGTGATGTACGGTGCATTCTCAACGGAAGCTAACCCGTCCGGGGTGCAGGGTATCTGTCCCGACGGGTGGCACTTGCCAAGCAATGCAGAGTGGATTCAGTTGATCAACTACTTAGGTACAGTCTCCGATTATTGTTGTGGAGGCAATAGCAATTATATCGCTAAGGCAATGGCCTCACAGAGCGGTTGGCAGTCTACCTTTGATTACTGTACCCCTGGCAACAACCAACTCGTGAACAATCTTTCAGGTTTTAGCGCAGTTCCTGTAAGTAATTACCTTGGAACACCAGGCTTTAACGCCGTCTTCTGGAGTTTTTCAGCAGGATCAACCAGCTACTATGCCAAGGATTTTCAAATATACTGTTCTGCATCGAATGTGATTCAGGGTTCGTGTCCTACAGATTGGGGACTGTCTGTCCGCTGCCTCCGCGACTAAATCAAGCCAAAAGCTAACAGCCAATAGCCAACAGCCAGTATCACAACGTTTTCCGCAACCGCTGCGTCAGCGGCTGCGCGTAGATGAAATCGTTGAGCGTCTGGTTGTCGGAGGTGAGGATGTTGTCGCTGCTGCCGCGCCAGGCGAGGTGGCCTTGGTAGATGAACGAGATGGTCTCGCCGATGGTGATGATGGAGTTGAGGTCGTGGGTGTTGACGACTGTCGTGGTGTTGAACTCGTGGGTGATCTTGGTGATGAGTTCGTCGATGAGCAGGGAGGTTTTGGGGTCGAGGCCGGAGTTTGGCTCGTCGAAAAAGAGGTAGCGGGGATTGCAGGCGAGGGCGCGTGCTATAGCGGCACGTTTCTTCATACCGCCGCTCAACTCCGCCGGATAAAGTTTGTTAACCCCTTCCAAATCAACGCATTCCAAACAGAAATTGGCGCGGTCGTGCTTCTCGGAATCGCTCTGTTCGGTGAACATGTCTAATGGGAAAGTGACATTCTCCTCAATAGTCATGGAGTCGAACAGCGCGGAACCCTGGAACACCATCCCCATTTCCTTGCGGAGCAGCAGTTTGTCCTTTTCCGGCAGGTTGTGGAACTCCCGGCCGCTGTAGAGAACTTTGCCCTCCTCGGGCGTGTGCAGCCCCACCAAGCACTTCATCAGCACCGTCTTGCCCGACCCGGACCGCCCGATGATGAGGTTTACCTTGCCCTCCTCGAACTGCGTGTCGATGCCGAAAAGCACCTGCTTTTCGCCGAAATACTTGGAAACGTTGTTGACCTCGATCATGGGTTAACAGGTTGACGGATTGTTGGTTTCTAATCTAAATTGGCTGTTTATTACTTTTGGCTGCAAAAGTAATTTTTTTTCAGGTACTCAAAAGAATTTTTTTTCTGCGACCATTTGTACGCATATCGCCTTATTCGTGATTTTTTTATATCCGTTATCTTGTCAATCGGATTCTACAACCATCACCTATCAATATCAAAGAATTGCCCTTTATTTTATAGGTATGGACTGTCGGTATACATTTGGGAAGCAATTGGTCTATTTTATCCTCACTGTGAACAGATGTCATTTCCCTATACTGGCTTATTTCCAAATTCGCTTCGGAAAGATGATATATTCCCATAGCTTTGTTGACACCTGTGTTCAATTGGAAAATTGTATCATTAATGAATATTAGCGTATAGGCATCTTCAATACATAAATCTGCTTCTGACCAATGTATAGCATGGGTTATGCCATTTTCTGACACGGATTGGAGCTTCCAATTATATTGGATAAAATTTGTATTTTGTTCTCTATCGCAACTCGTCATAAAGACAAATGCCAGTATGATTGTTCCAAAAATAATCTTTTTCATTTTTTTGTTTATTCAATAATCAATTTTTTTGTTTTAGAAATGTCATTCATTCTGATTGTTACGAAGTATAATCCGACAGGTAGGCATGCTTTAGCAATTTCGATTGTTTTTTCCTTTATATTGTCAATGTGATATAACGTTTGTCCCATAGAAGTTATTATTTCAATCGAATAAGGATAAACTGTCCCTACCTGAACATTTATTTGAAAAACACCGTTCGAGGGATTTGGATAAACGTCAAAATCAAAAGAGGCAGAATCGGTATGGATAGAAGAAAGACCTCTTAAATTCAGAGAATCATTCCCGTATGAGTCTTCTCCTTTTCCTCCTATGCAGAGCATGAGGTATGATTCGGACATTTCACCACATTCGTTTATGAGGGTAATCGTAGCAATGTATCTTCCAACTGCTAGATTAACAGTAAGTATCGGAATGCAACACTGGAAACTGCTTGTAGCTCCACTATACTGATAAACCTCTTGTCCCAAATAATTGACTAATCGTAAGTGGTATGAAGTGGCATTGGTTTGCGTAAAACAGATATTGCCTCCGTTTGAAAAAACTTGACTGTCTAAAGAAAGGGTCATCGGATAACAGCCAGGAACACAGATGGGTTCATTTCCTGTCGTAGCATAGAAACGACTTCCTTGTTCTGCATGAAAGCCTGAAACCAAATTAATATTCTGCCCTGCTTTATAAGAAACGTTTGCGCCTTCTGAAATAAAACAAGAAGAAGAAATGTTTTGTGTTGCCTGTTTGATTTCAACAACTCCACTGTTTACCGTATGCGTGAGTGTCAGGTTATTTGTCAATTCTTGGGGACACACTTCCGATCCCTCCAACTGAAAGACATTACTTTCAATCGGATCCAACCAATCTTTCAGACGAGTTTCTGCGGTTTCACCATTATTCCAAGACACTAAAAATTTACCAAAATCAATTTTATTTTGCGAAGGATTATCGCAAAAAGAAGCAAACCACGAACACATCCCGTACAATTGTCCGATGATTTTATGGCTGTTGTTGAATAATGGAGCCCCCGAGCTGCCTTCCTCTGCTATACTGTAACCATTTGTTGTGGGTATCCAATTAGTTACTCGGTAATAATTGTCTTGAGGCAGATTCGTACAAGTTGTATTGACAAGCGCAATATTATACGTAGATATTTTTTTAGGCTTGCCAGACGGATGATGAATACATACTCCACCAGCACTTTGTTCCTCCCGTCTGTCCCAACCGGCATAATAGGGATTCCAGGTTGACAATGGTCTATGAGACAATTCTATCAGTGAAAAATCCGATTGGCTATTCGTTGCCCTTAATGTTCCTGAAGAAATGGACTGACCGGATGAGGCCTGTCCTGTTTTGCAACCTGGTCTCTCGTAATTAAAAATAAAAACAGACACATCTGCCATTTGTTGGGTTGAGATGCAGTGATTCGCAGTAAGAAAATACGGGATACCATCCATATTTGTGTTGTTAACCAAACTGCCTGAAAAAGTTGCAGTCCCTTTGCGAATAACCCTGCAAACGGCTCTTTTCTCCTCTTGCCAAGAATCTCCTTCTGGACTACAGTTAATGTCAACATAACAATCTTCAAATTCATCCTTATCCATTTCTTCCACTTGATCGAAGCAAATTCCCATAAAATCGTGATTTACCCGAATGATTTTCAATGAACCTGCAAATTCCGAAAAATATGGTTCAAAATATTCAACAACAATTTCATCTCCAAAAACAGGAACTGTAGGTAGTTTCCTGGAACCATTGTTATTGTTACTTGTAAAAGCACCTATGATGTTTTTTTTATCTTTGCTATAAATAAAAAGCTTAGCACCTCTCGGAATTGAAAACTCGTCAAAAATAAGGTTTAGGGACTTTGCTCCTTCGGATTTCACAACCAACCTGTAAATTATTCCAATATCAATAGAGTCAATAGTGGATTGCTCCTTAACATTAATTGATGTGTGGAAATCGTATGCGAATTGGTATTCATTATTTAGCATATTGTTTTGCAGTATTGAGTTAAAAACAGATTCTCTGATTTTAGGCATTTCAAAGGAAATAAGATTCTCATTTAAGCGGATAGTGTCTGAATTATAATCTCTTAAAGTAGAGCTAAAGCTGTATGGTTTCCCTCCTTGACTAATCTGTCCTCTGGCAGACAAAAAAGACAAACACAGACAACAAATATACACGTATCTTTTCATCTTCCTACTCCTTTCCATTTTTCAGTTCGTCAATCTGGTTCTGCAAATCAATGACATAGCGGGTCAGTTCCTCAACCTTTTCCAGCAGGATGGCGTTCATCGCGCCGAGATCCACATCCCCTTTCTCTTCTATTTCTTTTGCAGAAGGGACATTGGGCAAATGTCTGTGTGTGTTCACATACTGCTCCAACTCTTTCAGACTCATCAAACTATAGTCGCTCCCGAACACATAGTCCGGCCAGTAGGTGTTGCTTGTGTTCACCCGCACGCTCTTGGCCAGGATTTCACCGTTCACCGCTAATTTCGCCTGCGGGTTGTTGGTGCCGATGCCGATGTTGCCATTGTCTTTTAGGAACAGAAAAAAGTTACCCCCACCGCTCATTGCTGTTGCAGGTTTCCAAAAGTTGAGACCGTGTTCCAAATCATCCTCACTCAGATATTCTATACCCCATTCTCCAAATTGATTAGTAGAATTGATTACACTGCCGAAAAATAGCGAACCATTGGTAGAGCCTGGAGCACGATTTGTGGATGTTTTGGAAATCAAAACATTACCGCTTACAATGTGCAACATCTGTTGCGGCAAGGTGGTACCGATGCCCACGTTGCCAGAAGCACTGATACACATTCTTTCGGTGTTGTTGGTTCTGAACTTGATTGGAGAAGAGTCGGTAGAACCGAGGAAAAAGTGGCTTGTTGCGCTATTACCAGAAGTCAACCATGCTGTTTGAAGTTGGGCTTTGGCTCCCATGATGGTCATCAAAATGACGGCCGCTGTTAATGTGATTTTTTTTCATTTGTTTGACATTTTAGTGAATATTGTTTTGGAAATGCACTTTTGATTAATTATGGTTGAAGTCCCATAAAACGATAGCCAACACTGACACCTACGTTACTCGAATTCCAACGACAGATTCCATAAGAACGTGCCTCAAAAGGCAGATTTCCATAATTGAAAGTGTCGTATGTCATCTCCAAACGGGTAACGAACGACAAGTTTGCATAAATGCCCACCGAGAAATGGTTTTTAGGACGTTTGTTGCCGTGAAAGAGGCAGGTCAGGGAAATTGTAGCATCTGGACAAAAATATGACATCCCATTTATTTTCATTGAGACGATTTCCTGATTGGCACGATTAATCCAAGTAAATCTGTCTATAAAACAAGACGGATCATGAATAAACGGCATAAAAGTCAATCCGAATTCCGCTTGCAGGGAAACATTTTTGTGAACAGGTCTAAAATAGGCTATTTTCGGACGAAATCCAAAATAGAAATCCCCCGCCTCTGCATCTATGTCTTCTGCACCAAAGGCACTTAATTGAAAGGTGGCTAATCGTCGGTAAGTGCCGAACAAAAGTTCCAAAGAAAAGCCAAAATGATTACGGAATAGACAAGAATATTGAACTGCAAGCTCATGATTGTTACATATCTCTTGATTAGGTTTCAATGAACCCATTTCGTTCTTGATTTTTGTCGGAAAAAGAACACATTCCTGAAATGAAACCCCAAAGGAATGTAACGGGAAAGCATAGCCTTTGTTCTCCATCAATTGGACAGGTTGTGCTTTTACTTCAAGGCACAACATTATTACACAAAGTGTGGGGAAAATAACGTGTTTCATAACTGCTTTTTCTTGATTTTGAATGCGATACCCACGCGAAAATTAGTATTACTGTTCACAAATGCAGTAAAATAGGAGAATTGTCCAACAGAGAATTCGGAGAAAAAACCGGCTATGTTTTTGATAAAATAGGAGATGCCAAGCCCAACACCGTAAACATGTCTGTATTTTTTTAACGAGAATCCCTCAACGTCAAACTCTGTTTTAGGAAGAACGCATCCGTTATATTTAGCCAACAAATAGAGATCCCATCTACAGACGGGTGCCTTGACAAACAGAGGGAGCAGATGAAAATGCAGGGAACCACCGAAAGTCGGGGCAATCATCTGTTTGGTGACACCACCCAATCCGTCTGTTGGTTGAATATATTTTCCGTCAATAAATCCACTTGTAATACCTATTTCAAGATACTTGCCCACCGCATAGGTTGCCTCCACTTCAAAGCTTGCCTTAGGCAAATGTACAAGATCAAGATAATAACCAATGTGAATACTCGGCTGATCCGAATCCCAATTCTTATACGGGGAAACACTTGCCTTAATCACCCAACGGTTTTTCACAGAATATCCCGTGTCACAGATATTTTCGGAAAAACAGAAAATTGTCGGAAAAACCAAGCACAAAACAAATGTCAGAATGTGTTTCATAAGAAGAGTGTATTACTGGAAATTATAGACAGCTGCAACTGCGGGAATACGTCCATAGCCGACAGCATAACTTATGTAAATGGCTGGAGAAGTGATGTATTCAGGCATTTGAAGTGGTTTTGCGATGATGTTTTCTGTCCGTTGGAATCCTTCCGATCCGCCTGACACCGAATTCCAGTATTCGGTTGTGTGGACAACCATCCCGCCCGCAATGTTGTCGGACAAAGTCCGTTGCACTGGCCAGAAAGTTCCGGCAAATTTTCGAAATCCTTTTATTTTTAGATACATATAAGCAGTGAAGCATAACCTGCCATTCACCATTCTGCTATCCACAGGGATACTGTAAAGATCGGTTTTCACTTTCTCTTTGTCGTTTACTGCGTCTTGCTGTATATGATCACCGTAATTACTGTATTTACTTTGAGTGATGGCAAAGGGGGGATTTAGCGAACAAATATGAAACTCTGGGGTGTCTTCAATCTCTCTTAAGTCATTCTCGTCCATAAAAATCAGACTTTCTTTTTGACTAATTCCACACTTTACTATACAGGTGTCAAATACTTTATAAACACTATCGGCCACAATAAAAATTCTGTCTTTGTTCATGATAAAAGTGAACGGAGTGTTGTCGTACCGAATGTCAACATATTGAGTTGTGCCCTCTGTGATTGTTTGCAGATAAAGTTGATAGTTGTTGAGTTGACGTAACATAAGGTCTGGATTTGAGGAGTCTTGAAGAATTGTCTCCACCGCTTGGTAAGCAAGCCTCCCGAATGATTGGTATCCATTCATGTCTTCGTATGAAACGATTTCATTGAAGTCCATATCATTCAAAAGATTGATTTCCCGATACAAATCATCCATGCTTTCAAAAGTTCTGACACTTTTGTTTCCAGCTCTTAACGCAGAATCCTGAGGGTTATAAACCTTTTCTTTGTCACATGAAACTAAAACAAGTGCCACTACACAGACACATAAACTAAACATTTTTTTCATACTCTTTGCTATTTAATATGTGAATAAAATAATTTCTAAAATTAACCCAAAAGCCGTGCAGACAGGTTTTTTGCAATCAATTCTTAATTGTTACTGTAAGCTGCCCTGTTGCTGAAGAATAGCCCCGTAAACGTAAACTGCTGCGTGGCGGTGTTCCGATAGACCATCTGCCCGGGAATGTTCAGGAAGATGTGGCTCCCTTTCTCATCTTCATAATCCAAGGAGCGGCTTGGCATGAGGAAGAAATCCTCCGAGGTCAGACCGAACGTGTCCGTGGTCGTGGCGGTGACGGCGGTGCCGACCTGTTGCAACTGGACAGATGCGGCAAATGCACAATAGTGTCCTTCTCCCATACAGTCCACATGGATGTAATCCCCACCATCCAAAACACATCCGTTACAGGTTTTTCCATCAAGTCCGATTTGTGATACGAGTATTGTGGCGGATGCTGTTTTACCATCCGAAGGGATGACCACAACTCTGTTAGGAGAGGGCTGGTTTGCCCCTGCCATTTTGCTTTCTTTCTCGCATGCGCCAAGCAACGTGGCCGCGAGCAGTGTCAATGTCAATACTTTTTTCATTGCATTTTGATTTTGGTGTTAATATGTTACTTTTTTCGGCGGCAAAAATACTATCAAACACCAATCAATTTTATGCCCCACGCCAAAAATATGCTCCCCATGCTCAATAATATGACACTATGCTATTTTGAAAACAGTTTTCGTATAGCGTAAATGCCTGATAATAAGTATTTTACAACAATATAGTGATTTAATGCCTCAAAGCGATGTTTTGGGGCATTAAAAATCTTTGGTGGAATAATGGAAGGATAAAAAGATTATCTTTGTCACCGTAATCAAACAACAATGTTATGAAACGACGGAACACAATTGCAACTATTTTACTGAACATCCTGCCTTGCACGGCCCTGCTGTGGTTTTTCTCACGAAACGCATACCTTCGGCCCTATTTAGGAAGTACGGCCAAGGAGGTGTTTTCCGGATTGCTGCTGCTGGCCACGCTGTACGCCAACTATCTTGTCTTTTATCAGAGATTGTATCGTGGCCGCACATCGCTATATTGGTTTTCGGTTGTTGCTGCCTGTCTTGTGGCAGGATGCATTGAGCTGGCCGTTGGCTACCCGTTCATTTCGCAAAGTCAAGCATTTCGAATCAATGAAGTTGGGATGTTCAATTATTTTTTCAAGTTCTTGTTCTTAGTCTTTAGCCGCAATCTCGCCTTCAACTTCTTCCCTTATTTGTTAGCGGAAAGGAAACAACTGCAGCAGTCTTTGGAAACGGAGATCAGGGTTGTTTATCAGCAAGCCAGAATGATTGATGTGTGTGACGGGGACAACAACTGTCAGCATATACTCCTTGATGACATCTTCTATTGCAAGAAGAATGGGAATGAAACGCAAATCTATACGGTGGACGGTGTTAAATACACCCGCTATTGCTCTCTTAAGTATTTGATGCAACTTCTTGATAATAAAGAATTTGTCCGAATATCTTCCTCCTTCGTTGTCCCAGTCCAACATATCGTCTTGTGTGATGGAGAGGCTGTGGTCATGAAGGCCGTGCCTTGGATGGAAAAACCCCTCACATTCGATCTGGACATCCAAAAATATCCTCATGCCCCCGCTGCCATTGAGGAATACTTGCGTGCGAGCCAAGAGGTTTTGAATGACAAACGATTGGATGGTAAAGTGGAAAAGGGTAAAAAACACCTGTCTGTTCCGCCAAAAAAGAAGCTCGATGTTGTGCTTAGCTACATCAGTGAGCATCCTGGTTGCCGGTCCACGGAGCTCATTTCCCACACTTCCTATCCAAAAACCACAATGGATCGTTGTCTGTACGAACTCAAGAAGAGGGGGAAAATCCAGTACTCCGGCAGCAAGAAATTTGGTGGCTACCACATAGTCAACACTCCGACAACGGAGAAAGAGGAGGAGAACTCTATCCGCCTATAGGGTGGCGAGGAATCGTGCCCGCAGGCACTTTTACAACATTATATCCGTAATCACCACATTCAACACCAAGATGATGAAGCTCGACACTACAATCCCTTGCGTGCTGGCCTTGCCGAGTTCCAAGGCACCGCCTTCGATGCGGTAGCCGTAGAAGGAGGCGACGGTGGACATGATGAAGGCGAAGATGCAGGTTTTCGTCAGCGCATAGACCACGTCATAGACGCGAAAACAGTAAGTAAGGCCGTCCATAAAGTCGTATGTGGAGATACAGTTGGTAAGCCAAACGGTCAAGAATCCGCCAAAAAGGGCGAATGCAATGCTGAACACGCAAAGGATTGGATTCACGATGATGGAAGCCGTTACCTTCGGCAACACTAAGTGCGATGCCGGATTGATGCCCATAACTTCCAAAGCATCAATTTGTTCCGTAACCCGCATACTGCCGATTTCTGCTGTGATGCGCGAACCGAGGTTTCCCACCAACAACAGACTGATGATGGTGGGACAGAGTTCCATCACGATGGAGGTGCGGGCGACGAAACCCACTGTCCAAGAAGGAATCCAGCCGCTCTCGATTTGCAGGGCAGTCTGCAACGTGATGACGCTGCCCATGGCCAACGACACGATGCAGACAATCAGCATGGAGCCGATGCCCATGGCGTCCATCTCAAACACCCATTTCTTCAGAAAAACGGACCATTTGGCTGGTTTGGAGAATACTTTGCGGAGAAAGATGAGATATTCGCCGATCGTGGAGAGCAGCTGACGTAGCATTTATTTCAGTTTGATGTTCAGTTCGTCCAGTTGCTTCGGATCGATCGGGGTGGGGGCGGGCAGCATGGTGTCACGACCGGCGTTGTTCTTCGGGAACGCGATGAAGTCGCGGATGCTGTCGCAGTCGCTGAGCACGGCGCACAGACGGTCGAAGCCGAAGGCGATGCCACCGTGCGGCGGAGCACCGTACTTGAAAGCGTTGATGAGGAATCCGAACTGGCTCTGCGCTTGCTCCTCGGTGAAGTTCAGGGCCTTGAACATGCGTTTCTGCAGTTCCGGACGGTGGATACGGATGGAGCCGCCGCCGATTTCAGAACCATTGATAACCAAGTCGTAAGCGTTTGCCAGCACCTCGCCGGGACGGGTCTCGAGCCAGTCTTCGTGCTCGGGCTTCGGAGCGGTGAACGGGTGGTGCATAGCGTAGTAGCGTTGCGTCTCCTCGTCCCACTCCAACAGCGGGAAGTCGATGACCCACATGGCCTTGTACTCGCCGGCCTTGCGCAGACCGAGGCGGTTGCCCATTTCGAGACGCAGCTCGCACATCTGCTTACGTGTCTTCATCGCCTTGCCGGAGAGGATAAGGATGAGGTCGCCAGCGTGCGCGTCGCAACGTTCGGCCACGACCTTCAGATCGTCCTGCGTGTAGAATTTATCGACGGAGGATTTGAACGTACCATCCTGATTGCAAAGGATATAGACCAGACCAGCGGCACCCACGCGCGGGCTCTTCACGAACTCGGTGAGGTTGTCAAGTTGCTTGCGGGAGTAGTTGCCGCAGCCCTCGGCCTTGATGCCGACGATGAGCTCGGCCTCGTTGAAGACTTTGAAATCCTTGTGCTGCAGCACGTCATTGAGCTCCACAAAGCGCATCCCGAAGCGGGCGTCGGGCTTGTCGGAACCGTAGTATTTCATCGCGTCGTTCCAGGTCATGCGGTCCAGTTTGCCGATTTCCATTCCCTTGAAAGTACGGAAAATATGTTGTACGAGACCTTCGAACAGGTTGAGGATGTCCTCCTGCTCGATGAACGACATCTCGCAATCGACTTGGGTGAACTCGGGCTGACGGTCGGCGCGGAGATCTTCGTCACGGAAGCAGCGCACGATTTGGAAATAGCGGTCCATGCCGGCCATCATCAGCAGCTGTTTCAGCGTTTGGGGAGACTGCGGCAGGGCGTAGAACTCGCCGGGGTTCATGCGGGAGGGCACGAGGAAGTCGCGGGCGCCTTCAGGGGTGCTGTTCACGAGGAACGGCGTCTCGATTTCGAGGAATCCCTGTCCGCTCAGGTATTTGCGGATCTCCAGACCCAGTTTATGACGGAAGATGAGGTTGTTCTTCACGGGGTTGCGACGGATGTCGAGGTAGCGGTAGCGCATACGCAGTTCGTCGCCGCCATCGGACTCGTCCTCAATGGTGAACGGCGGCACCTCGGCGGCGTTGAGCACGTTCAGCTCATGCACCTCGATTTCGATGTCGCCGGTGGGGATGTTCTTGTTCTTGCTGTAACGTTCAATCACCTTGCCCGTTACCTGGATCACCCATTCGCGACCCAACTGTTCGGCGCGCTCGCACAATTCGGGGCGCTCCTCATGGTTGAAAGCCAGCTGCGTGATGCCATAACGGTCGCGCAGGTCAATGAAAATCATACCGCCCAGATGGCGGATCTTCTGAATCCAACCGCTCAAAGTCACGGTTTGCTGAATATTCTCAAGCGTCAGCTCGCCACAAGTATGTGTTCTATACATATTCTGAGAGATTTTATTCCAAAAAATTCAAACTTGCAAAAGTACAATTTTTTTGGGTTAAGTGGGAAAATGGGTTACAAGCTTATCGCGCAACCTTCACCATACTAAACGCCCCGAACAACCCGAAGCCGCCTTCGATGTTCGTGAAGGTGTGCGTGGGCTCCAACATCAGGAAATTCAGGTCGTAGTCATCGTTGTTTAACGTTTTCTCATATAAGTAGCTGTTGCGGTCGAGGAACAGGAAAAAGTATTCGTCCTCGTTTTCGTCTTCCTCGTCATCCCAATCACCTTCACCCTCTATGGGAAGATTTTCATCCACCAGGAATCGCATCACCGCCCCGTCATTGCCTTCATCGGACACATACCGGTAGTCCTGGTTGTTCCGGTACATCCAGACAGTGTAAAAATCCCAGTAATAGGAGGTTACCATGGGACCGCTACCATCACCGAAATCGTTGTGGGTGAACAACACCTTCCCCATCAGCGCATAATGGTTCTCCTCACCCGCCACATCGCGCCATTCCGCATACACGTCCCGGTGCGGCCAGTCATTGATTTGTCCTAAGTGCATGTCGCTATTCACCGTCACAGTGTCGAACCGGAACCCCACATCATGCGTCACGGGAACAGTGCAGGAGGACGAAACATCCTCAAAATCAGGATGTGACGCACGGATGTAGTAAGTGTGCCCCTCTTCAATCGGAAACTCCTCTTTCGTCAAGAAAAAGTGTTGCCGAGACTGATCATAGGCAGCGCGTGTCCATGTCTGACCGTCAGCGGAAAGTTCCACTACACCGTCTTTCAGATTCGTCATTTCGATGTTGCTGCTGGCGTATAACAACGTGGTGTTACTCAGCAAGATATAAGTCGTGTCTAATTGCGGACACAGGCGGCAGTACAGCACCAATTTCTGCGTTTCATGAAAGTCTTGGTCGATATGCACCTCATCCACACAACTCGAAAAGGTGAGTGCGCTTATAACGCAACAAGTGAACGCCAAAAGTCGAAATATGTTGAACGATTTCATTGTCTTAGAATTTGAAGTGATACGTGAATGTGGGGATAATCGGGAAAATGCTGACCTGTTTCAGCGTATATCTGGCCTGACCATTGACGTAATCTTGTTCCGTGAAATAGAAGAACGGGTTGTGGTGGTTATAGACGTTATAAATGCTGATCTCAAAGATACTCTGGCCGTTGTTTTTCTTGTGCGGCTTGATAAACTGCACGCCGATATCAAGATGATGGAACGGTTTCATGCGGAAATCGTTTTTCTTACCGTAATTCTCTACAAAACCGGAGATGTTTATTACGTTCTCCTCGGTTGGAAGGAAAATGTCCATGTAGTCTTCAAGATCTTCAGCCGTATAAACCGAAGTGGGCAGGGTGACAGCGTTGCCGGTGGCGAAAACCCACGACAGTGAGAGGTTGATCTTCTTGGTCGGGCTGTACATCAGCACGATGGAGACATCATGCCGACGATCGTAGCGGGCGAAGAATGGTTTCCCGAAGTTCAGCTCGTCGAACTGTTGCTTGGTCCAGGAGAGCGTGTAGCCAATCCATCCTGTAAACTTTCCAACTTCCTTACGCACAAGGAATTCCACACCGTATGACCAACCCTTTCCAGAGGTCACGTTATCAGACCATTGTCTTTCGAAACTGTTGTTCTGCTCCTCTTCAAGCAGTTGCTGAAGCGCAGTGGTGAAATACGAAGTACCCTCCTTATATGCCAAAATGTGGTCCATTTTCTTGTAATAACCCTCCAAAGAGAATGAAAGTTGCGGCTTTTTCAGGTCGTAGTGCAAACCAAGTGCGACTTGTTGCGAGCGTTGCGGCCGAACCTTGTCCGTAACGGGTACCCACAAGTCCGTTGGAAGTCCTATCGTACTGGTACTCAATAAAATCATGTTCTGGCTCATCATGGCGTAAGATGCTTTCAAGGCCAGGTTGGGAAGGAAATTGTAGCTCATGGAGAGTCGTGGCTCTGGCGAGAACCAGGTTTTGCGCGGCACGGAGAACCCCACTAAGCGGACACCCGGATTAATGCGGAACTTGTTGCGGATGTTGATCTCATCTTCCACATAGACAGCGTATTCCAGACCGCGGTTTTTATCTACTTGTCGCAATGTGAGGGTGTCGGTTTTCATGGTCATGGCATTGGGCCGTGCTTCATGGTAAGTGACAGCCGCACCAGTGAGGATGCGGTGTGTGGCATTCGGATGGAAAGAGACATCATACTTCAGCGTGTAGTCGCGGATGCCGGAATTGAAGTCGGAGCTGAACATCTCATTATCAGGGTCATTGGGTCCGTAATAGTACTTGTACTTCATGTAGGTGTTCATCGTGTAATCGCTGAACACGAACGAAAGATTGGAAAATATCTTATTGGAAAACAGATGGTTCCATCGCGCAGTGGTCGTGGCATTCTGCCAAAAAAGCCCCATCTTGTACTTGTCGGAGTTTCCCATATTGTGGTCGCTTTGGGCTATGTGGAATTTGTCGCGACCGAAATAGGCACTGAGGTAAAGTTTGTCTTTTTTGCCGAGGTCAAAATTGAATTTGCCGTTCAGGTCGAAGAAATAGTAACCACCAGCCGCCCCATTTCCTGTGATTTTCATGAGGGGTATCATCAGCAGGTCAAGGTAGGTGGTGCGCCCGGAAATCATAAAGGAGGCCTTGTCCTTGATGATGGGACCCTCCACCATCACGTTGGAGGAGATGACCCCGACGCCGCCTTCCACGTGGTAACTGTCCTTGTTGCCGTCTTTCATGTTGATGTCGATGACTGAGGAGAGCCGGCCGCCGTAACGTGCAGGAAATCCACCTTTTACAAGCTCAACGGATTTGATGGCATCGCCGTTGAAGATGGAAAAGAACCCTAAAAGGTGGCTGGCGTTATAGATAGTGGCTTCGTCGAGGATGATGAGGTTTTGGTCGGGACCGCCGCCGCGCACGTAGATGCCGGAGGTACCCTCCGAGGCCGATTGTACACCCGGCAGCAGCAGCAACGTCTTAAAGACGTCCTTTTCTCCAAAGAGCATCGGGACTTGTTGTATCTCCCTGGTGGTCAGTTTGATGGAACTCATCTGCACCTGCTCGGTGTTCGTCTTTTCTCCCTTAATGGTCACTGTTTCCAGCATCGTGATTTTCGACAGTCGCGCATCGTATTCGACATTCTCGGCACTGCGAATCCATAGGGTATCGTTGATATAGCCGAAACTGTTGAAAACGAGATACATACCTTCGCGATACGGCAATGTAAGCGTGTAGAAGCCGTATGTATTCGTTGTGGTGGCCGTCTGTGAAACAGGTTCGTAAATCAAGCCTCCGGGCAACGATTCCAGACTCCCGCGCTCGTAAAGATGGCCGCTCACAGTGATGTTCTGGGCGGACAATGAGATGTGGAATATCAGGTAACAGATTATGAAAAATAATGTCTTTTTTCCCGCCATAATACAAGCAGTTTCAGGTTTCAAGATTCAAGATTCAGGTTTCAGGTTATCCCAAAGGTTACAAGTTCTTCCTAAAAACTACTAACTGCCAACTTCTAACTTCTATCTAATCAGGATTCTTCCGAGAAATTGTCAATCTCCTCCCGCAGATTCTCCATGATGAAGTTCTGGCGCTGCGGCGTGTTTTTGCCCATGTAGTATTCGATGACCGCGTCGATGTTACTCTTCGCGTCCAACACCACCGGTTCCAAGCGGATGCTCTTCCCGATGAAACCCTTGAACTCCTTCGGGGAAATCTCACCCAGACCTTTGAATCGTGTAATCTCCGGTTTTTTCCCCAACGTCTTGATAGCTTGCATCTTTTCCTCTTCCGAATAACAATAGACGGTCTTCTGCTTGTTGCGGACGCGGAAAAGCGGCGTCTGCAAAACATACACATGCCCTGTGCGCACCACATCGGGGAAGTATTTCAGGAAGAAAGCCAGCAGCAGCAACCGGATGTGCATACCATCGACATCGGCATCGGTGGCGATGATGATGTTGTTGTAGCGCAGCCCATCGACGCCGTCCTCGATATTGAGCGCGGCCTGCAGCAGACTCAGCTCCTCGTTGGAGTAAATGGCGCTCTTCGACTTGATGATGTTCGCCGGCTTGCCTTTCAGACTGAAGACCGCCTGCGTGTTCGCGTCGCGCGACTGCGTGATGGAACCGGATGCCGAGTCGCCCTCGGTGATGAAAATCATCGTCTCCAACCCGCGTGAATCGTTGGTGTTGAAGTGGTACTTGCAATCGCGCAGCTTCTTGTTGTGCAAGCTCACCTTCTTCTGGATTTCCTTGGTTTGCTTCTTTAGATTGGAGATGGCAATGCGCTCTTTCTCAGCTTCTTGTATCTTTTTCAGAATCACATCGGCCACATCGGGGTGCTTGTGCAGGTAGTTGTCCAACAAGCGACCGATCATGTCGTTGACGTAGTTGCGGATGGTCTGCCCGCCGGGCTCGATATGTTCGGAACCCAGCTTGGTCTTGGTCTGGGAGTCGAAGATGGGGTCTTTGACCTTGATGGACATGTTGGCGACGACGGAATTGCGGACATCCGCGGGCTCGAAGTTCTTCTTGAAGAAGTCGCGGAAGGTCTTGACGATGGCCTCACGCATGGCCTGCTGGTGGGTGCCGCCGTGCTCCGTGTACTGGCTGTTGACGAACGTGTAGTACTCCTCGCCGTATTTCCGGTTGGTGTGGACCATGGCGAACTCGAAGTTGTCGTCCTTCAGGTAGATGGGCTCATACAAGGCATTGTCGCCCACTTTTTTGTTGAGCAAATCCAAGAGGCCGTTTTTGGAGTAGAAGCGCTTGCCGTTGAAGTTGATGGTGAGGCCGCGGTTCAGATAGACGTAGTTCCAAAGCAGATTCTCGATGTATTCGGTGTACCATTCGTAGTTTTCGAAGATGGTGTTGTCGGGGAGGAAGGAGGCCATTGTGCCGTTCTTCTCGTCGGTCGCCTCGATGGGATACTCCTTGGTCAGGAGGCCTGCGGAGAATTCGGCTCTTTTCATCTGGCCGTCGCGCACGCTTTGCACGAGCAGGTGCGTGGAGAGCGCGTTCACCGCCTTCACGCCCACGCCGTTCATGCCGATGGAAGCGAAGTCGCCCTTGAAGTTGCGGCCCGTGTTCATCTTGGAGTAGCAATCGACCACCTTGTTCAAGGGGATGCCGCGGCCGTAGTCGCGCACGGTCACGCGGTTCTCCTTGATGGTGATGTCGATGACCTTGCCGTAGCCGTTCATGAACTCGTCGATGGCGTTGTCCATCACCTCCTTCAGGAGCACGTAGATGCCGTCGTCATGCGACGAGCCGTCGCCTTTCTTGCCGATGTACATGCCGGGTCTCGTCCGGATGTGCTCATACCAATTCAGGGTTATAATGTTATCATCTTGATAATCTGCCATATCACTGTCTTACAATTGTCAAATCAGTTTTTTCGGTCTGTAGAGACGTGCCATGGCGCGTCTCTACAAGGTTACATGATGGTTTTGCCGCATTTTCGAAAATGCGGCGCAAAAATACAAAAAATTCGGGTGCTCGCGGCGTGACAATCACTACTCACCGATAACCTGATACACCGTGTCCGACACGATGGTGGTGTCGCGGATCACGACGGTCCGGCGGACGGGCACCTTTTGGGTGATGATGACGGGGTCGGGATTCGTTGTTTCATCCGTTTTCGCTAATGCGGCGGGTGGTGTCCCGACAACGCTGGCGGGTGACGTTTCGGTGTTGGTCCGTAGGAGCGAATAATTATTCGCCCCTACAACGGAATTTGTTCCTACAACGGATTTCGTCCCTACAACAGAATCTGTCGCCACAACGGGTTCCGTCAATGTATTCGTGTCAGGAGATGCAACCGTATCAGGAGACATTGCGCGCACCGTCTCTACCATCGAGGACGGATCATTGGCCGGGCTCGGGGCGACGGGGTGGTGACGACCCGCCTGCCAACCGACGGCGCCGCCCGAGATGCCCGCGGCCGCGACGAGGAGGAGGGTGGCCTTGTGCGCCGCGATGGCGGTGACGAATTTGCCCGGGGTGGTGGCCGCCGTTTGGACGATTCCGGCGGCGGAATCCATTCGCAATCCCGACAATTTGGAACGGTACAACCGGTCTAACCGGCGGGAATCGGCGTTGGTTCGTTTCAGGATAAAAAGCAGGGGTATCATAAGCAATCCTTTCCTCTTGTTCTCTTTTTGTTTGTGTTTGTCGGTGAGCATTTGGCCCAGGCGCACGCGGGCGCGGTGGTGCAGCTGCTTGGAGCAGGCCACCGAGATGTCGAGCAGTCCCGCGATGCGCCGGTGCGAGTAGCCCTCGATGGCGTAGAGGTTGAAGACCGTCCGTTGCTGTTCCGGCAGCTGCTGGACGGTTTCCAACAGCTCCTTCTCTGTGAAGTCGGCGGTCCAAATCGGTTCGGTGTCTTCGTCTGGGCGTTCGGCGGCGGGTTCCGACTCCAAGGCGATGAAATCGGGCTTTTGTCGCAGGTAGTCGATGCAGTGGTTCACGGCGATGCGGGTCAGCCAGGCATCGAAGCGGCCGAAGGCGCGGTAGGCCTTGAAGGTTTCCATCGCCTTCAGGAACACGTCTTGAGCCAGATCCTGCGCCACCGCCCAGTCGTTGACATAGCGGTAGCAGATCCCGACAATCCTGCTGTGACCCCGCCGGTACTGCTTCTCCCAAAATTTCGCCTTGTCCATTCGATACTGTTGCCGACTGCCTGCCCACCACTCACTAATCACTAATCACTAATATCATAACGTGAAAAAGTGAAAAGGTGACAGCCGGGGGCAAAAATAAAATCTTATTTAATCATACAGAATCTGACGGCGAAATTCAGCGAAATGTCATATCCGTGATAAGGATATTCCGTCGGCATACCCGTATAGCAAATCAACCATAACGGATTGTTGTCCAAACTGGTACGTGGCGGTTTGGCATTTGCCGATTTCAGAAGGGAACAATAACCTGCCCTGAGGTCTATTTGAAAAGAGAGTTTAGGTCTTTTCAAGACAAACTCCACCCCAAACAAAGGATATACCCCAAGTTTCCAAAGCGTTGGTCGGAGTATTGAAACGCCTCCCGACAAGCCAGCTCCGACCATATAATAGTAAAGCACCCCGTTTTTCTCAGCAATTTGACGTTGATATAAAAAGTTTTGAGAAAGTTCATATACGTACAGTATAAAACTATTCTCCGGAGAATAGTTGTTAATGAAAAATCTGCCTGAAAAATCGGTTTGGAAAACACAATTCTTGGAAATGCCGTATTTGATGGAAGGCCCGCCTCCGAGCACGTTAACATTCAAACCTGCACTAAACTTGTAAAATCCAGTACTATCCGTCTGCATCGGGACCAACGTGTCGTGCACTCGCAGCGTGTCGTGCACGAAGAGGGTGTCATAGACCGGCTCTTCCTCCACCACGTACAGGGTGTCGCGGTGCTGGGCAGAGAGGGGGGAGGCGAGGGCGAGGAGGACGACGATGATGAGGGACAGACACACACGTATTGCGCTGCGGGCACCTGTATCGCTGTCTCCGCAGTCCGAACTTGTCTCTGGTGCCAAGTCCCACACTGCGCTGCGCTTGTGTGGGGTTAATTGCACTTCGTGCGTTTTGCCTCTTCGAGGCTGCTTAAGGAAGTGGTTTCTAATATACATAGCCATATCGGATTATCACTGTTCACTGCTCACTGTTCACTATAATCATAACGTGAAAAAGTGAAAAGGTGACAGTCGGGGGACAAAAATAATAAAAATCGGACAAACAGCTTTGCATTCGAAAAATATTGTAATTTTGCAGTGGATTTCGAATGAACATAGATATGCAAGCATACGTAAAAAGAGATACCTATCTTAATCGGTTGATTGTCAGGAGAAACAATAACATGGTTAAAGCTATAACAGGACCGCGGCGTGCTGGAAAATCCTTCCTGCTGAATCCTATTTTTAAAGATTATCTATTGGAGCAAGGGGTTCAGGAAGACCACATCATCAGCATTTCTTTTGACATTGAGGATGAAGATACTCCTCGTGAACTGCTGGACAGGGAGAAGCTAAAAGAATATCTGTATTCACGAATCATCTCAAAAACAGAACCTTACTATGTGTTTTTGGATGAGATACAGGAAGTTGAGAATTTTGAGAAGATTGTCAACGGACTGAACAACCGTCCAAATGTGGATGTGTATATCACGGGCAGCAATTCGAAATTCCTCTCCAACGACATCATCACGATTTTCAGAGGTCGCAGCGACGAGGTGAACATCATGCCTTTCACATTTAAGGAATTTTGTCAGGACCGGCAAGAGTCAGTCGGTGAATTATGGAAGGAGTATTACACCTTCGGAGGACTTCCTGCACTCAGGATGATGCCGACCTACGAACAGAAAACCTCGTATCTGCAAAGGCTCTGGAAGAAGACCTATCTCGATGATGTGGTAGAACGGCATCACGTGGAAAACCGAGAGGCACTTGAGGCGATTACCGATGCATTGTGTTCCTCCGTCGGATCGCTGACAAACACTTCACGAATCACCAACACATTGGCGAGTGTGAGGAAAATCAAAATATCAGACGATACGGTTTCCAAATATATCGGCTATTTGGAAGAGGCGTTCTTGTTCAACGAAGCCAAAAGGTATAACATCAAAGGGAATAAGTATTACGAGAACATTAAAAAATACTATTCGGTTGATGTTGGGCTAAGGAATGCCCGTTTGAATTACCGACAGCTGGAGCAAACCCATCTGATGGAAAATGTTATCTTCAATGAACTTATTCATCGGGGTTACGTTGTTGATGTCGGGGTGATCGAAGCTCGAGTGATGAAAAATGGGAAATCAGAATACAAACAGTATGAGGTGGATTTTATTGCAACCAACGGGAACGAAAAGTATTACATCCAGTCGGCATACGAGTTGTCCTCCGATACTAAACGCGAGCAGGAACTTAACTCTTTGAATCGAATTGACGATTCTTTCCAGAAGATTGTCATTGTCAAAGACGATATTATGCCTTATCGAGATGAAAAAGGCATTTACTTTATTGGATTGTTTCAGTTCCTGATGAGTGACAAGATAGTGGCAATCTAAAGATTTCTGTAAAATTACGATTACTTCGCAATCACCACTCCACCGTCTTGGTTTCCCCCTCGGGACTGCGGAACACAAAACGTTTCGTGGCACCCTGGCGCACCAGCAACATATACGTGCACATATCCGGAATGGGGGTGCCGTCAACGCTGATGAGGTAATCGCCGTTGCGGAGGCCCTTCTCGTAGGCTTTCGTCCCTTTGCGCACAATCGCCTTCACCGCCCCGAGGGTGTCGCCCTCCTCGGCAGGAACAAGATTGAGGCCTCTTCCCCTGTTCGCCACGGTGATTTCCGGGTTCCCGTCGTGAGGCAGGAAGTAAAAACTCTTCTTCGGCGCGTCGATAATCAGCGAGACGTGCTCCAACAAGGCCGAACCGACGGCACGGTTGTGTGTGGCGGTCGAAACCCACACCTCTTTGAGAACGATGTCGCCGATTTCAATCTCAGGGAAACAGAGTTCTCCACCAATAACCGTATCGTAGGAGGCACCGAAAAGACCGGCGTAGGTCATCACGGTTGTATCTACATTCACCGTCATCGAATCCAATTGCCGCTTGATGTTGGGGTTGTCCTTCGCCCACAGGTCCAGCAAATCCTGCGGGAGGCCGAACCAACCGCCGACAGCGCCCATATCGAAAAGCATTCTCGGGCGGGCAAACGGAATTTTCGTCCACAGGAAGGGTACGTTGCCGTAAACTTTGTAGGGCACCTTGGCGTGTCCTTTCTCCTCTTTGGCGAAAAAGCCC